>NZ_JAILYN010000053.1 GCF_019795155.1 Marinobacterium arenosum | reverse complement strand
CAACTGCTGATAACTCATGGTGGTACTTCTTCTACTTTGGCGAGCTGAAGCGTATCACTGTCAGCAGTTGGCCACCTCCCGCCTTTCAACCATGAGTGTTGCACTTATTATCTGAATTCAGGGCCCGCTATTCTTGGCCGCCCGGCGGGCAAGGTCAGGCGTCTTTCTGCATCCGGGCCTTGAAGGCTTCGGGCACGGTGACCACCTTGCGCTCGTTGTAATCGAAGAACACGATGCCGGTCTTGGCGTGGGCCACCTCCACCGCGGTCTGCTTGTTGGAGATCAGGTAGTAGAAATCGCAGCCGTACTTGTTGAAATCACCGACTGCGACATCTATCTGAATCTGGTCGCCATGAAAGCCTTCGGCTTTGTAGATGATCGCGGTATCGGTCATGATGATGCCGAACCCCTCCACGTCCAGCTCGCTGTAGTGGTACTGGTTCAGGAAACGGACCCGGGCCTCGTGCACCATCGACAACACCGCGTCGTTGCCGAGATGGCCGCCGTAGTTGATATCGCTGATCCGGACCGGGATCTCGGTGCTGAAGGTATAGTGCTCCGGCATCTCCAGTTTGATTCTTGGCATGCTACTCCTCACATTCCTGGCGCCGCCGGATGTTCTAGGCGGCGCGTTCCACTATTTGATAGCGCTAGTGTAAGAGGCTAAGCGCCTGGGATGAACCCTAATCGGCTTAGGGTGTACCGCCGTCTACAGGCCCGGCGATAGGCCTGATCGTGAAATATCAGCCCCGGTAAGCCTGCAAGGCGCTGACCATGCCATCGGTCAGCAGTTGCAGGTCGGCATCGCTGATCACGTAGGGCGGCATCACGTAGACCAGCTTGCCGAACGGGCGGATCCACAGGCCGCGCTCGATAAACAGCTTCTGGATCTCGACGGTGTCGACCGGTGCCTTCATCTCGACCACGCCGATCGCGCCCAGGCAGCGTACCTCGGCCACGCTGTCCAGCTCGGCGGCAGCCGCCAGCCCCTGTTTCAGCCCCTGTTCGATACACCGCACACGGCCCTGCCAGTCGCTGTCACGCAGCAGTTTCAGGCTGGCGCCGGCCACCGCGCAGGCCAATGGGTTGCCCATGAAGGTGGGGCCGTGCATGAAACAGCCGGCGCCGCCGGCCGAGATGGTCTCGCCGATATGGCTGTTGGTCAGGGTGGCGGCCAGGGTCATGTAGCCGCCGGTCAGTGCCTTGCCGACACAGAGGATATCCGGCGTGATACCGGCATGCTGGCAGGCGAACAGCTCGCCGGTGCGGCCGAAGCCGGTGGCAATCTCGTCGGCGATCAGCAGCACCTGGTGATTATCGCAGAGTTCGCGGGCCCGCTTCAGGTAACTGGGCGAATAGAAGCGCATACCGCCGGCGCCTTGCACGATCGGTTCCAGGATCAGCGCGGCGATCTGCTGGTGGTTGTCGGCCAGCAGCTGGGCCAGCGGTTCGATATCGGCCTCGTCCCAGGGCTGATCGAAGCCGATCTGCGGCGCCGGGGCGAACAACTGCTGCGGCAAGACGCCGGTGAAGATCTCATGCATGCCGTTGACCGGGTCGCACACCGCCATGGCGCCGAAGGTGTCGCCGTGGTAACCGTTGCGGATGGTGATCAGCTTGTGCTTCTCCGCCAGGCCTCGGGCGTGCCAGTACTGGATCGCCATCTTGATCGCCACCTCGACGGCCACCGAACCGGAGTCGGCCAGGAACACCTTGTCTAGCTTCTCCGGCGTCATCTCGACCAGCGCGCGGGCCAGCTCGATCGCCGGCTGGTGGGTCAGGCCGCCGAACATCACGTGGGACATCTTGTCGATCTGCTGGTGGGCGGCGGCGTTCAGCACCGGATGGCCGTAGCCGTGGATCACCGACCACCAGGAGCCCATCCCGTCGATCAGTTCGCGCCCGTCGGCCAGCCGGATGCGTACCCCTTCGGCGGATTCGACCGGGTAGGCCGGCGGCGGATTGATCATCGAGGAGTAGGGGTGCCAGATATGTTGCTGGTCGAAGGCGATCTGTTCGGCGGTGATACTCATGGCGTTCGATGGTCCTCGGGTTTGTCTTTATAGAACGCTCTCTATTAGACCGAATCCGGTCGGGCTAAGCCAGAGGGCAGTCGTCGCCGTCTGCCGGGCCGCAGCAAACCGCGGTTGGAGAGCGTTGCGGGTCTTGTTAGCGGCAGGCTTTGGGGTAACTGGAAAGATCGACTTTAGCGAGGCTGCGCCGGCCACGAAATGCAGCTATAGGGATCTGCTTTCCCCTGATATATTGCCTGGCTTTTCAGCCAGCCGAAGTGGCTGGTAGGAAAATTTTTCCAAATCTTGTGTAAGAAACTGCCGCCGGCCACGACCAATGACACATCATGGTACTCAAATTGCTGAGAACCGAGGCATGAGCAGCCTGACAGGCTCAGAAAAAAGCAACAAGAATCGATAACCGACTAACCCGAGAACATACTTTAAAAGGTGAGACTAATGGCTAAGACAACTTCTATGAAACCGCTGGTTGCAACTGTAGGTGCTGCGTTTATCGCCGGGATGGCATCTGTGTCCATGGCGAATGCTGCCGAGAATCCTTTTGCCACTACCGAATTGAATGGTGGCTACGCTCAACTGGCCGAGAAAACCGAAGGTAAATGCGGCGAAGGCAAGTGTGGTGGTGAGAAGACCCGCGCTGCCGGTGAAGGCAAGTGTGGCGAAGGCAAGTGCGGCGGTGATAAAGCCTCTGCCGAAGGCAAGTGTGGCGAAGGTAAATGCGGCGGCGATAAAGCCTCTGCCGAAGGCAAATGCGGTGAAGGCAAGTGCGGTGGTGACAAAAAAGCCTCTGCCGAGGGTAAGTGTGGCGAAGGTAAATGCGGCGGTGATAAAAAAGCCTCTACCGAGGGTAAGTGCGGTGAAGGCAAATGCGGTGGCGAAGGCTGAGCCGATACCCTTAACGTCGAAGTCAGCTAAAAATAGTTGATCCCGGCAAGGAAAGGCCCCAGCGTTGAGGGGCCTTTTTTATCTGGACAGGGATTTTCCGCATGAACTGGAGGTGAGTGATGAAGACAGAGTATCCGGTGCAGGGAGCCGGACTGGGCTATCGGCGCTGTATGCAGGATTCGCTGGCTGACCTGGAACCGGGCCGGGTCGATTTCCTGGAAGTCGCGCCGGAGAACTGGATCGGCCTGGGCGGACGTTTCGGCAAGCGGTTCCGTGAATACAGCGAGCGCTACCCCTTTATCTGCCATGGATTGTCGCTGTCTTTGGGCGGACCGACGCCGCTGGATATGGATTTCCTGAAACAGCTGAAACGGTTCATCGCCGAGCATCAGATTCGTGCCTACTCCGAACACCTCAGTTACTGCAGCGATGACGGTCACCTGTATGACCTGATGCCGATCCCCTTTACCGAGGAGGCGGTGCACTACGTGGCGGCGCGAATCCGCCAGGTGCAGGAATTGCTGGAGCAGAAGATCGCCATCGAAAACGTCTCCTTCTATGCCGCACCTTCCAGTGAAATGAGCGAGCTGGAGTTTATCCTGGCGGTGCTGGATGAGGCGGACTGTGAACTGCTGCTGGACATCAACAACATCTACGTCAACAGCGTTAACCACCGCTATGACCCAAGCGAATTCCTGGCCCGGATGCCGGCCGAGCGGATCCAGTACCTGCATGTGGCCGGCCACTATAACGAAGCGGATGATCTTATCGTCGATACCCATGGCGCCGATGTGGTCGATCCGGTCTGGCAGTTGTTGCAGCAGGCGTATCGGCGCTTCGGACCGGTACCGACCCTGTTGGAACGCGATTTCAATATCCCGCCGATGGCGGAACTGCTGAGCGAAGTGGACCAGATCCGCCATTACCAGCAGCAGTGGAGGGCTGACCATGACCGTACCGTCGCCTGAGCGTAAGCGGGCCGGCGATGGCCCGAATGCGCCTGCCTTCCAGCAGGCCCAGTACCAATTTGCCGCCCATATCCGTCAGCCGGCGAAAAATCCCCGTCCGGCCGATGTCGAAGAGCGGCGCATGAAGATCTACCGCGAGCTGTTCTACAACAACATCGAAGGTTTTCTGCAGGGCAATTTTCCGGTGCTGCACCGGTTGTCCAGCGATGAGTACTGGCACAGCCTGGTACGCGACTTCTTCGCCACCCACCGCTGCCAGAGCCCCTATTTTCTGGAGATCGGTCAGGAGTTTATCGCCTACCTGGTCCAGGAGCGTGAGCCGCAGCCGCAGGATCCGCCGTTTCTTGCAGAACTGGCCCATTACGAGTGGGTTGAACTGGCGCTGGAAACGGCCGAGCAGGCACCCGACTGGACGCAGATCGAGCCGGACGGTGACCTGCTGGCGGGGCATCCGGTACAGTCGCCGCTGGCCTGGTCGCTGGCTTACCAGTACCCGGTGCATCGAATCGGAGAGCAGTTCCAACCGGATCAGCCGGGGGAGCAGCCGACCTACCTGCTGGCGTATCGTAATGACGACTTCGATGTGAAGTTCATGGCGATCAACGCGGTCACCGCTCGATTGCTTTACCTGCTGGCCGAATCGCCGCAGTTGAGCGGGCGGGCGGCGATGCAGCAGATCGCCGGCGAGCTGAATCACCCGCAGCCCGAGATTGTTATCGACGGTGGTCTCCAGACGCTGAAGCAGCTGCGGGCTGTCGGCGTACTGCTGGGCACCGCACGGAACTGATGGAAAGGAATAGACGATGGCAAGCCTGATTGAACGCTACAACAAAGTACATGATCTGTTGAACCACAGCCGCCGGTTGGACGGGCTGGCACCGCTGCTACTACGGCTCTACCTGGCGCCGGTACTGATGCAGGCGGGCTACAACAAGTTGATGCATTTCGAAGATACCGCCGCCTGGTTTGGTAACCCCGACTGGGGACTGGGCCTGCCGATGCCGGAACTGATGGCGGCGCTGGCGGCCGGCACCGAGTTCTTCGGCGGCATCCTGCTGCTGGTGGGGCTGGCGGTGCGCTGGATCAGTATTCCGTTGATGGTCACCATGGTGGTGGCGGCGGTGACGGTACATCTGGAGAATGGCTGGCTGGCGATCGCCGATACCAGTAGTTGGCTGGCCAATGAGCGGGTGATGGAATCCGCTGAGCGGCTGGCGCGCGCCAAGGACATTCTGCGCGAGCACGGCCATTACGACTGGCTGACCGGCCGGGGCTCGGTGGTGATCCTGAACAACGGTATCGAATTCGCAGCGACCTATTTCATTATGCTGCTGAGCCTGTTCTTTACCGGTGCCGGTCGTTACTTCAGCATCGATTACTGGCTGGCGCGGCGCTATCGCGGCGAGGTTTGATTGGTTTACCTCCAGATGTCATGCGGCCTGAACCGGCCGCTTCTTGTGCTTCATGTAGCAGAGGGCTGGAGAGGGCTTTAGCCGCAATCCGACCAAAGCCGGCCCCGGCTCAAAGGCTCTTGCCGAGCAGCTCCCGATACAGCTGCATGATCTGCTGTTTCTCCTGCTCGCTGGCGTCACCGAAGGCGTCGATCAGCTCATCGACGATCGGCTGGCAGGCGTCGGTGGCGGCCATCATCCGCTGCAACCGGTTGGCCATGTCCTCTTTCAGCGCCAACTGGTCGGCCAGACACTGCTGGTAGTTACGGACATAGGGCGCCAGTTCAGAATCCCGCATCAGCTGCTGCAGCTGCTCGAGCGGCGTGGCCGATTCGGCTTGTACAGCCTGCAGGGGCGACAGCGCCAGCAACAGGACCAACAGTGGTGAGGCGACGGAACGGGCCATGATGAAACTCCTGATCTTGAATTCTTGAAAGCCGTTAGCTAACCGGCCGCTCAAACCGGTTCGATCTCCAGCACATGGATCACCTGGTCGGTGATCTGCCAGCGGATATTCAGGTGGTGCAACTGCAGACCGTAGACCCGCTCGCTATCGCCCTTCTTGTAGGCCGGACGTGGGTCGCAACGGAGAATCTCGCTGATCTGGCGGGCCAGCGGTTGATCCAGGTCCCGACCGTAGCGTTGGCAACTTTCCGCCGCCTGTTCGGAAAACTCCACCGGCAGCTCCAGCTGTTCGATCGACTGAGCCAGGCCGAACTCGGCCTCGTCGATCCGGTCGGAATAGGGTAGGTAAGGCTTGATATCGATGATCGGCGTGCCGTCCAGCAGGTCGGCGCCGGTGACATGCAGCAGCACCTGTTCGCCACGGCATTCGACCCGGTCCAGCCTCACCGGCGACAGGCCGACCGGGTTGGGTCGGAACGGCGAGCGGCTGGCGAACACGCCGAGGCGCTGATTGCCGCCCAGCCGGGGCGGTCGCACCAGCGGTGCCCAGCCTTTGCCGACGCATTCGCTGAACAGGAACAGCAACCAGATATGGCTGCACTGTTCCAGGCCGCGCACCGCTTCGCGGCTGGCATAGTCCGGTGCCAGCTCGATAATCGCCTGCATCGAGTTGACCAGGCCGGGCTGGCGTGGAATGCCGAACTTCTGCTTGAAACCACAACGGACATGGCCGATCGGCTGGAACTGGATCGTCTCGCTCATCAGGCCTGGCTACCCGGCTGGATCTGCGGCTGCACGGCGGCCAGTACCGCCTGGCGTTCGTCATCGCTAAGTTTCAGGCTGACCAGTCCTTTCTGCAGGCCGGCCAGCATCGCCGCGCGGCCAGCATCATCCAGGCCGGCGGCCAGTCGGCCCAGCTCGAGGCCGAGGATCAATGCGGTCTGTGCCGGAGTCTGGGCGTATTCCGGATTTTCTTGCCGGACTTTCAGCGCCTGGCCGATAAAGTCTCGGGTCAATTGGCAGGCGCGGTCGGCCGGGTTGTCGCTGGGCTGGGTCATGGGGTCGCCTCTTGAATTGCACTGGCGCCATTATATCAGGCGTCCCCTGGTGGCCCTAACCCATCACCCCGTCATAAACCAGCTTCAACCCGGTCAGCGTCAGCAGTCCGTAACAGCAGCGGTAGAACCAGTTCTCCGGGATACGGTGATGCAGCAGACTGCCGGCATAGACCCCCACCGGAGCCAACGGTGCCAGCACTGCGGCACTCCAAAGCGTCTCGCTATTGAACTGGCCGAGCAAGAAATAGGGCACCAACTTGATGAAATTGACCGACGCGAAGAACACGATGGTGGTGGCGACGAACAGGCTCTTGTCCAGCCGTTGCGGCAGCAGGTAGATGTTCAACGGCGCACCGCCGGCATGCACGCCAAAGCTGGTGAAACCGGCCAGGGTGCCCCAGACACCGCCGCGCCAGACGCTGACCGTTTGCGGCGCCAGCGGGCCGCGTCGCAGCAGGTAGTTGGCGACGAATCCCAGCGCCATCAGGCCGATCATCAGCTTGATCTGGCTGTCGGACAGGTAACGAAAGCCCAGCGTGCCCAAGCCGATGCCGAACAATGCCGCCGGCAACAGGATTTTCAGGTTGGCCCAATCGGCTTTGCCACGGAAGCGGCGCAGTGCCACCAGATCCATCAGGCAGAGGATTGGCAGCATGATCGCCGCTGCCTGTACCGGGGCGATCGCCATAGAGATCAATGGCACCGCGATCAGCCCCAGACCGCCGCCGAAACCGCCTTTCGACAGGCCGGTGATCAGTACCGCCGGAATGGCGGTCAGGTAGAACAGCGGGTTATCCAGCATTAATGGACTGCTCAATTTTCGACTTTCTTGGCGGGCCGCTGGAGCGGTTCACGATGCTGCATCGGCGTTAGCAGCGGCCAGTGACGGGCGCCCTTTTCCGCCTGTTGGGCCAACCGGTGGATATGACTAAGGGTATCCAGCAGCACGGCATGCTGCTTGGCTTTAATTCGGTGGGCGATGGCTGCGTCCAGAATTGCCTCCTTAATGCGTTGATAGTGCCGTTCCAAGGATTCTATCGCCTGATGGATCTCCGAGCTGGAGCGGTCGACTCGTTCCGAAATCTCGCACAGTTCGAGCAGCCGGGTTACCTCTGCCTCAAAGTCGAACAACTGGCGGCGCAGGCTTTCGTCGCTCAGTTCGGCGATGATCTGGTGCGGTTCCTCAAGGTTTTGCGCCAGCCGGGCAACTTCGGCGAAATAGCGGGCTACCCGAAGGGCCGCCGGCAGGATTTCGCTGATCTCCTCGCTGATCTGCTGTTCGGCGATCTTGCGGTTGAAGCGGGCGATCTCGTGGCTCAATTCGAATACCTGTCCTGCCTGCTGTGCCTGCACTGCGGGATCCGGTTGCTCGGCGCTGATCGCCGCGCGGGCCTGTTCCAGTGAGCTGCTGCTCAACCGGATCAGCTCCATCCGCATCGCTTCCACCGCCAATGAGGGCGTTGACAGGGTGGTCTTATCGAGAAACTGCGCCACGCCCTGGCGAGAGGTGCGTCTCTTAAAGCGCTTTTTCAGAAACCTTTCCAGCCGATCGGTCAGCGGCCACATCAACAATACCCCGGCCAGATTGAACAGGGTATGGAACAGCGCCAGCATAGCCAGATGGTCTTGGCCAGAGGGGCGTTGCTGCCACCAGAGGCTGGCCAGCATCAAGACCAGTAGACCGACGGTTCCGGTTGCCAGGTTGAATAGCACGTGGGCGGCGGCAATCCGTTTTGCATTGGCGGTTGCGGTCAGCGCCGCCATCACAGCGGTAGAGGTGGTGCCCAGGTTGGCGCCGATCACCAAGGCGCCGGCGGCAAGCAGGGTAATGCTGCCCGAGGCGGCCAGCGACAGGGTTATGGCCAATGCGGCGGCGGAGGATTGCAGCAGAAAGGTCAACACGAAACCGGCCAGCACAAACAGAGCCAGCGCTGGCAGACTATCGCCCAATGCGGTCAGTGGCAGGTTATGGTCCAGCCCGGCAAAACCGTCCTTTAAGTAACCCAGCCCGAGGAAGAACAGCCCGAAGCCAGCCAGTGCGAAGCCCACATGGCCGGTGCGTTTTTCACCCCCGACCAGCCGGACGACCATGCCGACGGCGATCATCGGCAGGGCCAGCGCGGCGATCTTAACCTTGAACCCGATCAGAGCCACCAGCCAGCCGGTCACCGTGGTACCGACGTTGCAGCCGTAGATGACTGCGATCGACTGGCCCAGGCTCAGCAGCCCGGCGTTGACGAAGCCGATGGTGGCCACGGTGACCGCCGTAGAGGACTGTACCAGAGCGGTAATCAGCGTGCCGGAGGCCAGGCCGCGCAGGCGCGACTCGGTAGCGGCGTTCAGTATCCGTTTCAGGGTTGGGCCGGCGGCGCTGCGCAGGCCGTTGGTCATCAGGTGCATGCCGAGCAGGAAAAGTCCGAGTCCGCCTGCCAGCTCACCGAGTCGGCTCAGTAACATGCTTGGTCCTCACTACTTCACGACGTGGATCTGCGAGGGACGTGCCGGTCGCTACTCCATCAGCTTGCTTGTGTGGGTCTGAACGCTAGGAGGGGTGGTCGGGAGTACGTGCGATTACCCAGCCTTCGACCCGACTAACCCCATGATATTTCAATAGCCGGGCGATTTCCTCCATGGTGGTGCCGGTGGTCATCACATCGTCGATCAGCGCGACATGCTGTGGCAGCGCCTGTTGCCGGGACAGTGCGAAGCTGCCGCGCAGATTACGCTGCCGCTCGACCCGGCTCAGCCCCATCTGCTGAGCGGTCGGCCTGACCTTGCACAGCAGGTCGTTGGCCAGTGGTATCTGTAGCTGGCGGCTGAGGTGGCGGGCCAGCAGCCAGGCCTGGTTGTAGCTGCGCTGGTATAGCTTGTCCGAGTGCATCGGCACCGCGACCAGCAGCTGGGGCATTGGCTTCGAGTCGACCAGGCGTTGAGCCAGTAACCGGCTCAACGCCGGCAGGTACTGCACACAGCGGTGGTACTTGATGGCACTGATCAGCTGGTCGATGGGGAACTGGTAGCGGCAGGCCGCCTGGATCCGGTCGTAGGCCGGCGGGCGGCGCTGGCAGTGACCGCAGGGCGCGTCGCTGGACAGGCTGCGGGGGAGGGCGCAGCGGGGGCAGCTGAGCCGCAGCCAGGGCAGATCCTGCCGGCAGGCCGGGCATATTCCCTCGGGCGCCGGTTGCAGGTGGCATAGAATGCAGTGTTGATTATTTGGCCAGTGGTTTACTATGTTTGGCAGCATTGGTTGACAGTTCCCTCTGTCTATCTATCATGGAACGCCTACGCGATCCGCCGGTTGCGGCTATTCGGCCGGGCATTCGGTTCGCGAAATCTTATAAGGGTGAGGGGAAGATGCAAGCTAAAGCACCGATTCGTCATAACTGGACCGAAAGCGAAGTCCAGGCACTGTTCGACCTGCCGTTCATGGACCTGATGTTCCAGGCACAGACTGTTCATCGCCAGTACCATGCGGCGAATCGGGTTCAGGTCAGCACCCTTTGCTCGATCAAGACCGGCGCCTGCCCGGAAGATTGCAAATACTGCCCGCAGAGCGCCCACTACAACACCGATCTGGAAACCGAGCGGTTGATGAAGGTGAAGGCGGTACTGCAGGAAGCGGCCGAGGCAAAAGCCAAAGGCGCCACCCGGTTCTGCATGGGCGCCGCCTGGAAATCGCCGCGCGCCAAGGATATGCCGTACGTGCTGGAGATGATCAAGGGCGTCAAGGATATGGGCTTGGAAGCCTGCATGACGCTGGGCACGCTGGATAAGGGCCAGGCGGCTGAGCTGGCCGATGCCGGGTTGGATTACTACAACCACAACCTGGATACCTCGCCGGAGTTCTACGGCAAGATCATCACCACCCGGACCTACCAGGACCGCTTGGATACCCTGTCCAACGTGCGTGAAGCCGGCATGAAGGTCTGCTGCGGCGGCATCATGGGGATGGGCGAAAACGAGCGTGACCGGATCGGCCTGCTGATGACCCTGGCCAACATGGAGGAGCACCCGGAATCGGTGCCGATCAACATGCTGGTAAAGGTGGAAGGCACCCCGCTGGATCAGGTCGATGACCTGGAACCGTTCGATTTCATCCGTACCATCGCCATCGCCCGCATCATGATGCCGGCCTCGGCGGTGCGCCTGTCGGCCGGTCGTACCAACATGAACGAGCAGATGCAGGCGATGTGCTTCATGGCTGGCGCCAACTCGATCTTCTACGGCGAGAAGCTGCTGACCACCGACAACCCGGAAGCGGATGCCGATAAGCAGCTGTTCAACAAGCTGGGCATCAACGCCGAGCAGGGCGAGGATGTCTCGAACGACGCTCACGAACAGGCAATTCTGCACAACCTGCAGGCGCAACAGGACGCGAAACTGTTCACCGACGCCGCCAAGTAAACGGGGGCGTCGATGTCATTCAACGATCTTCAGGCCGAACTGGCGCAACGAAAAACGGACGACCTCTACCGGGTGCGCCGGGTGCTGGAAAGCGCCCAGGCGCCGCAGGTGCGGGTCGACGGGCGCGATTACCTGGCGTTCTGCTCCAACGACTACCTGGGGTTGGCCAACCACCCCGAGGTGGTCGCTGCGTTGAAGAGCGCCGCCGACCGCTACGGCGTCGGCGGTGGCGGTCCTCACCTGGTCACCGGCCACAGCCTGCCGCACCATCAACTGGAGGAAGCGCTGGCGGAGTTCACCGGCCGCGAGCGGGCGATCCTGTTCTCCACCGGTTACATGGCCAATATTGGTGCCGTTAATGCGCTGCTCGACAAGCGTGATGCGGTGTTCCAGGACCGGCTCAACCACGCCTCGCTGCTGGATGCCGGTCTGCTGAGCGGCGCCCGCTTTCAGCGCTACCTGCATAACGATCCGGACAGCCTCGACGGCCGGTTGGCTAAGAGCGAGACCCGCCGCAAGCTGGTGGTGACCGACGGCGTATTCAGCATGGACGGCGATATCGCCGAACTGCCGGCACTGTGTCGGACGGCAGCTAAGCACCAGGCCTGGGTGATGGTGGACGATGCCCACGGCTTCGGCTGCATCGGCCGGGGTGGGCGCGGCAGCGTCGACCATTTCGGACTGGGCAATGACGATGTGCAGGTGCTGGTCGGTACGCTGGGCAAGGCGTTCGGTACTGCCGGCGCATTCGTCGCCGGTAGCGAGACACTGATCGAAACCCTGGTGCAGTTTGCCCGCACCTATATCTACACCACCAGCATGCCGCCGGCGGTGGCCGCCGCGACCCTGACCAGCCTGAAACTGTTGGAACGTGAGGAGTGGCGGCGTGAAAAACTGACCGCATTGATCGGCCGGTTCCGCGACGGTTGCAGCCAGCTGGGGTTGGAGCTGATGGACTCGCCGACACCGATCCAGCCGATCATGGTCGGCGAATCGGACCGGGCGCTGGCGATCAGCGCCGCGCTGGAGCAGCAGGGGATCTTCATCAGCGCCATCCGGCCGCCGACGGTGGCACAGGGCAGCGCCCGGCTACGGGTTACCCTCAGCGCCAGCCACAGCGAGCAACAGGTCGACCGGCTGCTGGATGCGCTGGAGATTGCCGGCCGCTAAGCGACCGGGCGTGGGAAATTAAGGAAACCGATATGAGCCTCTATCGTCAGACGTTTGCCGAGCCCGGCAAGCCGGAACTGGTGCTGCTGCACGGCTGGGGGATGCACTCCGATGTCTGGCAGCCGCTGATCGAGCCGTTGCGCCAACACTTCTCGCTGACCCTGTTTGATCTACCGGGGCTGGGACGGTCTACGACTTGTCCACAACCCTATACATTGGAAGCGCTGGCCGACAGTCTGCTGGCCGAAGCGCCAGCGCAGGCGCATTGGCTGGGCTGGTCGCTCGGCGGCAGCGTTGCCACCGCAGTGGCGGCCAAGGCACCGCAACGGGTGCTGAGCCTGACCACCCTGGCCTCCAATCCCTGTTTCGTACAGCGCGCCGATTGGCCCTGGGCGATGACTCGAGAGATTTTCGACGGCTTCCAGCAATCACTGGCTGACAATCCGACCAAGACGCTGAATCGCTTTGTCATGTTACAGACTCAGGGCGCCGACGCCGGCCGCGAAATCCTGCGCAGCCTCAAGGGGCTGCTGGCGCTTTACCCGGAGCAGCCCCCGGTCGCGCTGGCCGACAGCCTGGCGTTGCTGGTGGATGACCGGCGCGCGTTGCTGAGCGACGTGCAGTGTCCGATGCTGGCGCTCTGGGGCGAGCGTGACCAGCTGGTGCCGGCCGAGATCGCCGAGGCGATGGCCCAGTTGAAGCCGGATCTGCAACAGCAGGTCTATGACGGCGCCGGCCACCTGCCGTTCCTCTCCCATAGTGCGCAGTTTGTCGACCAGCTGTGTCGCTTTACTGGAGTGGCTGAATGAGCCGGCATCCGTCGACCGGGTCGGCCATCGACAAGGCTCGGGTGGCGGCCTCGTTCAGCCGTTGTGCCGCCAGCTATGACAGCGTCGCGCAACTGCAGCGTGATATCGGCCAGCAGCTGATCGACCAACTGCCTGCTGAAGCACCGGCGCGACTGCTGGATCTGGGCAGCGGCACCGGCTACTTCGGCGAACTGCTGCGGCAACGTTATCCACAAAGCCCGCTGCTGAGCCTGGATATCGCCGCCGGTATGCTGGCCTATGCCCGCGAGCAGCGGCCACTGGCAAATGCTCACTGGGTATGTGGCGATGCCGAGCAACTGCCGCTGGCCGATGATTCCATCGAGCTGGTCTTCTCCAGCCTGGCGATCCAGTGGTGCCAGCATCCCGAGCAGCTGTTTGCCGAGCTGGCCCGAGTGTTGATGCCGGGCGGCCGGGCGCTGCTGGCGACGCTGGGCCCGGAGACCCTGACCGAACTGCGCCAAGCCTGGGCGGCGGTGGACGATTACGTGCATGTTAACCGCTTTATTGGCGCCGACGCGCTGCAGCAGGCGCTGCCGGCCGGATTATGCGTCGAGCGGTTCGAAGAGCAGCGCCGGGTGCTCTGTTATCCACAATTGCGCCAGCTGACCCATGAACTCAAGCACCTCGGCGCCCATAATATGAACGCGGGCCAGCCGACCGGGCTGACCGGGCGCCAGCGGGTGCTGGCCTTGAAGCAGGCCTATGAACAGTTCCGGGATGAAAATGACCTGCTGCCGGCGACCTACCAGGTCTACTACCTGATTTTGCGTAAGGAATACTGATGGCGAAGCGTACTTATTTCGTGGCCGGTACCGATACCGATGCCGGCAAGACCCTGGTGACCGCCGGCCTGCTGGCGGCGGCCAACCGGCAGGGGCTGAAGACCATCGGCCTGAAGCCCGTTGCCGCCGGTTGCGAGCAGACCGAACAGGGGTTGCGCAACGGCGATGCGCTGCTGCTGCAGCAGACCGCCTCGGTCAAGCTGTCCTATGAACAGATCAACCCGGTGGCCTTCGAGCCGCCGATCGCCCCGCACATCGCGGCGGCCCGCGAAGGTCGTCAGCTGTCGGCCGACCGCCTGGCGGCGTTCTGCCGTGGCGCGCTGATGCAGCCGGCCGACCTGGCGTTGATCGAAGGGGCCGGTGGCTGGCGGGTGCCGCTCAATGCGCGCGAAACCCTGGCCCGACTGCCGCAGCAGCTCGGCACGCCGGTTATCCTGGTGGTCGGTATGAAACTGGGCTGCTTGAACCATGCGTTGCTGACCGCCGAGGCGATAGCCAGAGACGGCCTGACCCTGGCAGGCTGGGTCGCCAACCGGATCGACCCGCAGATGAGCTGCTACCAGGAGAACCTGGAGACGCTGACCGGCATGTTCCGGGCGCCGCTGATCGGCGAGGTGCCTTTCCTGGACGATCCAAAGCCGGAACATATCGCCGACTACCTGAAAATTGATAAATTTTATGATCTGAGTGCTGTTTAAAAAGTGAACATGCTGTTCATTTTGGCTACAATGGCCTGACTAGCATCCGCTTATGCTACTGACAGGGATACGCCAATGAACGTCACAAACGCACTGCAGTCAGGTCTGATCGGGCTTAACCGTACCTTTGACAACGTTGCCAAGGCGTCCGGTGATCTGACCGGTTCAGGGAAGCCGGAGCAGCCGGAGCAGGCCTCCGGCGTCAACAACGGCCCGGCCGTACAGGAAACCGATGTTGCTGCCGCCAGCGGTTCCGATCAGGTGGCGGCGACCAAGGTGGTCACCGAAACTGAGCAGACACTCGGCGGCAATATCGATCTGCACGTCTGAACTGACCTGAGGTCAGCCGGGTGATGTCATGCAGCTTAGTGCAGCCTCTTCACTAACGAACCAGCCAGTCAACGCGCAGGCGGTGAGCCGGCTCGATCCGGCTCATGCTCTCGCCGGCCCATCCCCGGTATTACCTGCTGCATCTTCAACCAGCACTCCCGTCGGCACGGCCGGCAACGAACTGCACTCATCCGGCAATACCGTAGCCAGCGCCTCGCCACTACAGGGCGGTGTGGCTGCGTACCGGGTGATATCTTCGCTCGGAACGGCGCCTGCTGTTGCAGAGACGGAATCCGGTGCGCATGCCGTGGCAGGCGGGTCGGATGAAACGGATGATGAAACGCAGTCCGCAGCTGTCAGCTCGGAACGGTCCAGCGAAACCGAGAGCGACAGTGGTTATACCGAACAGGAGCTGCAGGAGATCGAACTGCTGGCCACCCGGGACCGGGAGGTGCGCCAGCATGAGCAGGCCCATGCCGCGGCCGGCGGCCAATATGCCGGCGCGCCCAGTTATGAACTGACCCGTGGTCCGGATGGCCGGATGTACGCCACCGGGGGGGAGGTGATGATCGATACCTCCGAGGTGCCTGGCGATCCGGTGGCGACCATCCAGAAGATGCAGACCGTGATCAGCTCGGCACTGGCACCGGCGGAACCCTCCAGTCAGGATCGTCAGGTGGCCGCCGAAGCCACGGCGATGATGCAGCAGGCGCAGGCTGAATTGGGCCGGGCGGAGCAGAGTGACGAGTCGGATGAAGTAGATGAAGTGGCTGAAACCGACGAGTCGGCAGAGGCGGCTGAAGCCGACGACATTGACAGTGGCAGCCGTAGCGATTCATTGGCCGGTAGCGCGCAGAATAGTGATAGTGCCGGCAGTCGATTGGCATCGCAGGCTTCCGACCGTTGGGGTGCCCAATCCCATACCCTCCACTCGTTCCAGCCCAGCGCCGAACAGCAGGCCTTGGAGCGTCGGCTGATGAGCAGCGGCGTCCTGGCCGAGTCGTCATCCGTTGGCAGCCTGATCGAGCAGATGGTCTGATTCTTCAGTCCTTCCGCCAAACTATCTTTTGTCTCTCTTCGTCTTTTAGTCTTCGCCGTGAATTTAGCCGAGTGCCCGGCGCAGCTGGCCCGGTGTCATCGCATAGCGGGTCTTGAAGCGCTGGTTCAGGTGGCTCTGGCTGGAAAAACCGCAGCGCAGAGCGATCTCGCTGACCGATTTCTCATTGTCACAGAGCAGGTTGTGGGCGCGGGCCAGCCGCCGTTCCAGCACGTACTGGTGCGGTGATTGACCGGTGGATTTTTTGAACATCCGGGCGAAGTGATATTCGCTGAGGCCGGTTACCGCCGCCAATTCGCTCAGCAGCAGCGGCTGCTCGAGGTTCGCTTCGATGTAATCCTGCACTCGGCTGCACTGGTAGGGCGCCAGGCCGCCGCGGATCTCGGCCGGCGGCTGGAAATCGCTACTGTAGTGCTTCAGCAGGTGCAGCATCAGCATCTCGCCGGCGCTGGACAACGCCAGTCGGTCGGCGTTGTCCTGCCAGTTTAGCGGCAGCATCAGTTGACGGCAGAGGGTGTGGATCCAGCTGTCGTCGACGAAGGTCAGGTCCTGCAGCTCGAGGGTGCGGCTGTCGCGATCGGAGATCCGTTCGGCCAGCCGTTTCAGATGCTGCTGGTCGAAGTACAGGTGCAGGAAGCTGAGCGGACTGTTGATCTGCCAGTGCGACTGGTGGCCGGCCGGCATCAGGCAGATCCGCCCCGGCGCGCCACCGCGAACAACCTGTCGACCGACCAGTCGTTGACACTTCAGGCCGCCATCCAGGTAGCAGCTGAGCGTGTGGTGCTCGGGGCCCAGGTAGGTGTTCTCATCCTGGTTGTTGCTCCAGATCGCAACGCCGACCCCGTCGCCCAGTGCCACCGCCTGCTGCAGGTTGGCGCGTGACTGGCTCAGTCGGCGGAAGATGTGGTTGTCGGGCAGGCTGTTGTTCATAGCCTAAATGTACCCGGCAAGCCGAGCACGGCCAATCCGCCCGGCAAAGAAAAGCGCAAGATTCTGTAAAAACGACAGCTTTGCACAAGACCCTGAAGCGGGTCGCAGCGATACTGGCCGGCCTGACTATCTTTTGTATCGGAGCGCCATGTGAACGGCTTTCTCTATCTGCTGACGGTATCGATCTGGGGCACCACCTGGATCGCGATCAAACTGCAATTGGGTGTGGTGGCAGTCGAAGCGTCGATGCTGTACCGCTTCGCCCTGGCGGCTCTGTTGATGGTGGCCGGTATCAGCCTGCTGCGCCGCTGGCACCCGATGAGCCGGCGCGATCACCTGTTCTGCCTGGCGCAGGGCGCCTGCCTGTTCTGTTTTAATTTCTACTGTTTCTACAATGCCACCGCCTATATCAGCAGCGGCATGGCGTCGGTGCTGTTTTCGATGGCGACGGTCAGCAACAGCCTCTTCGCCTGGCTGTTTTATAAGCAGCGGCCAACCTTGCGGGTGCTGTCGGGTTCGCTGGTGGGCGTACTTGGCGTCAGCGCGATGCTGTGGCCGGACCTCAGCGGCGATCGGGGCAGTGAGCAGCTGCTGGGTGTGCTGCTGGGACTGCTGGGTACCCTGCTGTTCTCGCTCGGTAACATGATCTCGATGCGACACCGCCGACAGAGCCTGCCGCTGCCGACCACCAATGCCTGGGGGATGATCTACGGTGTGACGCTGATCTGCGGGCTGGTGCTGCTGCGGGGCGTCGAGCTGAGCTTCGATCCGTCGCCAAGCTATGTCTGGTCGCTGTTCCATCTGGCGGTGCCGGGCACGGTGGTGGCGTTCGCCGCCTACCTGAGCCTGGTTAACCGGATCGGTCCGGACAAGGCGGCTTACAGCACGGTGATGTTCCCGACGGTGGCGTTGCTGATCTCGACGCTCTACGAGGGCTACCAGTGGACTCCGGTGGCGGTGGTTGGTTTCGTGCTGGTGTTGCTGGGCAACCTGCTGATCTTCGCCCGGTTGCCGCAGCGCCGGCCGGCTGTGGCGCCGGCCTGAATCAATCGGCCAGGAAGTTCAGTACGATGCGGCTGAACTGGGCCGGTTTCTCGGCGTGCGGCCAATGGCCGGCGCCGTCGATCATCTTGTAGCCGGCGCTCGGGAACAGCGCCACCACCTGGTCGCGATAGGCGGGGACCAGGTAGTCGGAATTGGCGCCCTTGATAAACAGGGTCGGGCCCTGGAAGGCATCACCGCTGGGGGCTTCGCTGATCCGGCCGTACTGCTGGTGCAGGCTGGCCAGGTTCATCCGCCAGGCGAACTGTTTCTGTTCGGTGCGGTACAGGTTTTTCAGCAGGAACGCCCGTACCGACGGTTCTTCGACATGGATCGCCAGCTGGCGGTCGGCGTCGCCGCGCGAACCCAGCTCGGCCAGGTCGATGGCGAACAGCCCCTTGAAGACGTCGTCATGGTGAGCCGGATACTGCACCGGGGCGATATCCACCACGATCAGCTTGTCGATCCGTTCCGGGGCATTCAAGGCCAGTTGCATCGCCACCTTGCCACCCATCGAGTGGCCCAGCAAATGGGCGGATGGCAGCTCCAGTTGGTCCATCAGTTCGACAATATCCTGCGCCATGCTGGCGTAGTCCATCTGCTCGCTGTGCGGTGAACGGCCGTGATTACGCAGGTCGACGGCGATCACCCGGTAGTGCTCGGCCAGCGTCTTGATCTGGCTGCCCCAGTTTTCCAGGGTGCCGAACAAGCCGTGCAGGATGATCAGCGGTTGGCCGCTGCCGTGGATCTGATGATTGAGCTGCATATCGGAATACTAACGGAATCGGAGTTACAAAAACGCCATCGTTGCCGGGCAGGCAGCGATGGCGTGCTGAACGCGAGCCTGTCGGCTCGTGCCGGTCGGGCTTACAGGATATCCAGCAGCTCGACGTCGAATACCAGCGTGGCGTACGGCGGGATACCGCCCGGCGAACCCTGGGCACCGTAGGCCAGGTTGTACGGGATGTGCAGTTTCCACTTGGCGCCTTTGTTCATCAGCTGCAGCGCTTCGGTCCAGCCGGCGATCACGCCGCCCACCGGGAACTCGGCCGGCTGGCCACGCTCGTAGGAGCTGTCGAAGGTACGGCCGTCGATGAAGGTGCCGTGGTAGTGAACGCGCACGGTGGACTCGGCCGCCGGCTTGCCGCCGTTTTCGTCGCCCGCTTCGACCACTTCGTACTGCAGGCCGGATTCCAATACCTGAATCTCGTCACGCTTGGCATTGTCGTCCAGGTACTGCTGGCCGACCGCCATCGCCTGCTTGGCTTCGGCTTCCTGCTTTTCGCGCAGGCGCTCGTTGATCACGTTGAAGGCTTCCTGGATCTGCTCGACCGGCACCCGCAGGGCTTCACCGGCCAGGGAGTCGGAGATACCTGCCGCGATGGCGTTGACGTTAATACCGTCAAAGGCGTTCTGGGCCAACTGGTCACCCATCTGACGGCCGATACCGTAGCTGGCGCGCTGTTCAATCGTTTCGAAGTTCTGTTCAGACATCTGTTTTCCAAATCGTTAAGTGCGCGCCGCGGTATTACGTCACGTCTTCGCGTCGGCGTGTCCGACGCGCAGGCTAAAGGTTATGGGGACGCGGTAATGCCATTTCAAGTGCGCATTGCCGCATTGCTCAGCGTTGGTCCAGGAACAGCAGCGGGTCGACCCGGGTGTTGTTCAGGCTGACGCTCCAGTGCAGATGCGGGCCGGTCACCCGGCCGGTCTTGCCGATCGCGCCGATCAGGTCGCCGGTCGCCAGCTTGTCGCCCGGTTTCACGTCGATCCGGCTCATATGGCAGTACATGGTGGTCAGGCCGTGGCCGTGGTCGACGATCACCGTATTGCCGTTGAAGAAGTAGTTGCCGGTGGTCAGCACGGTGCCAGCTGCCGGCGCTTTGATCGGCGCCCCTTCGGGGGCGGCGATGTCGAGCCCGCTATGCGGCTTGCGCGGCTGCTCGTTGAAGAACCGCTTCAGCCCGAACGGGCTGCTGAATGGCCCCTCGGCCGGCAGTTCGAAGCGGGTGACCGGTTGAACCGGGGCAGACCAGTGCTGGAACGCGTCGGTCATCTCCTTTTTCTCGCGGGACCAGCGCTTGATGTCCTCCGGGTCGGGATTGACGTGGCGCTTATTCTTCACGGTCAGGTACTGGGCGCGATATGCCTTGTCATCGATCTCGAAGTAATAGGAGGTGGCGTTGGCGCGCAGGTGCTGTTTCCGGTCCGGTTTGGCGCCGAGCGGGATACCGGCGATGGCGACCCACTTGGCCTGGCTGGCCAGCGGCGTGCCGGTGCTGGGTACCACCATCACCCGTTGGGCCTTGTACCACGCGGACGGGGCCTGATCGCCGCTCAGGCCGGTCAGCGGGATCAGCGCGATGCCGCCGGGTACGCGGGACTCCTTCGGCAGCGCCAGCGCCGTTGCGCTGAACAGGGTCATCAACAGGGTTGCCAGCAGCGGGCGGAAAAACATGGCTCACTCCTTCTCAGTCAATATCTCGGTGACGGTGCTACGCAGGCGGCCCCGGTGCAGACGGCTCTCCAGCTGCATGCCGACGCTGGCTTCACTGGCGTCGCGGACCACCCGGCCCGCGCCGGTCTGCACGATGGCATAGCCGCGCTCAAGCGTAGCCAGTGGGCTGACGGTGTGCAGCTGGCCGGCCGTCGCCCGCAGGCGCAGTTGGCGGGCCTGCAGCTGTTGTTGCAGCTGTTGCTGAAGTTGGTGGCTCAGCTGCTCCACTTGTTGCCGTTTCAGCTGGATCTGTCGTTGCGGCGCACAGAGTGAAAGCCGCTTATCCAGTGAGGCCAGTTTCAACTGGCGTTGCTCCAACCGGCGCTGCAAACTGCGCCGCAAGCGCAGTTCCAGATCGTCCAGCCGCTGGGCCCGCTGGCGCAGCCGCTCGCCGGGGTGACGCAGCCGGGCACGCAGCGCCAGCAGCCGTTCGCGGCGCTGTTGCAGGCGCTGTTTCAGCTGGCGGCTCAGCCGGACCTGCAGTTGATAGAGCTGGCTGCGCAGGGCAGTCTGGTCCGGGCTGAGCAGTTCGGCGGCGGCGGAAGGGGTGGCGGCGCGCACGTCGGCGACAAAGTCGCTGATCGACAGGTCGACCTCATGCCCCACCGCACTGACGATCGGCAGTTCACTGGCATGGATGGCCCGCGCGACCCGCTCGTCGTTGAATGGCCACAGGTCTTCCAGCGAGCCGCCGCCGCGACCGACGATCAACACATCGCACTCGCCGTGGCGGTTGGCCAGCTCGATGGCCCGGCAGATCTGCGCCGGCGCCTCCTCGCCCTGTACCGCGGTCGGGTAGAGGGTCACCGGCAGGCCGGGGAAGCGGCGTTTCAGCACCGTCAGGATATCGTGGATCGCGGCGCCGGTCGGCGAGGTCACCACACCGATATGGCTGGCGTAGGTCGGCAGCGGTTTCTTATGGGCCGGGTCGAACAGCCCCTCCTGCTGCAGCTGAGCCTTGAGCTGCTCGAACGCCTGCTGCAGCAGGCCGACGCCGCTTTCGGTCATATGCTCGCAGATCAACTGGTAGTCGCCGCGCCCTTCGTACAGGCTGACCTTGGCGCGGACCACCACCTGGTCGCCGTCTTTCGGGCGGTAACGCAGCAGCTGGTTGCGGTTGCGAAACATCGCGCAGCGTACCTGGGCGTTGGCATCCTTCAGCGTGAAGTACCAGTGGCCGGAGCTGGGCCGGACGAAGTTGGACAGCTCGCCCTGCACTTCGATGGTCAGGAAGGAGCGTTCCAGCAGGCTGCGTACCTGCCGGTTCAGTTCGCTGACACTTAGCGCATGGGAGGAGGCTGGTCTGTCAAAGTGGGTTCGGGTGGTCATGGGGCCACATGGTAACCGCCGAACCGGTCGGAGGACAGAGGTGATCGACGGTGGATTGGGGCGCTTTTTCGGCCTTTGGCACGGCTTAATGTAACGCAGGCTGAACAGCGCTGCCGTCGAATTGTAACCTTGCCGGTATAGATTGGCCGATCCCCAGTTGAAGCCCGCTGACGGCCGGTTCCGCCGTTGTGGCCGGAGGCTGATTGCTGTAGAATTTCGCGTTTAATTTTTCCCATAGAAACAGGCTGGCTGAGAATGTTGCGAATCGTTGAGGAAGCTCTCACTTTTGACGATGTGTTGCTGGTCCCGGGCTACTCTGAAGTACTGCCTAAGGACGTGTCACTGAAAACTCGTCTGACCAAAGGTATCGAACTGAACATTCCACTGGTATCCGCTGCGATGGATACGGTGACTGAGTCCCGCCTGGCGATCGCGATGGCACAGGAGGGTGGTATCGGTATCATCCATAAGAACCTGACCATCGAACAGCAGGCTGCCGAAGTTCGCCGCGTGAAGAAGTATGAGGCGGGTGTGGTGGTTGATCCGGTTACCTGTTCCTCTGATATGACCGTCGGCGAGCTGAACGCGCTGTCCAACGAGATGGGCTTCTCCGGTTTTCCGGTGGTCGACGACGGCGAGCTGGTCGGTATCGTGACCAGCCGTGATGCCCGCTTCGAGAAGAAGCTGGAAGCGTCCGTGGCGTCCATCATGACCCCGAAAGAGCGCCTGGTTACCGTTAAGGAAGGCGCCGACCCGGACGACGTGCGCAACCTGCTGCGCAAGCATCGTATCGAGAAGATCCTGGTGGTCGACGACGCATTCAAGCTGCGTGGCATGATGACCGTCAAGGACATGAACAAGGCGCAGACCCACCCGAACGCGGCCAAGGACAGCCAGGGCCGACTGATCGTCGGTGCGGCGGTTGGTACCGGTCCGGAAACGCCGGATCGTGTCGAGGCGCTGGTCAAGGCCGGTGCCGACGTGATCATCGTCGATACCGCCCACGGCCACTCCAAAGGTGTAATCGACCGCGTTGCCTGGGTGAAGCAGAATTTCCCGCAGGTGCAGGTGATCGGCGGCAACATCGCGACTGCTGAAGCGGCCATCGCGCTGGCTGAAGCGGGTGCGGACGGTGTCAAGGTGGGCATCGGCCCGGGCTCCATCTGTACTACCCGTATCGTGGCCGGTATCGGTGTACCGCAGATCAGCGCCGTGGCCAACGTGGCAACTGCGCTGAAGGAGCGCGGTGTGCCGGTCATTGCCGACGGCGGTATCCGTTTCTCCGGTGACCTGGCGAAAGCGGTTGCCGCGGGTGCCTCGGCGATCATGGTCGGCTCGATGCTGGCCGGTACCGACGAAGCGCCGGGCGAAGTCGAGTTGTACCAGGGCCGTGCTTTCAAATCCTACCGCGGCATGGGCTCGCTGGGGGCGATGGCGCAGAGCACCGGTTCTTCCGACCGTTATTTCCAGGATGCCTCCAAGGGGGTTGAAAAACTGGTGCCGGAAGGTATCGAAGGCCGCGTTCCCTGCAAGGGACCGATGGGTGGGGTGGTACACCAGCTGATGGGCGGTCTGCGCTCTTCGATGGGCTACACCGGTAGCTCGACCGTCGAGGAGATGCGTACCCTGCCGCAGTTCGTACGTATCACCAACGCCGGTATGCAGGAGAGCCACGTTCACGACGTGAGCATCACCAAGGAAGCGCCGAACTATCGTATCGGTTAATCGAATTTATCTCCGAAAGATGGGGCGGTGCCTGACCGCCCCGTTTTTTTTTTGGCGGTCGCCATGAGGGTGCCGCGAACGGTGGAGACACTGAAACATGACACAAGATATTCATGCTCATAAGATCCTGATCCTGGATTTCGGCTCTCAGTACACCCAGCTGATCGCCCGTCGTGTGCGCGAGATCGGCGTGTACTGCGAGATCTACGCCTGGGATATGGATGAGGCGGATATCCGCGAATTCGCACCGAAAGGGATTATCCTGGCGGGTGGTCCGGAATCGGTCACCGAAGACGGTTCGCCGCGCGCGCCGCAGCTGGTGTTCGAGCTGGGCGTGCCGGTGCTGGGTATCTGCTACGGCATGCAGACCATGGCCGAACAGATGGGCGGCAAGGTGGAAGGTTCCGACAAGCGCGAATTCGGTTACGCCCGGGTACGCCTGGCGGATTACCCGAGCCGCCTGCTGGAAGGGATCGACGACCATATCGCCAACAACGGTTCGCTGTTGCTGGACGTCTGGATGAGCCACGGCGACAAGGTCACCGAGTTGCCGAAAGGTTTCAGCGTGATCGCCTCCACCGAGTCGGCGCCGATCGCGGCCATGTGCAATCCGGAGAAGAACTTCTTCGGTGTACAGTTCCACCCGGAAGTGACCCACACCAAGCAGGGCGGCCGCATCCTCGAGCGTTTCGTACGCGAGATCTGTGAAGCCGAAGTGCTGTGGACCCCGGCCAACATCATCAACGACCAGATCGACAAGGTACGTGCCCAGGTGGGCGACCGCAAGGTGCTGCTCGGCCTGTCCGGCGGTGTCGACTCGTCGGTGGTAGCGGCGCTGCTGCACAAGGCGATCGGCGACCAGCTGACCTGCGTATTCGTCGATAACGGCCTGCTGCGCAAGCACGAGGGTGATCAAGTGATGGACATGTTCGCCAAGAACATGGGCGTCAAGGTGATCCGCGCCGATGCTGAAGAGCTGTTCCTCGGCCGCCTGGCCGGCGTCAATGAGCCGGAAGCCAAGCGTAAGATCATCGGCAACACCTTTATCGAGGTGTTCGATGATGAAGCGACCAAGCTGACCGATGTTAATTTCCTGGCCCAGGGCACCATCTACCCGGACGTGATCGAGTCTGCCGCCGCCAAGACCGGCAAGGCGCACGTGATCAAGTCGCACCACAATGTCGGTGGCCTGCCGGAAGATATGCAGTTCGAGCTGGTCGAGCCGCTGCGTGAACTGTTCAAGGACGAGGTCCGCAAGATCGGCCTCGAGCTGGGTCTGCCGTACGACATGGTCTACCGTCACCCGTTCCCGGGCCCGGGCCTGGGGGTCCGTATCCTCGGTGAGGTGAAGAAAGAGTACGCCGATATCCTGCGTGAAGCCGATGCGATCTTCATCGAAGAGCTGCACAAGGCGGATTGGTACCACAAGACCAGCCAGGCATTCGCGGTATTCCTGCCGGTTAAATCGGTAGGCGTGGTCGGCGACGGCCGTCGCTACGAATACGTGATCGCGCTGCGGGCGGTGGAAACCGTCGACTTCATGACCGCGCGCTGGGCACACTTGCCGTACGAGCTGCTGGAAACCGTCTCCAGCCGGATCATCAACGAGATCCCGCACGTCTCCCGCGTCACCTATGACGTCAGCTCCAAGCCGCCGGCCACTATCGAGTGGGAATAAACCGGTTTGCGCTTGATTGAGCGCATCTGATAAAAAGCCCGTGCTGCCACCGCCGCACGGGCTTTTTTTGCCTTGTAGGGTGGGCACGTTTTTTGTGCCCAGGCGGCGATTGTTCCTGATATAGATGTTTCTCGCTAATTCACCGTTAACCGTTCTGAGTTATCAGATAGGCTGTCTGCCTGGACCGTTTACGGATTACCGCTGTTACCGTTGCTGAGCGCAGACTGCTTTCAGGCATCTCGCCGACGTCGACAAGATCGGCTATTCTGGCCGCCTCCAAGAATTTTTCAGGGATGGACCTGGCGATGACATTGCTGGAATGGTTGCTGTTTCTGCCGGTGGCGCAACTGATTGCGCTGACCCCCGGCCCCAACAATTTCTTCGCCATGCGCAATGGCGTCCAGCACGGTGTACTGGCGGCAGTACTGGCCACCACCGGCCGGGTGCTGGCGTTCGCGATCCTGATTACCATCAGTGCGGTCGGATTGGGCGCCATGCTGGCTTCGTCGGTGTTGGCGTTCACCATCCTGAAGTGGGTCGGTGCATGCTATCTGATCTATCTCGGTATCCGGATGTGGCGCAACTCGACACAGGAGTCGCAGGCGATGGTGGCGGATACCGCTGAGCAGGCCACCGGACCGATGCCACAGTTGTCGCTGGCGCAGCTGCGTCGGCTGACCAGTCAGGAGTTTCTGGTGGCGATCAGCAACCCCAAGGCGATCCTGCTGTTCTCGGCGATCTTTCCGCAGTTTATCGATCCGGCCAAGCCGACCACCATGCAGTTCGTGCTGCTCGGCGGCGGCTATCTGCTGACCGAGTACGGCGCCAGTCTGGTGTACGGTTTGGGCGGCCGTCAGCTGGGCCGCTTGGTGAAAAGCTCCACCGGTGCCCGGCGTTTGAACCGGGCGACCGGCGGCTTCTTTATCGGCGCCGGAGGGGTGCTGGCGGCGTCCAGTCAGGGCTGAGCCGGCGTGGGTTCTGCGTTGCCGGCTCCCGGCAGCTGATTATTGATCCTTTAAGATACCGAGCAACGCCTGGGTGTGTTCGGCGGCATCGCGACCGAGACCGGTCAGGTAGCCGCCATCGACCTGGGTGACCAGGCCCTTGTGATAGAGCCGCTCGGTGGCGGCGATCGCGTCCTCGGCGGCGGTATGGTGAACCTTGATCCCCTCCTGGCTGGTACTGAGGTTGAAGAGCGCCAGTATTTTCAACTCTTCGACGAAATCTGTTGAGATCGGCATAAGCATTCCCCTACGACTATAAAGCCGGCGCGCCGAGACGGTGCGCCGGATGGTTCCTTTAGATTCTATCTACCCTAGCAGCCTGTCGGGCCTAACACTAATCTAATCGGCTCTGGCTTCCTGCTTCGCCCTAACTCCTGCATCCATGCAGTCGTGTGGGAAAAAACGGATATTGGTTATCTTTTTCGAGCGATTTCGTTAAATGGCTCGCTATTCGCCTCAATCGTTCGAAAAATCTGCCTCAATTCCGTTTTCCCTCGCTACGATCGGTCAAGCCCGACAGGCTGCTGGTGCAAAACCGTTTCGATTGCTGCTGTTTTATTCGGCATCGATCGGTCTTTGGCCGAGTGGTGGGCTTATTCAGCCGGTGGGTATTGGAACACCTCGGTCTTCGGATAGAACGTGTACCAGGCAAACCAGAAGGCGTTGATCGCCGGCAGCAGTTGGTTGTCGCGCAACCGGGTAATCGAGCCGGTACGGGCGCTGGCGTCAAACCGTAGCAGCAGCTGCTCGCCGGCAAAACTGTCGCGCAACTCATGCTGCCCGGTGCGGGCCAGTTCGGCAAATGGATAGGCCTTTTGTCGGTCGTTTATGGTGATCCCCAATACCCGCTCTTTGGGATGGTAGCGCTTGCTGAGGAACTCCACCGGGAAGAACAGTACGGTGCTGTCGTCGTAGCCGCTGTAAGGGTCGCGATCGTAGTTTCGCTTGAAGCCGGTATCACGCGATAGCACCTGTCCCTGTGGATAGCGTTGTCGCCAGGCTTGCCAGGTCATCTGCTGCAGCGGTAGCAGGCGTAATTTGGAGCCGGCCACCGGGCCTGTGACCGCCTTGGCGAGAATTTGCGACCAGAGCGAGTCGGTCTGGCGGTCATATAGCAGCACGTCGCTGTTGTAGAGCAGGCCGGAGACACCGAAGGTAAAGCTCTGACCTTCGACCGAAGCGAGAAATGCCATACCGGTACCACAAAGCGGGCAGTAAGTGATCACTACCGACTGGTCGCCAAAGGAATCGTTGACCACCTCGTGCCAGTTCAGGATGGCGATTGGATAGCCCTTGGCCTGGCCATCGATCTCCAATGCCAGTAGTTGAGACTGGGAGTGCAGCCAATCGATGCTGTCCGCGCTGACGAATTTGGGGTTGTCGATAGCTGGAATGCCATCCTTGGGGGGGCCGCCAGGCAGGATCTGCTGGGCTGGAATCAGGCTGTTGCGCAGATCGAAATCATTGTACCTGTCGCGACCGACAACCGCCTGTGTCAGCGAGGGCAGCAGCAACAGGACCAACAGGATGAGGACGACGCGCTGATAGCTCATAACGATATCTGTAGCCGCATGGACACGGAAAGCTGCCTTTCGCTGGGGACTCCTGATAAGTGTAGTTGCTGTGGTGCTGTCACCGGGCTGGTGGGGTGGATAGTTGGGAGGCAATGTGTCGATAGCGGATGCGGTCAACCGGCTGTCGCCATGGCGGACACTGTCGGCTGGACAACTGTTAACTCGACTTTGTTAATTGAAAAAAAGACCCGCTGTGAGAGGCGGGTCTTTTTATGATGATAAAGCGGGTGGGGAGGCTTACATCCCTTTGACGGCGAAGATGCCCGGTGCGTTGCGCCAGTAGCCGTGGTAGTCCATGCCGTAGCCGAAGATGTAGCGGTCTTCGATCTCGATGCCGATATAGTGGGCCTGCATCTCCGGGCGAGCCTTGCGGTCGTGCTTTTTATCGACCAGCACGGCGATACGGACATCGCTGGCGCCCTGCTCTTTGCAGAAATCGACAATGGCTGCCAGGGTGTGACCCTCATCGAGGATGTCGTCGACAATAAGTACCGGGCGGTCGCTGAAATCGATATGCGGGCGAACCTTCCATTCCAGTTCGTGGCCGTTGGTGGTATTGCGATAGCGGGTGGCGTGCATGTAACCGGCTTCCAGCGGGAAGTTCAGCTTGGTCAGCAGCTTGCCGCCGATTACCAGGCCGCCGTTCATGATGGAGAAGATCACCGGGTTGGCGTTCTCCCAGTCTGCGGTGATGGAGGCCGCCATGGCGTCGATCGCCTGCTCTACGTCTGCTTCACTGTGCAGCAGGTCTGCTTCAGCGTAAACCCGCTTGATATGTTCCATATCGGTGTTGGACATACTATCGCCTGTTTTCGGTTAGCACCCGTTGTACAACGGTGGTGACAAAATGAAAACGCGCCACGATATAGCGCTTTGCCCCGGTTGGCAAGTGAACAGAATTGATACAGGTCAGAGGCCGCTCTTTCTTGCCCTTTGCTGCGGTATAATCTGGTTCTGTGGCCCTGCTCGGGAGTTTCTACCGGTTCTGCCGGGGCCGTTCGCGAATGCAGGATTTTATGACCGATGCTGACACTGACGGTATTTACCTTCCGGCTGGATTTTGACGAGGACCGTATCCGGCTGCTGGCCGCCAGCGAGGATGGCCGGCAGCGGCTAGCGTTCTGGCTGACCCGACGGATGACCGACAACCTGTTGCGCAACTCGCAGCACTGGCTGACCCAGCAATATGCGGCAGCGGTCAACGTGCCCAGCCATGCCCAGGGCGATCTCTACGAGCTGTACCATGACCAGGCGCGGGAGTCGTTCGAACAGCAGCAGGCGATGACCCGTAGCAAGCCGGTGGAGCAGGTGGAGCATACCGAGCTGTTGCGCCGGCTGGATATCCAGAAGGGCGAGGACGACCAACTCAAACTGCTGTTTTTCAGCGGCGAGGAGGTTGATGCCTGCTCGTTGATGACGGTTGATTACTTCCACCAGTGGTTGCACGTACTGCAGCAGAAAAGCGAGGAGATGGGCTGGAGCCTGACCCCGCCAGCGGTTCCGCAGGGGAGCTATTCGCTGCAGTAAGCGGCTCTGCCGGGACGGATTGTCCCGGCGCGCCGACCTCTGCTATGATCCGTTATCCGCATGAAAGGCATAAAATATCCTTTTTTTATTCTGTTGGGTTATTAGCTTGTAACAAGGCTGACAACCTGGCGCGTAATCGCTGAGGTGATTCGAATGCAAGTTGAATTCCCGACCATCGAGGATTATGTCGGTAACACGCCGCTGGTGCGCCTGCAGCGGCTGGGCCAGGGGCGAGGCAATACCATCCTTTGTAAGCTGGAGGGCAACAACCCGGCCGGCTCGGTAAAGGATCGGCCGGCGCTGTGCATGATCCAGTTGGCCGAGGAGCGCGGCATGATCAAGCCCGGCGATACCCTGATCGAGGCGACCTCCGGCAATACCGGTATCGCCCTGGCGATGGCGGCGGCGATCAAGGGCTACAAGATGAAGCTGATCATGCCGGATAACATGAGCCTGGAGCGCAAGGCCTCGATGACCGCCTATGGCGCCGAGCTGATTGAGGTCAGCCGGGAGCAGGGTATGGAAGGTGCCCGTGACCTGGCCGCGCATCTGCAGGCCGAGGGCGAGGGCATTGTGCTGGACCAGTTCGCCAACCTGGACAACCCGGAGGCGCACTATCGCGGCACCGGGCCTGAGATCTGGCAGCAGACCCAGGGTACGATCACCCACTTCGTCAGCTCGATGGGCACCACCGGTACCATCATGGGTACCTCGCGCTATCTGAAAGAGCAGAATCCGGCGATAGAGATTGTCGGCCTGCAGCCGAGTGACGGCTCGCAGATCCCCGGCATTCGGCGCTGGCCAGAGGCCTACCTGCCGAAGATCTTCGATGCCAGCCGGGTAGACCGGGTACTGGATATCGACCAGCAGGATGCCGAGCAGACCATGCGTGCGCTGGCCCGCGAAGAGGGGATCTTCTGCGGGGTCTCTTCCGGCGGCGCGGTGGCCGGCGCCTTGCAGTTGGCTGCGCAGGTGGAGAACGCGGTGATCGTTTGCATCATCTGCGACCGTGGTGACCGCTACCTGTCCACCGGGGTGTTTAACTGACGGCTCTACGTTTAGCAGAGTGAAAAAACGGCCGCAATAGCGTAATGCCGATCAGTTAAGCTCTTTAACTTGCTGATCAGGCAAGAGAAAATCCGGAATCCATGTTAAGGGTTCCGGATTTTTTTATGCATTTCAGTCAGGCAGTGGATGCCATCTCTCGC
>NZ_JAILYN010000052.1 GCF_019795155.1 Marinobacterium arenosum | reverse complement strand
TTACCAGTCTGGTGGATTACTGGCGCCAGCTTGCGGTGTTCACATGAACCGCCGTGGTACGGAACCGTATGCCCGGTGGTGTGGGAGGACGGCGGGGGTAACCCCGCCTCCTACCCGATCCCGTTTGCCTCCACAGAACGCCTGATCCTGCGTTTATGCCCTTAAGTCTGGGTGCGCGGCCCGATCATCGGCTGGCAAAAAGAACTCGCTCGTACCTCGCTCAGACAGCTTTTTGCCTGATCGCCGCTGCATCGTCCCGTGCTCGGGGCGCTCAGAGTCGGCCTAGACAGGGGTGTCAACGGCAAGTTGGTGACTGACGTAGATGGATTCCCAGAAAACTACGACGCGCCCTAATACCAGTCAGTGGAATTAACTGACGGGTATTAGGGCGTTAGGCTCGGCATTTCTTTTCTTTAAAAATGCGCTTAATGCGGAATGAGGGAAACGAGATCAGGCGAACATCGAATCCATCATGTCGTTCAGTAACTGCAGGTTGCTGTCCAGCTTGTTCTGCTGATCGGCGTCGGCGTCCTTGTAACGGCTGTCCTGCAGCGCCAGGTTGTCCAGCAGTTCGCTGACGAACTGGTCGGCCTGGTCCATGAACGCGATCTTCGGATCGTTGACCGCGCCGTTCAGCTTACCGGCCAGCCCCTGCAGCGGCGCCAGGGCGTTGCCGTTGTCCACCGCCGGCAGGCTGCCGACCCGGCTGTAGGCCGCGGCGGCGGAGTAGCTCTGGCTCTGCTCCAGGCGCAGGTTCATCGACGCCAGTTGGCTGCCGTCCATGCGGTATTCCGAGGCTTTTTCGAACGCCTGCTGCACGTCGCCACTGAAGAAGTCGTCGGCGATCTCATTGACGTCCTTCAGCAGGCTCTCGATCGCCGCCATCTCTTCATCGTTCAGGTCGCCATTGATGCTGAAGCTCAGGTTGCTGGCCACGCCGCGCTCGATACTGAAGCCGGCCGTGCTGCCATCTTCATTGCGGCTGAAGCCCGCCGAGGCGTTGTAATAGCTCGAGTTGCCGAACTCAATCGAGATCTGGTCGCCTTCCTGGGTGGTCAGGCTCAACGAAAAACTTTCCGCCTGGGCATAGCGTTCGCTGGCGTAGAAGCTCGCTGATGGCAGGGCCAGGCCTGGCGGCTGGCCCGGCTGCAGGGCTTTGACCGCGTCCATGGTCAGGTCGTAGGTGGTATCGATATTGCTTTTGATCTCGCCTTTCAGCAGCCCCATGTCGTCGAGGATCTTCTGAGCGTCCTTGAAGCCCTTCTCGATCCCTTTCATCGCCTGCTGGTGCAATTTGGCGATATCCTCTTCGGAGCGTCCGTCGGCACGGGCGTTTGCCAGCCCCATGCTGACGAAACCGGCAATGCGACCGGCCACCTTGTCGGGGGTGAAGTCCTCGGCATCCAGTTTACGCAGGTCTGAACCCTGCATGCCCGGAATGTTGTCCGCCAGTTTATTCAGCAGCGCGTCCTGCGCCTTGGCGTTATCGCTCTGTGACGGCTGGGCCGCCTTCGCCTGGCTCTGGTACCTGTCGGCATTGCCGACCAGCCCGCCGGGTTGCGTGTGTGTCTTGATAACGTTCATTGCGGCATCCTGACCTGTTCATTTGCACTGCCTTATTAGTCGGCAGATCGGCTGCAATCTTTAGGGTGGATCGATAACGCGCTGGGCTAACCTGCCAGCAGTTGTTCGATCTCGGTCAGGTGCTGCGCAACCCACGCCGGCCGGATCGGGCCCCAGTCGTCCAACTGGTAGTGGCCGGCGTTATGGCGGCCGCCCTCCTGCTGGATGAAACTGCACTGCACGCCGATATCGCCGAGGTCTTTCAGGCAGTCCTGGATGGTACGGCGCGGCATGCCGGTCAGCTGCTGCAGGCTGGTCAGGCTGTGCGCTTGCTGGCTGATCAGGTAGCTGAGGTACAACTTGCGGTAGAAGGCCCGCTGTTGCTTGGAAACGGTCGTTGATGCGGTGTCGGCCATTGAATGTCCTTTCTGGCTAAATGGGTGTGAAGTGGCGCCGGTAGTCAGGGCAGCTCCAGCAACAGGTCGCTGAGCGGAATCGCGCTACAGGCCAGGATCAGTCCGTCGCGCTGCTCGGCGTCACTGAGCGGCTGGCGGCTCAACTGCTGTACGTCACCGTCGCGCAGTTGGATCTTGCAGCGGCCGCAACGGCCGGCCCGGCAGGAGAACGGCAGTTCGATGCCATTGGCTTCCGCCTGTGCCAGCAGTGGCTGCTGGTTGTCGGCGGTGAATTGCTGATCGCTGCCGGCGAAACGGATCTGGAACTGCCGTTTTTCATCCGCCTGCGGTAGCTGCCGATAACGGGGCGTAGGCTGGCTCTCCAAAACCTCGATCTCGTCGCCTTCTGCAATTGTGCCCTCGTTCAGCGGAATCAGGTTCTGGCCGAAATAGACCTCGCCGTCCTCGCCGCGCCGGAAGCGGCGCAGCGTCGCCAGCGGTTCCTCGGCCGGCAGCGGCTGACCGCTGACCGGGTCGTAGGTGGTCATGACGCAGCGGGAGCAGGGTTTGATGATCTCGAACTCGACGCTGCCGATACGGATCCGCCGCCAGCCGTCTTCGATAAAGGGGGTATCGGCACTGACCACCAGGTTGGGGCGGAACTGGTCCATCCGGCTTGGTTGGCTACTGCGCCGGTTCAACTCAGCCAGCGAGGCGTCGGAGATCAGCAGCAGCGGGTAGCCGTCGGCGAAGGCGACCGGCTTGTCGGGCTGCAGTGCCGTGAAGCGTTTGGATTCATTGCCGAAGTAGAGCAGCTGTAGTGGCCGACCGAGCTTGGCGCTGAACCAGGCGTCAATCCTTGCCGGCAACCGCTGGCCGTCGACCCGGTCTCCCCACACCGTCACGGCCTGGTAGTTGGTCTGAAGGTCTGCCAGTGACAGCTCGATGCAGTCGCCGTCCGGTGCCTGCAGAGTCAATCCGTCCGGTCGCAGGTAGCTACGGATCGCCAGCAGTGCCGGGCACTCGCGGGCGGTGACGAAACGGCCGTCGGGATCGCTCAGCACGAAGCGGCGGTCGAACGGCAGCCCGTCGGCCTGGACCCGGCTGCGGCTGATCCGCAGGCCGGCGGTGGATTTGATCGGGTAGAGGTGGATCTCGCTAAGACTGGCGTTGCTCAAGCTGTTCTTCCATGCATCAGTAGGGGAGTTGGCTGGTAATCATATCAAGCCGGATGCGTAAACGGTCCCCCTGGCGGTTTTCGGCGATCAGGAACTCGCCCTCCTTGCTGTTTTCCAGGTCCAGAAAGCGAACCTGCTGGTGACGATGGGCGTCGCCCTCGCGCCAGCTCAGCTCGATAATCGCGTTGCGGATACAGGCCAGTTCGAAGCCGTCGTGTACCTCGCAGTTGATCGGTTCGTAGGGGTTCACAACTCTCCTCCCGTTTCGGGCGGCACGACCGTTGATTGAAGCTGTTGCGGGCGCATTCGGCAAACAGCTCTGAAAATGGTGAAAACAGCTGCCCGCAGGCTATTCGCGGTCATGTTTTTCCTGTTTTGGCTCCACTCCGCCACGGCTCGTCATGTTTTGCGTGGCGCGATCAATTAAAGATCCCAACGCTGTTTCAGTTCTGATAATTTTAGCCGGAATCCTGGCCTTTGAGGGTGGTAAATCTTGAATCAACTGGTGGTGATCTGCCTGTGTCGGCAGTTTTCCGTGACGCCGCTGCACACTTGGTTGCTGCAGTACCCGCAGGCGACCGTCTACCGCGATGCGGTGTATTGCGACTGGCATAACGGCGCGTTGGTGGTGTTCGATTTCGGTGCGTTGGTTTGCTGGGGGTTGGACGAGGATGAGCGGGCCGGGCTGATCGATCAGTTGGCGCCGTTCATGGAGCAGCCGCTGGCGACGCCGATCGTCGAAACCTTCCGCTACGGGGTCGGTGCCAGCATCGCCATGCACAACGATGAACTGACCCTGGCCGGCGGCCACCGGCTGGAGATGGTCGCCTGCAGTTTCGGCCTGGTACAGTCGGTCAAGCTGGAGCAGTTCGAGCTGTCGGCGGCGCAGGCGATCGAGTCGACCTATGCGATCCCGCAACGGATTGCCGAAACCGGCCGCAGCGGGCTGAACCGACGCGAGATCTCGCAGCTGCGCGGCAAGCTGTTCACCACGGTGGCGGATATCAACCTGAAGTTCGACCTGCTCGATACGCCGGAGTTTTTCTGGGAGTACCCGGACCTGGAGGATCGTTACCGGCTATGCGCGCACTACCTGGATGTGCAGCCGCGCATCGAGGTGCTCAACAAGCGGTTGGAGGTGATCCACGACCTGCTGACGATGCTGGCCGACGAGCAGAATCACAAGCACTCGGCGACCCTGGAGTGGATCATCATCTGGTTGATCGCCTTCGAGGTGGTGGTGTTCCTGGCACACGACATTTTCAAACTGTTTTAGCCACTACCGGCCCAGGCGAGGCATGGGGCGAGCCGTTAGCCGGCGGGGCTTTTCGCCAGCAGAAACAGCAAGCCCGGCAGTAGCTGGTCACCCTCTTTACGCAGCGGGAACTGCTCATGGTGCACGAGTTGCAGGCTATAGTGGTCGGCCAGTTGCTGCAGATAGCGGGCACTGTGCCGGTAGCGGCCGCTTGGCAGCAGGCTGAAGCTTTCCTCGTCCGGCGCCAGCTCGATGGTGGCGGCGAACAGCCCGTTATCGGTCAGCAGCTCGGGCAGCCGTTCGAACAGCGGGGCCAACTCGCCAAGGTAGATCAGCACGTCGGCAGCGCAGACCAGCGGCCAGCGTTCGGTAGTGCCCGTGGCGATATGGTCGAGCAGATCGGCCTTGATCAGCTGGTCGTAGACGTCCTTTGTCCGGGCCTGCGCCAGCATCGCCTCGGACAGGTCGACGCCGCTGAGCCGGTCGATCTGAAACTGTTTTTTCAGCACTGCGCCCAGCAAGCCGGTGCCGCAGCCGAGGTCCAGCACCGCCGGCAGCTGCGCCGCCAGCCGCTCGCTCAGCAGCCGAGCGATCCGCTGTGGCGCGTCATAGCCCAAGCTGCCGACCAGCCGCTGCTCGAACTGGCCGGCGTGCTGGTCGTAAAGGGCGCTGACGTAGCTGGCCGGGGCTCGCTCGCTCTGCGTACCCTCCGCGGCATCCAGCATATGGCGGGCGCTGCTGTCCTGCGGATCGAGCGCCAGGCAGCGGCGATAGAGCGGTAATGCGCAGTCGACCGCCTGCTGTTCGGCGCAGTAGTCGGCCAGCGCGCGTAGATCATCCACGTCCAGTCCCAAAGGCTCCAGAAAGGCTTCCAGCTCGGCTTGGCGGCCGCACAGCAGCATGTTCAGCGTCCACTCCTGCAGCCAGTCGAAGTTCTGCAACGGCTCTGGCAGGGCGTTCAACCGGGCCAGTGCCTGGCTGGGGGTGCCCTGTTTGCGTTCGGCCAGGGCCAGGCCGATATGGGCCTCGATGGCGTTGGCGTCGTTCTCAAGCAGCTGCTGCAGATCACTGCGCATCGCCGGCCAGTCCCGGCGCAGTTCATGTAGGTTCGCCCGGTTGGCCAGGCAGGCGGGATCGCCCGGCAGCAGGCGCAGTGCCTGGTTGATCGCTTGCAGGGCGTCGTCCAGTTGACCGGCATACTGGCAGGCCAGAGCCAGGTTGCTGAGTGCCTGGGCTCGCATCCGTTGCGGAGCTTTGAGTTCGAGCGCCTGGTGCAGGGCCTGTTGCGCGGCGGGGTAGTCAGCGTCTTTCAATAGCAGCACGCCGTACAGGTGAAGGGTGTTGAAATCGTCGGGGTTCTGGGCCAGCAGTTTGCGGCAGATGGCGCGGGCCGGGCCTGTCTTGCCCTGGTTCAGCAGCAACATCGCTTTGCGCAGCAGTGAATCGTGACTCATGGCGAATGGGTATTTAGTGCAATTTCATGATGCGGAAACCGGCGCCGGCGCCGGGCAGGGGTGCTACTATAGCCGACCCGTTTTTATGGACCAAGTTATAGCGCCGATGGATCAACTCGACCCGCAGAAGTTACTGAAACTGGCCAGCATGCAGATGCCGTTCGGCAAATACCAGGGCCGTCTGTTGATGGACCTGCCGGAGCCCTACCTGCTGTGGTTTGCCAACAAGGGCTGGCCCATTGGCGAACTGGGCCAGTTGCTGCAACTGATGCTGGAGATCCGCATCAACGGCCTGGAAGAATTGCTGCAACCGCTGCGGGCTGACCGCCGCCGTTGATCGGTTGGCGGGAATTCGATTGCTCTCCTACCCTCAAAGCAACACTGCCGGCTAAATGGGCCGGGCGATGATGGAAAGGGAGGGCTGGATTATGACCCGTTGGTTGATGGCGTTTGGCTTGTTGGCGTTACTGCTTTGGCCAGCGACGGCATCGCAGGCCGCATCGGCGACCGAAATTGATGCCAAGGTGCAGGCGGCTCTGAAAACCTTCTATCGTACCAGTCCGGCAGGCCAGGAACTGGCCGGCAAAGCGGTCGGTCTGCTGGTATTTCCGGAGGTCTACAAGGCAGGCTTCGGTATCGGCGGCGAATACGGCGAAGGGGCGTTGCTGGAAGGCGGCAAGACCTCGCGTTACTACAGCATCGCGGCGGCGTCGATCGGCCTGCAGTTCGGTGCCCAGGTCAAAAGCGAGATCCTGATGTTCATGACCTCGGAGGCATTGCGCCAGTTCAAGGCCAGCGACGGCTGGGAGGCGGGTGTCGATGGCAGTGTGGCGCTGGTGACCCTTGGCGCCGGTGGCGAGATCGACACCCAGAACATCCAGGATCCGATCATCGGTTTTATCTTTTCCAACAAGGGGTTGATGTACAACCTGTCGTTGGAAGGCTCCAAGATCACCCGTATCGAGCGCTAACCGGGCAGGCTTCCGACCGGCAGCGCCATTGCGTAGAATCGGCCTTCGTTCAGGAGGAAGATGATGACGCCCGCGATCAATGCCGTCAAAAAAGCACGGATCAAATTTCAGTTGCACGAGTACGCTCACGATCCCAATGCCGACTCCTATGGCGAAGAGGCCGCCCAGGCGCTGGGACTGGAGCCGCAGCAGGTGTTCAAGACCCTGCTGGTGGCGGTCAATGGCGATAACCGCCAGCTGGCGGTGGCGGTGGTGCCGGTGGCCGGCCAGCTGGATCTGAAGGCGATGGCGACCGCATTGAAAGCCAAGAAGGTCAGCATGGCCAACCCGCAGGATGCCGAGCGCGCCACCGGTTACGTGGTCGGCGGTATCAGCCCGCTGGGGCAGAAGAAGCGCCTGCCGCTGGTGCTGGACAACAGTGCCGAGGCATTGCCGACCATTCATGTCAGCGCCGGCCGGCGCGGGTTGGAGATCGAGCTGGCAGCGGCCGACCTGTTGAAGCTCAGCGGCGGGCTCAGCGCGCCGATCGGTCGCGGTTAGTTCAGCCGGCGCCTAGCTCCTTTCCCATACCGGTTACTGATCCGCCGGCTTGAACTGGGCCGCTTCCAGGCCGTGCTTGTTTAGCAACTTGTAGAAATCGGTGCGGTTGCGGCCGGCGATCTTGGCTGCCTGGGTGACATTGCCGTCGGTGATCCGCAGTACCGTACTGAGGTAGCGGCGCTCGAAATCGGCCCGGGCGTCGTTGAAGTTGGGAATCACCGGTTGCTGGCTGGTCAGCGCCTGGGCCACTGCCCCTTCGCTGATGATCGGCGTGCTGCTCAAGGCGGTCAGCTGCTCGATCACGTTCTCCAATTGACGCACGTTGCCGGGCCAGCTGGACTGCGACATCAGCTGCAGTGCGCCGGCCGAGATCCCCTTGACGCTGGGGTTGTGGCGCTTGGCCGCGCGGGCCAGGAAGTGGCGTGCCAGCAGCGCGATATCCTCCGGCCGCTCCTGCAGCGAAGGCAGGCTCAGGTTGACCACGTTGAGCCGGTAGAACAGGTCTTCGCGGAACTCGCCCGACTGCATCGCCTGCTCCAGGTCGCGGTGGGTGGCCGACAATACCCGTACATTGACCGAGACCGATTCGGTACTGCCGACCGGTCGGATCACCCGCTCCTGCAGGGCGCGCAACAGCTTGACCTGCAGCGCCAGCGGCATATCGCCGATCTCGTCGAGGAACAGGGTGCCGCCGTCGGCCGCCTGGAACAGGCCCTGATGGCGGTTGACCGCCCCGGTAAAGGCGCCCTTGGCGTGGCCGAACAATTCCGATTCCAGCAGTTGCTCCGGCAAGGCGCCGCAGTTGATGGCGATGAACGGCTTTTCGGCGCGCGGGCTGGCGCGATGGATCGCCCGGGCCAGCAGCTCCTTGCCGCTGCCGCTGGGGCCGCTGATCAGTACGCTGACGTCCGAGCCGGCGACACGCTGGGCCTGTTGCAACAGCTGCTCCAGCGCCGGGCTGCGGCCGATGATCTCTTCCCGCCAGCTGTCGGCCGCCGCCGGTCCGCTGCCGGCAAGCGCCCGTTCGAGGGTTTCCATCAGTTGGTCGCGATCGATCGGCTTGGTCAGGAAACCGAACACCCCCTGCTGGGTGGCGCTGACCGCATCGGGGATTGAGCCGTGCGCGGTCATGATCACCACCGGTAGCTGCGGATGCTGTTGCTGGATCGCCTGGAACAGCGCCAGCCCATCCATCTCCTCCATGCGCAGGTCGGTCAGCACCAGGTTGACGCTTTCGTCCAGCAGCCGCAGCGCTTCCGCTCCGCTGTTGGCGGTGGTAACCCGGTAGCCGCTGGCGCTGAGGCGCAGGCCGAGCAGTTTCAGCAGGGCAGGGTCGTCATCGACCAGCAGGATATGGTGGCTCATCGGTTCAACTCCCGTTCCCGGCTCAAGTCCTGTTCTATCTCGGTAAGCGCCTTGATCTGCTCCTGCAGCTGCTGGTTTTCCTGCTGCAGTTCCATCTGGCGGCGCTGCAGGTCGGCCAGCTTGCGGCCGAACTGGCGGCGTAGCAGCAGGTAATCATCGGTGTTGCAGCTGTCGGTATCGGCCAGCGCGCGGCGGTAATGCAGCTCGGCCTGCTCCAGCTGAGCGGTGCTGGCCTCGGGCAGTGACAGCATCAGTGCCAATGCGTGGTCGTTGTTGCCCTGGCGGGCCTGCAGACGCAGTTTCTGGCGGCCGCTGCTGTCGGTGGTCAGGTATTGCTGTTCCAGCGCAACCAGGTCATGCAGCGCCTGGTCGTCCAGGCTGCATTCGATCGGTTTCAGCATCTCCGGCAGGGTCTGCTGGCATCCGCCGAGCAGCACCAGTGTTAGTAAAACTGGCAGGTGCTTGTTCAACATCAGGATGACTCCGGTCTGGGCAGGCTGAGACGGAAGGTCACAATCTGGTTCTGGTTTTGATGCAACGAAAGCTCGCCGTTCAGCGCCCGGGTCGCATCCTGGGCGATGCTCAGGCCGATGCCGGAACCCTTGACCGGCCCGCTGCGCCGGTTCTGTCCCTGGTAGAACGGCTCGAACAGCCGGCTGACGTCCTCCTCCGGGATGGTCGGCCCCCGGTTGCTGATATCGATCAGCAGTCGTCGCGGCTCGGCCGTCAACTCGATAGCCAGCCAGCCATCCGGGCTGCCGTACAGGGTGGCATTGGAGATCAGGTTGCCGAGCACCCTCAGTAACATGGTGCGATCGACCGGCCACTGGACCTCGCGCTCCGGTAGCTGCAGATCGATCCGTTTTTGCTGCAACTGCAGCCGGTAAGGGGCCAACGCATCGCGTAACAGCGGCAGCAGCTCGATCGGCTCAGCGGCCAGTGCGGGTGATTGGACCTGCAGTCGGTTGTAGTCGAGCAGCTGTTCGATCAGCGTCTGCAGTTCCCGCGCCTGGTGTTGCAGCAGCTCGACCACTTCCTGCTGATCGGCGTTGAGATCACCGGTGACGCCATCGGCCAGCAGGTCGCTGCCTTCGCGCAGGGTGGTCAGCGGGGTTTTCAGCTCGTGCGACATATGGCGCAGGAAGCGCTGCTTCTCATGTTCCAGCTGGTCCAGCTGCTCGCTGAGCCAGTTCAACTCGCCGTGCAGGGTCTGCAATTCATGGGGGCCGCTGCCGGGATGGAACGGTTGACGTTCGCCCTGGCCGAGGGCGCGGATGCGCCGCGCCAGTTCACGTACCGGCCGGCTGATCGAGCGCGACATCAGCAATATCAACAGCCCGGACAGGGCGATCAGGCCGATGGTCAGCATCCAGACCTGGCGCTGGGTATCGGCCGCCTGCAGGTTCAGTTCGGTCAGCCGTTGCTCCAGCCGCTGGCGCAGCGTGTCGTTCAACTGGCGGGTGGCCTGCAGCAGTTGCTGGGCCGGCTCGCTGTCGGCGGGTTGTTGCTGTAATGAATTCAGTTGCTGATGCAGTGTGGCGACCTGCCGGTTGTCGTTGAGCCAGAAGCTCTGGATATCCAGTTCGGTGCGGTACAGCCCGGCCAGGTTGTCGAGCCGCTGCTGAATCTCATCCTGCTGGACGATCTGGAACTGGCGCGAAGCGCGCAACAGGTCCTCCGCCAACTGGTTCATCTGCTCGGCGCGCTTGGTGCTGTCCAGGGCCTGCTGGGCGTAGTCGCGGATCCGGTCGCTCTGGTCGGTCAGTGACTGGGTGGCCTGGTAGATCAACACGCACAGCGGGGTGACGACCAGCAGGAAGCCGATCAGCACCAGCTGCTGCAGGGAGCGGGGTTGCCAGGCGGGAGGAGAGATTGGCTGCATTACCAGATCGATCGGTTAAACGAGTGTTTGAATGGACAGGCTATTATCCCCGACTGATCGGGTGATCGCCACTGCTTACAGCATAGATAGTCTGCCAGCTGCCGTTGCCGGCGCCGAGCCCGCCGCAAACTAAAGTACCCCGAAAATAAAAAAGTGGCTGTACCCGTGTGGATACAGCCAAGGGGAAAGGTAATCGGGTGGGCGGCGGCTGGGCGGGCCGCGCCGGGTCAAGCGCTGCGCGGTTGTGACAGGGTGACAACCCGTCGCGCCTGGCCGCTGTTGACCTGTAGCTGGGCGAACTCGCTACGGTTCAGGTAACCGTCGCCATCGCTGTCCAAACGGCTGAAATACTTGCTTAGTGCAGGCCGGTCGGTGACTTCGTCAAGGCTCAGCAGGTCGTCGCCATTGCTGTCCAGAACCTTGAACAGGTCCAGTGTTTCATTGGCCAGCTGGCTGAGCTTGGCCCGGCCGATGATCAGCGGCTGCAGCGCCCTGTTTTGCTGCTGTCCGGCCTGCGGTGCCGGCGCAGTGGCTGGTACCGGCTGTTCCGACTGGCTGGCTTCGCCGACAGGTTTTTGTTGCGCATTGGCAGCAGCGGCGATCAGGGCGACCAGCAGAATCGGGCTTGCTTTCATGGTGTGTTCTCCTTGACATCATTCAGCGAAATTAACTGCCAATTTCTATAGCACTCCCTGTGCCATGTTTTTTTTATCTAATAAAAACAAATAGTTAGGTTTGTATTCGGAGTTGAGGCAGCCACTGGTAAGGCTGGAAGCTGAAAGAGCTTGCGAGATCTGTCGGTGATCGGCGACAGGTTTCGAGGGGTTTTGGTTTTTTTCTTTAAAATCAACTAGTTGAAATGTCTCTAATTGGCGACATAGAGTGAAAGCGGGGTGGTTAAACAATAATCAGCTGCAGAAGCTGAGCCTTGGCTGAACGGCGGTTCAACCGTTCCGATGGCGATGATTGCAATGTGCCGGGGGCATTTCACTGACGCAGAATGGCGACAGCGATCTGTTGATAAATCAGGGGCTTGCGCGTTAGCGGGCAAGTTTCGAACCTGTTGTTGAAGTTTTAAGCTACCAGCTCCAAGCTCCAAGCTCCAAGCTCCAAGCTTAAGGCGATAGGCCTCGGACTCCGAAAAACCACTGCAGGTCACGGCTGAACCTACCCGGCTGGAGCCTCTCCTGCACTCGGGCTTCGCCGTAGAAGCCCGCCTGGTATGCCCCTTGGGTACTGTGATTGTCCGGTCACGTACTTCGACAGAACCGCCGCTGGTCACGGATAAACCCTCTCCTTTAAGGGGCTGGCAAGCCGCGAGCCTGCCAGCTACGCATTATAAAAAAACGCTCAGTACCGGCTGTTGTCCTCGGGTTCCATAATCACCGGGTTGCTGAGCCGGCCGATCCCTTCGATCTCGACGGTGACCCGGTCGCCCGGCTTCATATAGCCGCGTGGTTTCATCTTGACGCCCACCCCGGAGCAAGTGCCGGTGGCGATCACATCACCCGGCTCCAGTGTGCAGACGGTGGACAGGGTTTCCACCAGGGCATAGCAGTCGAAGATCAGCTCGCGGGTGTTGGAGTGTTGGCGCAGTTCGTCGTTAAGCCAGGTTTTCAGCTCCAGGTTGTGTGGATCGAGTTCGTCGGCGGTGACGATCCAGGGGCCCATCGGACCATGGCTGTCGAATGATTTACCCAGCGTCCAGGTGGGCGATTTGACCTGCCAGTCGCGCACCGATACGTCGTTGACGATGGTGTAGCCGGCGATCACCCCGGCCGCCTTGTCGCGTGGTACATGGCGGCAACGCTTGCCGATCACCAGCGCCAGTTCACCCTCGTAGTCGAGCTTTTCCGACACTCGCGGTCGCTGGATCGGCTGCTCCGGGCCGATCACGCAGCTGCTCTGCTTGGTGAAGATGGTGGGAAATTCCGGCCGCTGCAGGCCGGTTTCGGCGATATGGTCGGCGTAATTCAGGCCGACGCCGAGAAACTTGCCGGGCCGCGGAACCGGCGCCAGCAGCTCGACCTGGTCGAGTGGTAATCCCGGCTGTTGAATAGCCAGCTCGGCCAGTCGCTGCAGTGCCGGCGCACCGGCTGCCAGCAGCTCAATCATGGTGCCGGGCAGTTGCGGGTCCAACTGGCTGGAGATGACCCGGCTGTCGATGACGGCGCCGACCTGTTCTGTTCCCTGATGGCGGAAGCTGACCAGTTTCATCGCGGGCTCCTTCGATGGGTATGTTGATAGCGAGAGATGGGCGCTCAGTCTGCCGTGGGTCCTGTGCGTCGGCAAGAGGCGAGTGGGCGGCAGAACCAAGAAGCGCCCGCTGACGGGCGCTTCTTTCGTGTGGACCGGCAGGCCGGTCAGCTGGTCGGCAGGGTATTCAACAGGTGATCGATCACCTTGTGATAGCTGGCCGGATCGGGGCGCTTGCTGCTCATGATCCGCATCCCCCAGATGGTGGTCATCAGCATCTTGGCCAGGGTGTCGGTGTCGGCATCGGCGCGCAGCTGGCCCTGTTGCTGAGCAAGCTCCAGCGAGCGGTGGACGTACTGCTCGACCTGATCCAGGTAGTTGCTGACCCGTTCGCGGATCTCGTCATCTTCGGTGGCCAGCTCGGTCATGGTGTTGACCATCAGGCAGCCACGACCGATCTTGTCATCACTCAGATCGGCGACGAAGCGGTGCATCATGTCGCGGATAGCCATCAGCGGATCTTCCGCACGATCGAGGACCTGCTTGACCCCTTCGATGCGGCGGGCGGCGTAGGTATCGAGAACCTCGATAAACAGGCCGCGCTTGGATGCGAAGGCGCTGTACAGTGAGCCTGGTTTCAGGCGGGTGACGTTGACCAGATCAGCGACCGACGTGGCGTTGAATCCTGTGCGCCAGAATGCCTCCATCGCCTTGTCCAATACTTCGTCGCGGTCAAACTCTGCGGGACGTGCCATATTGTATACCTCCTTGATTACGGCCAATTATTGAGTATCCCTTATAGAAGGGACAACCAAGTGCAACTACGATTAGATGATACTTTGGAACGAGAACTCGCCGAACGTGACTGACCGTTTTTGTAAATACTTCCTTGTGACGATCTGCTGGTTGCTGAGCGGTTGCCAGATCGCTCAACAGAAGACACCGCTGCCGGAGGGCCAGCTGTACCGAGGGTTGCTGGTACCTGAGCAGGGGTATTACCGTTTCACGCCCTGTTACTCGCAGACAAGCTATATCGTCGATGACCGTTCAGGTCAGTTAGATCGCATAAATGGTACCCGCATTGCCCGACAGCCAACCCTGTATGCCGAACTGAGCGCGATAATACCGCCGGAGGGTGACAAATTGGTGCTGGAGCGGCTTGAGCTGGCCGGTGGGCCGGCGGCGCTCTGCAATCAGCACCTGGAGCAGCTGCGCTACCGGGCGGCGGCCGGCGACGGCCGCTGGCTGATCGATATCGATCGGCAACGGCTGCGGCTGCATCTTACACGGCAGGGGCGGGTGCTGCAGTTTCCGGCCGAAGCCCGCGCCATGGGCCAAGCGGAATTGCGCTGGCAGGGCGAGATCGTCGCCGGTCAGACCTACCGGCTGGCACTGCGACTGATCGACGGCGGCTGCTTCGATCCCAGTGGGGCCTACTTCCGCTATCGCGCCGAACTGCAGCTCAATGGCGAGCGCAGCAGCGGTTGTGCCCGGGCGGGGCGGTTGTTGAGCCGTTCGTTAGTCGGGCGTTATCGGCTGGTGCTGGATGACCGGCCCGTCGAGGCATTTTTGCACGCCAATGGCGAGCTTAGCCTCGTGTCGGCCGCTACGGAGGGGTATTGGGGGCGCTGGCAAACCCTGGGAGAGAACAAACTGTTGCTGACGCTGCAGCAGTCTAACGGCCAGCGGTTGCTGATCTTCAGCGCCGACCGCAATCGGCGCTGGCAGTTGCGGGGGGAATCGAGGGGCGAACTGAGTTGGCTTGGCCCCTTGTCGTCGGAGTACTACCCCCCTCCATGAGAGATGTTGACGGGGGCTTTGGCAGGTTCAGGATTTCAGCAGCAGGTCCTTGGCTTCATTGATCCGGGCCGCCAGGTAGTGACTGCCGCCCCGGTCGGGGTGGACTTTCTGCATCAGCCGGCGGTGGGCGGCGACAATGGCGTCATGATCGGCACCGGGCTCGAGCCCGAGAATCTGGTAGGCATCCTCGCGGGTCATCTCGCTGCTGCCATGGTCGTTGGGCGGCTGCTGGCTTTGATGATCGTCGGCCCGCCAGCGATCGCCGAACCGCTTATCCAGGTAGGCTTCCAGCACCCGTGTCGACTCCTCGTCCCGCTGGCGGCAGTAGTGCAACAGCTGCAGGAACTCCTGCTCCTCCAACTCGCCCAGCTCGCGGCCGCGTAACGGGCCCTCGGTGATCAGGCCATACATCACGCCGGAATCGTGGTCCAAGGTCATCTGCAGAATGCGGGTCTGGATCTCGGAGCGGTTGCCGCCAGCCTGCTGTTGGTACTGCTTCTGCTGTTGGTGCTGGCGGTAGAGGTTACCGACCAGCGGCAGATAACGCAGCAGCGGAAGCAGTCGACGGGTAAAGGGCAGCAGCGCTGCCACCAGGGCGCCGAGCCAGTGCAGCCGGCCGGTGATCGCCAGGTACAGCAGCCCCAGCATCAGCAGGATCATGATCAGCTTCAGGCTGGCGGCGCGACGCTGCTTGCGCGGTTGTGAGCGCAGCCAGAGCATACCCAGCAGGGTGATGGTGCCCAGTAGTATCAAGCCCAGAGGATGCAAGTGTTCACTCCTTTAATTTGCAGCCTGAGAATCAGGTTGAAAGCTGCCGCATACAACCACGGCCGATGAGACAGCGTACAGCTATTAGTAACACGCCGACAGCGGGAGTTCCCGACCAGTTGGCAGGGGCGCGGAGTTGCCTAGCGGGACAGCTGCCGGGTTAGCCGCAGCACCTCGCCCTGTTTGCGTCGGGCGAAATCCTCCAACGCCCGGCGGCCGCCGCTGGCGTAGACCGCCACGGCGGCCAGCAGATCCTTCAGCACCTTGGCGCTGGCGTTATCGAAGCTGCTGTAGGCGCCGCCGGACAGCTGGGCGATCTGTTTGTAGGTGCGCTTGGCGACCAGTTCGTTGCCTTCCTGGAACATGAACACCGGGGTACCCAGCATGCCCAGTTCGCCGGCCAGGGCACAGAGCCGTTTGACATCCTCCTCGACGCAATCGCCGATAAACACCACCGCCTGCACCTTTTTCGTGCGGGTTTCACTGAGTGCATGGTACAGCACCCGCTCGATCTGGGTGTGGCCGGCCTTGCAGCTGACGCCGTTCATCCGCTCCAGCAGGGCCTGGCTGTCGGCCAGCCAGGGGGTGGTCTCGAATTCACCGAAGCCGCGGTAGTAGCAGAGCTGGATCAGCAGGCCGCCGATATCCCGGGTGGCCATGAACATCTCGCTTTGCAGGTGGCAGGCATGGTCCCAGGTCGGCTGCCGGCTCAGGGTGGCGTCGAGGGCGAACAGCAGGCGGCCCTGCTGGCCCGGCGTGATCACCGCCGGGGTCCGGTTGACCTGTTCGATAAACGTCTCGATCTCCTGGTGGCTGGAGGTGGGACGTACGCTGGGGGATCGCTCTTTGCTCATGTCGGTCGCCTGCGGGGTTCGGCAGATTGAATCGGGACTCTCACGACAAGTATAGAGACAGCGTCAGGTGATGGAGGTGCCCACCGCTGGTCGCGGCGACTGACCGAGCGGTCGATGCAGCCCATTTCGTGGGTGAGCGTCAGGTTAAATTCTTGCTCGGGTAAGGTCGCGGCCGAACCTGCCCGGCCGGAGCCCCTTCTCTAAAGCGGCCCCCGGCGTCAACCACTAATCTGGTTTTCGTGCTGGCTAACCGTTACTGAGTTTCAGGCACTTTCGGCCGGAGCTTCCAGCCGGGCCGGCTGGTCGCTGCCGACGTAACGGGTCCGCTTCTTCGGCTTGACGTAGTCCATGTCAACCAGCACCAGGCCGTCGACGCAGTAGTTGAAGTCGGCATCGACGCCGAAATCCAGGAAGCGTACGCCGCCGTCGGTGCACAACTCGCTGTACTGCTTGTATAGCGTCGGCACGCTGACGCCGAGGAACTCCAGCTGCTCCTTCAGGGTGCGGAAGTCCTCCTTGTAATCGTCGCCGCGGAAGGTCCTGGCCAGCTCGGCGGTGGTGGCCGGGTCCATCTGGTAGGGGGTGAACGACTTGGCCAGGTACTCCCGGTCGGCGAAGTAGTGGCGGTAGAACCAGATCAGCAGGTCCTTGGCCCGTTTCGGATAGGTGTTGGACAGGCTGACCGGGCCGAACATGTAGCGGATCTGCGGATGCTTGCGCAGGTAGGCGCCGATGCCGTACCAGAGGTAGTCGAGGCTGCGCTTGCCCCAGTATTTCGGCTGCACGAAACTGCGGCCCAGCTCGATACCCTGTTCGAAGTACGGGCGCATCTGTTCGCCGTAGTTGAACAGGCTGGCGCTGTAGATCCCCTGCTCCGGGCTGTCGATCAGCTTGTGGACCTCGGCCAGCCGGTAGGCGCCGACGATCTCCAGCTCCTCGTCGTCCCACAGGATCAGGTGGCGGTAGTAGTGGTCGTAGCGGTCCAGATCGCTCTTCTCGCCGGTGCCTTCGCCGACGGTGCGGAAGGCGATTTCGCGCAGTCGGCCGACCTCGCTCATCACCGCCGAGTCGGAGCGGTAATCGAACAGGTAGATCTTCTTGCCGTCGCCGGTCTCGCCGAGCAGCTCGGAATCGCGCAGCTCCTGCTTCAGGGCCTGGCGGTCCTGCGGGTGGGCGATGGTCTTCTCGGTGATGAACAGCGGTTTGCGGTCTTTGGCGATCCGGTACAGATGCTTCTTCAGCAGCTTGGCCTTCTCCTGGTTGGACACCGGGATGCTGTCCAGCTGGCTGAACGGGATCGGCTCGCCGACCTTGACCGGCAGGGTGCAGGCGTACTTGTTGAACATCTCGCGTGCCAGCAGCAGCGACGACAGGTTGCGGTTCAGGTAGGAGACGCCGTAGAACAGCGAGCTGTTCTTGCCGCCCAGGTAGACCGGCAGGATCGGCGCGTTGGCCTTGCGGGCGAAGCGGATGAAGCCGCTGTTCCATTTGCCGTCCTTGATGCCGGTGAAGCCGGCGCGGGAGACTTCGCCGGCCGGGAACACGATCACCGCCTCTTCATTCTGCAGGCTCTGCACGATACGCTCGATATCGCGCTTGCGGGTGCTCTTGCCCAGGTTGTCGACCGGCAGGAACAGCGAGCGGAGCTGGTCGAAGTGCATCAGCACGTCGTTGGCGACGATCCTGACGTCGCGGCGCACTTCGCCGACCAGTTTCAGCAAGGCCAGGCCGTCCAGCGCACCGAACGGGTGGTTGGCGACGATCAGCACCCGGCCGGAGGAGGGGATGTTCATCCGGTCGCGGTTGCTCATGCTGAAGGTGAAGTTGAAGTGATCCAGCACCCGGTCGATGAATTCGAAGCCGGCGACATTACGATGTTCGTCGAGGAACCGGTTGATCTCGTTCTCGCGGATCAGCCTGCGCAGCAGAAACAGGGTGGAGTTCTTGATCGGGGCCGGTTTTTCGGCGAAGGTCGGATACTTGTTTACGAGGACCTTTTCGACGCTGATTTCGTTCATTGCGATTTTGTATTCGGCAAGGGAGAGTATGCGTTAAGAATCTATGAGCGTTTTGTGACCAGCGCTTGACCGCCAGATGACGGGTTGGTGACAGTAAGGCGTGGTAGGGAGGCAGATCAGATGTTTGTGGTATCGAACCGGGTTTTTGTGGCCGCCGGGTATTGTGAAGAGTTCGAGCGGCGTTTCCGTGCCCGGCTGGGGCAGATCGACCAGCAGCCGGGCTTTGTCGAGATGTGCGTGATGCAGCCGGCCAAGGAGGGCGCGCCCTATGTGGTGCAGACCCGCTGGCAGGACCGGGCGGCATTCGATAACTGGGTCGGTAGCGAAGATTTCCGCCGCGCCCATGCCAACCCGCTGCCGAAGGAGGCGTTCAGCCAGCCGGGGCAGCTGGAGATGCATGAGGTAATCATATCTAGTGATGACCAAGCCGGCTGATTTTTTTAAGCTCGGTTGTCAGCTTTATTTATTACTTTTTCGCTAACTCAGGGAGTAGAGGCCGATTTTGACTGCATATAGCCGCATGGATGCCGTACAGCTGGACAGCGCACGGGCGATGGTTGCGCTGGCGCCGGTGCCGATGCTGCTGCTACAGCAGGACCGGGTGCTACAGGCCAGTGCCGGCTGGCACCGGCTGATCGGTTGGCAGTGGCTGGCGGACGATCGGCTGGCGCACTGGGAGGCGCAGCTGGGGCTGGCCGAGGGGGTATTGGCCGCCGAGGGGCCGCAGCGTGCCGAGCTGACCCTGCGCGGTGGCAGCGGTCAGCTGCGCCACTGCGAACTGCTGCGCTCGGAGCTGCCGCTGATCGAGGGTGGCAGCCTGCAGTGGCTGGTGTTCAACGACCACACCGATCAGCACTGCGTCGAACAGGCCCTCGAGCCGATCGTCGCCAGCGTATCCCAGGCGCAAGGGGCGGACTTCCTGGACCGGCTGACCGAATCCCTGTGCGAGAGCCTGCAGCTGGATGCCGCGCTGGTGGCGGAGGTCGACAGCAACTATCCCGGCCATATGCTGACCCGCTCGTTCTGGCTCGACGGCGCCCACCATCCACCGTTCCGCTACAGCCTGGCCGGCACCCCCTGTGAACAGGTGCTGGGCAAGCAACCCTGTTTTTTTGCCAGCGATGTGCGGCGGCAATTCCCTGGGGATATCGACCTGCAGCGGCTGCAGGTGGAGAGCTATCTCGGTTTTCCGCTGGCTGACAGTAGGGATGGCCCGTTGGGAGTGATCGTGCTGTTGTCGCGTCGTCCGATGCAGATGTCCGACGGTCATCAGGTGCTGCTGAAATTTATCGCCCAGCGGGTGGCGGTCGAGCTGGAGCGGCAGATTGCCGAAGACCGGCTGGCGGCCAGCGAACTGGGACTGAACGTCGCCGAACGGCTGGCCCGGCTGGGCAGCTGGGTGGTCGATATCGAGCGTCAGATGGTGCGGGTGTCCGAGCAGATGGCCTGCCTCTACCAGCTGCGGCCGGTCGATGGTGAGGTGCCGCGCAGCGAGACCATCAGCCGGATTCACCCGGAAGATCGCGACTATGTCCGCCGGGCGATCGAGATCGGCGAACAGGGCGGCGATCCCTATACCTTCACCCACCGCATCCTGCTGCCCGATGGCCAGACCCGTTGGGTGCGCTCCCAGGCCGAGCCGAGGTACGACGGCGACGGTCAGCTGCGCCGGATCTTCGGCGTCAGCCACGATATTACCGAACTGACCCGTAGCCAGCGGCTGGTGTACGAGTCGGAACACCGCCAGCACCGGCTGATCGCCGCCTGCCCCTACGGCATCACCCAGGTCGACAAGGAGCTGCGCTTCGTCTACGTCAACAGCGTTGCCGAACAGCTGTACGGCTACGGCGAAGGGGAGCTGTACGGTCGCAGCGTGCGCGATGTGGTGCCGGCGGACCAGTGGCCGGAGGTCGAGCAGCTGTTCCGGCGGCTGCTGGACGAGAAGCCCCACGTCGAATCCTACCGGCGCCGGGCACGGACCCGCCAGGGGGGCTACCGCGAATTGGATATTACCCTGAACTATATCCTGGATGAGGACGGCCAGGTGCAGGGTTTTATCGGTTTCCTGACCGATGTGACCGAGCAGATGGCGACGGACACCCGGCTGCGTCAGCTGTCGACGGCGGTGGAACAGAGCCCGGCATCGGTGCTGATCACCGACCGGCAGGGGCGGATCGAATACGTCAACCCGGCCTTCGAACAGACCACCGGCTACCGGCTCGACGAGGTCTGCGGCCAGACGCCGACGATGCTCAAGTACGGCTCCGAGCGGCGCGTCTACCGGGAGATGCGCCAGGCGCTGAGCCAGGGCCGGCCCTGGCGGGGCGAGATGCTGAACCGGCGCCGCGACGGCAGCCTGTTCTGGGAGCTGGCCAGCGTCGCGCCGATCAAGGGCGCCGACGGCCAGGTTACCCACTATGTCTCTATCAACGAGGATATCTCGCGGCTCAAGTCGCAGGAGGCGCAGCTGGCCTACCAGGCCAACTACGACCCGGTCACCGATCTGCCCAACCGGATTCTGGCGCTGGACCGGTTGGAGCAGGTGATCGCCGCGTCGCGTCTCAAGCAGCGTCATGCGGCGGTGATGTTCGTCGACCTGGACCAGTTCAAGCGGGTCAACGACAGCTTCGGCCACAGTGCCGGCGACCAGCTATTGGTGCGGGCCGCCCAACTGCTGAAGGGCGCGGTGCTGGAAACCGACACCGTGGCCCGGTTCGGCGGCGACGAGTTTGTCATTATCCTCGACCGGATGCCGTCGCTGGAGAAGGTCGAGGCGGTCGCCGAGCGGCTGTTGCGGGCCTTCAGCAAGCCGGTCTATGTCGGCGACCATGAATTGATGATCACCGCCTCGATCGGCGTGGCGGTCTACCCGCAGGATGGTGACAACGCCGAGAGCCTGCTCAGTAACGCCGATGCGGCGATGTATACCGCCAAGGAGCGCGGTCGCAACTGCTGCCACTTCTTTACCCGCCAGATGAACGAGCAGGCGCGCCAGCGGCTGCTGATCGAAAGCCATCTGCAGCGGGCGCTGGAGTTCAACGAACTCAGCCTGCACTACCAGCCGGTGGTGGCGCTGGACAGCGGCCGGGTGGTCGGTTGCGAAGCCTTGCTGCGTTGGCATAGCCCGAGCCTGGGGATGGTGCCGCCAGACCGCTTTATTTCGCTGGCGGAGGATCTCGGCCTGATCAGCGAGCTGGGTGAGTGGGTGATCGACCGGGTGTTGCAGCAGTATGCCCGCTGGCGCGAGCTGTTGCCGGCCGGCTTCCGCTGTGCCATCAACGTATCACCCAAGCAGTTTCAGCGCGGCCGGCTGGCGGCGTTCCTGCTGGACCGTTTGGACAGGTACGGGGTGCCGGGGACGGCGGTGGAGTTGGAGGTGACCGAGCGGTTGCTGATGCACCACTGGCCGGAGGTGGATGAGCAGATCAGCCTGCTCAACGACGCCGGGGTGGCGTTCTCGATCGATGATTTCGGCACCGGCTACTCGTCGATCAGCTATCTGCGCAAATATCCGTTCAATACCCTGAAGATCGATCGCTCGTTCGTCTGCGACCTGCTCAGCGACCCGGACGACCGGGCGTTGGTGCTGTCGGTGATCGCCATGGCCCAGGGGCTGGGGCTGGAGATCATCGCCGAGGGGGTGGAAACGATCGAACAGGCCCGTTTCCTGCGCGATGCACAGTGTTCGATGATGCAGGGCTACCTGTTCAGCAAACCGTTACCCGCTGAGCAGATGGAGCAGTTGCTGGTCAGCGACCGGCGGATGACGCTGGCTGGGGCCGAGGGCGCGTCTGGCGCCCCCTGACGGCGGGAGCCGACCGCGACCAGATTGGCGAGGTTCGGCGGTGTCATTCGCAGAGCGGCTGCTACGAAGCACGGAGCCCTGTGGCAGCGGGCTCTGACCGCGATAAGGTTGGCAAGCCCTTTGGGTACCGACCGCGACAGGGCTGGGCACTATCTGCGGATGTTGCCCAAGGGGCGCCTATCAAATCCCGGTCATATCTGACCGGTGGCTACAGCTGCTGCTGGCGGCCTTTTTCCACCCAGGGATCGCGGTCTTCGCTGCGCCGGCCGCGGCTCAGGCGCCGTTCCGGCTTGTCCGGTTCGAAGCGGGTCTCTTCGCGGCGTTCGCCGTTGCGGCGCCGGTCGCGGTGAATGCGGCGGTCGGTATGTCCCAGTTCGTCTTTTGGCCAGACCATCGGTCGTTCCCCCTCGGAATTTCCCTGATGAACGTGCTTGTTAGATCAGCATAGCCCCGATTGGTTCGCCGGTTGGCGATTTGATCGCGAGATTGGCCAAACCGTTGCAGTCCGTACGATCGGCGTTAGAATCTGTATATATAAACAGTGGTTTGGGCAGGTACGGTGGCGCGGAAGATTATTCATCTGGATTGCGACTGCTTTTTTGCGGCGGTGGAGATGCGGGACAATCCGGCCCTGCGGGATATTCCGTTGGCGATCGGCGGCAGTGCCGAGCGGCGCGGCGTGATCGCCACCTGCAACTACCCGGCCCGTGCCTTTGGGGTTCGTTCGGCCCAGTCGACCGCCAAGGCGCTGCGGCTCTGCCCACAGCTGACGGTGATCCCCGGCGAGATGGAGAAGTATCGCCGGGTTTCGCAGCAGATCATGGCGATCTACCACGAGTACACCGAGCTGATCGAGCCGCTGTCATTGGACGAAGCCTATCTCGATGTGTCTGACTGCCAGCTCTGTCAGGGCAGCGCGACCCGTATCGCCGAACAGATCCGTGCCCGGGTGGTGGCCGAGACCGGTATCACCGTGTCGGCCGGGGTGGCGCCGAACAAGTTCCTGGCCAAGGTGGCCAGCGACTGGAACAAACCGGACGGGCTCTGCGTCATTCCGCCAGAGCGGGTCGATGCCTTCGTTGCCGAACTGCCGGTCAAGCGGATTCATGGGGTGGGTGAGAAAACCGCCGCCCGGCTGCAGCGACTCGGTATCGAGAGCTGTGCTGACCTGCAGCGCCAGACGCTGGCCCAACTGGTCGACCAGTTCGGTCGCTTCGGCACCCGCCTGTATGAGGTCTGCCGGGGCCGGGACGATCGGCCGGTCCGCACCTCCCGCGAACGCAAGTCGGTCAGTGTGGAGCATACCTACCCGCAGGATCTGCCCGATCTGGCCAGTTGCCGCGCCCAGTTGCCGATGCTGCGCCAGCAGTTGGCGGCGCGGTTCCAGAAACTGCGTGACAGGCACTCGATCAGCGGTGCGGTGGTCAAGATCAAGTTCCACGACTTCAGCCAGACCACCGCGGAGCAGGCTGTCGGCGAAGTACAGCCGGAACATTTTGAACGGCTGCTGGCCGAAGCCTGGGGGCGGGGCGAAAAGCCGGTGCGCTTGCTGGGGTTGGGCTATCGGCTGTCCGACCAGCGGCCGGTGCAGGGCGAGCAGCTGAGTCTGTTCTAGGCATCGGCGATTACGGCAGCCGATGGCTGGCCCTGTCACCTGACAGCATTGCCTTTATTGAATGAATATACCGTCGAAGCAGGTGAAATGGCGCGCAAAGATAGGTAATTTTTACGCTGGCTTTACGGTGCTCTGACCGGCATTGTTATCTGATTGGCATCGGTAGCAACGGATGCACTGAGGAAAGGTTATGGAGAGCGGATTGGCTCGAATACTGATTGTGGATGATGAGCCGCAGCAGCTGAAGCTGTTGCAGGGGCTGTTGATCCGGCGCCCGTTGGAAGTTCTGGCGTGCCAGGATGGCCAACTGGCCCTGGCCCAGGCGCGGCTGTTGCAGCCGGAGTTGATCCTGTTGGATGTGCGGATGCCCGGTATGGACGGCTACCAGGTCTGCAGCGAGCTGAAGCGGGATCCCGGCTGTCGTCATATACCGGTGATCTTCCTGTCGGCGGCGGACCGTGCCGAAGAGCGGGTACGGGGGTTCGAGGTCGGCGCGGTCGACTATGTGACCAAGCCCTATTTCGCCGAAGAGCTTTATGCCCGGATCGGCCTGCACCTGGAGATGTCGCGCCGCATTCGGCTGGCTGTCCCGGCGGGCGAGCCGCCGGGGCTGGAAGGGGGCGATAGGGAACAGGAGCTGATCTCGGCGGCGGTCGATATTCTGGAGCAGTCGGTAGCAGCGCCACCGGCACTGGCCGACCTGGCCCACCAGATCGGTACCAACGAGCAGACTCTGAACCGGCTGTTCAAGGAGCGGCTGGGGATGACGGTGTTCAGCTTCCTGCGTGAACGCCGCTTGCAGTACGCCTGCGAGTGGCTGGAAGACACCGAGATGCCGCTGCAATCGATAGCCGAGCGGATCGGCTACCGCAGCAGCGCCAACTTCATTACCGCTTTCAAGGAGCGTTTCGGGCTGACCCCGAAGCAGTACCGCGCCCGTGGTCAGGGCGAGGAGTGACGGGCGGTCCGCTTGAACAGGAGTGATCCAGATGTCATTGGACAGCTTGCAGGCACGCCTTAATATCCATCCGGTCGACCGGCAGTATCCTCACGAACGGGCTGGTAAACACTGCTGTGAGCTGGCCCTACAGGCCCTGCGAGAAGGTAGCTACGGTATCGGTGCGCTGTTGCTGGACGAGCGGGGCGAACCGATCTGCGAAGGCTATAACCGAGTGTTCAGCGAGGGTTTTCACAGTTCGCGCCATGCCGAGATGGAACTGCTGGACCGTTTCGAAGCCGACTACCCCGAACCGTTGCAACGCCAGTCGCTGACCCTGATAGTCTCACTGGAACCCTGTCCGATGTGCCTCGGCCGGGTGTTGCTCAGCGGCATCGGCCGCTTGTTGTACCTGGTGCCCGACCCCGACGGCGGCATGGTGCGCCACGGTCACCACCTGCCGCCGGCATTTCGTAATCTGCTGCAACTGCAGCCGCAATTCCCGGCACAGGTCTCCGATGACCTGCGCGTACTGGCCAAAGACCTGGCTGCCCACAACCTGGACCAACTGCGCCAACGCTGGTGCCGAGCGGTTGGCAGGTGAGTTGTAAGTAAACAGTTTGATAGTTAACAGTTTTGAGTTGACAGAGGGGCGGTGCCAACCGATAAACCGCTGTCCGCTGTCCGCTGTCCGCTGTCCGCTGTCCGCTGTCCGCTGTCCGCTGTCCGCTGTCCGCTGTCCGCTGTCCGCTGGGAAACTACCAATTCCCTTCGAACTCTTTCACCCGCTTCTGGTATACTTGCGCGTTTTTTAAGCAGGGGTGAATTCCATTGATCTGGATCAAGAATCCGGGGCGATCGAATTCGGCCCACGTCGTTCATTGAGGGGTTGGATGTTTCAACTGTTAGTTTCCCGTACACAAAGCATGAAAGCGGATCTGCTGTCAGGTCTCACCGTCGCCCTGGCGCTGGTTCCGGAAGCGGTGGCTTTCGCATTTGTGGCAGGCGTTGAACCGCTGGTCGGTTTGTACGCTGCTTTCATGGTTGGCCTGATTACTTCCGCCATCGGTGGCCGTCCGGGGATGATCTCCGGCGCAACCGGTGCGCTGGCGGTGGTGATGGTGTCGTTGGTGGCCCAGCATGGCGTCGAGTACCTGTTCGCCACCGTGGTGCTGATGGGGATCTTCCAGATCCTGGCCGGTGTGTTCCGGCTCGGCAAGTTCATCCGCATGGTGCCGCATCCGGTGATGTTGGGCTTCGTCAACGGTCTGGCGATCGTTATCTTCATGGCGCAGTTCAAGCAGTTCCAGTTCACCGGCGAGAACGGCCAGCTGCAGTGGCTGCAGGGCAACGACATGTTCCTGATGCTGGGGCTGATCGCGTTGACCATGGCGATCATCCATTTCCTGCCGAAGATCACCAAGGCGATTCCATCGTCCCTGGCGGCGATCCTGACCGTAACGGCCATCGTGATCGGACTGGACCTGGATGCGCGTACCGTGCAGGACGTGCTGCGTGATATGACCGGCGATCCGATGGCGACCATCGCCGGCGGTCTGCCGCAGTTCCATATCCCGATGGTCGAGATCAATATGGAAACCCTGCGAGTCATCGTACCCTATGCGCTGATTCTGGCCGCGATCGGCCTGATCGAATCGCTGCTGACGCTGACCCTGATTGACGAGATCACCGAAACCCGTGGCCGCGGCAACAAGGAGTGCGTGGGCCAGGGCGTTGCCAACGTGGTGACCGGCTTCTTCGGCGGCATGGGCGGCTGCGCGATGATCGGCCAGAGCATGATCAACATCAACTCCGGCGGTTTGGGCCGCGCCTCGGGTATCTCCGCCGCGCTGTTCCTGCTGACCTTTATCCTGTTCGGCTCCAGCCTGATCGAGATGATTCCGGTGGCGGCGCTGGTCGGGGTGATGTTCATCGTGGTGATCGGTACCTTCGAATGGGCCAGCTTCCGTCTGATCGGCAAGGTGCCCAAGTCCGACCTGCTGGTCGTTATCGCCGTGACCGCGGTCACCGTGTGGCAGGACCTGGCCATCGCCGTGGTAGTGGGCGTGATCATGTCCGCGCTGGTATTCGCCTGGAAGCACGCCAAGCATATGCACTTCGAAGTGCGTGAGGACAACGGTATCAAGATCTACCTGCCGCACGGCCCGTTGTTCTTCGGTTCGATCCAGGCGTTCCGTGACCGGTTCGATCCGCGTAACGACCCGAATGAAGTGATTGTCGACTTCGCCAGCAGCCGAGTGATGGATCATTCTGGACTGGAAGCGATCGATGCCTTGGCTGATCGTTACCAAAAAGCAGGCAAGACGCTGCACTTCCGCCACCTGAGCGGCGAGTGTCGCTCGCTGCTGGAGAAGGCCGGCAGCTTGGTGGAGGTCAACCTGATCGAAGACCCGAGCTACAAGGTTGCCGACGACCGACTGGCGTAAGCCTGCTTGCCGCTACAAAAAAACCGGAGCCCTGTAGGCTCCGGTTTTTTTTTGCAGTCGCCAGTTGGAAGTTGTGAGTTGACCGCGACTCGGCAGGATCGGGACAAGACAGAAATTCTACCGAGCTGCAGCCGCCCGGCGGTCCCTGCTGGGGACCCGAGGCTTAACTCTTGGCGACCAGTGCCGTGCCGTCGAACTGGATGCCGCTCCAGCCATGACGCATGAAGTTGCGGATATTGCCGTGGTCGTTGCCCTCCGGAGTGGCCAGCACATCCCGGTAGAAGCGGCCGAAACAGGCCAGGGTGCGAGTTTCATCCAGGTCGTTCAGTTGGGCGAAGGCGAAGATCTTGCAGCTGCCTTCGTTCTGGCCGGCCTCGTTACGAAGCTCGCCGTTCTGGAAGCCGGTCGGCTGGTAGTCGTAGTGTTCGGCGATTAGCGCCATGGTCTGTTCGAAGTCCAGGCTGTCGTCCTGGCCAATACGGCTTAGAAAATCCTGCAGGGTCATGAATCGGGTTCCTGTGGCTGTGTTGATGCGAGAGCAGCCGATTATCGCGGCTTCGCCCGGCGCTCGCCAGTGTTGACCTCTTGTTTTGCCTGGATGCCTTGTGGCGTTGGTAGCGGTCGCTACACCTGCTAAGGTGATTTAAGGCGGCTGACATTGGCTCTATACTGGCAGCAGGGTTAGTTGGCCGGCGGACTCTGAAAAGGGCGATCCGATGAAACGAGTGCTTTATATCAGTGGTGGTTTTGCAGCATTGCTGCTCGGCTTGATCGGCGTATTGCTGCCGCTGCTACCGACCACACCGTTCGTGCTGGTGGCGGCCTGGTGTTTCGCCCGTAGCTCGCAGCGTTTGCATCGCAGATTGCTGGCCCACCGCTGGTTCGGCCCGCTGATCCGCGACTGGGAAGCCTACGGCGTGATCCCGTTAAAGGTGAAGTGCCTGTCGACCACCATGATGCTGCTGATGGTCGGCTATCCGCTGCTGTTCCGCAGCTTCGCGCTGGAACTGAAAGTGCTGGTGGTGCTGACCGTTATTATCGCGCTCTGCTATATCTGGAGTCGCCCCTCCGAACCGTTGCTGAAACCGAAGCTGCTGCCGCGCCGTTAACGGTCTTTTTTACATATCCTCAAACTGACCGACTGCGACAAGAATCCCCCTGTACCGCTTCACATGGGCCGCCGACTCTGGTGAAATAGAACTGTCTATTTATACAGTTGTTTGCCATGGTTCTCTATATCGCCGAAAAACCCAGCCTGGGCCGCGCTATCGCCGCGGTGCTGCCAAAACCCCATCAGCAGGGCGAGGGCTTTATCCGTGCCGGTGATGGTACGGTGGTCAGCTGGTGCATCGGCCATCTGCTGGAGCAGGCCGAGCCGGATGCCTACGACCCGCGCTACAAACAGTGGCAGCTGGAGCACCTGCCGATCGTGCCGGAACAGTGGCAGCTGGAAGCCAAGCCGAAAACCCGCAAACAGCTGTCGGTGCTGCGCAAGCTGGTCAAGGAGGCGGATCAGCTGGTCCATGCCGGCGACCCCGATCGCGAGGGGCAGCTGCTGGTCGACGAGGTGATCGACTATCTCGGCGTCAAGGGCGCCAAGCGCGAGGGCGTTCAGCGCTGCCTGATCAGTGACCTGAACCCGGCGGCGGTGCGCCGGGCATTGAACCAGTTGCGCGATAACCGCGATTTCATCCCGCTGGCCACCTCGGCATTGGCCCGCTCTCGTGCCGACTGGCTGTACGGTATCAACATGACCCGCGCCTACACCATTCAGGGCCGCAAGGCCGGCTACAACGGCGTGCTGTCGGTCGGCCGGGTGCAGACGCCGGTGCTGGGGTTGGTGGTACGGCGCGACCGAGAGATCGAGGCGTTCGAGCCGAAGCCGTTCTACGAGGTATTGGCGGTATTGCAGACCGCAGCCGGCGAGCAGTTCCGCGCCAAGTGGCAGCCCAGCGAAGCCTGCCGGCCCTACCAGGATGAAGATGGACGGGTGCTGTCCAAGGCGCTGGCGGAGAACGTGGTGCGGCGGATCGGCGATCAGCCCGGCACGGTGACGGCGGTCAGCCATAAACCCAAGCAGCAGGCGGCGCCGCTGCCGTATAACCTTTCGGCGCTGCAGATCGATGCCGCCAAGAGGTTCGGCCTCAGTGCCAAACAGGTGCTGGATACCTGCCAGGGGCTGTACGAGAAGCATAAGTTGATCACCTACCCGCGTTCCGACTGCCGCTATCTGCCGAATGAGCACTTTGCCCAGGCCGGCAAAGTCACGGCCGCAATCGGCCGGGTTTGCGAGTCTTTGCAGTCGGCGCTGGCCGGTGCCGACCTGAGCCTGCGCAGCAAGGCCTGGAACAACAAGAAAGTTGATGCCCACCACGCCATCATCCCGACCGAGAAGCAGCTCGATCCCGGTCGCTTGTCGGCCACCGAGTTGAAAGTCTACGAACTGATCGCCCGGCAATACCTGGCCCAGTTCTATCCGGCCTGGCGCTACCGGGACAGCCGTATCGATGTTGAGATCGCCGGCGGCCTGTTCGTCGCCAAGGCGCGCCAGACCCTTGAGGCCGGCTGGAAGCAGTTGTTTGGCTCGTCGGCCGGCAAAGCGCAGGATAAGTCTCAAGAAAAAGAGCCATCGGATGGGGATTCGCCCGAGCAGCTGTTGCCGGACTTGAAGGAGGGGGACCGGCTGCACTGCCTCAGGGGCGAGTTATTGGAAAAAGTGACCCAGCCGCCGAAACATTTCACCGATGCCAGCCTGCTGGCCGCGATGACCGGCATCGCCCGTTTCGTCAAGGACACCGAGCTGCGCAAGATTCTCAAGGAGACCGACGGTCTGGGTACCGAGGCGACCCGGGCCGGCATTATCGAACTGCTGTTCAAGCGCAGTTTTCTGATCCGCCAGGGCAAGAGCATCCTGTCCACCGAGGCCGGCCGGGCGCTGATCGACAGCCTGCCGGAGCAGGCCTGTCAGCCCGATATGACCGCCCGCTGGGAGACTCAGCTGGAAAGTATCAGTCAGCGCCAGCTGGGCTACCAGGGCTTTATGCAACCGCTGACCGACAGCCTGAACCAATTGATCGCCCAGGCCAAGGTGCAGGTTCCCGAAGCGCTGCAGGGCGTCAAAGCGCCAGTGCGCAAAGCACGCAAGGGGGCAGGGAAAGGCAGCAAAGGCGGTACGCGGCGGAGTAGGCGTCCCGCTGCAGGGGCGCGACGCAAAGCCTCTTGATGCGGCTGGCCGGTTTCCGGTGGATCTCACCTACAGTCATGGGCCGTTCTGTCGTATCAGCGGCTATGGCTGCTGATACGGCCAGCCAGATGACTTGATCCGCCATCCTGATATGCCATCTGCGGCCTTCGCCGGCCTGTGACGCAAGCTGAAGGCCGGTCGGCATGGCCGTGGTTTTGCGATGGCTGCCAAAAGCAGGGATGCCCGCCGGGGAGGGGCGGGCTGATAGCCAGCGTGTACGACCTGCAAGACCTCAGCCAGACCTTTGGTTGTGCTGCCCGGGCGATGGTGGTTCGGGCCGTTCTTCGCCTGCCGGCTCCGGGGCGGATCTTCCGTTCCGGCGTGTCCCGTGCCCTTTCTGGCCAGATTTTACCCGTAGCTGCCTTAATTCATGGAATCAGCGATAGTGCAGGGATGGATGGGGCTTGCTCGTAACCTGAGTAGCTTTAATCAAAAATAAGTTTTGATCTTGCTAATCACTATTACGTTGTCTTGAAATCTTAGATTTACTGTTCGTCAGATATGGCACTGGTCGCGTCTAAATGACCGAGGCAGTGGCTCCCGCGCGCGTCGGGTGAGATTGTTAAAGCAGGCGGGGGCTGCCGGCGGCGGCTATGGCAAGAGCAGAAACAAAAAACGCACCCGAAGGTGTAATGCCGATCAGTTAAGCTCTTTAACTTGCTGATCAGGCAAGAGAAAATCCGGAATCCATGTTAAGGGTTCCGGATTTTTTTATGCATTTCAGTCAGGCAGTGGATGCCATCTCTCGCGTT
>NZ_JAILYN010000051.1 GCF_019795155.1 Marinobacterium arenosum | reverse complement strand
AAAAAATGGACAATGCCCATCAGGAACTGGAAGGCTGCCCTGAACCGCTTTATGATCGAATTTGAAGACCGCTTGGCGGACTATATTTAACCTTGGCAGTTACACAGAATTATTTACAGGGTCAAAACAAACGTTCTATCATGGCTTCAATGGTCTGGGTCTCGGCACTGCAGGCCTTGTAGCTGCGCAGTCCCATCATCTGTATTTGCAGATAGCGAGCCAGCTCGGTCGTGGAGGTCTCTGCTGGTAGCTCCCCGTTAGCCCGCGCTTGATCGAGTAAGCGGGTAAAAAGCTGCTCGGTTTCCGCCAGGCGAAGCTTCGCCTGTTCGCAGAGCGCCACTTCCTTGCCCTGTAGCTCTACCGCAGTCTTGACCAGCATGCACATATTGCTCGGCGGACTGTGCTGTTGGTCGAGCAGCGCCTGCCGGAAAAAGGCTTGGAACCCCTCCAGTACCGAGCCATGTTGTTGAATCAGCGATTGCAGCCGCGCTGCCATCTCACCGGCGTAGTAATCGAGTGCCTCGCGATACAAGCCGGCTTTGCTACCGAAGGCGGCATAGATGCTGCCGGGGTGCATATTGATCACCTGCTGCAGGTCGCGGGTGGAGGTGCCCTTGAAACCTTTCTGCCAGAACAGCCGCATGGCGCGGCTGACCACCTCCTGGCGATCAAATTTTGCAATATTGACCATGCCGGCCCCCGAAATATTTTGATCCGCCAAGTATATCCCGGTCCTGTTCCCGCAACCAAAGCCGCCGGTGAACCGCTTGGGTAGCTGCGAACAGGCCTCTTGGCTATGGGCTGGTAGCCGCCCGCCTGCCGGAGGGCGGTTACCGGCCGTTGTCGCTTAGGCGAAACCGGCGAATCGCTCATCCAGCGGCGTGTCTGCCAGGTGGTTGATGTAATTGCTCATAACCTTCTGCGCGATGCCCAGTACGATCTCCAGCAGTTGCTTCTGGTTGTAACCCGCATTGTAGAACCGGTCGAGCTGCTCGGCACTCAAGATGCCACGTTCGCGCACCAGAGCGAGGGTGGTGTCGTGCAGCACCTGCAGTTTTTCCTTGGGCATCGGCTGACGTTCGCGCAGTGCTTCGGTCAGCTGGTCGTCGACTTTCATCATCTGCGCAATGGCGGCATGGGCCGGCACGCAGTAGTGGCAGTTGTGTTCGACGTTGATGGTCTGCCAGATCACCGTGAGCTCTTCCGCGTCGAACGAGCTGTTCTGAAACAGGGTATGCAGTTGCTGGTAGGCCTCCAGTACGACGGGAGACTCGGCCATCACCCCATGCAGGTTGGGGATGCTGCCGAAATTCTGAATCGAGCGCTCCAGTAGGAGTTTACTCTCCGCGGGGGCGGAGTCGAGGTCATGGATTTCGAAGTGGCTCATGGGGTGTTTCCTGATTGCTGGGGGTTTGGATGACTGGCTTGAGCAAGTGCTCAATATGGGGTTAATCTAGCTTGGATTGAGCAAGTGTTCAAGTTGATGGCAGTGCACGGATATGGACATTGAACCGGCAGCAGTTAGAAGACAGGTTGAATCTGCGGTGGGTGGAATGGTCTATCTGCGTTACTGTGCAACAGACTGTAAGAATCCGCGGTCTGTGACGACTACTGAATAAAGCCTGCCGGAAGGCGTGCACAAATTTCGCAAACAGGAGTAAACCATGCTGGCCACCCTACCGTTGCTCGAGGTCACCGACTTTCCCCGAATCAAACGTCAGAGGACCGAGACGCTGCAGGTTAATCTAGGGTATCGCTGTAACCAGAGCTGTGTTCATTGCCATGTGAATGCCGGGCCCCATCGCAGCGAGATGATGGCGCCGGAGACCTTGGCGTTGATTCCCGAGGTGTTGCAAAAGCGTGCCATTGGCACGCTGGACCTCACCGGCGGTGCGCCAGAGATGCATCAGGGTTTTCGTGATCTGGTGCGCCAGGCGCGCGCGCTGGGCGTGCGGGTGATCGACCGCTGCAACCTGACCATCCTGTTCGAGCCGGAGCAGGCTGGGCTGGCCGAGTTTCTTGCCGAGCAGGGCGTCGAGGTGGTCGCCTCCTTGCCCTGCTATTCGTTGGAAAATGTTGATAAACAGCGGGGCAAGGGGGTGTTCGACAAGAGTATTACCGGTCTGCAGAAACTGAACGCCTTGGGCTATGGCGATGAAGCCTCCGGCCTGAAACTCAATCTGGTCTATAACCCTCAGGGGCCCTCGCTACCGCCATCCCAGCAGGCGCTGCAGGCCGACTACAAGCGCGAGCTGAAGCAGCATTTTGGCATCCGGTTCAATGAGCTCTATGCGCTGGCGAACATGCCGATCAAGCGGTTCGGCTCGATGCTGATCTCGAAAGGGCAGTTCGAACCGTATATGCAGCTGCTGAAGGACAACTACACGGCTGCGAATCTCGATGGCGTCATGTGCCGCTCGCTGATCAGCGTGGACTGGCAGGGTAAGCTGTATGACTGTGACTTCAACCAGCAGCTGGGTCTGGCAGTGGCCGGCAAAACCCGGCACCTGCGCGATCTGCTGAATGAGGATATGGCCGGTAAAGCGATCTGCGTAGCGGACCACTGTTATGGCTGCACCGCGGGGCAGGGCAGTAGCTGCGGCGGAGCCCTATAGGGAGATCTGATGATGAAGAAAGGACTGATTATCCTGGCGATCGTACTGATGGTGGGGGCCTTTTTCCTGTTCGACCTGGACCGCTTGCTGACCCTGGAGGGGGTCAAGTCGGGCCTGGGGCAGTTCGAAGCCTGGCGGGCCGAAGAGCCCCTGTTGATGGGCGGGCTGTTTTTCCTCTTCTATGTCGCGGTGACGGCGCTGTCGTTGCCGGGCGCGGCGGTGATGACCCTGGCGGCCGGCGCACTGTTCGGCCTGCTCTGGGGGACGCTGCTGGTCTCCTTCGCCTCCAGCCTGGGTGCATTGCTGGCGTTCCTGGTCGCCCGCTACCTGTTGCGCGACAGCGTCCAGTCCCGCTTTGGCAGCCGGCTGAAGGCGATCAACGAGGGCGCGGCGCGGGATGGTGCGTTCTATCTGTTCACGCTGCGGCTGGTGCCGGTGTTTCCGTTCTTCCTGATCAACCTGCTGATGGGGCTGACGCCGATTCGGGCGACCACTTTTTACTGGGTCAGCCAGGTCGGCATGCTGGCCGGTACCCTGGTGTACGTCAACGCCGGTACCCAGCTGGCGCAACTGGATAGCCTGGCCGGCATCCTGTCACCGGCGCTGCTGTTCTCCTTCGCATTGCTCGGCCTGTTCCCGCTGCTGGCCCGCAAGGTCCTGGCCTGGGTTCAGCGTCGCCGGGTCTACGCCCGTTGGCAGCGGCCGGCACATTTTGATCGCAACCTGGTGGTGATCGGCGCCGGCGCGGGCGGCCTGGTGTCCGCCTATATCGCCGCGGCGGTGAAGGCCAAGGTCACATTGGTGGAAGCACAGAAGATGGGCGGGGACTGCCTCAATTACGGCTGCGTACCGAGCAAGGCGCTAATCAAGAGCGCCCGCTTGGCACACCAGATGCGCCACGCCGACCGCTATGGCCTGCAGAGCACCACGCCCGGCTTCTCGTTCAAGCAGGTGATGGCGCGGGTGCATCAGGTAATCAAGGCGGTAGAGCCGCATGACAGCGTCGAGCGCTATACCGGGCTCGGTGTCGACGTGGTGCAGGGCTACGCGCGGATCGTCGACCCCTGGACCGTCGAGATCAAACGCCATGACGGCCAGCTGCAGCGGCTGACCACCCGCAGTATCGTGATCGCCACCGGCGCCAGCCCGATCGTGCCGCCGCTGCCGGGTATCGAGCAGACCGGCTATGTCACCAGCGATACGCTCTGGGAAACTTTCGCCCAGCGTGAAGAGAGCCCCAAGCGGCTGGTGGTGCTCGGTGGCGGGCCGATCGGCTGCGAACTGGCGCAGAGCTTCGCCCGGCTCGGTTCCGAGGTGGTGCAGATCGAGCGCGGCCCACGTTTGCTGGGACGGGAAGATGAGGATGTCTCGGTGTTGGCCGAACAGTCGTTGCGCGCCGACGGCGTCCAGGTGTTGACCGGCCATACGGCGCTGCGCTGCGAATGCGACGGCGATGTCAAAACTATCGTCGTCGAACATCAGGGTACCGAAACGTCGATCGAGTTCGACGATCTGCTCTGTGCGGTCGGCCGTCAACCCCGGCTGGACGGTTACGGCCTGGAGGAGCTGGGTATCGAGACCGACCGCACGGTGGTCACCAACGCCTATTTGGAGACCCTCTATCCGAACATCTATGCGGTCGGCGATGTGGCCGGCCCCTATCAGTTCACCCATACCGCCGCCCATCAGGCCTGGTACGCCGCGGTCAATGCGCTGTTCGGCAATCTGAAGCGCTTCCAGGTCGATTACCGGGTGATCCCCCGCACCACCTTTATCGATCCCGAGGTCGCGCATGTCGGCCTCAACGAGCAGCAGGCCAGGGACAAGGGGATCGCGGTCGAAGTCACCCGCTATGGGCTGGACGATCTGGACCGGGCGATCGCCGACAGCGGTGCGCATGGTTTCGTCAAAGTGCTGACCGAACCGGGCAAGGACCGGATTCTCGGCGTCACCATCGTCGGTGAGCATGCTGGCGATCTACTGGCCGAGTTCGTGCTGGCGATGAAGCATGGTCTGGGGCTGAACAAGATACTCGGCACCGTGCATGCCTATCCGACCTGGGCGGAAGCGAACAAGTACGCCGCCGGCGAGTGGAAGCGGGCACACGCGCCGCAAACCCTGCTGAACTGGTTGGCGCGCTACCACCGCTGGCGGCGAGGTAAAGGCGTGCCGAGCGACACTCGCCAGCCTGCGGGCTCCTCGGGCTCGGACAGCAGCGAGCCCTTCGACTCGAAGGTTGGAAGCTGACAAAGATGCCAAAACCGCTATCGATTATCGTGCCGATGCTCAATGAAGCGGCGGTGCTGTCCGAGTTGCTGGAGCATCTACGGTATTGGCAGCCGCGTGGCTGTGAAATTCTGCTGGTGGATGGCGGCAGCAGCGATGGCTCGGCGGATATCGCCGAAGCGGCCGGTTTCCGGGTGGTGCATGCCCCGCGCGGCCGGGCACGGCAGATGAATGCCGGTGCCGAGGAGACGCAGGGGGAGGTGCTGCTGTTTCTGCACGCCGATACCCGGCTGCCGCAGGAGGCCGACCGGCGACTTCTGGCGGCGCTGCAGTCGGGCGATAAACAGTGGGGCCGTTTCGACGTGCGGCTCAGTGGTAATGCCGCGATGCTGCCGCTGATTGCGACGATGATGAATCTGCGCTCGCGACTCAGCGGCATCGCCACCGGCGACCAGGCGATCTTCGTCCGCCGCCCGGTGTTCGAGCAGGTCGGCGGTTTCCCCGAGCAGCCGTTGATGGAGGATATCGAGCTGTCGGCCCGTTTGAAGCGGTTCGGCGCGCCGCTCTGCCTGCGCGATCGCGTCCTCACCTCCGGCCGCCGCTGGGAGTCCCGCGGCGTCTGGAAAACCATCCTGCTGATGTGGCGGCTGCGCTGGGCGTACTGGCGTGGCGCGGACCCGGCCCGGCTGGCACAGCTGTATCGCTGAGCGGGCGGCCGGTTTTTTAAGGTCGGCAAAAACTGTAAGAAACCGCAGGGTGCCGCGACTAAGAAGCGATGGCGAACGTGCCTGCCGTTAACAATAATCTCTGTCGGATGCCGGAAACCATGGATTATCAGCTTTCTGCTCTGGTCGCACTGGTGGCGATCATCTCGCTGTTTCTATCACGCAAAGCCGCCCGCGAGGGCGAGTTTTTTCGGGGCCAGTCGCCGGACGGCCAGGCGCCGGGCCTGATCACCCTGGTGTTCTCCCAGGTGACCACCTGGATCTTTGCCCGCTCGCTGCTGAACGCGGCGATCCTGGGGTTCTATTACGGCATCTGGGGCACCCTGGCCTACGGCGCCTACTACCTGTCGTTCCTGACCGGCGGCCGGATCATCGACCAGCTGCGTTTCGAGCGTGGCTATGGCAGCATCCAGGCGTTTCTGGCCGACCGCTTTGGGCGCTGGGGCACCGGTTGCTACAACTTCGTGATCGGCGTGCGGCTGGTCAGCGAGGTGTTTGCCAACCTGCTGGTGATCGGCATCCTGTTCGGGGTGGCCGGCAGCCAGTCGTATACCCTGGCGGTGCTCGGCCTGGCGCTGGTAACTCTTTGCTACTCGATGCTGGGCGGATTGCACGCCTCGTTGCGCACCGACCTGTTCCAGATGCTGATCTTCCTGCTGGTGCTGATCCTGCTGCTGGCCATCGTCGGTTTTGGCGGCCACTTCGGCAGCGAACTGCTGGCGTTCAAGCCGTTCGTGATCTCCGAGCCGGGGCCGATCCTGCTGCTGGTGGCGCTGTTGCAGATCTGGAGCTACCCGATGCACGACCCGGTAATGATGGATCGCGGTTTCCTGGCGGATCGCGAAACCACCAGGCGCAGCTTCATCCATGCCGGTTGGATCAGCACCCTCTGTATTCTGGCGTTCGGTTCGTTGGGGGTGATCGCCGGCGCCAACGCGCTGGCCGGTGAATCGATGAACCAGGTGCTGAGTCGCTTGCTTGGCGAGTTGCCGATGCTGCTGTTCAGTGCCTCGCTGGTGATCTCGGCGATGTCGACGCTGGACAGTACCCTGTCCAGCGCCGCCAAGCTGACGGTAGTCGATATGGCGCTGCTGCCGGCCGGCATCCGCAACGGCCGGCTGGCGATGGCGCTGTTCATGCTGCTCGGGGTGGGGCTGGTGTTTGTCGGCAACAAGGACCTGTTCAGCGCCGTTGCGGTCAGCGGTACGGCATCGATGTATCTGGCGCCGGTGATCTTCTTCAGCCTCTGGGGCAACCGGCGAGATATCCCGCTGTGGAGTTACCTGGCCAGCTTCGCGCTGGCGATCGGCGGCGCGCTGCTCTATTTCACCGAATCATCCGGCTATACGGCGCTGCTGGGCGACAGCCACAAGTACACCAAGCTGTTGTGGATCTCCGCGACCGTACTGGTGGTGGGCTGCCTGATGTTCTGGCTGGGTGGGCTGAACGCCGCCAGCCGTGAGCGTAGCCTGATGCAAACACAGCCGTAACGGAGTGGCGGGATGGAATCGGTGATCGACCTGGGCGAGCTGAACGGTCCGGTACTGCTGTTCGGCGGCCCCTACAGTAACCTGGCGGCCAGCCAGGCGATGCAACTGGAGGCCCGCCGGCTGGGGATCGCGCCGGAGCGGCTGATCTGTACCGGCGATACGGTGGCCTACTGTGCCCAGCCGGCGGAGACGGTGGAGTTGATCCGCCGCTGGGGGATTGCCGTGGTGATGGGCAACTGCGAGCAGTCGCTGGCCGAGGGCGCGCCGGACTGCGGCTGTGGTTTCGAAGCGGATAGCGCCTGTTCGTTGCTGTCCGTCGGCTGGTATCGCTATGCCAGCCAGCGGATCAGTGAACCGCAGCGCCGCTGGATGGCGGGCCTGCCCCGCCAGATCCGCTTCAAGCTCAATGGCCGACGCTTCCTGGTGGTGCATGGCGGGGTCGAGCGGATCAACGAGTTCCTGTTCGCCAGCAGCTCCGCCGTGCAGAAACAGACTCAGCTGGCGCAGGCTGCTGCCGATGTGGTGGTCGGCGGCCACTGCGGTATCCCTTTCGGCTCCGCTCTGGAATCGGGCTACTGGCTGAACAGCGGGGCTATCGGCATGCCAGCCAATGACGGCACCCCCGATGGTTGGTACCTGCTGCTGACCCCGCAGGCGGACCGTATCGAAGCCAGCTGGCATCGGCTGTCGTATGAGGTTGCCGCAAGCTATCAGGCGATGCTCGAAGCGGGTCTCTCGAACGGCTATGCCGAGGCGTTGCAAACCGGCTTATGGCCCAGCATGGATGTCTTACCGGAGGCGGAAAAATGTCGGGCGGGGCAGCCTCTTCGGCTGGAAACGCTGATCATCTGATCCCGAAACCAGCCGTCGCCGGTTGCTGCAGGGCTGGGCGTATCAGCCCGCTACTAAGAGGCCTGTCGTAGCAGCCCGCTCTGAGGGCGACGCCTGCTGGCGGTACCGGGTCGGTCGCGGTCGGAGCCCGCTGCTACGGGGCCCTGTCGTAGCAGCCCGCTCTGAGGGCGACGCCTGCTGGCGGTACCGGGTCGGTCGCGGTCGGAGCCCGCTGCTACGGGGCCCTGTCGTAGCAGCCCGCTCTGAGGGCGATACCTGCTGGCGGTACCGGGTCGGTCGCGGTCGGAGCCCGCTGCTAAGGGGCCCTGTCGTAGCAGCCCGCTCTGAGGGCGATGCCTGCTGGCGGTACCGGGTCGGTCGCGGTCAGTCGCGGTCGGAGCCCGCTGCTACGGGGCCCTGTCGTAGCAGCTCGCTTTGAGGGCGATACCTGCTGGCGGTACCGGGTCGGTCGCGGTCAGTCGCGGTCGGCGCCCGTTGCTACGGGGGCTGTCGTAGCAACCCGCTTTTATGCCCGCGGGTGCCGCGGGCGACAGGCTGCTGGCAGCGATCTCAACGTTATGGCCATCCGTTAATTGCCCGACGCTATTCGGTCGTACAGATCCGGCCGGAACCCCTCGGCGGCAACCTGCTCGATATCGTCGCCGGACCACTGCCGGCACTGCTGCATCTGCCTTAACAGGAAGGCCGCGTCGGCCGGGTCGGGTCGGTTATTGAGATGGAACTGCGGCATCAATGGCAGGATGCGCTCCGGTTCCAGCAGGCCGGCCAGCCGGTCCAGGTAGGGTGGTAAAGTCAGCAGCTCCAGTGCCTCGGCGCGGTGGGCTGGCTGGCCGAGCCAGTCGCAGGCCCGCTTCAGCGCCCGCAGCAGGGCCAGGTGGCTGTTGGGATTCCGTTCGGCCCAGCTGCGGGTGACGGCAAACACCTTTTCACAGAAGTTGGGCCAGATCTGCTCGCCGGTGGCGACGATCCGGCCGCTGCCGCGCTGTTCGGCCAGGCTGTTCCAGGGCTCGCCGACACAGTAGCCGTCCAGCTCGCCGGCTTCCATCTTTTCCAGCATCCGGTTGGGTGGCACGGCGCTGAAGCAGAGGTCGTTATCCGGCTCCAGCTGGTGCTGTTCCAGCCAGCTACGCAACTGGTAGTGGTGGCAGGAGTAGGGGTAGACGGTGGCCAGATGCAGCGACAACTGCTCCTCGCGGATCGCCAGCCGCAACGCTTCGCCCAGCGGCAATTGGTAGGATTCCAGCCGCTGGCACAGGGGCTCCGACAGGGTGATGGCGTTGCCGTGCCGGCTCAGTACCAGGCCGGTCAGCATCGGCACCGCCGGCGCGGCCAGGCCGAGGCTGGCGGCCAGCGGTAGCGGCGCCAGCATCGAGGCACCGTCCAGCAACCCCCAGCTGACCCGGTCGCGAATATTGGCCCAGGAGTGCTCCCGCACCAGGATCACATCGAGCCCCTCGTCGGCAAAGAAGCCCCGTTCGCGGGCGATAATCAGCGGGGCGCTGTCCAGTAGCGGCAGGAAGCCCAGTTTCAGGGTGGTGGTTTCCAGCATCGGGTTGCCTCTCATGGTGGGGTCCGGTTAGCGCTTGGCGTTGTCGAGCAGGTTTTCCAGGGCATCGATCACGTGACGGGCCACGTCGACCAGTTTCTGGCCACGGTCCATCGCCAGCTTGCGCAAGGTTTTGTAGGCCTGCTCCTCGTCCCAGTTCTGGTGTTTCATCAGTAGCCCCTTGGCGCGGTCGATCAGCTTGCGCTCCTCCAGCTTGTCGAGTGCCTGGTCGCGTTCCAGCCGCAGCTCGTTGAAGGCGTTGAACTGGGCGATGGCGGTATCGAGGATCGGCTTGACCCGCTCCGCCTGTACGCCGTCGCTGACGTAGGCGCTGACGCCGGCGCGGATCGCCTCGCCGATGGTGTCGGCCGGCTGGCCGGTTTCGGCGAAGAACACGATCGGCCGCGGTTCGGTACGGCTCATCGCCGCCATACTGTCCAGCGTGTCGCGGTCCGGCCCGTCCATATCGATGATCACGATATCCGGCTGCAGTTGCTGCACATGGGTGCTCAGGGTTTCAGCATTGGGCAGGGTGGCGACCACCCGGTGGCCCAATGCGTGCAGGGCATCGGTCAGGGTACGGATGCGGCCCGGTTCAGTGTCGATTAGCAGTACGTCCAGAGGCATGGTTATCTTTCTTATGTTTTTTTATTGCGTAAGCAGTTTGGGACGCCTGGTCGAGGCGCCATATAAATAGATATAGCAAAAGGCGTTCCAACTGATTGGTCGGTCGGCGACAAGGATTGGCACGGCATCTGCATTACTACTTCTGTCGGGCGGCTCCGGTGCGCATCCCGGGCCCGTTAAGAAAAACAAGAAGAACCGGAAGAACAACAACAGACGACATGGCAATGGTGCCCGCATCTGCTCCCTGGGGAGCGGGGCGGGCATTTTTTATTGCCAGGATGCTAATCGCAACCGAGGAAAGAACCCTATGAAAACCACCTGTCCCTACTGCGGCGTGGGCTGCGGGGTGGAGCTGAAGGTTACCGGCGACACCGTTGAGACGGTCTGCGGCGACCGCCAGCACCCCGCCAACCGGGGCCGCCTGTGCATCAAAGGTTCCAGCCTGCATGAGACCCTGCAGTCGCAGGGGCGCTTGCTGCATCCGATGGTGGACGGTCGCCGGGCCAGCTGGGATGAAGCCCTGAATCGGGTCGCCGACGGCTTTCGGCGCACCATCGCGGAGCACGGCCCGGACTCGGTGGCGCTCTATCTGTCCGGTCAGCTGCTGACCGAAGACTATTACGTGGCCAACAAGTTGATGAAGGGGTTTATCGGCAGCGCCAATGTCGATACCAACTCGCGGCTCTGCATGTCGTCGTCGGTGGTCGGCTACAAGCGGGCGTTCGGCACCGACACCGTGCCGGTCTGCTATGAGGATCTGGAACTGGCCGACCTGCTGGTGTTGGTCGGCAGCAACGCCGCCTGGAACCACCCGGTGCTGTTCCAGCGGATGCAGGCCGCCAAGCAGGCCAATCCGCATATGAAAGTGGTGGTGGTCGATCCGCGCCGTACCGCCACCTGCGAACTGGCCGACCTGCACCTGCAGATTCGGCCCGGCAGCGACAGCCTGCTGTTCAACGGCCTGCTGGCCTGGCTGGCAACGCAGGATGCGCTGGATACCGCGTTCATCGACCAGCACTGTGAAGGCTTCGACGTGGCCTTGGCGGCAGCCCGCAACGAGGCCGGAACGCTGGAGCGACTGGCCGAGACCTGCCGGCTTAACCCCGAAGAGCTGCTGACCTTCTTCGGCTGGTTCCGTGCTCACGAACGCAGCGTCACCTTCTATTCCCAGGGGGTCAACCAGTCCGCCAGTGGCGCCGACAACGCCAATGCGATCATCAACTGCCACCTGGCCACCGGCCGGATCGGCCGGCCGGGCATGGGACCGTTCTCTATCACCGGCCAGCCCAATGCCATGGGCGGCCGCGAGGTCGGCGGGTTGGCCAACCAGTTGGCGGCCCATATGGATTTCAGCACGCCGGGCGCGATCGACCGGGTCGGTCGTTTCTGGCGGGCAGGTAATATGGCGCGCCGGGAGGGATTGAAGGCGGTCGAGCTGTTCCAGGCGATCGAACGCGGCGAGATCAAGGCGGTCTGGATCATGGCCACCAACCCGGTGGTCAGCATGCCGGATGCCGACCGGGTCAAGCGGGCGCTGGCAAATTGCCCGCTGGTGGTGGTGTCCGATTGCAGCGCGCCGACCGATAGCGGCCAGTTGGCCGATATCCTGCTGCCGGCCACCGGCTGGAGCGAGAAGAACGGCACTGTAACCAACTCGGAGCGGCGTATCTCCCGCCAGCGCGGCCTGCTGCCGCCGGCCGGCGAGGCGCGCCACGACTGGCAGATCATCAGCGAGGTGGCGCGGCTGATGGGCTTCGGCGCCGCCTTCGATTACCGCTCGCCGGCCGAGATCTTCCGCGAACATGCCCGGCTGTCGGCGTTCGAGAACAACGGCACACGCGATTTCGACATCGGCGTGCTGGCCGACCTCAGCGACGCCCAGTATGACGCCCTGGCGCCGATCCAGTGGCCGGTAACCGAAGCGGCGCCGACCGGCACCGCGCGGATGTTCAGCGATGGCAGGTTTTTCACCGCCAGCGGCCGGGCCCGTTTCGTGCCGATCCGGTCGCGCCGGCCGCAGCAGCAGCCGACTGTCGCTACACCGCTGATCATGAACACCGGCCGGATCCGCGACCAGTGGCATACCATGACCCGAACCGGTAACGCGGCGCGACTGTTCCAGCACCGTGCCGAACCCTTCGTGGCGCTGCATCCGGACGATGCCCGCCGCTATGCGGTGCGGGAGGGCGATCTGGTACGGTTGCACAACGAGCGTGGCCAACTGTTGCTGCGGGCGCAGCTCGACGACGGCCAGCGTCCCGGCGAGCTGTTCGTGCCGATGCACTGGAACGGCCAGTTCAGTGGTGCCGCGCGGATGGGCAGCCTGATCGCGCCGGTCACCGATCCCAACTCCGGCCAGCCGGAGTTGAAACATGCCAGTGTCGCACTGCGCCGTTATCCGAGCCGCTGGCAGGCCTGGCTGATCTGCCGTGAAGAGCAAAACTGGGCGGAGGATTTATACTGGGCACGGATTCCTCAGGCCCATTCGATCCGCTACCACCTGGCCGCTGACCAGCCGGTCGACGACTGGCACCAGTGGTGTCAGCAGCGGCTCGGCGAGCCGGTGCTCTGGCTGGACGATCCGGCCGGTGGCCGGTTCCGCGCCGCCGGATTGAAGGAGGGGCGGCTGCAGTGGCTGCTGCTGGTATTGCCTTACCAGCAGTTCCCCGATCCCGGCTGGCTCGACCTGCGCTTCGCCGAGCGTACGTTGGAACCGGCTGCGCGCCGCCAGCTGCTCAGCGCCAGTGCCGCCGACAAGCCCGATTGCGGCGCCATCGTCTGCAGCTGCTTCCAGGTTGGCGAGCGGCAGATCGCCGATGCCATGGCCGCCGGCATCGACAGCGTCGAAGCGCTGGGCAGCCGTCTGAAATGCGGCAGCAACTGTGGTTCCTGCATTCCGGAGTTGAAGGCGCTGCTGCGCAAGGCGGGTTGAATTTTCATATTTCGTGAAAGGCACGCCCCGCGTGGTCCGGCAATCTGGTGACTGGTCGACATCGGCGGGGCCTGTGCACAATAGGTCGCGCTTACTCGACCGGCTCCGCCACCTCGTCGCAGAACCGGTAATTCTCCCGACCGTTGTGCTTGACCTGATACATCGCACTGTCTGCCAGCTTTAGCAGTGCCTCGTCGTTGCTGCCGTCTTCCGGGTAGCGGGCGATGCCGATCGATGCGCTCACCTGGCCCTGCTGCTTGCCCAGTTGGAACGGTTGGCGTAGCCGTTTGATGATCTTGCCGGCGATCTGTCCGATCACCGCCGGATCGTCCAGTTGCTGCAGGATCAACGTGAACTCGTCGCCGCCCAGCCGGGCCACGGTGTCGCTCTTGCGTACGCAGTCGGCGATCCGTCGGGCGCTCTCCTTCAGCAGCAGGTCGCCGGCGTCGTGGCCGAAGTTGTCGTTGATCGCCTTGAAACCGTCCAGGTCGATAAACAGCAGCGCAAAGGGCCGGCCGCTCTGGCGCGCCTGGTCGATCTGCTGCCGTAGCCGCTCGTGGAACAGCTTGCGGTTGGGCAGGCCGGTCAGGTGGTCGTAATTGGCCTGGTAGTGGATCAGCTCGGCCTGGGCGCGATGTTCGGTAATGTCCTCCTTCAACGCGACGAAGTGGGTGATCCGGCCGTCGCTGTCCAGGATCGGTGAAATCGACAACTGTTCCCAATAAAGCGTGCCGTCCTTCTTGCGATTGTGCAACTGGCCCTGCCAGATGTTGCCGCCGGTAATGGTTTGCCAGAGCTGTTCATAAACCTTCTGGTCGGTTTCGCCGGACTGCAACAGCCGCGGATTCTGGCCGAGCACTTCATCCAGCGGGTAACCGGTCACTTCACTGAACTTTGGATTTACGTACTCGATGTTGCCGTCCGGGTCGGTAATCACCGTCGAGGTCGGGCTGTACTCCACCGCCTTGGACAGGGTGTGCAGCTCGGCGGTACGTTGTTTCACCTGCTCGTCCAGATGCTCCTTGGCCTTGCGCAGCGATAGCATTTGACGGCGGATCTGCGACAGGCCGATCAGCAGCAGGCCGCAGACCAGCGTCCAGATTCCACCATGTAACGCGATCAGGTTGCGCTGGCTGCGCAGCTCATCCTGCAGCAGGGGGGCGGCGGAGAAGCTGACGCTCAGACCGCCGCGGATATCGCCGACCTGGTAACCCTGGTGTTGGTGGCACTGCATACACTCCTGCTTTACGTGCAACGGCGCCATATAGCGTACGACCTCGCCGGTAGAGGCACTCACCAGCTCGACGCGGTCCGGTTCGCCCTGTTCGAAGGCTTTCAGTGCCTGCGCTTCCCAGGGACTGGCGGCATTGTCCGGGTTTAGCGGTTTCAGGCTGGTCAGATGGATCCGAACGTCGCCGATCTGCTCGATAATGTCGGACAACTGACGGGTCATGTAGGCCGGATTCAACAGGGTTAACGACAGACCATCAGTGGTGGTCAGGTCGCGCTCCGGAACTTTCAGATAGGGGTTGGGCGGGGTGTACTCATTGACCTCGGCATAGACGCCGCCATGGCGTGCGTTCCAGATGCGAACCGACTCGATCACCTTGAACACGAAGCGAGCCCGGTCATTGGCCAGTTCCATGGTGTGCTGGTCCAGCTTCTGCCAGTTCCAACTGAAAGAGGCCGCCACCAGGGCGCTCCAGACGGTGATCGGCAGTAGCCAGTATTTGGGTTTCAGGACGAGCTTTTTCATCGGTTTGCCTTGCCGGTAGTACCGCCAGACAGCAGGCGGGTATCTGGCTGTATTGTGCCCCTGGATGGCGCCCGGCTACCAGAATCTGGATCAACAAGTCAGTAATTCTTACTACCCGATAGAGAGCTGGCGGAGGGCTGGCTGGTTACAGCGATGGCTCGATCAACAAGCCTTTCTAAAGATTTTTTATTTGTCGAATGATTGATTTTATTTTGATGAGATGCTGGTTTATGTCTTCTTTAAATAGCGATCCTGAGAAATTTTCAGGGTTGGGTTAAAGAATTATCAATGGTTTTGAAAAGAGATTTTGAATAGCCTTTCTGACGCGATTTCCCCCTCGCAAAACATACGTAACTGCGTTAACCAGAAATATAATAAAAGGTAAAACTTCATGATCAAAAAGATGGTCCCGGCGGTACTGGCGACTGGCCTGGCGTTGTCCTCCTCCTTTGTAGCCGCCGATGTCAGCGGCAATGTTGCGTTGACCAGCGACTACCGCTTCCGGGGTGTCTCCCAGTCCGCGGAAGATTTTGCGCTGCAGGGCGGCCTGGACTGGTTCAATGATGCCGGTTTCTTTGCCGGCGCCTGGGGCAGCAACGTCGATTTCTATCCGACCGGCGACGCCCTGGATGACGGCGCTTCCGCCGAGCTGGATATCTATGCCGGTTACGCGGGTGCGATCAACGACCAGATCAGCTATGACATCACCCTGTACCGCTACCTGTATCCGGGTGACGACATCGATCAGGATTACAACGAGATCGCCGTTGGGCTGGACTGGGGCCCGGTACGCCTCGGTTATGCCTACGCCGACGACTACCTGCAGCTGGGTGAGGCTTACCAGTATGCCGAAGCGAACTACAGCCTGGAACTGCCGCAGGAGTTCGGCCTGAAATTCCATGCCGGTTACTCCTTCGGCGACGTGTTCGACGACCCGGATATGCTGGGCCTGGAAGAGTATGCCGATTACTCGATCAGCCTGAGCAAGTCCTGGGCCGGAATCGATTTCGAACTGGCCTACATGGATACCGACCTGTCCGGTGATTTCGCCATCGACAGCGACCACCTGGCCAACCAGGATGCCGTGGTGCTGACCCTCTCCAAGGCGCTCTGATCCTCCAGGCCCGGCCTTTCGGCGGTCGGGCCCTGCACCGCGACATACTCTTCGATTCCGCAGCTGCCAGCCCGGCGGCTGCGACATCCCCGCCGGCTACCCTGATCAGGGTATTCAGCAACGCTCGCTCTCCCTCTAGCCTGTTCAAAAAAGAGGCAGAAAGCCCCTGGAGAGCGATCCAATATGCGTCGTATACCCCCGTTGAACCCCCTGCGCGCCTTCGAGGCGGCGGCACGTCATCAGCATTTTGCCAAGGCCGCCGAGGAGCTGTCGGTGTCGGACAGTGCCATCAGCCATCAGGTGCGGGTATTGGAAGAGTATCTGGGGGTTAAGCTGTTCCAGCGCGAGGGGCGCGAGATGAGGTTGACTGACTGTGGTCGCAGCCTGCGACCCACCATCCAGCAGGCGTTTGCGCTGATTGCCAATATACCTGCGCAGATCGGCCGTCCCGATGCGCCACGGCCATTCACCCTATTGCTGCCGTCGGCATTGGCTCATCGCTGGCTGAGCGGTCGGCTGGAGCAACTGCATGATGCCTGTCCGGATATAGAGCTTCGGCTGCAGCTGTGCGACCAGCCGACATCGGCGGCGCTGGCCGAGGTCGATGCGGCGATCTGCCTGCAGCTACCGGAGCCGGATAGCGTCCGTTTTCGTAGCCAGCTGTTGTACCGCAATTCGGTGTTTCCGGCCTGTCGGCCCGATCTGGTCGCCCGGTTGGAACCGCTACAGGGCCCGCAGCAGCTGCTCAACCTGCGGCTGCTGCATGGCGATCGGGGTGACGCCTGGCGCGACTGGTTCCGGGTCAATGGTATCGAGCTGGCCGGTTGCCGGGAAACCTATTTCAACCAATCGTCGATGGCGCTAGATGCGGCCCTGGCCGGCCAGGGCGTTGTGCTGGTGGATGAACTGACTGCCGGCCAGGAATTGAAAAAGGAAAACCTGGTTCGTCTTAATATAAAAGGCTGTAAGGAGCGGATGCAGTATTACTATCTGGTGAGCGATAAATCTCGTGCGGTGAATGAGAGTATGACAGATGTTCCTGCTTGGTTGGCGAAACAACTAGCTGTTTAGATTTGTTTATATTTTAGAAAATCGTAATGGTTTTTAAATTTTAATGGTGTCGGATCTTTGTTCTGTCGCCAGGGATAGTTGTTGCCTTAAAAATCCAAACGACCGGATATGGCATGAATTTTAGGTATCGGGTGCGGATCAGGGTGAAGCCAAACCTGCCCCCCGGAGCTACCCGGCCGGAACCCCTCCCACAGGGAATCACGGTATGGGATGAGGATGCGCGGGATAATATTTGTAAATGCAAATGTGATCTTCTTTAACCAATGATATTAACAAAAACAAAGGGGGCCTATAACAGAGCCACTGACCGTTCCGCGATGCCGACAGGCCGGAGCGCCCTTATCTCTGGAGGTGAACAGAACATGTCGATTCAGTTGAAAGATTCCAGCCTGCTGAAGACCCAGGCTTACATCAACGGCCAATGGCTGGCCGGTGACAACGGTGAAACCTTCGCCGTCAGCAACCCGGCCACCGGTGAGCAGCTGGCCGAGGTGGCCAGCGTCGGTGCCGCCGAAACCCGCCGCGCCATCGAGGCGGCCGAGCAGGCGATGCAGGCCTGGAAGGCCAGCAGTGCCAAGGCCCGCTCTGCGATCCTGCGCCGCTGGTATGAGCTGATCCTGGCGAACCAGGAGGACCTGGCGGTGCTGATGACCGCCGAGCAGGGCAAGGTACTGGCCGAATCGCGTGGTGAAGTGGCCTATGGTGCCTCCTTTATCGAGTGGTTCGCCGAAGAGGCCAAGCGGGTTTACGGCGACGTGATTCCGACCCCGCAGACCGACCGCCGCGCCGTGGTCATCAAGCAGCCGGTCGGCGTGGTCGCGGCGATCACCCCCTGGAACTTCCCGAACGCGATGATCACCCGCAAGGCCGGCCCGGCGCTGGCGGTGGGCTGTGCCATCGTGCTGAAACCGGCGGCGGAAACCCCGCTGTCAGCGCTGGCACTGGCCGAACTGGCCGAGCGTGCCGGCCTGCCGGCCGGACTGTTCAACGTATTGCCCAGTAAAGATGCCCGCGAAGTCGGCGGCGAGCTGAGCAGCAACCCGATCGTCAAGAAGCTGACCTTCACCGGTTCCACCCCGGTTGGCAAAGTGCTGATGAAGCAGTGCGCCGAGACGGTCAAGCGCACCTCGATGGAACTGGGCGGCAACGCGCCGGTACTGGTGTTTGACGATGCCGATCTGGACCAGGCGGTGGCCGGCGCGATCGGCTCCAAGTACCGCAACTCCGGCCAGACCTGCATCTGCGCCAACCGCATCCTGGTGCAGGACAGCGTCTACGATGCCTTCGTTGAGAAATTCACGGCGGCGGTCAACGGCTTCAAGGTTGGCAACGGGATGGATGCCGACAGTACCCACGGTCCGCTGATCACCGCCAAGGCGGTCAACGATGTCAGCGCGCTGGTCGAAGATGCACTCGCCAAGGGCGCCACCGCCACCACCGGTGGTCAGCGTGGCGAGCAGGGCGACTGCTTCTACCAGCCGACCGTATTGGCCAACGTCACCGACGAGATGCGGGTGGCGCGCGAGGAGATCTTCGGCCCGGTGGCACCGATCTTCAAGTTCAGCAGCGAAGCTGAAGCGATCGCCATGGCCAACGACACCGAGTTCGGCTTGGCGTCCTACATCTACACCCGCGATATCGGCCGCGTCTGGCGCGTATCGGAGGGGATCGAGTACGGCATGGTGGGCGTTAACGAAACCGCCATCACCTCCGAGGTGATCCCGTTCGGTGGTGTCAAGGAATCCGGCCAGGGCCGCGAAGGCTCCAAGTACGGCCTGGATGACTACCTGGAAACCAAATACATCTGCATGGGCGGCCTGAACGGCTGAGCCCGTTGCCACTACAACCGACCGCCGCGCCGACGAGCGCGGCGGCAATGAGGACATTGAGCATGAGCGCAATCATCTATCCGACCACTAATCTGACCGCCACCGAGCAGCTCACCATCGACCGGGGCGAAGGCGTTTACGTTTACGACAGCAACGGCAAGCAGTATATGGAAGGCTTGGCCGGCCTGTGGTGCACCTCGCTGGGCTACGGCAATCAGGAGCTGATCGAGACCACCCGCGAGCAGATGAGCAAGCTGACCTACTCGCACATGTTCGGCGGCAAGACCCACCAGGTGGGTATCGAACTGGCCGACAAGCTGGCCGAGATGGTGCCGACCCCGGACGCCAAGGTGTTCTTCGGCAGCTCCGGCAGCGACGCCAACGACACCCACGTCAAGCTGCTGCGCTACTACTTCAACGCGATCGGTAAGCCGGAAAAACGTAAGATCATCGCCCGTGAGCGCGCGTATCACGGCGTTACCGTGGCCTCCGCGTCGCTGACCGGCCTGACGCCGAACCACACCCACTTCGATCTGCCGTTCGAAGCGCTGGGCATCCTGCGCACCGACGCACCGCACTACTACCGTGGCGCGCTGCCGGGCGAGAGCGAAGCGCAGTTCGTCGACCGCATCACCAACAACCTGGAGCAGCTGATCCTGCGCGAGGGGCCGGAAACCATCGCTGCCTTCATCGCCGAACCGATCACCGGCGCCAGCGGCGTGATCGTGCCGCCGGCCGGCTACTATGAGAAGGTACAGGCGATCCTGGCCAAGTACGACATCCTGTTCTGGGCCGACGAGGTGATCTGCGGTTTCGGCCGTACCGGCAACGACTTCGGCTCCACCACCGTGGGCATCGACAAGCCGGCGATGATGACCCTGGCCAAGCAGCTGTCCTCCGCCTACATGCCGATCAGCGCGTCGGTGATTCAGGGGGATATGTACCAGGCGATGATCGAACCGAGCGCCCAGGTCGGTGTATTCGGCCACGGTTACACCTACTCCGGTCACCCGGTGGCCTGCGCGGTGGCGCTGAAAACCCTGGAGATCTACCAGCGCGACAAGATCTTCGAGCATGCCGCCCGGGTCGGCGAGTACCTGCAGGCCCGCCTGCGCGAATTCGAAAACCACCCGCTGGTCGGCGAAGTGCGCGGCAGCGGTCTGATCGGTGCGGTCGAGATGGTCGCCAACAAGGCGACCGGCCAGCCGTTCGCAGGCGGTGTCGTCGGTGCCTTCGCCCAGCAGGCGTGCCAGGACAATGGCCTGATCGTCCGTGCGGTGGCCGGTTCCAGCATCGCCTTCTGCCCGCCGCTGATCATCACCGTGGAGCAGGTTGATGAGCTGATCAGCAAGTTTGCCAAGGCACTGGATGAGACCCTGGCGTTCGTCACCAAGCAGAACCTGCTGGTTGCCTGAACGGAGGAGTAGCGAGATGTCCGACAAGAAATTCTATCAGCCGCTTGGCGGCAACGAGATGCCGCGCTTCGGTGGTCCGGCGACCTTCATGCGGCTGCCGGCGGTGGAGCTGTCCGATGAACTGGACGCCGCCTTCATCGGCGTGCCGTTCGATATCGGCACCTCCAACCGGCCCGGCGCCCGGTTGGCGCCGCGCCAGATTCGTGACGAATCGCGCATGCTGCGGCCGTTCAACGTCTCCACCGGTGCTGATCCGTTCAACAGCCTGACGGTGGCCGACATCGGTGACGTGCCGATCAATACCTTCAACCTGCAGGACAGTATCCGCATCATCGAGGAGTACTACGACCAGGTGATGGAGCATGGCGTTGCACCGCTGACAATCGGCGGCGATCACACCATCGCGCTGCCGATTCTACGGGCGCTGAAGAAGAAGCACGGCCCGGTGGGGCTGATCCATATCGACGCCCACGCCGATATCAACGACCACATGTTCGGCGAGAAGATCGCCCACGGCACCCCGTTCCGCCGCGCCGTGGAAGAGGGGCTGCTGGATTGCGACCGGGTGGTGCAGATCGGCCTGCGCGGCACCGGCTACTCGATCGACGAGTACGACTGGTCGCGCGACCGGGGCTTCCGCGTGGTCACCGCCGAGGAGTGCTGGCACAAGTCGCTGGCACCGTTGATGGCAGAGGTGCGCGAGAAAGTCGGTGGCGGCCCGGTGCATATCAGCTTCGATATCGACGGCCTGGACCCGGCCTTCGCGCCCGGTACCGGCACCGCCGAGGTCGGTGGCCTGACGGTGATGCAGGGGATCGAGATCATCCGCGGCTGCAAGGGGCTGGATATCGTCGGCGGCGACCTGGTCGAGGTCTCCCCGCCGTACGACACCTCCGGCAACACCTCGCTGGTGGCGGCCAACCTGCTGTACGAGATGCTCTGCGTGCTGCCGGGTGTCAACTACCAGACCCGTTGATTTTTAATCACTTCTTTAAAGCCGGCGCTATCAGTGCCGGCTTTTCTTTTTCTTTCATACCGCGTCGGTCCCTTAGGGTAAACTCTGTATCGGTGGGCTTCGGTACATTGGTGGTATAAAGCTGCCTTCGGCAGCTGTGGCGCACTAATACCCAAAGGGCACGCCGAGTACGCCCTACAATTTGAGGCTTCGGCCAGATTGTGTAGGGTTGGCTCCGGCCGGGCAGGTTCAGCCAACTAAAAGCCCGTAGGGCTTTCAAACCACTTACCTTGTCGAACTGACCGCGCTCTACAACCAAACCGCATCCCAATGGGGATACTCGCCAATTTGCTCCACCAATCGCGCCCGTAACGGATTGGCCACCATATAACGGGCCAACTGGCGAAGATCCTCCTCCTTGCGCAGTGCGCGATCATAATAGGCCCGTTGCCAGCGGCTGCCCTGGCTGTTCAATGCGTTATTCAACATCCGGCTGCTGCGACCTTTGAAATGTTGCATGACCGCCCCTAAGGACTCTTCTTCGCCCAACTGAATCAACCAGTGCAGGTGATCGGGCATCAGCACCCAGGCGATGGAGTTCAGGGCACCGGCATCATGTAACCGGCGCATCTCGCCGATGACCAGCCGAGCTGCGGTCAGACTGTTGAATAACGGCAGCCGGCCGGCGGTGACCGTGGTAATACAATAGGCGTGGCCGGGCAGCAGATTATCGTAGGACATCCTTGTCGCTCCGAGTTCTGGTTGATGTGGCAAGACTTTGAGTGTAGCTGTAGGTTGCGGAGTACACCGAGATGTCGAGGTATAAAGCTGCTGCTGGCAGCTTTGGCGCACTGATACCCAAAGGGCACACCGAGTACGCCCTACAGGTAGTACTTGGCTGGTCGGCAGGTGCTGTAGGGTTGGCTTCAGCCGACCAGAAGCCCGTAGGGCTTCCAATCCGCAAGACTAAGGGACGGTGTTGTTATGTGCGGGAATGGCATGGTCTTGCCTGTTAAAATACCTCCTTCGGTCTGAATCAAATTTCGAGAACTCCATACGTGTCCGCCCGTACCCCTCCGCTGCGCAGCCTGCATACCTTTGCGGTGGCCGCCCGCCACGGCAGCTTTAAGCATGCCGCCGATCAACTCTATGTCACCCCGCAGGCGGTCAGCCTGCAGATCAAGGCGCTGGAGGAGCAGCTCGGCTTCGCGCTGTTCGAGCGCAAGCCGGCCGGGATCGCGCTGAGCGCTGCCGGCGAGCAGTTGCTGGACTATGTCGAGCGCGGTATCGGGCTGATCGAGCGCGGTATCCACGACGTGCAGCAACGCCAGCAGCGGCGTCAATTGCGGATCAGCGCCTCGCCCTGGTTCGCGGTCAACTGCCTGTTGCCTGAGATCGGTGCATTCGAGCAAACCCATCCCGATGTGGATCTGCTGGTCAGCACCTCGGTGCGCTTTCCCGATTTTCAGCAGCAGCGTCTCGATCTGGCGATCCAGTGGGGCTTCGGCCAGTGGCCGTTCAGCCGTAAGCAGCTATTGCTGACCGACGACAAGCTGCTGGTCTGCGCACCGTCGCTGTTGCAGGGGGGCAAGCCGCTCAGTAAGCCGGAACACCTGACCGGCCATCGGCTGCTCTGCACCGAGCTGTCGGTCGAGCTATGGCGGCAGCTGCTCAACACCCTAGGCGTCGATGCGCTGGTCGAGCGCCAAGTGCTGCCGCTGGACAGCCATGCCGGGCTGGTGGAGGCGGCGGTCAAGGGGCTTGGTGTGGCGTTGATCTCGGTTGACGAGGCGCGCCAGGCCTGCCGCGAGGGGCGTCTGGTCGCGCCGCTCGGAGATCAGCCAATCAGCAGCCTGAATCCGGTACTGATGCCGGGCTATTGGCTGGTGGTGCGCGACGGTGCCGAACGGGAACCGCTGATCGGTGAGTTCCTCGACTGGATGGGTGGCTGGCTGCGACAGCATCCGCGCGCTACCAGGGTAAATTTATCTGAGGCTTGACGGTAAGTTTTATTGTTTGCTCGGCGGGCAGCGAACCGCGACACTGCGCGCATAACAACAATCATCCTTGTGCCGGAGCTGAAATGAACGCAGAGCAATTTTTCGACCGCCTGTGGCAGGACTACATCGACATCACCCCGCAGGCCGAGCAGGTCAAGCAGCTGTTTGCCGCCACCGATGGCGTGGTGATCAATGACCACGTTGCCTTTCGTACCTTCGCCAACACGCCATTGCAGTTGGACAACCTGGAGCCGCTGATCCTGATGATGGGTTATGAGCGCCAGGACAGCTACGAGTTCAAGGCCAAGAAACTGCGCGCCCACAGCTTCATCCACCCGAACCCGAACGTACCCAAGGTGTTCATCTCCGAGCTGCTGACCGACCAGTTGAGCGAGCCGGTGCAGGCGATCATCGCCAAGTACTGCGCCCAGATCGAAGCCAAACCGCTGGACCACTCGGTGTTCTGGTCCGCCCGTCACTGGGATATGCCGAGCTGGGAGGAGTACCACCAGGTAATGGAAGAGAGCGAATACGGCGCCTGGCTGCTGGCGATCGGCGTTCGCGTCAACCACTTCACCGTCAGCGTCAACCACCTGACCAGCACCGACTGCATCCGCGACGTGCTGCAGCGGGTGAAAGATGCCGGCTACGCGGTCAACCAAGTCGGTGGCGAAGTGAAGGGCACCCCGGAAGCTCTGCTGGAGCAGGGTTCCACCATGGCCGACCGTCAGAGCTACACCTTTGCCGGTGGTGAAAGCCACGAGATCCCGACCTGCTTCTACGAGTTCGCCAAGCGTTACCCGGATGCCGAGGGCGTGGTCTACCAGGGCTTTATCGAAGCCAACGCCGACAAGATCTTCGAATCCACCAACGCCGCCTGATTTTCTTTTTATAACCGCGACCGGATTCCGCGCCGGTTGCGGAGTAGCGTCGCCGCGGCGCGCGCCTCCTACAGGCTCTCAGTACTGAAAAGATGCTGAAAAAAGAAAGCCGGTCAGTGATTACTGACCGGCTTTTTCGTTTTAAGCGACTGGCTTTGTTAACCCTCGCCTTCGGTGACCGCCGCCTCCGGTCCCGGATAGCTCGTCTTGCGCTTGCCTATGGCGCGGCTGATCAGCGGGCTGATCAACGGCACCAGCAGCACCAGCAGAGTGATAACCACGATCGCCAGTGTCAGCGGCCGCTCCCACAGGAACGCGAAACTGCCGTCAGACAGGGTTAGTGCCCGGCTCAGGTTGTTCTCCATGATACCGCCGAGGATGAAGCCCAGCAGCATCGGTGCCATCGGGAAGTTCAGCAGCTTCAGCAGGATCGCCAGCACCGTGATGATCACCATCATATGGATATCGAAGGTGTTGAAGCTGACCAGGTAGACGCCGGTGATCGAGAAGAACAGGATCAGCGGAATCAGGATCGGCCGCGGGATCACCAGCAGGCGCGAGATGTACGGGATCAGCGGCAGGTTCAGGATCAGCAGTACCAGGTTGCCGAAGTACATTGAGATGATCACCGACCAGAACACGTCCGGGTTGTCGATAAACAGCCGCGGGCCGGGCTGGATGCCGTAGGCGATCAGCGCGCCGAGCATGATGGCGGTGGTGCCGGAGCCCGGAATACCCAGTGTCAGCAGCGGCACGAAGGAGCCGGTGGAGGCGGCGTTGTTGGCCGACTCCGGCGCCGCCAGGCCGCGCAGCGCGCCCTTGCCGAACTTCAGCTTCTCCTTGGCGGAGGCCAGATTGCGCTCCAGGCCGTAGGCCAGGAAGGAGGCGATGGTGGCGCCGGCACCCGGCAGCACGCCGATGATAAAGCCGAACACCGACGAGCGGGCGACGGTCGGGGCGATCTCCTTCACCTCGTCCTTACTCAGCTTCATGCTGCCCAGCGAGGCCATATCCATCTCCGGTTCCTCCTCCTTGTGCTGGCCCTTCAGCACCGTCATCACCACTTCGGCCAGTGCGAAGGTGGCCATCGCCAGCAACAGGAAGCTGACCCCGTCGATCAGATCCAGGCTGCCGAAGGTGAAGCGCGGCGCGCCGGACATCACGTCGGTGCCGACGGTGGCGATCATCAGGCCGAAGATGGTCATGATCATCGCCTTCAATACCTGGCCCTTGCCGGAGAACGCCGCCACGGCGGTCAGCCCCAACAGCATCAGTGCGAAGTAGTCGCTGGACTGGAAGCTCAGCGATACCGAGGCCAGTGCCGGCGCGGCGAACAGCAGTACGATGGCGCCGATGGTGCCGCCGGTGAACGAGGAGTAGGCGGCCAGCGCCAGTGCCTTGCCGGCCTGCTTCTGCTGGGCCAGCGGGTAGCCGTCGAAGGCGGTGACCACGGTGCTGGCGCAGCCCGGCGCGTTGATCAGGATCGACGAGGTGGAGCCGCCGAAGACCGCGCCGTAGTAGACCCCGGCCATCAGGATGATGCCGGAGGAGGGATCCAGACCGTAGGTGATCGGGATCATCAGTGCCACGGCGGAGATTGGGCCCAGCCCCGGCAGCATGCCGATAAAGGTGCCGGCGAAGCAGCCGACCACCACCATCAGCAGGTTAAAGGGCATCACCGCGGTGGTCAGCCCGGTCATGATTCCGTCCAACATAACTTAACCTCCGAACAGTGCGCTAAACAGGCGGCCCGGCGCCAGGTAGATATCCAGCAGCTGGGCCAGTACGAACCAGATGCCGACGGCGAACGGCAGCGAAGCGATCAGCAGCGTTTTCGGCCGGCGCTCGCCCAGCAGCCAGTAGCCGCCGATCAGGAACAGCACCGTGGCCAGCAGGAAACCGACCCACTCCAGTGCCAGCGCGAAGCCGACGATCAGCGCCAGCAGTTTGCCGACCAATGCAAAGTCGTAGCCGTGCAGCACCAGCTTGTCGTCGCTGCGCTTGCTACTCAGCGTGCTGCCCACCAGCAGCAGGAAGGAGAAGATACCGCCGAGTGTCGCCAGTGCGATCGGCAGGCTCTGGGCGTTGATCGGCTCGAACTCGTCGCCCGGCAGCAGCGGGATCAGGGTGGCGTTGTAGCCATAGGCGATCGACAGCACTAGAAATATCAGCGCGCCCAGCTGATCTTTGCTAATAGTCATGGGAAGGTCCTCGGAACTCGGTCTCGCAGCCAGGGTCCGGCGTCATTGCCAGGCCGTGGCGGAAAGAAAGGGCCCGCGACACCGGCCATTACAGTGTCACGGGCAAAAACGTACTAGAGGAAATTACTTCAGGAAGCCCAGCTCACGCATCAGATCGCCCACCGACTGCTCTTGCTCTTCCAGGAAGGCGACGAACTTGGCGTCCGGCTTGAAGGTCTCGGCCCAGCCGTTGCGGGCACGTACGGTCTCCCACTCCGGGGTGTCGTACATCTTGCGCAGGGTCTCGACGAACTCGGCTTTCTGCTCATTGGAGATGCCCGGTGCGGCAAAGAATCCGCGCCAGTTGACGAAGGCGGCGTCGTAGCCCAGCTCGCGCAGGGTCGGCACATGCGGTGCGGCGTCGGAACGCTGCTCGCCGGTCATCGCCAGGATGCGTACCTGGCCCGCTTCGGCCAGGCTCAGCGCTTCACTGAAACCGGTCGACAGCACGGTGGCTTCGCCGGACAGCAGGCCGGCCATCGCCTTGCCGCCGGCATCATAGGCGACATACTTGACCCGGCGCGGATCACCGCCAGCCGCCTTGAACGCCATCGCGGCGACCAGGTGGTCCATGCTGCCGCGTGCCGAGCCGCCGGCGATCTTCACCGAGCGCGGGTTGTTACGGAAATCGGCGACCACGTCGTTGAAGCTCTGGTATTTGGAGTCGTCCCGTACCACGAAGGCGCCGAAGTCACCGATAGTTGCGGCGACCGGGGTCAGATCGCGGAACGACTGCGGGAACACCTTGGACAGCGAGCGGATCACGATCGGCGTCGAGTTGACCATCAGGGTGTCCTGCTTCTGACCGGCGGTCTCGATCAGGTGGGCGATCGCCTTGCCGCCGCCGCCACCGGACATGTTCTCATAGGAGACGGTGTCTACCAGGCCGGACTTGTGCAGCGCTTCACCGGTGCCACGGGCGGTGGTGTCCCAGCCGCCGCCGGCGCCGCCCGGAATCAGGAAGTGAACGGAATCCAGCGCCATGGCGCTGAACGAGGCGCCGGCACTCAGGCAGCCCGCCAGGGCGGTGGCCAGAATCGTGGATTTTTTAGCTGCAGACAGTTTGAAAGACATTGGGCATACCTCGCGGTTGTTATCTTTATTTTGTTCTTCAGTCTGCAGGCTAGAGGTTGCCGGCTTTTTAGAAAAGTTTATGAATTTAAAAGGTTTTTAGTGCATAAAAACCTTTTTGTTCATAAAGTTCGCGGGCCTTTCGGCAGGGTTCTGGCTACTATGGAACCAGCGACCCATTGCCGTAAAAGAACAATTCATGGCTTTGATCTCCCTACGCCGGCTGAAACTGAAGAGCCGGATGATTCTGATCCTCGGCCTGATGGCCCTGCTGCAGACCGGTTTTATCGGTCTGTTCGCACTCAACTACCTGACCCAGGCGCTGGACGAGCAGATCGGCCAGCGGGCGCTGCATGTGGCCACCACCATTGCCGCGATTCCGCAGATCGTCGAGGCGGTGGAGACGCGCGACAGCGCGACCCTGCAACCGCTGAGCCTGCACCTGGCCCAGCAGGCCGAAGCCCGCTACGTGGTGATCGGTGATGCCAACGCGATTCGGCTGTCACACCCCAACCCGGAGCGGATCGGCTTCTCGATGCAGGAGGATGAGGCGGAGGGGATCGAGCTGGTGTTTCCTGGCGGCAAGGGGTACACCTACACCGCAATGGGCAGCCTGGGCCGCTCGATGCGGGCGCGGGCGCCGATCTTCGATGCCACCGGTGAGCGGCTGATCGGCCTGGTGTCGGTCGGCTATCTGCGTGACCGGGTGGAGGCGGTGATCGATCGTTACCGCAATACTCTGATACTGGTGATCGCGCTGGCGTTCCTGCTCAGCGTGGCGATCGCGCTCTGGTTTGCCAGCCATTTCAAGAAGGCGATCTTCGGCCTGGAACCGGAACAGATCGGCCGGCTGTTCGAGGAGCGCAACGCTACCTTGGAATCGATCCGCGAGGGGATTATCGCTATCAACGCTCGGGGCGAGATCACCACCTTCAACCGTGCCGCGATCGACACCCTTGGGCTGCCGGAAGGGTCGCCGCTGATCGGCCGGCCGGTACAGCAGGTGTTGCCCGACAGCCGGATGCTGGAGGTATTGCGCAGCGGCGAGCCGCAGTTCGACCAGGAGGTCTGGCTGCATGACCGCAACCTGATCGTCAACCGATTACCGTTGCGTCAGCAGGGTGAGATTACCGGGGTGGTATCCAGCTTCCGCCGCAAGGATGAGCTGGACCTGGTCAGTCGCAAACTGACCCGCATCCAGCAGTACGCCGACAGCCTGCGCAGTCAGTCGCATGAATATTCCAACAAGCTGCATACCATCGCCGGCTTGATCCAGATCGGTGCCACCGACCAGGCGTTGGCGCTGATCGGCCAGGAGACCCAGGGCCACCAGGCGCTGATCCACCTGCTGGTGGAGGCGGTGCCGGACCCGATCCTGGCCGGCTGCCTGCTCGGCAAGTACAACCGGGCCCGTGAACTGGGGCTGACACTGAAAATCGATCAAGAGAGCCAGATGGCGGAGCTGCCCGAGCGGCTGCCGCGCGAGCAGCTGGTCAGCATCCTCGGCAACCTGATCGATAACGCGTTGGAAGCCACGCTGAATCATACCGGTGCTGGCGGCGAAGTGATGCTGAGCATGACCGACCTGGGCAACGACCTGATCTTCGAGATCGAGGACCAGGGGCCGGGTATCCCTGAAGCGGAGCAGCAGCGGATCTTCGAGAAAGGGGTCACCAGCAAGGAGGAGCAGGGCCACGGCATCGGCCTGCACCTGGTGAAGAGCCTGCTGGCGCGACTCGGTGGTACCATAACCCTGGAGCCGGGTGACCGGGGCGGCAGCCGCTTTACCGTCTATATTCCGAAACAGCCGAGCCCGGCCATGCACAGCCAGGAGTCCTGATGAGTCGAACCATTCGCGTGGTGATCGCCGAGGATGATCCGCAGATCGCCGAGATTCAGCAACGATTTCTGCAACGTATCGACGGTTTCGAACTGGTCGGCGTCGCCCATGGCCTGCCGGAGGCGCAGGATCTGGTCGAGGTGTTGCAGCCGGAGCTGCTGCTGCTGGATATCCAGTTTCCGACCGGTACCGGGCTGGAGCTGCTGCGCACCCTGCGGGCCGGCAACAGCAGTACCGATGTGATTCTGATTACCGCCGCCAAGGAGGTCTCGACCCTGCGCGAGGCGCTGCGCGGCGGAGTGTTCGACTATATCCTCAAGCCGCTGGTGTTCGAGCGGCTGCAGGAGGCGTTGCACAACTATGCCGCTCACCTGGACAAGCTTCAGGCGATGGAGTCGCTGGCGCAGAGCGATGTCGACGGTCTGCTGCCGCGTGGCCAGGGGGGCGTCAGCGAGGCGGTTGAACTGGAACCGGCTCGCCTGCCGAAGGGGATCGATGCACTGACCCTGGATAAAGTGCGGGCGGTGTTCGAATACCAGCGGGAGGCGCTCAATGCCGAGCAGGTGGGCGAACAGATCGGCGCCAGCCGTACCACCGCGCGGCGCTACCTGGAGTACCTGGTCAGCGCCAACGAACTCAGCGCCCAGGTCAGTTACGGCAGCGTCGGACGACCGGAGCGGCGTTATTGTCGGGTGTAAGCTACAAGCTACAAGCTACAAGTCGCAAGCTGTGAGTTGTGAGTTGTGAGTTGTGAGTTGTGAGTTGTGAGTTGTGAGTTGCGCGAGGCTTTCCCCGTTTCTCCTTGCCGGTTCGCATCAAATATTAAGGAAAGAAAAAATAAAAAAGGCGGGCCCTTTCGGGACCGCCTTTTGAGAATCCTGACAAGATTCGCTATCAGATAACGCCGCGGCGCTCCTGGTCGCGTTCGATCGATTCGAACAGCGCCTGGAAGTTGCCTTCACCGAAGCCAAGGTTTTCCTTCCGCTGGATCAGCTCGATGAAGATCGGGCCGAACAGGTTCTTGGTGAAGATCTGCAGCAGGTAGCCTTTCTCGTCACCGTCGACCAGGACCTGGTGATCCTTGATCCGCGCCGGGTCTTCGGTCACGTTCGGTACGCGGTCGAAGACTTCCTCGTAGTAGTTGTCGTGAATATCCAGGGTATCGATCACGTCACGGTTCAGCTTGTCCAGCGAACTCAGCAGGTCGTCGCTGCGGAAGGCGATGTGCTGTACGCCCGGACCGTTGTAATCGTTCAGATATTCGTCGATCTGGTTGTTGTTGTCGTCCTTGCCTTCGTTGATCGGGATGCAGAAGCTGCCATCCGGAGAGCGCAGGGCGTAGGACAGCAGGGCGGTTTTCTGGCCCTTGATGTCGAAGTAGCGTACCTCTTCGAAGCCGAACACCTCTTTGTAGAACTTCGCCCAGGTGTCCATGGTGCCCTTGTAGACGTTGTTGGTCAGGTGGTCGATCTCGATGAAACCGAGGTCCGGCACGATGTTGGCGTCATCCAGCGCGACGAAATCGCGCTCGTAGATGTTGCCCTTGTCGCCGAACGTGTCGATCAGGTAGATCAGGCTGTCGCCGATGCCGTAGATTGCCGGGTAGGGCAGATCGGTATCGGCCGGATCAGCCGCGCGGGCGCCACGCTTGACCGCTTCCGCCTGGGCCGCTTCGGCATCGTCTACACGCCAGCCCATGGAGCAGATTGCCGGACCGTGGGATTTGGTGAATGCGGCCGAGAACCCTTCGCGCTCGTTGTTGAGCAGGAAGTGGATATCGTTCTGGTTGTAGTAGGTGATGTCCTTGTCGGCGTGACGCTTCAGTTTGGAGAAGCCGAACGCAGTGAACACATCATGCATGAAATCCGTATTCGGGCTGGCAAACTCGGTGAATTCGATGCCACGCAGGCCAAGCGGATTGTTGCTCATGATTCGCTCCTGATTCTTGTTATCGGTGGTTTGCTGCCGCCCCTGTTTGTACAGGGTGCAAGAGTGGGTGCTTTGGCAGCCGTTGGGTGAGATCAAAGGTAGTGGCTTTGATGATCAGGAAAAAGCGGAATATTATGATCCACTTGATCGGATAATTTGATGAGGTATCCATGTCGGTCGATCTGGAAAGTTTACGGGTGCTGGCCGCGGTGGTCAGCGAGGGGGGCTTCGCCAAGGCGGCGGAGAAACTGAACAAGACCCAGTCGGCGGTTAGCTACCAGATTCAGAAGCTGGAGCAACGGCTCGGTACCGCGCTGTTTGACCGTTCCGCCTACCGGGCCGAACTGACCCCGGTCGGCGAGCGGATCCTGGCCGAGGGGCAGCGGTTATTGAACCAGGCCCAGTATGTCTCCAGCCTGGTCGATCAGTTCTCTGAAGGCTGGGAGCCACGGCTGGAGCTGGTGGTCGACGGCATGTTGCCCAGCGCCGAATTGCTGGCGGTACTGAAGGAGATGGTGGAGCTGAAGATTCCGACCCATATCCAGCTGCGGGTCGAATACCTGGGCGGGGTGCAGCAGCGTTTCGAGCAGGACCGGGCCGACCTGATGCTGGCGCTCGAGTACCGGCCGGATACCCGTCTTTCGAGCCAGGCGCTGGCGCCGGCGGAGACGGTGCTGGTGGCGCAGGCCGGTCACCCGCTGGCCAGAGCGCAGGGCATTGAACTGGCGACGCTGCAACAGCATGTCGAGCTGACGGTGCACGACTCCAGCTACAGCAAGGCCTACGGCGGCCGGCAGACCTTCGGCGGTGAGCGGGTGTTCTACCTGAGTGATTTCCGGGCCAAGAAGGAGGCGCTGGAGATGGGGCTGGGCTACGGCTGGATGCCGATCGAACAGGTGGCCCGGGAGCTGGCCGACGGCAGTCTGGTGGAACTGGATTACCAGGGCGGCTCCCGCCACCGCTATACCCCGGTGCTGGTCAGCCGGCTCGACCTGCCGCTGGGCCGGGCTGGCCAGGTGCTCAGCGACAAGCTGCTGGCCCGTTTTGGTGAGCAGTCCGCCGATAGCTGATCGCCGCCGTCTTTTGTTGTCTGAAGGGCTTCGACCCGCAGGTTTCACCGCGACCCATTCTCTAATCACGATCGCCCGCAGAGCGGGCTGCGATAAGGTGGTGGAGCAAATCGGTTAACGGTTTTTTGGGTTTCGCCGCACATTAGCGGCAAACATCTACAGCAGGCGAACCAACGCCGCGTGGGCACACAAAACGTGCCCACCATGTAGGAGGGGATTTATCCGCGACCAATAGAGGTTCCGTCGGAGCTATGGATCGGTCGCCCGCAGAGCGGGCTGCTTGTATCTCTCGTTGATGGGTGATTAGCTACCGCCCATCGCAAGGAGCCGGTGAGCCAGGCGGGCTGCGAAGTCGAAAAGACTGCCCTGTAGATGAGGCCCC
>NZ_JAILYN010000050.1 GCF_019795155.1 Marinobacterium arenosum | reverse complement strand
GGGCGCCGCCATGCGCAAGCTGGTACACATCTGTTTCGGTGTGGTGAAAAACCAGCAAGAATTCCAACCACAACTGCCGTAAAAGGCCGTTGTGGCCGGAATCGAGAGATGGTATCTACGAAGCTCGGAGCTCTTGTAGCAGCGCGCTTGGTATGTCCTTGGGTAGCGCGAGTTGGCAGATGCAATTAAAACCCGCCGGCAATCGCCATATAGCGGTTGATATTGTCCGAGGTGCGGCTGGTCGGGTTCAGCTTGTCGGCGATGGTCAGCGCTTTCTCCAGCTGGCTGAGCGAGCTGTGCTCGCTGTCACTCAGGTTGTCACCATTGCTGTTCAGGTACTGGTGGATCTCCGCCGCGGTGGTGTTGATATCCGCCGGGAAGCTCTTCGACAGCGAACCATCGAAATTGTTGATGATGCCGCGGGCGTTGCTCAGGGTGGTCAGGATGCCATCGTTGCCGTGCGTCTGTTTCAGCTTGTCGCTGAACCGGTCGATAAAGTCGCTCAGTTCGCCCAGCGTGCCGCCCGCGCTATCGTCGCTGTCACTGAAGCCCAGCGTTTGGGCATCCTGCGCGCTGATCAGGCCATACTCCTGCAACCGGTTGATAAAGTTCGGGGTAACCTTGAACGACGGGTTGTTGCTGATGGAAAACTCCTTGTTCAGCGCCGCGAACTTTTCCGCCCGGCTGGAGAAGCGGGTGGTGGCCGCCGTATTGTCGTCCTGATTCTGGTCGTTCGAGCTGTTTCCGACTGCCGCTGTATTGCCGGTGGATGTGGTGCTGTTGGTCGCGGTATTGAGGGGGCCGGTGGCGCTGTTGGTGTACATCGATCTGCTGATCCTGTCCTTAGTTCAGATAGCGGTTTTTTACTTCTTAGCTGTTTAATATGCAATGCAGGTTTCGTGCCAGCTTGTGCGCGTTATAAAAATACCAAGTTTTCAATTGGTTAGCGGGTGGTGGACGATATATGGCAGGGAAGTAAGAGGAGAGGAAGGCAAAGAATTGCCGCCGCCCGGCAGTTGCCGGGCGGCTATGAAAATAGAGATCAGTCGGGCAGGGTAACGTTCAGTTCCAGTACCGAGCAGTTCTCGTTGTTGTCGAGCTGGATATTGACCTGGTCCTGATCGATTGCCACGTATTTCTTGATCACCTCGATGATCTCCTGCTGCATCTGCGGCAGGTAGTCCGGCTGTGCGCGTTTACCACGCTCATGGGCGACGATGATCTGCAGCCGTTCCTTGGCGACGGAGGCGGATGTCGGCTGCTTCTTGCTGCGGAAGTAGTCGAAAAAACTCATTACTTAGCTCCCAGCAGCCGTTGGAAGAAACCTTTTTTCTGCACTTCCAGGAAGCGGTGCTCCAGCTGACCGCCCAGCAGGCGCTGTACGGCGTCCTGGTAAGCCTGGCCGGCTTCGGACGCCTGGTCCAGGATCACCGGGGTACCCTGGTTGGAAGCCTTCAGCACGGCTTCGGATTCTGGAATCACCCCCAGCAGCGGGATCGCCAGGATCTCCTCGACGTCGGCAACGCTGAGCATCTCGCCGGCCTGGACCCGCTCCGGGTTGTAGCGGGTCAGCAGCAGGTGCTCCTCGACCGGTGCTTCGCCCCGCTCGGCACGGCGCGACTTGCTCTGCAGGATGCCCAGAATTCGGTCGGAGTCACGTACCGAGGAGACTTCCGGGTTGGTTACCACGATCGCCGCGTCGGCGAAGTACAGTGCCATCTGGGCGCCTTTCTCGATGCCGGCCGGGGAGTCGCAGATGATGTAGTCGAAGGTTTCCGCCAGCTCGTTCAGCACCGCTTCGACCCCTTCCTGGGTCAGCGCATCCTTATCGCGGGTCTGGGACGCCGGCAGGATGTACAGGTCGCTGGTGCGCTTGTCCTTGATCAGGGCCTGGTTGAGGGTCGCTTCCTGCTTGATCACATTGACGAAGTCGTACACCACGCGGCGTTCGCAGCCCATGATCAGATCCAGGTTACGCAGGCCCACATCGAAATCGATGACAACGGTTTTGAATCCGCTCAGTGCCAGACCGGTGGCGATCGCAGCACTGCTTGTCGTTTTGCCGACCCCACCTTTACCGGAGGTTACAACAATGATTTTGGCCAACCTGGAGCTCCTATATTTTGTGGTCTTTAACGGTTCGCGAGCAGCCTGCCGGGCTTGGCCGATCGTAGCGAGGGAAAGACGTTTTGAGACAGTTTTTGAGTTCTTTTGAGGCGAATAGTGGTTCTATTTAACGAAAAAGAGCTCAAAAAATGGCCAAAATCGTCTTTTTCACAGTAGATCAGTGCTAAGTCCGACAGGCTGCGAGTATCGATTAAAGCGTTTTCAGATGCAAGCTGTCGCCATTTAGCGCCACCTGGGCGGGCTGCTGCCACAGCTGCTTGCGCAGGCTGTCGCTGAGCATGAAATTGCCGGCGATGGAGACCAGCTCGGCGGCCATGTGCTGGCAGAAGATGCGGGCCTGCTGGTCGCCCTTGACGCCGGCCAGCGCGCGGCCGCGCAGCGGACCGTAGATGTGGATGTTGCCGTCGGCGATCACCTCGGCGCCCTCGCTGACCTGCGACAGGATGATCAGGTCGGCTCCTTCGGCATAGACCTGCTGGCCGGAACGCACCGGTCGTTCGATAATCTTGGCCGGGCGCTGCACCACCCGCTCCTCGACCACCGTCTTGACCACCACCTCCGGTGCTGCCTGTTGCGGGGCGGGGGCGACCGGCGCCGGCATCTGCAGTTCGCTGTCGGCGCGGCTGGAACTGGGCAGCTGGGGCAGGCCGCAGGCGCGGATCGCATCGTTGACTTCGCCGCCACGGAACGCCATCGGTTGCAGACCGAATTCGCGACACAGTGCCAGCAGCTGGGACGGCTCGTCATCGGCCAGCGGGGCGTTCAGTTTCTCCAGTGAGATCACCACCGGCGACTGGGCGAAGAACTGCGGCGCCTGGTCGATCTTGGCGCGCAACTGATCGGCGAAACCGGCCGGGGTGAACTGGTAGAGCTCGAGTATGATGATGCTGACAACACTTCCTTTCAGCTGGAAGCTAAGATCGCTCATACGGAATCCTTAGTGGCTATGCATCCAGTGGATCTGGATCGATCAGAGTGAAAGTGGCGCTATTAAACCCCAATTGCCGTTAAAGGTCAGCGCGTTAGGGTAAATTTCCCAGGCTACAACAGGCTGCTGAGGGCATCCCAGAGCACCATCAGTGCCGACAGCAGCGAGATCAGCAGAATCGCCGGCTTGGCCGAGCGGGCATCGATCCGCGAGTCCAGCTGGGTGCCCAGTGCCCAGCCGATCGCCAGGCCCGGCAGCATCTTCAGGCTCAATGCCAACTGGCTGAAACCGAAACCGCCCTCCAGGCCGAGCATCAGCAGCGACAGCGGTGTACCGATCAGGAAGAAGGCGGCGATCTCGTTGCGGGCGGTGAGACGGTCGCTGTTCATATAGAGCATCGCGATCGGCGGGCCGCCAACCGAGGTGGCGGTGCCGATCAGGCCGGAGATGAAGCCGCCGATGGTCAGGCTGGTGCGGTTCAGCGGCAGCTCGAACCGGCGCCAGGTGCAGAGTACCGCCAGCAGCAGCACACTGCCGAACAGCAGGCCAAGCAGCGGCGCCGGTGCACTGACCAGCAGCAGGGCGCCGAACCAGGCGCCGGGAATGCGTGCCAGGATTGCCGGCATTATCCGGCGCCAGCTCAGCTGCTGATGTTGCTTCAGCACCACCAGCAGCGACAGCAGGCCGGCCAGCAGCAGGATCGGGCCGGGCACGAAAGCCGGGTCGATCAGGTACAGCAGTGGCGCCGCCAGCAGACCGAAGCCGATACCGACGATGGTCTGCAGGGCGATGCCGGCAATCACGACCAGTAGTGCCAGCAGATCGGGCAGGGTGTAGAACAGTTCGGTCAACGAAGGGCCTTAGCGGTGCGGCACCGCGGTTGTCATGCTGATAGGGGATTCCAGTGCACTCCGATCAGGCGCGGAAATGCCGTTAGTCTTTGAGCAGCGGGTGGTCGGCCGGCAGCTGGCGCGAGATCCAGAGCGCCAGCTTGTGCTTCATATTGGGTTCGTTTTCCTGGTCCTTGGCCAGTGGCTGGACAAGCTTGTCGTGTACCAGCAGGCGGTAGAGGTACTCCACCTTGGCCTTGGCGGAATCGGTGTTTTCGAACTCGCCGACGCCACGGGACTTGGCGTAGACCGCGCCGATTCGCAGTGCTTCCTTCACCAGTAGCGCTTCGTTCTTCAGTTTTTTCATGGCCACCATCCTTCCTAACGGCTGAGTATTCCTAAAGCTATACCGCTATGGCTATGAACTCAAAGGGAATCTGGCGCGGATTTGCTGATTAGTTCAGCTGGGCCAGGGTCTGCAGGCCGAGTTGGCGCATCTGCCGCTGTATCCAGTCGGTGCGCTCGGCCATGTAGTGGCTGAGCGGCTGGACCCGCAGCCGGTAGGGATTGGGCAGCACCGCTGCCAACCGCGCAGCCTGATTGCCGCTGAGTTCACGTGCCGGGCGGTTGAAGTAGTGCTGGCTGGCCGCTTCCACGCCGAAGATGCCGGGGCCGAATTCGGCGATATTGAGATAGGTCTCCAGGATCCGCTCCTTGCCGCAGATCAGCTCGAGCAACAGTGCAAACCAGGCCTCGATCCCCTTGCGGATATAGCTTTTGGCCGGCCACAGGAACAGGTTCTTGGCGGTCTGCTGGCTCAGGGTGCTGGCGCCACGGACCCTGCCGCCGTCGCGGTTGGCTTGTAGCGCGCGTTCGATCGACTCCAGGTCGAGGCCGAAATGCTGTGGAAACTTTTGATCTTCCGAGGCGATTACCGCCAGTTGCATCGGCTTGGCGATCTGCGCCAGCGGCACCCACTGGTGGCGCACCTCCTGCGGGTAGTTGGCTGGCGGCGAGATCTGGCGTTGCAATTGCCAGGCCCAGACCGGCGGATCGATAAAACGCAACCCGCTGACCAGCAGTACCGAGCCCAGTAAAGGCACACCCACCACGGTCAGCAAACCGAGCCACAGCCATTTTTTCAGGCGTCGCTGCAAGCCGGCGGAGCGTTTGCGGGTTGATCGGTAATTGCGTGCCATCATACGGAGTCGGTCTATCGGGGCTGGCTATTATAACGTCAATGCCAACTCGATTGCCTGCCCGTATTTTTCAATGAACTTGCTCTTTTTGTCAGTTGAAGGGGCTGGCACATAAGCCGGGCAAAGCGGCGTTTCCTGGCCAATCACAGAGCCCTGAGTTAACAGCTTGGAGCTTGGGGCCACATGCCGAAGGCTGGCTATCACAACTCACAACTCACAACTCACAACTCACAACTCACAACTATTAAACAGTGTTTAATTTATTTCTTTACAAATTAAACGCTGTTCACTATCTTTCATTGCAACTCAATTGAACGCTGTTTAAGAGTGAGGGCCAGATGATGGCACGACGTAACGATCACAGCCGCGACGAACTGCAGCAGATGGCGCTGCAGGCCGCCGAGCGGCTGCTCGACGAGCAGGGCGCGGAAGCGCTCAGCACTCGCAAGATCGCCGCGGCGATCGGTTACTCGGTCGGCTCGCTGTACCAGCTGTTTCGCAACTACGATGATCTCTGTTGGCAGATCAACAGCCGTACCCTGCAGCAGCTGCTGCAGGCGCTGGCGCCGCATGACGGCAAACCGCCGCGCGAGGCGTTGAAGGCTTATGCGCTGGGCTACCTGCAGTTTGCCGGGCAACAGCCGCAGCGCTGGTCGTTGCTGTTCGAGCATCGTAGCCCGGCGGAGCTGGCGACACCGGTTGAACTGGACGGTGCGATCGCGCAACTGTTCGGTTTGATCGAGCAGCCATTGGCGGCACTGCTGCCGGAGCAGCCGGCGCAGGAGATCGAGCTGGCGGCCCGAACCCTGTGGAGCGGCGTGCATGGCGTCGCGGTGCTCAGCAGCAAGGACAAGCTGTTTCATGCCGACCCCGGCAGCGCCGGGCGGATGGTAACCGACCTGATCGACCGCTACCTTGACGGCTGGCGCGGATAAGGAGTTCAACCGATGAAAGAGTTGCTGACTATCAAGGGATTCCTGGCCTTCGTGGCGGTGGCCTTTATCAACGCCTTTGTCGACTTGGGCCACAAGATCATCATCCAGAACACCCTGTTCAAGGCCTATGATGGCGAGTTGCAGATCTTGCTGACGGCGGTGGTCAACGGGCTGATCCTGCTGCCGTTCGTGATGTTGCTGACGCCGGCCGGCTATATCTCCGACAAGTACCCCAAAAACCGGGTGATGCGTTACTCCGCCTGGGCGGCGGTCGGCATCACCCTGGCGATTACCGCCTGTTACTACCTGGGGCTGTTCGTGCCGGCCTTCGCACTGACCTTCGTGCTGGCGCTGCAGAGCGCGATCTACGGCCCGGCCAAGTATGGCTTTATCAAGGAGCTGGTCGGCACCGACAACCTGACCGCCGGTAACAGTTGGGTGCAGGCGGCTACGATGGTGGCGATCCTGTCCGGTATCGTGGTGTTTTCCGCGTTGTTCGAATTGCGCCTGGAGGGGGCGCCGGCGATGAACCCGCAGGACAGCCTGTTGACGGTGGCGCCGCTGGGCTGGCTGCTGGTTGCCGGTTCGGTGCTGGAACTTTATCTGGCGTACCGGCTGCCGCAGCTGCGTGATACCGACCGTGACTCCCGCTTCGACTGGGCCGGCTACCGCCGCGGCCGGATGCTGCGCGACAACCTCGGCCTGCTGACCGACAAGAAGCCGATCATCCTGTCGGTATTGGGGCTGGCGCTGTTCTGGTCGATCAGTCAGGTGATGCTGGCGGTGTTCCCGGCCTTTGCCGAAGAACATATGGACCAGCACAACACCTTCGTGATCCAGAGCGTGATGGCGCTGTCCGGCATCGGCATCATGATCGGCTCGGCGCTGGCCAGCCGTTGGTCGCGCCACTATATCAACCTCAGCCTGATTCCGGTTGGCGCGGTCGGCGTGGCGCTGGGACTGATACTGCTGCCGCAGCTGCGTTCGATGCCGTTGCAGGCCGGCGCGTTCCTGCTGATCGGTATCAGCGGGGCACTGGCGGTGATTCCGCTGAATGCGCTGGTGCAGTTCAACGCCGGTAAAGCCGAACTGGGCCGTATTCTGGCGGGCTACAACTTCACCGAGAAGAGCGCCATGCTGCTGGCGCTTGGCCTGACGGTATTCTGTGCTTATATGGGTGTCGACGGCCTCTGGTTGCTCTGGTTGCTGGCGTTGTTTGGCGTGCTGGGCGCGGTGGCGGCGATCGTGCTGCTGCCGCAGGCGATGATCCGGCGGATGTTCGCGCTACTGCTGAACCGCAAGTACCGGTTGGAGGTGCTGGGTTTCGAAAACATGCCGGCGGAGGGACAGGGGGTGTTGTTGCTGGGCAACCATATCAGTTGGCTGGACTGGGCGATTGTCCAGCTGGCCTGCCCGCGCCATGTAACCTTCGTGATGGAGCGGGCGATCTATGAGCGCTGGTATCTGAAATGGTTCCTGGACCTGTACGGGGTGATCCCGATCTCGTCCGGCAACAGCCGCAGCGCGATGCAGCAGATCAACCAGCGGCTCAATCGTGGCGAGGTGGTCTGCCTGTTCCCGGAAGGGGCGATCAGCCACAACGGTCAACTGGCCTCCTTCAAGCGCGGCTTCGAGTGGGCCTGCGAGGGCGCCGACGGGGTCATCGTGCCGTTCTACCTGCGCGGCCTCTGGGGCAGCCGCTTCTCCCGCTCCACCGAACGGCTGCGCAGCCTGCGTAGCCGGGGCCTCAAGCGTGACCTGATCGTCGCCTTCGGTGAGCCGATGGCGATCGACAGCAGTGCCGCGCAGGTCAAGGCGCGGGTCCATGAGCTGTCGATCAGCGCCTGGCAGCAGCATACCGACAGCCTGGAGCCGCTGGCCCATGCCTTCGTCCGCTCGGCCCGCTACGGGATGTCCGATATGGCGATCGCCGATGTGCAGGGCGAACCGCTCAGCCGACGCAAGCTACTGACCGCCTGCACGCTGTTCTCGCGCCGGCTGGCCAGGGTCAAGGCGCCGAACCTGGGCTTGCTGATGCCGACCTCCAGTGCCGGTTCGATCGCCAATATGGCGGCGTTGATGGCCGGCAAAACGGTGGTCAACCTGAACTTCACCGCCAGTCAGCAGGCGCTGTTGGCGGCGCTGGAGCAGGCCGAGGTGGATACCATCGTCACCGCCCATAAGTTCGTCAAGAAACTGAAGGGGCGCGGTATCGATCTGGACCCGCTGTTTGAAGGCCGCACCATCCTCTATATGGAGGATATCAAGGCCCATATCGGCAAGGCGGAGGCGCTCGGCACCCTGGCGATGGTGTCGCTGTTGCCGACCTGGTTGCTGCAGCGGTTGCTCTGTGCCCGTCGTCAGCTGGACGATACCGCGGCGATCATGTTCTCCTCCGGCAGCGAGGGGGCGCCGAAGGGAGTGATGCTGAGCCACCGCAATATCATGGCCAACCTGCGCCAGGTGTCCGACGTGCTGAACGTGCAGGAGCAGGAGTGCATGATGGCGACCCTGCCGCTGTTCCATGCCTTCGGCCTGACGGTGACCGGCCTGTTGCCGCTGATCGAAGGGATTCCGGTGGTCTGCCACCCGGACCCGACCGACGCGGTCAATATCGCCAAGGGGGTAGCGCGCTACAAGGCGACCTTCATGTGCGCCACCTCCACCTTCCTGCGGCTCTATACCCGCAACAGCAAGGTGCATCCGCTGATGTTCAAGTCGCTGCGGGTGGTGGTGGCCGGCGCCGAGAAGCTGGACGATCAGGTGCGGGCGGCGTTCGAGGGCAAGTTCCATGTGCCGATCGTCGAGGGCTACGGCTGCACCGAAACCACCCCGGTGGCCAGCGTCAACCTGCCGGACGAGCTGGACACCCAGTGGTGGACCGTTCAGGTCGGCAGTAAGCCTGGTACGGTCGGCATGCCGCTGCCTGGCTCTACTTTCCGGATCGTCGATCCGGATACCCTGGAGCAGTTGCCGGTCGGCGAGGACGGGCTGATCCTGATCGGCGGAAGCCAGATCATGAAGGGCTACCTGAACGCGCCGCAGAAAACCGCCGACGCGGTGGTCGAACTGGATGGTATCCGCTGGTACAAGTCCGGCGACAAAGGCCATCTTGATGAGGACGGCTTCCTGACTATCGTCGACCGTTATTCCCGCTTCGCCAAGCTGGGCGGCGAGATGGTCAGTCTCAGCGCCGTCGAGCAGGGGGTGCGCAGCTGCCTGCAGGCACCGGAGCTGCCGCTGGTGGCGGTCAATTTGCCGGATGCCAAGAAGGGCGAGAAACTGGTGCTGCTGCTGGAGGGGGAGCATGAGCCGACGGTGGTGCGTCAGCAGCTGGTGCAGAACGGTTTGGCGCCGCTGATGGTGCCGGCGGCGATCTACCCGGTGCCGCAGGTGCCGGTGCTGGGCTCCGGCAAGACCGACTACCGTAGCTCGCGGGAGCTGGCGGAAGCGCTTTGCGCTGGCGCTTGCTAATGGGAGTGTGGAATAATCCTGACATATTTGCTTGGTTATTGGATGATGTTCAAGAAACTGTTTGGAAAACGTAGTCCTCAAGGAGACAACGGCATGAGCGATAGCACGCTGGCGGCGGTACAGCAGGCATTGAACCGGGTGAACGATCCCTACCTGCAGCAGGGGTTGTTGAAACAGGGGGCGCTGGGCGAGGTGTCGCTGGCGAACGGCGAGCTGGTGCTGGAAGTGATCATGCCCTATCCGGCTGCCGGCATTGCGGACCAGTTGCGCGCGCAGATCGCCGAACACTGTGCCGCGATCGAAGGTGTCGAGCAGGTGCGGGTAATGTTCAGTTACCGGGTCGAACAGCACCCGTCGCCGCGCAATCTGGCGTCGATGCAGGGGGTCAAGAACATCATCGCGGTCGCTTCAGGCAAGGGCGGGGTCGGCAAGTCGACCACCGCGGTCAACCTGGCGTTGGCGATGGCCGCCGAGGGGGCGCGGGTCGGTATCCTGGATGCCGATATCTACGGTCCGAGCCTCGGCCAGATGCTCGGTGTGCCGGCCGGTACCCGGCCGCAGTCCTCACCCGACGAGAAGTACTTTATCCCGCTGCAGGCCCAGGGGCTGCAGGCGATGTCGATGGCCTTTCTGGTGGATGAGAACACCCCGATGGTGTGGCGCGGGCCGATGGTCAGTGGCGCCATGCAGCAGCTGTTGAACCAGACCAAGTGGCAGGATCTCGATTACCTGTTCATCGATATGCCGCCGGGCACCGGCGATATCCAGCTGACCCTGTCGCAGAAGGTGCCGGTATCCGGCTCGGTGGTGGTGACCACGCCGCAGGATATCGCGCTGCTGGATGCGATCAAGGGGATCGAGATGTTCCGCAAGGTCGATATCCCGGTGCTGGGCATCGTCGAGAACATGAGCGTGCATATCTGCTCCAACTGCGGCCATGCCGAGCATATCTTCGGCGAGGGCGGCGGCGACAAGGTGGCCGCCCAGTACGATACCCAGATGCTTGGCAGCCTGCCGCTGGCCATGAGTATCCGCCAGCAGGCCGATGGCGGCCATCCGACAGTGGTGGCTGAGCCGGACAGCCAGGCGGCGCAGCTGTACCGCGATATCGCCCGTAAGCTGGCCGCCTCGCTGGTCAAGCGGGTGGCCGACAGCGGCCAGATTCCGACCATCTCGATCGTCGAGGACTGAGTTGGTTGCGGGCCTGTTTTTGCAGGCCCGCAATGGCGCACTTTCAGCTAAAAGCTCAGGCCGCCGCGAACTCCACTATCACCTGGGCGCACCAGGCGTCCAACCGGTCCTCGGTCAGCTCGCGCTGGCAATCCTCATCCAGCGCCAGGCCGACGAAGTGCCTGCCGTCGGCGGTCAATGCCTTGGAGGCATCGAACTCGTAGCCCTCGTTGGGCCAGTGGCCGATCACAGTGGCGCCGCGGGCGACCATCTTGTCGTGCAGCATCCCCATCGCATCGAGAAACCACTCCGCATAACCGTACTGATCGCCGAGGCCGATAAAGGCGACCGTCTTGCCCTGCATATCCAGGCTGTCCAGCTCCTGCCAGATTTCGAACCAGTCCTCCTGGACCTCGCCGTAATCCCAGGTCGGGATCGCGAAGATCAGTTGGCCGAACGCCTCGATGGTACCGGGGGCACAATCTTTGACGTCGAATAACTGCAGTTCGTCCTGACCGAAGTAATCCTGCACCTTGGCGGCGATATCGCCGGTATTGCCGGTAGTCGAGCCATAGAAGAGGGCGATGCTCACCGGAATCTCCTTGTTAACGAGATAAAAATGAAAACCAATACTAAACGCGAATGAGAATGCTTAGCAATTATAATCTTAGCGCGTTCTGGAATAGGCTTATGCCTGGGCGGGTGGCAGGGTTATATCCTGGCGGATAAAGTGGAACGCCGAACAAAGAAAATCGCCCGCTGCCAATTAGCCGCTTGCGGGCTCTTCGCCTGGGGCGGTGAATCCGGTAGAATCGCAGCCTCGTTACAGATTCAGTTTCAAGGTAAGCAGAACGTATATGGGCATCAAATCGGATCGCTGGATTCGCCGTATGGCGCAGGAACATGGCATGATCGAACCGTTTGGCGATCAGCAGGTACGGGTGAACGACGGCAGCCCGATCGTCTCCTACGGTACCTCCAGCTACGGCTACGACGTGCGCTGTGCCAATGAATTCAAGATCTTCACCAACATCAACTCGTCAGTGGTCGACCCGAAGAATTTCGACGCCGGCAGTTTCGTTGATGTGCAGTCCGACGTCTGCATCATCCCGCCGAACTCCTTCGCCCTGGCGCGCACCGTGGAGTATTTCCGTATTCCGCGTGACGTGTTGACCATCTGCCTGGGCAAGAGCACCTATGCCCGCTGTGGCATCATCGTTAACGTGACTCCGTTGGAGCCGGAATGGGAAGGGCATGTAACCCTGGAGTTCTCCAACACCACCCCGTTGCCGGCCAAGATCTATGCCAACGAAGGGGTGGCGCAGATGCTGTTCCTCGGTGCTGACGAGGTCTGTGAGACTTCCTATCGGGACCGTGGCGGCAAGTACCAGGGACAGACCGGCGTCGTGGTGCCGCGTACCTGAACCTAGATCCGTCCCTACCTTTTTTGGAGTCCGCTGTAGTCATTCATGAATACCTCCCGTAAACAGATCCAGGAGTTTTGGCAGCGGCTGGAGAATACCATCGACCAGCTGCTGGACAGCCGCGAAGGCGACCGCTTCGATGCCGACAGCCTGTTGAGCCAGTACCGTGACGAACTGCAGAAGATCGACCGTAACCTGACCTTTCACTTCGAACGAGACGATGGTGAAGAGGGGCCGGTGGAGATGGTGTTCGGTTGCGATGGTTACCCGGAATCGATCAACAGCGTGCTGCACCTGGTCGGTGAGGCGCCGCAGATGAGCGGTATCCGCTTCAAGGCGTTCAACGAGCGCTACGACCCGGTGCCCGGCTACGTGCATGTGGGGGATGAACTCTGCGAGCTGCGCGATTTCTGGTGTGCGCTACGGATAGTGAATGGCCGATTGCACCTGGAGATCTACCTGACCGACGCGCCGAAGATGCTGGATATGGACCCGCGGGTCGAAGCGGTGATGATCTTCCTTGATGCGCTGTTGGGCGAGTATGAGCTGATGACCCGGATCTGGGCGCTGGACTGGTATGATCTGCCGGATTCGCCGGAGGATTTCGGACTGATTCCATTGGCTTCGCTGCGCCGGGCGTTCGATGCGCTGAAGGGCGATGTCAGGCCGATAGGGATTCAGCTGCACTGATTGAGAAACTGAAAACGGCCTCTGTATGAGGCCGTTTTCCTATAAGTGGTCGCCGATCAGTTATCGGAGAGGATGTAGACCGAGCCTTCTTCCTCCACCGATGGTTCCGGCGCTGTCCCTGCGTGCATCTGTTAGCCTCCGTTGCTAAAAAGTGACTGAGAAAAGAGTTGCCTCTAACGCTAGAATCGACCATGGTCTAGGGAACTTTAGTATAAATATGTCGGAAGTTATATATCCAGCGGAGGAACCGACCGTGATGAGTAGCCTGCTGACGCGGATTCTGGAAGATGTGCGGCTGGAATATGTCCGGTTGATGCAGGAAAGCGACGGTCTTCACCCCTATCTGTCCGCCGAGCGGCTCTGTCATGAGCGGCTGTTTATCGAGCCGGACACCCTGGCCCGGATTGTCTCCGAAGACCCGACCCTGCTGGCGGCCAGAGCCGGTAGCCTGGTGATGAACAAGCAGGAGCGCGAGAATCCATCGGTTGGGGTGATCATCTGCAGCAATATCCTGGCGGCCTCGCTGGAGGGGCTGCTGACCGTGGCGGTCGAGCATGACTGGCTGGAGGTGGACGAGGATGGCGCCCTGTTGGTCGACGAGGAGGAGATGAGCCAGGATAACCAGTATCCAATCTCCACCGACTACAGCCACTCGGCGACCGCGCGCAGCAATCTGACCAAGCCGGGTCAGAGCCAGCTCAGTGCGATCTTCAATGCCGCCGAGGACGCTTTTCTGGCCTCCCTGCAGGAGTGTTCGCGTGACGCTTACCAGAAGGCGCTGACCCTGTCGTCCGACTACGCGGTATTCGCGCCCGACGACCTGGCGCCGCTGATCGCCGAGAACCCGCTGTTGCTCGGGCTAAGGCCGGATGGCCTGATCGACGAGGATATGTTCGACGGCGACCCGCCGGCCGGGCTGATCATCAGCACCCATCTGACCCGGATGCTGCTGCATCAGCTGCTGGAACTGGCGGTATCGGAAGGGGTTCTGTCGACCGATGAGCACGGTCATGTGATCGTGCCGGACAGCAGCGATACCCCGACTCTGCATTGAGCTTCCAGATACACGCAGGAGCCATCTGAAGCGTGCGATTTCAGAGAATTGCCCGGTACTCTCGCCACCCTGGGGCAGAATCGTAAACAGCACTGAAAAAACGGGCCGACTGTAAAGTCGGCCCGTTTTTTTATGCCTTTTAGCTGAGCAGAGGTTAGATGGTTCAGGCTGCCTGGCTGCTGGATTTCGGCGGCTCTTCGTGCACCGGCTCGGCGGAGTCCTGGGCTGCCACCAGGAACTCCTCGGACGGCTGGAAAGAGCCTGCCTGCGGGACGAACTCCATCTTCTCCGGCGCCTGGCCAACGGTAACCGACTGGTACAGCGCATAGCCGGTCATCAGCATGCAGCAGATGGCGATATAGCCGAACAGCGCGCCCGGGCCGAACTGCCCCATCACGAAAGCGCCGGCCAGCGGGCCCAGGACCGCACCGCAACCGTAGCCGATCAGCAGGCCGGCTGAGGTTTGCATCCGTTTGTCGGGATCGCACCAGTCGTTGGCGTGGGCCACCGACAGCGCGTAGATCAACGACGACAGGCTGCCGAAGGCGAAGATTGCGCCGTACAGCCAAGACGCCGAGGCCTGTTGCAGGCTCAGTGCGCCCAGCAGTAGGGCGCAGCACAGGGTGCCCAGACAGACCGAGGCGATCACCTTGCGACGCTCCACATGGTCGGACAGTTTGCCGACCGGGATCTGCAGCACCAGGCCGCCGCAGATACCGGCTGCCATGAACAGCGAGATCTGGTTCACCGACAGGCCCAGATCCTGGGCGAATACCGGCCCGAGCGAGAAGAACGCGGAGCTGACCGAGCCGGCGCATGCCGCACCCCAGAAGCCGGCCGGGGCGGCTTTCAGTAGCGGCTTGATGCTCATCCCCTCCGGTGTCTCCGGTAGCGGCGCACTGGCACGGGTCAGCAGCAGTGGCACCAGTGACAGCGAGAAGAACACCGATGCCAGCGCGAACAGCTTGAAGTCCATCGGGTTGCCTAGCGGCAGCAATAACTGACCCAATCCCAATGCCATGAAGTTGATGACCATATAGAGAGCCAATATGCCGCCACGGGTGTTGTTGTCGGCCCGGGCGTTGAGCCAGCTTTCGGTGATCATGAACAAGCCGGCCAGACTGAAACCGTCGATCAGCCGCAACACCAGCCAGAATTTGGGTTCGATCCAGATTACATGCAGCAGTGGCGACATCGACAGGAAGGAGGCGAAGGCGGCAAAGGCACGGATATGGCCGGCACGTTCCACCACCACTGCACTATAACGGGCGCCGATGAACAACCCCAGGTAATAGCAGGCCATCAGCAAGCCGACCCACTCGGTAGAGAACCCTTCAAGTTTGGTGCGCAGGCCCAACAGCGTCATAAACAGGCCGTTGCCCAACAGCAACAGGCCATAGGAGAAAAACAGTGCTGTCATCGGGCGGGCTGCAGCAAACATTGTCAGATCCATCCAAAGATTGTAGCCGCGATCTAGCAAGCGCGGTGTTGGGTTAAATTGTGCTGGATTATTCGACTCCGGTTGGAGTCCAAGACAACAGAACGTTGTCACTCAGGATTTGCCGGTATTATGGAGTCCATATAGCCACCGTCAAGCCCGCGGAAGAAATTGTTTTATGTCGCTGAAGGCCGCGTGGTTAGTGGGATTGCTGCGGTTTGGAAGGAACTGCTTCGGGCTCTTATGATTGCCGTTCTAAGCAGCGGTAGGCCGTGCCGGCACGCGGGCTGGGCATGGCGCCGTTCGGAGTTGGCTGCCGGTGCGGCTTGGGTGAAGCAATCCAATAAAAACATGGTTTGTATTCAAAATAAAAAAATGCCGACTGCCGGATTAAAAAATTTTTTAATCCGGCAAATTTTTTTTTTGGTTTTTGCGTGCAGGCGCTACTGAGAAGCTGAGCATCGGCATGCAGTACATAGGTATATATGGATATTTGTATATAAGCATGTATTGTCTTATGCTTTGCGCATTACCGCTCCCCTAGCCAGGGGTAAGTGAAGAGTGTCAGCGAGGTGCATATGTTGAATGAGTGGAATCCCGTACAGGTGTTCAAGTGCCTGGCCGACGAGACCCGGCTGGCGATCTTGTTGCTCGCCAACCACGAAGCGGAGCTCTGCGTCTGTGAACTGACCGAGGCACTTCAGGTTTCCCAGCCGAAAGTGTCCCGCCATCTGGCCCAGCTGCGTAGTTGCGGTCTGCTGCAGGACCGACGCCAGGGGCAGTGGATGTTTTATCGGTTGAGTCCCGCGTTGCCGCAGTGGATCGAGTCAGTGTTGGCGCAGACTGCCGAGGCCAACCCGACGCTGCTGGAGGTGCCGTTGCAGCAGTTGGCCCGGATGGGCGGCCGGCCGGTTCGCGAAGCCGCCTGCTGCTGAGAATGTTTCTATTTATTGAAGACGGAGCGTTTTTAAAATGACCATCAAGGTAGGTATCAACGGCTTCGGCCGGATGGGGCGGCTGGCACTGCGTGCGGCTTGGGAGTGGCCGGAACTGGAGTTCGTGCAGATCAACGACCCGGCCGGTGATGCGGCGGCCTTCGCTCACCTGCTGAACTTCGATTCAGTACACGGTCACTGGCAGCACGAGGCGGAAGATGACGGGGATATGATCGTTATCGAAGGCCGGCGAATCGCCTTCAGCGCCAATAAAGCGCTGGCCGATACCGACTGGTCCGGTTGCGACCTGGTGATCGAGGCCAGCGGTAAGTTCAAGCAGGTGGCTCAGTTGAATCAATACCTTGATCAGGGCGTCAAGCGGGTACTGGTCACCGCGCCGGTCAAGGAGCAGGGCGCGCTGAATCTGGTGATGGGCGTCAACCATCAGCTGTTCGATCCGGCCGAGCACCGGATTGTCACCGCCGCCTCCTGTACGACCAACTGCCTGGCGCCGGTGATCAAGGTGATCCATGAGCAGATCGGTATCGAGCACGGCTCGATGACCACCATCCATGACATCACCAATACCCAGACCATCCTCGACGCGCCACACAAGGATCTGCGCCGGGCCCGCGCCTGCGGCATGAGCCTGATCCCGACCACCACCGGTTCGGCCAAGGCGATCACCGAGATCTTCCCCGACCTGCAGGGGCGCCTGAACGGACATGCGGTGCGGGTACCGCTGGCCAACGCCTCGCTGACCGACATGGTGTTCGAGCTGAAGCGCGATGCCACAGTGGAGGAGGTCAACCAGCTGCTGAAGGAAGCCGCCGAGGGGGAACTGAAGGGCGTGCTGGGCTACGAAGAGCGGCCGCTGGTGTCGATCGACTACCGCACTGACCCGCGCTCCTCGATCATCGATGCGCTGTCCACCATGGTGGTCAACAACCGCCAGCTGAAACTGTACGCCTGGTACGACAACGAGTGGGGCTACGTGAACCGCACCATGGAGTTGGCCAAGCTGATCATGGCGCAGGAGTAAGCCCGATGAGCCTCAGTCGTGCCGACCTGCGCCAGTACCTGCTGGTAACCGGCAACTATTGGGCGTTTACGCTGACCGACGGCGCGCTGCGGATGCTGGTGGTGCTGCACTTCCACCAGCTCGGCTACAGTCCGCTGGCGATCGCCATGCTGTTCCTGTTCTACGAGTTCTTCGGCGTGGTGACCAACCTGGTCGGTGGCTGGCTCGGTGCCCGGATCGGCTTGAACCGCACCATGAACATCGGCCTCGGCCTGCAGGTGATCGCGCTGTTGATGCTGACGGTGCCGGCAACCATGCTCAGCGTGCCCTGGGTGATGGCCGCCCAGGCGCTGTCCGGTATCGCCAAGGACCTCAACAAGATGAGCGCCAAGAGCTCGGTCAAGGCGCTGGCCCAGGCCGATGCCGAGGGACGGCTGTTCCGCTGGGTGGCGGTGTTGACCGGTTCGAAGAATACCCTCAAGGGGGTGGGCTTCTTCCTGGGCGGCGCATTGCTGAGCCTGTTCGGTTTTACCGGTGCGCTCTGGTTGATGATCGTCATGCTGGCGCTGGTGCTGACCGGCAGTCTGCTGTTGTTGCGGCAGGACCTGGGGCGTAGCAAGGCCAAACCGAAGTTCAGCGAGATGTTCTCACCCAGTGTGGCGGTCAACCGGCTGTCGGCGGCACGGTTGTTCCTGTTCGGCGCCCGAGACGTCTGGTTCGTGGTGGCGTTGCCGGTCTACCTGAGCAGTCAGTTTGGCTGGGATTTCTGGCAGGTGGGCGGTTTCCTGGCCAGCTGGGTGATCGCTTATGGCTTGGTGCAGGCCGGCGCGCCCTGGCTGACCGGCCGGCGTAGCGGTCGGGTGCCGGGGCCGGCCGAAGCGGTTGGTTGGACCGGTCTGCTGGCCCTGGTGCCGGCGCTGATCGCGCTGTTGCTGGCGCAGGCGCCGCAGCCGGTGCTGCTCGGTGGGTTGCTGCTGTTCGGGCTGCTATTTGCCATCAACTCCTCGCTGCACAGCTACCTGATCGTCAGCTACGCCAAGGAGGAGGGCACCTCGATGGATGTCGGCTTCTATTATATGGCCAATGCCGCCGGTCGATTGCTGGGTACGATGCTGTCCGGCTGGGTGTTCCAGGCCTGGGGGCTGGAGGCCTGTCTCTATGTCTCGACCCTGCTGCTGCTGACGGCGACCGGACTGACGCTGCTGCTGCCGAAGCATCACCCGGCCCGGTCGGCCGGTTGAGCGGCCGCGGGCTTGTTTAGGAGGCTCAGCGCTGCAGAATCTCGATGATCTCCAGTGAGTTCTGCATCACCCGCAGCTGGCGATCATCCAGCAGGATGGTGGCGATACCGTCCAGGCCGGCCGGCTCGATGACTTCGGCATGGTTATAGAGGCGGCGCTCGAGCACCTCGCCGACCGCCAGCTTCTTCTGCCAGCCCTGCGGTAGCGCTTCGCCACGGTCGACCTTTTTCTGCAGGCCTGGCGGTAACTGCTTGTGCTTGTTGCCGTGATGGCCCTGGTCGGCAAAGGTCGGCATTGCCAGCAGGGTGGTGGTGGCGAGTATTAACAGCTGCTTTTTCATTGCTCGGTTCCTTAACTACGGTGAGCTCCGTCGCCGTATATTCTGTGTCCGTCAGTAGCGGTCGGTATGCCAATGGCGCTCAGTCTGCGGCCGAACAACTGAATCGTCCGTGAATCTGCCTGGCAGGCTGCTAGAGCGGCAGCTCGGTAGTGAACTTGTCCCGCTTCATCGAGATCAGGGTGCGGAATTTGCGGATATTCGGTTCGGCATAGAGTACCCGTTCGACGAACTGCTGGAACGACTCCATGCTGTCGACACTGACGATCAATACGAAATCCACCTCGCCGGTGACCTGGTAGCTCTGGGTGACCTCCGGCGCCTGCTGTATCTCCCGGCTGAAACGCTGGTAGAGATCGGGCCGGTCCCGCTCCATCTCCACTTCGACGATCATGGTGATCGCCAGGCCGGCCAGTTTCGGGTTCAGGATCGCCACCTCCCGATCGATCACCCCCTGCTGGCGCAGTAATTTGACCCGCTTCAGGCAGGCGGGCGGCGACAGGCCGATTAGTTCGGCCAGGGCGACATTGGTCAGCCGGTTGTCCCGCTGCAGCAAACGCAAAATCCGGCGGTCGATATTGTCCAGTTCCATGGTTGTTAATAATCGTTTCTTATCTGTGCGTTATGGGTTCAAAGATTTCGTAAATGGATAGCAAATAGAACTATAGGTCGGTCAAGTCGGGCGACAAAGAAATTTTCGCCACTGCGGTTGCTATATTATGGCGTTCAACGGGGGACGAGTGAAAGGACGCCGATATGAAGCAATTTCTTAGTGAGTTGGGACGGGAGATCTGGCAGGTCTCCTACACGCTGTTCCGGTTGATGATCCCGGCCTTGATCGTGGTAAAAATACTCGAAGAGCTGGGGGCGGTGGCTTACCTGGGGGTGGTGCTGGGCCCGCTGATGAACTGGGTCGGCCTGCCGGAGTCGATGGGGCTGGTCTGGGCCACCACCATGGCCACCAATATCTATGCCGGCATGCTGGTGTTCTTCCAACTGCCGGAGGCGGAGTCGCTGACCGTGGCACAGATCACCGTGTTGGGCACGCTGATGCTGATGGCCCATGGCCTGCCGGTGGAGGCCCGAATCGCCCAGCAGGCCGGGGTGCGGTTGCGGGTGACCTTGGTGTTACGGATCGGCGGCGGCCTGCTGCTCGGCTGGCTGCTGCATACGCTCTATGGTGCCGGCGGCTGGCTGCAACAGGCCAATGAGCTGGCCTGGCAGCCGGCCCCGGTGGATGACAGTTGGCGCGGCTGGCTGATCAGTCAGGGGGAAAGCCTGCTGATGATCCAGCTGGTGATTATCGTGCTGTTGACCGGGCTGAAACTGCTGCGGCTGGCCGGTATCGAGCGACTGATGGCCTGGCTGTTGCGGCCGCTGCTGAAGCTGTTGGGGATTGGCCGCGAGGCCACCACTATCACCATTGTCGGGGTAACCCTGGGATTGGCGTTCGGCGGTGGCCTGTTGATCAAGGAAGCGCGCGCCGGTCATGTTTCGAAGCGCGATATCTTCGCGGCGATGGGCCTGTTGGCACTCTGTCACAGCGTCATCGAGGATACCCTGTTGGTGATGCTGCTGGGCGCCGATATCTCCGGCGTGCTCTGGCTGCGGTTGCTGTTTTCGGTGACGGTGATCGCCGTGATGACCCGATTGATCGATCGACGCTCCGACCAGTTCTGGCGCAAGCATCTGGTCAACCGGCATATCGAACCGCCGCAGCCGACGGCCGGCTAAAAGAGAGTCCGGTCGCCGCGAACTGCCTCCTGTAAAGGATCCTGTAGGAGGCCTTTTAGCGGCGACCTTTAGCGCTGATGCTGGTATCGGTAGCTGCGAAGTCGGTCAGGGCAGAGTCAGTGCGGAATTGAAAAAGCTCAGCATATCGTTGTTGAGCGTCTTATGAACCTGTACCCGGTCTATACCGGGCGGGTCGGTGCAGAGCACTGGCACGATCGATCTCATCTTGTCGCTGCAGGGTGACAGGAAGACGAAGTGATCGGCATCCGGTATCTCCGTATAGCTGACAAGCCCGGCAAGACTATCCCGCAACCGGTGGCCATGGTCCTGAACCGGCAGTTCGGAATCGTTGGCTGCTGTATAAAGCGCGACCGGTTTGTTCACCCGGGACAGACCGTCAGGATCGAAAAAGGCCGCCACCGGGCTCATCACGAATACCGCATCAATGCGGCTGTCCAACTGCGCTTTGAGTGGCGGGGACGATAGGCTGACGCTGCCTCCTCCGCTACAAAGCACACTGGTGGCGTGACCGGCGCAGTAGGATTCCAGCAGTGAAAAGTTGGGTCTGGCACCAACCATCAGCAATGCGGTATAGCCGCCGGCGGAGAAGCCGGCCACGCCGATTTTGTTCGAATCAACCGATGAGACGAACGGCCTCTTCTCAAGCAGCGAGTCCAGCAGGGCGGAGAGCTGCAAGTTCCGGCCGATCAACACCCGGTCGCTGCCGACGCCACTGTGGTCACGGAAATTATCACCGGGGTGTTCAATGGCCGCGACTATGTAGCCCTGCCTGGCGAGAAAGGCGGCACTGTCATGATGGCTGAACATGCTGCCACCACTGCCGTGGGACAGCAGTATCAGCGGATGCTTGCCCGGCTGGATGGTGGCATCCTTGGTTGCGGAAATCTTAAAGGGCCCCACATGCGTGCTGCCGGCTGATTCGTCGGTGGGGTAAAAAACGGCGGCTTTCATGGCGCTGTGCGTGACCGGGTCTGCAGTTGCCATGATTCTGACACCGGCATTGGATGTTGCGGCGTGCGCACTGGCCAGGCCGACAGAGAAACATACAAAAGCCGCCACGGTACGCAGGCTTAGGGTGATCCGTTTGAGCATTATTACCATCCTGGTCTGGTGAGTCGAGCGGCGATGGTAGCGCAGCACTGGCAATGGCCGCCATCTTTTATCGGTGCTAGGAGTTGGTGAGCTGAACTGGCCGATGACGGTGACGGTGACGGTGACGGTGACGGGAGGAGGGATTTTGCGTAAATCAGCCCCGCCCTGTACTTGCCGGCTGACAAGTACAGGGCGGGGCTTAAGAAAAATCGCCGACTGTCTGGTTTGAGGCAGCGGCTTTACCGCTAACTTTGCCAGTAATACAGCTGTTAAGCGCTGAGTTCCTTCAGCTTGATATAGGCGTTCATCTCGACATAACCGTCCTGCCGGGAGTCATTCAGGTACTGGGCGATAGGCGGGTAATTATCGGGTTCAAAACCACTGGCGGGTAACCAGTTCGCGTACAGCTCCATGTAGAAGTTGCTGACTTTGTCACCGTCGCCTTTGTAGTAAGCGACGGCGTAACTGCCGGCCGGGATGGTCTGGGTAGCGAAGGGAGCACCCACCGGCACGCTATCATCGATTTCAATCGTGGCGTCGTAGCGGCATTTATCCGTCGGCGTTACCATCGGGTTATCATGGCACAGCGCGAAGCGCTTGCTTTCATTGTTTTCTATGCCGCTCGCTTGCGCCCAGTTGATGATCTTGTCCCAGGTTTCGAAAATAGCGTCCAGGTCATAGCCCTTAGGTGATGTTAAATAGGCTACCTGCTTTGCTTCCTGTTGTTTTACTTTGACGTCCATTAGTAGTTTCTCTAATTTGTCAGGGTTGAAATTCACTGTGTCAGTGACAAATTGAGAGTACAAACTCCGGGCATCGAACGCCTTTCCGTACTTGCTATAGATTTTTCCAATCTTGCTGCTTTCGACGTTGGCAGGGTCTCGAAGCTGACTGGGGGTGATGCCGAAGTACAGCTTGAAGGCCTTGGCAAAGTTGGCGCTGGACGAAAATCCGCCCATCTCGGCGATATCGGTGACCGTCAACTCCCGCTTGCAGACCAGCCTGTTGGCGGCCAGCTCCATCCGTTTTCGGGTGATAAAGTCGTTTACCGTTTCGCCGGTGATGCCGTGGAAAATACGGTGAAAGTGAAACGGCGAAAAGTGACTTGCACTGGCTACCTCATCGAGGCTCGGTTTGGAGTCGATGTTTGCGGCTATATATTTGATGGCATTGTTGATGCGCCGAATATACTCGCCGTGAGCCTTGGTTTTTTTCATCGCTTTTTTAATCCGGGAGAATTTTTTGCAAGTTGTGCGGTTCGCTACAGAGCTTATCTTTTGCTGGGTTGGATATGCAATTTTTACCGGCACGGAAAGTGGTGGGAAAGCCGATGAGGTAGCTCGACCGGGGAGAGAGTGGTGGTCACTAAAAGCCTTGGCAGTGGGCCGCCCCGCAACGGCTGTAGCGGCGGCCCTCGGCAGATTGAGCAGACATCCCTGTCGGTCGCCGCTGATCTGGCTTTGGCTGTCAGAATTGTCCCCGAACCTCGCCAGCCGGATTGGCGAGACTGTGGACATTAATGTAGACCTCGCCCTGCTGCATGGCCTCGACCAGCTCGGCGATCGTGGCGCCGCACGACGGGTCAAGAATGCTGGCCTCGGTGAGGGTCGCCCGGATCCGCAGCCTGCCGTCGAAGCCGCTGGGCGGATTCATGCCGGCCAGGAAGGCGACCACCGGACCGTTTTCTCCCGCCGGGGCGCAGTGCAGATGGGCGCCGGCGACACCCAGAATGCCAATGCCGTCGACAATTTCCAGGTCGAAACGGATCTCGCTACGCTGCTGGTTCACATGAAAGTGGCCGCTGCCGGTGGCGGCTGTCTCCACCGGAGGTACTTCCTGAGCTCCCGATAGATCCACCCGGAAATTTACCGCCGAATCAGCCGCGGCAAAGGGGATGAGCAGGGCGAACGTCAGCAGGCTGGTCATTGTCAGTTTCTTCATATGGCCCCCGTTACAGTGGGTTGTTTTGAAAAACTATAGGTGGGCGGCAGCCGGCAGTGCCTCAGGGGGCAAGCATGCGGCCAGTAAGCCAAGCCGCCGAATCGATGACGATTTGCGCCGCTGGAAAGCCGGACGGCGGGATACTGTTGGGCCTGGTTGGCTCCGGGCGATAGACTGGCTCAGATGAGTAGTCGGATGGGTGCCGGTCAGAACTGAAAAGGCGGTCGGCGAAACGATAGGGCCAGGGAGGGTGTCGATTGCTGCGCGCCGCCCGCCCGCTGAGCGCCATGGTCTCCCGGTCTGCGGTTGGGCGGCTGGTTAGTGCTGCAAATTATTGGCAATTAAATTTTTATTCTGCCCTGTTATCGCTTTGAACCTGTCCGCAAGGGTGTGCCGGACGTCGTGCACGGCGATTGGGCAAGGTACTGCTCGAATTCCGCCTGCGGCAGCGGTCGGCTGAACAGGTAACCCTGGCCGAGCGCGCAGTGCAGATCCAGCAGCGCCTGTTGTTGATGGGGTTCCTCGATCCCCTCAGCGACTACCTGCAGATCCAGGCTCTGTGCCAATGCCAGCACCGCGGAGACCACCGCCACCGAACGTTTTTCGTTTGGCAGGCCGTCGACAAAGCTGCGGTCGATCTTCAAAACATCGAATGGCAGGTGGGTGATGTAGTTCAGCGACGAGTAGCCGGTGCCGAAGTCGTCCAGCGTGATGATAAAGCCAAGCTGTTTCAGGGCGTTGAGGATCCGACCGGCCTGTCTTACATCGGACAGCAGCAGCGCCTCGGTGACCTCCAGCTCGATCAGTTGCGGCGGGATCGGGTATCGCTGCATCAGTCGTTCCACATCGTTGAGGAAATCCCGGTGCAGCAGCTGTTTGGGGGAAATATTGACCGCCAGTTGGCAGGGCTGTTGCTGTTGATGCCATTGCTGCACGGTCCGGAACGCCTGTTCCAGTACCCAGTGGCCGACCGGGTAGATCAGATCACTGGTTTCGAGGATCTCAATGAACATCCCTGGCGGCACGATGCCCCGTTCCGGGTGGTTCCAGCGCAGCAACGCCTCGGCGCCGACCACCTGCTGGCCGGACAGTTCGACCTTGGGCTGGAAAAACAGCTCGAACTCGCTGCGCTCCAGCGCGTAGCGCAGCTGGGTCTGCAACTTGAGTTGGTCGGATACCTGGCGGTTCATATCGGCGGCATAGAAGGCGATGCTGTTCGGGCCGTTGCGCTTGGCGATGCTGAGCGCCTTGCTGGCTCGGTTCAGCAGCGCATCGGCATTGCCGGCATCGTCCGGGTACAGGCTGATACCCAGGCAGGGGGTGACGATCAGCTCATCCTCACCCAACGCCATCGGTTCCAGCAGCCGGCTTTTCAGCTGTTCACCGGTCTGGCTGACCTGCTCCGGGCTGATCCGTCGGGTGAAACTGAGCATCACCGCAAATTCGTCGCCGCCGATGCGGGCAGCCAGCGCATGGCGGATCAGCGCATTGGGCAATTCGCCGAGCAGGCGGCTCAGCCGCTGCGATACCATCTGCAGTACCATGTCGCCGCCGCTAAGGCCGTAACTTTCATTGATGCCCTTGAAGTTGTCCAGGTCGACGGTGATGACCGCCAGTGTACTGCGATGTTCGCGGCAGGCGTCGATCTCCCGGCTCAGTTGTTCGATAAATTCGAACCGGTTCGGCAGCTTGGTGATCAGGTCGTAGTGGCTAAGCTGATAAATGCTTTCCGGCAGTTCATGGTGCTGGTTTGAGAACACCGCCACATAACGGGTATCGTTGTCGGAGGAGGGCACCGCGTTGATCTGTGCCCAGCAGAGCTGTTGGTTGCCGTCCGGAGCGGGGATATAGAGTTCGCCGGACCAACCGCCGTTGGTCGGCAGTTGGGGCCAGATCGACAGTCTGCCTTCCAGGCCGATATGCCAGCCCGGCCGCCGGTGCAGCGCTTCGGATTCCTGCTGGCCGGTCATCTGCCAGTAGCGTTCATTGCCGCGCAGTAGTTGGTATTCGGCATCGAGAATGCAGATGCCTTCCGAACTGCTGCCGAACATCTGTGCCGCCAGCGCCTGGTCGCGCTCGAAGTGGTAGCGGTCGGTGATATCCACACAGATCGTCAACGCCAGCAGGCGATCGTCGATATTGATCAGCCGGCTTGAAAGCAATACCCGCAACCGATCGTCGTCGCGGCTGAAAATGGTAATCTCCTCGTCATCCAGCTGCCCTGAACTAAGCAGCTTATTGCGCAACTGATGGGCGGTGCTCTTGTCGGCGCGCAGCAGTAGCTCGGCGGTGGTGCGACCGATCACCTCGTCGCGACCATAGCCGGTTTTCTGTTCGAAGGCCGGATTGATATCCAGCAGTTGGCCGGTTATCGCATCGGTCAGCGCGATGGAGTAGGGCGCTGCTTCGAAAAACTTGCGGAAAAGCTCGGCCTGCTGCTCGGTGTTGGTCAATTCGGTCAGAAAACTCGGCATAGGGTCGGCCTTAATCCTTTCCAGCTACGCTAGCTGCTTTTACTACGGAAATTAACGTTATCACAGCCAGTATTACGGTGTTTCGCAAGTTTCAGCGGAGGCTGCCGGCACACAGGCAAACTGTCGTTTGAAAACCTGCCAGTCCAGTTCGCAGCAGCGGGCATAGTTCAATGCGACCGCCCGCAACAGGCGTAGAAACGCCTTGCGCTCCGGTTGCACCTGGTCGTGGACGAAGTCGATAAAACCGCTGCCCGGTTCCTGTACCTGCTGTGAGCCGCGGGCATGCTCCCGACCGAGAATCTCGCCCCAGATCGCCGCCATTTCCAGGTACTGGTCGCTGGTCAGGCGGTCGGTCGGGAAGTCTTTCTTGAACGGCGAACGCTCGCGCACCGAGTACTGGGCGCCGTCCAGTTCCAGCCAGCCGAGCCAGCTGTCCGGATGCTCGGCGATCGCCTGGTAGGCCTGGGCATGGCGCCGTCCCTCGTGGCTGAAGGTCTCCCGGTACCAATCACGCTCCAACGCCGGCATCGCCGCGACCGGTGCCGGTTCATGCTGCTGCTTGATGTCGAGGATCAGGTTGTCGTCCGGCTGCGGGCCGGCGATCAATGCGTAATAGCGATGGCTGCCCAGTGAGCCGGTGCCGGCCTGGGTGCGGCGGGCGATATCCAGAACTTTTGCCGGTTCCGCCGGCGGTTCGGCGCGGGTGGACTGGTAGTGGCCGATCGCCTCGATCAAGGCTTGGCGGGTGTCGCTGTCGACTGCCTCCAGCTTGGCGTGCTGCAGGTTGAAGCGGCAGAGGCCCGGCTCGGTCCATTTGCCGAGCATCCGGCGGCGACTGCTTTTGCGGTGCACCCGCTCCAGGAACTGGCGGATCGGTTTCGGCGCATGCTCCAACCGGACAGCCGGCTGGGCTTCGCTGGAACCGGCCACTGCCAGCAGGTAGTGCTTGCCGAGCTGCTTGACCGCCCGGTCCGCCAGTTCCTCGCTGAAGTAACTGCGCTCTTTCAGGTCCAGCACCAGGCTGGCCGCCAGTCGCCAGAGGTCGAACTGGTAGTCGGCCACCACCGCATCGTCGAAGTCGTCCATGCCGTAGTAGATCCGGTCCTGATGGTCATGCAGGGCGCCGAAGTTGTAGAGGTGGGCATCGCCCTGCAGCCAGATCTGGCTCTGCGGCCGGCCGCCGAACAGCGAGATGCGCCAGTCACGTGACATATCGTGCCAGAACAGGTGGCTGGTGCCGCGGAAGAAAATAAAGGCTGAGCTGGCCATCTTTTCGAACTTCTGCCGGCGGGCCTCGTCCGGCAGGTGTGCATTGGCCCGTGCGATCTGGTCGCACAACTGACGGGCGCGGGTATGCAGAACCTTCATCAAATACTCCTTGTTCCTTCTGCCAAGGTAATAGTCTGGCTTCGTCCTGACAAGCCCAAATAGCGACTACCCCCGGGGCGGGAGTTCAGATGCCAGCTGGTCCAGGAACTGGCGCATGAACGGCAGCCGTCGGCTCGCTTCCCGCCGTGCGGCCCCGGTATGCAGGCCGTCGGCCAGCTGCAGCAACTTGCGGTAGAAGTGATCGATACTGAACTGCCGGTCGTCAGGTGCGCGTCGATGGCAGAACGGATCCGTCGTGTTGTACAGCGGTCGCTGCAGGGCGCCGCCGACCAGCAGGCAGCGGGCCACGCCGATGGCACCGAGCGCATCGAGCCGGTCCGCGTCCTGGACAATTTTCGCCTCCAGCGTGCGCGCTTCGATGCCGGCGCTGAAACTGTGCGCTTCGATCGCATGGCCGATGGCCGGCAGGTGTTCGGCCGGGTAGCCCAGCTCAGTCAGAAACCGACCGGCTTCTGCGGCGGCCAGCCGGGAGGCCTGCTGCCGGTTGGCGGCATCTTTCGGCAGGGTGACACAGTCGTGCAGCCAGGCGGCCGGCAGCACCACGGCCAGGTCGGCGCCTTCCTGCTCTGCCAGTTGGCGGGCGCTGTGCACCACCCGCTCGACATGGGCCAGGTCGTGGGCCGGGTCAGTGCCGAGCCGGCCGTTCAGATACTGGCGGCAGGCGCTCGCCAGGCTAACGAGTGGATCGCTCATTGCAGGTCCGTTATCTCGGCCAACAGCTCTTGACCGGCACGGCGCAGCCGCACTTCGTCGCCCAGCTGTTTGCCGATCAGTTCCGTACCGATCGGCGATTCCGGCGTGACCAGACGGACCGGCTGGCCATCGAGCTGCAGTTGCATACCGCCAGCCAGCGGGCCGATCAGGTAAAGGCTTTGCCGCTCGTCGTCCTCGACCTGTACCAGCGCACCGATGCCGATCGCCATCTGCGGGCTGAACTCAGGTAGCGGCAGTTGCCGGTAGCAGGCAAGCGCCTGTTGCAGGGCTTCTACCCGCATCGACTGGCCATGCGCCAGGTAGGCGTTTTCCAGCCCCAGGGTGTCGTACTGGGTTTCCGCCTGGCTCTCGCTGTGGGTCGCGTTCTGGTGCGCTTCGTCTGCGGCCTGCAGGGCTTCCTGCAGCTGCCGTTCGAGCTGGTCGAGGATCTGGGCGATCAGGGCCTGTTTATCCATTGTGTTTTCGGCTGGCTATCAGCATCATCGTTCTGAAACGCGCAGTGTACACCAGTTGTCGTCCGCCGCCCCGGTGGCCTGTGCGTTGTTGGTCAGGACCACAGGGAGCAAACCGATGAAGTGGCAGCAATCTGTTGAACGGCTTGAACTGAAAGTACCGCCGGTAGTGGTTGGCGGGATCGTGGCGCTGTTGATGTGGGGCGCGGCGCGACTATGGCCGTCGTTGACGCTGCCATTGCCACCGATGTTCGGCTGGGGAGTTGGTTGTGGCGTTCTGGGCGTATTGGTGGCGCTGGCCGGTGTGTTGTCGTTCCGCCGTGCTCACACCACCGTTAATCCGATGCAGCCCGGTGATGCCAGTTCGCTGGTGGTCAGCGGTATCTACCGATTCAGCCGTAACCCGATGTACCTCGGTATGGCGCTGGTGTTGCTGGGTTGGGCGTTCCACCTGGCACATCCGGTGAGTCTGGCGATGCTGGCGCTGTTCGTCGGCTATATGAACCGCTTCCAGATCGTGCCGGAAGAACGGGCGATGCAGCAACTGTTCGGCGAACAGTTCGATCTGTACCGGCGCCGGGTGCGCCGCTGGCTCTGAGTGAACCCGGAGATTTTGTTGGGTGAAATGGCGGGGTGGCACTGGTATTGTGCCCCTGTGCCGGCCGAATCGCCTCGGTTGGCCGCCAACATTGATACTCACGACCTCCAGGAGATGGACCATGCGTAGTGGCCCGATCAAGACGCTGGCCGCAGCCGGACTGCTGTTCAGTGCTTTCACCCCGAATGCCCAGGCGGCCTGCGAATTGGATCGCCCGATCAGAATCGCCGGCATGAGCTGGCTGTCCAACCAGATCACCGTCAATATCCAGCAGCAGATTCTGGAGAAAGGCTACCAGTGCCGCACCGAACAGGTGGTGGGCGGAACTCTGCCGATGATCACCGCTACCATCCGCGGCGATGTGGATGTGATGAACGAGATCTGGCCGAACAGCGTGGCCGAAGCCTGGAAGCGCGCCAAGGAGCAGGGCAAGGTCAAGGACCTGGCCAGCATCTACTCCGGCGGAGTCGAGGGCTGGTTTATCCCGAGCTACGTGGCCGAGGCCAATCCCGACCTGAAATCGGTCTACGATCTGGCCAAGTACAAGGAGCTGTTCCGCGATGCCGAAGAGCCCGGCAAGGGCCGATTCTACACCTGTCCGGCCGGCTGGTCCTGCGAGGTGGCCAACCAGAACCTGATGAAGGCGTTCGAGCTGGAGAGTGACTACGTGCTGTTCTCGGCCGGCAGTGGCGCGGCGCTGGAAGCGGCGATCATCTCCGAATACAAACGCCAGCGGCCGGTGCTGTTCTATTATTGGGGGCCGTCACCGCTGCTGGGACGCTACCAATTCACCCAGTTACAGATGCCCGCCTACGACCCGAAAGGGCATGAGTGCAATATCAGCGCCGACTGCGAACAACCGGCGGCCAGTGGATTCCCGGTCTCCGATATTATCAACGGGGCCAACAGCGAATTCGTCGAGCAGGCACCGCAGCTGACCCGCTTCTTCTCTGCCTTTAATATCCCCACCGAGAAGTTCAACGGCGTGCTGGGTTGGGCAGCGGAAAACGAGGCGGAACCGGATCAGGCCGCCAGCCATTTCCTGAAGACCCGTGCCGATCTCTGGCGGCAGTGGGTGCCGGCCGACGTGGCGGAACGTATCCAGCAGCAGCTGTAAGGCTGCTATCTAGAGCCGGCAACTGCCGTAATACTGTTCGGTTAAGTGGCTGGAACAGTGTGACTGTAGGGTTGATTCCGGCCGGGCCGGTTCAGTCGACCAGGAGCCCGCAGGGCTCCACAACCGCCTGCGGCGGTGGCGCACTGAAGTACGCCCTACCAGACCACGTCATTCCCGATAGGGGCCTTGCTCAAATAGCAAGGGCACGTTGCCTTAAGTGAACAGCTATACGGCAACAGTGGGCTCTTGTCGTCTGGATGGTTGCAAAACAGATTACTCATCAAGTGCCGTGAACGGGCCCTGCCATAGGTATTCGGTCTGGGGAAATACCTGAAAAAACACTGAAGTACGATTTGTAATGCGTTGATGGCGATACGGTTAATCGGCTGGTCAGCTGGAGGATAAGTGAATTATGGCTATTCAGGTGGTGCGTCTGGGAACGGAGCGAAGTAAAGATGAGGGCCTGCGTCTGGGCACCGTTCGTCGCCCGCCGCGCGGCGTCAAGAAGAGCGATTATGCGTTGCAAAACTGGTACGACGTCTGGTTGCCGATTTTGTCTCCCTCGCCGGAGCTGATGAAACTGGCGCAGAGTGCTGAAACCGACAAGGAGTGGGCTGCCTTCGTAAAGAAATTTCGCAAGGAGCTCTCCGCACCCGATGCCAGTAGAACACTGGATCTACTGGCAGCCTTCTCAAAGGACAGCAACTTTTCCATCGGCTGTTATTGTGAAGACGAGGCGCATTGTCACCGCTCGGTATTGCGTATTTTATTGGCTGAACGTGGTGCAAGCATAAAGTGATCGTGCAGATGCATTGCTGCGTGTTCATACTGCACTTGCACGATCAACTGGAAGGTTCTATCCCACCCTTTTCTCTGTAAAAATAACCGGGTATGGCCCGGTTCTCTGCTGGAGCCAAAACTGTCCATAGGAGTGCCCCGGTGCCGCATTGCATTATCGAGTATTCGAAAACCCTGGAAGCCCGTTTAACGCCGTCGGCGTTGATCGAGGCGGTGCATCATGGGGCGCTGAAGTCCGAACTGTTCGAGGGCGCGGATATCAAAACCCGGGCTGTAGCCTACGAACATTACCGGACCGGTGCCGGAACGCTGGATTTTGTCCATATAACGGCCCGAATTCTGTCCGGCCGTAACCAGCAGCAGAAAGCGGCGCTGTCGGACCGGGTGCTGGCGGAACTCAAGGCTATAGTGTCAGTACCGGCTTCGCTGACCGTCGAGGTCTGTGATATCGACCGGGTGAGCTACGCCAAGTCGGTAACTGGATAGGCTGTTCATTGCTTCTAGCCCGGGGGGACCGTAAACGATGCTGATCCGAGCCGAGCAAAGCGCTGATCAGGGCGCCATCGAGTCGATCTTGCTGAGTGCGTTCGATGGCCCGGCCGAAGCTCGATTGGTCGCCGCATTGCGGCAGCAGGTCGGGCCGCTGGTCTCGCTGGTGGCGGAGCAGGAAGGGGTAGCGGTCGGCCATATCCTGTTCTCGCCGGTGACTCTGCCGGGACGACCCAGCCTCAAGCTGATGGGGCTGGCGCCGATGGCGGTAACGCCGGACCGGCAACGCAAGGGCATCGGCTCGGCACTGGTGCGGGCCGGCCTCGAGTGCTGTGCCGAATTGGGCGTGGGGGCGGTGGCGGTGCTTGGACATGCCGGCTACTATCCGCGCTTCGGCTTCGTGCCGGCCTCCCAGTTCGGTATCGGCTGCGAATACCCGGTGCCGGATGAAGTTTTTATGGCGCTGGAGTTGCAGCCCGGTTATCTGAGCGAAGCTGCCGGTACTGTGCGCTACGCAGCGCCTTTTACGGCGTTGTAGAGCGAGTGGTTCAGGGCCTGAACCCGATTCAAGACAGCGCTTGAACTACACTGTGCTTAACCTTTTCTCAGGCCGCTGCCAGCCAGTACGCCTGATAATGAACAGGAGGCGAGTGTATGGCTATCAAGATCGTGACTATTTGCGGCAGCGTGCGTCCCGGCAACTACACGGCCATGGCGCTGAACATCGCGCTGGATGAGCTGGCCAAATTCCCGGATGTTGAAGTGACGCCGATCTATCTGGAAAAGCTCGATCTCCCGCTACCTGGGCTGGCCGCTCAAAACCCGGACGCCATAGAGGAGTTCCAGCGGACGGTGAAGGAGGCGACAGGGGTATTGCTGGCCTCGCCCGAATATCATGGCGGCATCAGCAGTCCGATGAAGCTGGCGATCGACAACCTGGGATTTCCAAGCATGTTGGCTGACAAGCCCATATCGCTGCTTGGTGTCGCGGCCGGCGTGATCGGTGCAATCAAGTCCACGGAACAACTGCGCGCCATCTGCTCCCATGTCGGTGCGATCCCGTTACCGATGGTGGTATCGGTTGCCAAGGTGCACCAGGTGTTCGATGCCGACGGTCACTGCCAGGATGCGGACATGGAAAACCTGATCCGCCGTTCAGCCAGTAATCTGGTCGGGTACATCAAGGATACGGTGTGCGCGAAAATCAGCCTGGAGGAGGTGCTGCGAGAGCAGGGCGAGCGTCATTAGATCTTGCAGCCTGGTCGATGCAAGCTGTGAGATCGGTTGCCTCAACGTATTTCCGGTGTCATGTTGAGGCAGCCATATTCGATCTTCGGTCTGGGCAGTATCTAGCTATTATGCGCGAATCGTCAGAGTCGCGTTCTCCAATAAGGGGTTATTAAGTAAAAGCGCGAATTCAACTCCGAAGTGCAACACTCCCCGTTTCAAGCAGCTCTCAGATAGTCATCAAATACCTTCTGAGGCTGCTTGTAGCCAAGACATTTTCTTGGCCTCAAATTGAGGCGTTGTTGTGCCAGCGCGATTTGCTCATCCGTGACCAACCTCAGATCGGTCCCTTTGGGGATATACTGGCGTAACAACCCATTGAAGTTCTCGTTCAGGCCTCTCTCCCAGGCGGCGTAGGCG
>NZ_JAILYN010000005.1 GCF_019795155.1 Marinobacterium arenosum | reverse complement strand
TCGGCTAATCGTTCCCCTTGCCGGGCCGACAGTGGACTTTCACCACCAAGTCATCCGGCCGCCACCACGCGTACCGGAACAGCGCCAGTCAAGGCGCTACGCGCCATGCCTGGCGCACACAAAAAATACGGCAGCCCGAAGGCTGCCGTTTTTATCGCGCACTGGTAGTTACCGGATTAACCGACGAAGACCCGTGCGTTACGGAACATCCGCATCCAGGCACCGTCCTCCTGCCACTCGTCCGGACGCCAGCTGTTGGTCACGGCACGGAACACCCGCTCCGGGTGCGGCATCATGATGGTGACGCGGCCGTCGGCGGTGGTGACACCGCTGATACCGGCCGGCGAACCGTTCGGGTTGGCCGGATAGCTCTCGGTTACCTGGCCGCGGTTGTCGACGTAACGCAGCGCCACGGTGCCGGAGTCCTGCAGGCCGCTCAGATGAGCAGCATCCTTGAACTCGGCACGGCCTTCGCCGTGGGCGATGGCGATCGGCATCCGCGAGCCGGCCATCCCCTGCAGGAAGATGGAGTTGCTCTGCTGCACCTCAACCATCGCCACCCGCGCTTCGAACTGCTCGGACTGGTTGCGCACAAAGTGCGGCCAGAGCTCGGCGCCCGGGATCAGCTCATGCAGGTTGGACAACATCTGGCAACCGTTGCAGACACCCAGCGCGAAGGAGTCATCGCGATTGAAGAACGCCTGGAACTGGTCACGGGCACGGCTGTTGAACAGGATCGACTTGGCCCAGCCCTCGCCGGCGCCCAGCACGTCACCGTAGGAGAAGCCGCCACAGGCCACCAGGCCCTTGAACTGGTCCAGCGTGATCCGGCCTTCCAGGATGTCGCTCATATGCACATCGACCGCGGCGAAGCCGGCGCGGTCGAAGGCGGCCGCCATCTCGATCTGGCCGTTGACGCCCTGCTCGCGGATGATCGCCATCTGCGGCCGTTGGCCGGTCTGGATGAACGGCGCCGCCACATCTTCGTTCTGATCGTAGCTCAGAGCCACGTTGAGGCCCGGATTGCCCTTGTCGAGCAGCGCGTCGAACTCCTGCTGGGCGCATTCGGAGTTGTCGCGCAACGCCTGAATCCGGTAGGAGGTCTCCGCCCACCAGCGCTGCAGCTGGGTACGGGACTCGGCGTAGACCTCCTCCTCGTCGAAGTGGAAACGCACTTCGTCGTCCGGGTTGACGGAACCGATCACCTTGGCGATCTCACCCAGGCCGGCGGCGTTCAGCTCGGTCAGCACGGTCTGCAGATCGTCGCGCTTGACCTGTACCACCGCGCCCAGCTCCTCGGCGAACAGCGCTGCAGCCAGTTCGCTGCTGTCACCCGCCAGCATATCCAGGTTGACGTCGACGCCGGTGTGACCGGCAAACGCCATCTCGGCGATGGTCGCGAACAGGCCGCCGTCGGCGCGGTCGTGGTAGGCCAGCAGCAGCCCCTGCTCATTCAACTCCTGCACCGCGGCGAAGAAGGTCGCCAACAGCTCGGCATCGTCCACGTCCGGCACCTGCTGGCCGACCTGGTTGTAGACCTGCGCCAGCGCGGACAGGCCGAGACGGTTCTGGCCGTTGCCCAGGTCCAGCAGGATCAGGTCGGTCTCGCCCAGGTCGGTGCGCAGCTGCGGGGTCAGTGTCTTGCGCACGTCGGTAACCGGCGCAAAGCCGGAGATGACCAGCGACATCGGCGCAGTTACCGACTTGTCTTCGCCGTTGTCGTTCCAGACGGTGCGCATCGACATCGAGTCCTTGCCCACCGGCACGGTGATACCCAGCTGCGGGCACAGCTCCATGCCAACCGCCTTGACGGTGTCGTACAGTTTTTCGTCTTCACCCGGGTGGCCGGCGGCGCACATCCAGTTGGCGGACAACCGCACGTCGCTCAGCTTGGCAATGCGGGCGGAGGCCAGGTTGGTGACGGTTTCACCGATCGCCATCCGGCCGGAGGCCGGCGAGTCGACCAGCGCCAGCGGGGTACGTTCACCCATCGCCATCGCTTCACCGGCATAGGTGTCGTAGGCCGCGGTGGTAACCGCACAGTTGGCCACCGGCACCTGCCAGGGGCCGACCATCTGATCACGGGCAACCTGGCCGGTGATCGAGCGGTCACCGATGGTGATCAGGAAGGATTTAGACGCAACTGCCGGCAGCTTCAGCACCCGCTCGGCAGCGTCTTTCAGGTCGATGGCGCTGGCATCGAATGCCGGCACTTGGTACTGCTTGCGCTCGACGGAGCGGTGCATCTTCGGCGGCTTGCCGAACAGCACGCTCATCGGCAGGTCGACCGGCTTGTTCTGGAAGTGGCTGTCGCCGAGGGTCAGGTGGTGCTCGTCGGTCGCTTCACCGACGATCGCGTACGGGCAGCGCTCACGGGCACAGATCGCCTCGAAGCGGGCCAGGTCCTTCGGCTCCACCGCCAGTACGTAGCGCTCCTGGGCTTCGTTACACCAGATCGCCAGCGGGCTCATGCCCGGTTCATCGTTGTTGACGTTGCGCAGCTCGAAGTTACCACCGCGGCCGCCGTCCTTGACCAGCTCAGGGAAGGCGTTGGACAGTCCGCCGGCACCGACGTCGTGGATGAAAGCGATCGGGTTCTCAGCGCCCTGCTGCCAGCACTGGTCGATCACCTCCTGGCAACGACGCTCCAGCTCCGGGTTGTCGCGCTGTACGGAGGCGAAGTCCAGATCGGCGGAGGAACTGCCGGAAGACATTGAGGAAGCGGCGCCGCCGCCCAGGCCGATCTGCATCGCCGGACCGCCCAGGCAGATCAGCTTGGCGCCGACCGCGATCTCGCCCTTTTCGACATGCTCGCCACGGATGTTGCCCATGCCACCGGCGATCATGATCGGTTTGTGGTAACCGCGCACCTCTTCACCGGCGGCACCGTTGACCTTCTGCTCGAAGGTGCGGAAGTAACCGGTCAGGTTGGGGCGACCGAATTCGTTATTGAACGCAGCGCCGCCGATCGGACCTTCGATCATGATATCCAGTGCGGTGACGATCCGCTCCGGCTTGCCGTACTTGGATTCCCACGGCTGCTCGAAACCTGGGATATTCAGGTCGGACACGGTGAAACCGGTCAGGCCGGCCTTCGGTTTGGAACCGCGGCCGGTTGCGCCCTCATCGCGGATCTCGCCGCCGGAGCCGGTCGCCGCGCCCGGATGGGGTGCGATCGCGGTCGGGTGGTTGTGGGTCTCCACCTTCATCAGGATGTGGATATCTTCCTGGTTGTAGCCGTACTCCTTGCTGGCCGGATTCGGGAAGAAACGGCCGGCCTTGCTGCCGACGATGACCGAGGCGTTATCCTTGTAAGCCGACAGCACACCCTCGCCACCCATCTCGTAGGTGTTCTTGATCATCGCGAACAGGGATTTCTCCTGTGCTTCCCCGTCGATGTCCCAGGAGGCGTTGAAAATCTTGTGGCGGCAGTGCTCTGAGTTGGCCTGGGCGAACATCATCAGTTCGACGTCGGTCGGGTTGCGGCCCAGTTCGTTGAAGCTGGCAACCAGGTAGTCGATCTCGTCTTCGGCCAGTGCCAGGCCCAGCTCGACATTGGCCTTGACCAGCGCGTCGCGGCCACCGGCCAGGATGTCGACGGTGGTCAGCGGGGCCGGCTGTTCGGCACGAAACAGCGCCGCCGCCTGATCCAGCTCGCTCAGTACCGCTTCCACCATCCGATCGTGCAGCACGGCTTCGACCTTCGCTGTAGCGGCTTGATCCAGCTCGACGGATGCCTGAATATAGTACGCCACGCCACGCTCCAGCCGTTTGATATCGGCCAGACCGCAGTTACGGGCGATATCAGTCGCCTTGGAAGACCAGGGCGAGATGGTGCCCGGCCGCGGAACTACCAGGAACAGCTGGCCCTTCGGCTCCTGCCGCTCAGCCTTCGGGCCATAGCGCAGGATGCGGTCCAGAACCTGCTGCTGCTCGTCGCTCAGCGCGTTTGCGACATCGGCGAAGTGCATGAACTCGCCGTACAGAGCGGTGACGGCAGGGACTTCGGACTGGATGAGGGACAGTAGCTTGTCGTGACGGAAGGCAGAGAGAGCAGGTGCTCCACGCAGTACCAGCATGTTCTTTTCGAGCCTCTAGAGTGCTGCCGGGCAGGCAGGGGTTTACAGGAGAAAATCAGGCCGGAATTTTACCCGATATCAAGGGTCGGATACCAGAAAGGCCGATGGATGAGCCGGAATCATGTTGTCGACGCCTCGCCGCCGCAAAACCGCGATCTATTTTGTCAGCCTGTTGCTGCTGTTTTCACTGCCGCTGCTGCTGAGCTACAACAGCAAGACTCAACTGGAGATCATCCAGGAGAGCGGCGCGTTGCGGCTGCTGACCCGCAACAGCCCCAGCACCTATTTCCTCGACCACGGCCGACCCGCCGGCTTCGAATATGAATTGAGCAAGGCCTTCGCCGACCATATCGGCGTCAAGCTGCAGTTGATCCAGGCCGACAGCCTGGGGGAGCTGATCGAGCGACTGCGCTATCGCGACGGCCATATCGCCGCGGCGGTCCTGAGCGTCACACCGGAACGCCAGCGCGAGTTCGACTTCTCGCCCCCCTACCTGGCCAGTGCCGCCACCCTGATCTACCGGGTCCGCCAGGGCAATCCGCAGCCGCGCGAACTGGAAGACCTCTACGGCAGCACCCTGTCCGTGCTGCCCAACTCCAGCCACGCCGAACTGTTGCGCGAACTGCAATTGCAGGCCCCGAAGCTCGACTGGCAGGAACCGGCCAACGCCAGTGAAATCGATCTAATGGAGCAAGTCCATAATGGCGAGTTGGACTATACCGTCATGGACAGCACCCTGTTCGATGCCCAGAGAAGCTATTTTCCCGGCCTCAACAAAGCCTTCGAGTTGGCCCCGCCGCAGCAGGTGGCCTGGATGCTGGCTCGCCACCACGACGATTCTCTGAAGCAGGCGCTGAATGCCTTTTTCGCGCTGGAGAGTACCCAGGCGCTGATCGAAAAGCTGAAGACCAAGTACTTCGATCGTCATAACCAGCTCAATTTCTTCGATACGGTCACCTTCAAGGGTGACCTCGAGCAGCGGTTGCCGAAATACGAAAAGTGGTTCAAGCAGGCGGAGAAGGAGACCGGCCTGCCGTGGAAACTGCTGGCGGCGGTCGCCTACCAGGAGTCGCACTGGAATCCGAAAGCGGTCTCCCCCACCGGGGTGCGCGGCATCATGATGCTGACCCATGCGGCGGCCAAGGAAGTAGGCGTCAAGAACCGTATCGATCCTAAACAAAGCATCTTGGGCGGAGCGAAGTATCTGCAAAGCGTGATGCAGAAGATCCCCGAGCGAATCCAGGCCCCTGACCGGATCTGGTTCGCACTGGCCGGCTACAATGTCGGCTTCGGCCATTTGGAGGATGCCCGCATCCTGACCGCCCGGGCCGGCAAGAACCCGGATAGCTGGGTGGACGTGCGCGAATTCCTGCCACTGCTGACCAAGGAGCAGTATTACAGCACCGTGCGGCGCGGCTATGCCCGTGGCTACGAACCGGTGATCTATGTGCGCAACATCCGCAAGTATCTGCAACTACTGACCTGGGAGAGCCGGGTTGCCCAGATGCGCAGCCCGGAAGAAAGCGGGAACGAACCGAACAACGACAAGCCCGCCCTGCCGACCACCATCGCCGAGGGCCAGTCGGTGGACCGCATCCCGAAGGCACTATAACGGCCGGCTAAACAACAGGCTGATCAGAGGTACTCGACTATTCCTTTGAGGGTTCGCCAACAGTCTGCCCGTCTGCCGGGTCAGCCGCCCGACGCTCGGCTTTTTGCTGTTTCTGCAGCGCCCGACGCTGGCGAAAAAAGGCACTGATCCGCTCGCTGCACGCGTCGGCCAGCAGCCCACCGCTGTAGGTTACCCGGTGATTCAGCCAGGGCTGATCGAACAGCTGACCGTTGCTGATCACCGCCCCCGCCTTGGGCTCGGAAGCTCCGAACACCACCCGCGCCACCCGGGCATGGACGATCGCCCCGGCACACATGGTGCAGGGCTCGATGGTGACGTAGAGAGTGCTGTCGACCAAGCGGTAGTTCTGCAGTCGCTGGGCGGCATCGCGCAGGGCGATGATCTCGGCATGGGCGCTGGGGTCATGGCCACTGATCGGCCGGTTCCAGCCCTCGCCGATCACCTCCCCCTGGTGCACCAGTACCGCACCGACCGGCACCTCGCCTGCCTCCGCGGCGCGCTCGGCCAACTGCAGCGCATATTCCATCCAGCGCTGATCGATCAAAAATTGTTCATCGTACATGGCGGCGAAGTATACGCGGTGGGAAGTATTGAGTTAACAGTTTGGAGTGGACAGTGATTTGTAAGTTTCCGCTGTCCTCTACCAACTCAATGCTGTTAACTCTCAACTGTTAACTCTTACCCCTGCAACTCCTCATAGAGGCTGACGAACTCCTGGGTCAGCTTATGTTTGGGCGCCAGGTGGACCAGCGGACAGCAGCGGGCGTGCGACTCCTTCATCTTGACCGACGAGGAGATGCGGCTGTTCAGCACCGGTAGATCGTCGGCCTGCAGGTCGGCAACGATCCGCTGTGGCAAGCTGGCACGCGGCTGAAACTGGTTAACCACGATCCCCTCCACCTGCAGCTGTTCGTTATGGTCGACCCGGGTCTCCTGCAGGTTGGCCAGCAGGCTGTACAACGCCTGGCGGGCAAACTCGTCACAATCGAACGGAATCAGGCAGCGTTCGGCGGCCACCAGTGCCGATAGGGTGAAGAAGTTGAACGCCGGCGGGGTATCGATATAGATGGTATCGAACTGCTCGGCCAGCTGGTTGATCGCATCGCGCAGCTTATAGATCTTGTGCTTGGACTCCAGCTTGGATTGCAGCTCGCCCAAATCCGGGTTGGACGGCAACACATGCAGGTTGTCGAACGCGGTGGCATGCACGAAGTCGGTTGGCTGACTGGGCTTGAGCTGGAAGCTCAGGGTCTGCTCGTAGAAGTCGCGGATATCCGGCGCCGCCTCATTGTAAGCCTCGCCCATCAGGTAATGGCTGGCATTGCCCTGCGGGTCCAGGTCGATCAACACCGTCTTATGGCCCCGGCTGGCACTGATCGCCGCCAGGTTTGCGGCGATACTGGACTTGCCGACCCCGCCCTTCTGATTGAACACCACCCGCCTTGTCATTCTGCCCCCCTTGATTGCCTGCTGAATGCGCTGAAAGCATCGAAATGCTGCATTGCAATATCACCAATTATGCTACCAACGTCAATCTATTGGTCGCGAAATACGGCAATATTGAAGCCAACTATCAAAAAACCGCATGACGGCCTGGAAATCATGCAAAAACCGGCCATACTTTAGGCATTTTTTAGCGCGATTTGGCTGCCATCTACGGCTAAAGTGACGTCAACCAACAAAAAAATGTCATCATATGGACATCAAAAGCCGCTTTGGGCAAACTAACGCCTTTTCGACCACCGGCAACCGCCACAATAAGAGCGTTTAGCGCCCCGAACGAGGCACTGTCTTATGGCAAAAATTCTTGTCCTGCACGGCCCCAACCTGAACCTGCTCGGCACCCGCGAACCACAGCTGTACGGCTCGACCACGCTGGCCGACATCGATCAGGCGCTGTTCGAGCAGGCACAACAGGCCGGTCATGCATTGGACGCATTTCAGAGCAATGCCGAGTTCGAGCTGATCGAACGGATCCACGCTGCCCGTCAGCAGCAGGTCGCGTTCATCATCATCAACCCGGCGGCGTTCACCCACACCAGCGTCGCCATTCGCGATGCGTTGCTGGCGGTGGATATTCCCTTTATCGAGGTACACCTCTCGAATGTGCACGCCCGGGAGCCCTTCCGCCAGCACTCCTATTTTTCCGATAAAGCGGTCGGAGTGATCTGCGGGCTGGGTGCCCAGGGATATGAATTTGCCCTGCAATCCGCACTCGGCCGGATTGACTGACAGCGAACACCTACAAAGAGAACAGAATAGCGATGGATATCCGTAAAGTTAAGAAGCTGATCGAGCTGCTGGAAGAATCCAACATCAACGAGATCGAGATCAAAGAAGGCGAAGAGTCCGTACGCATCAGCCGTGGTGCCAGCGGCTCCGTCATTGCCGCACCGGCTCCGATTGCCTACGCCCCGGCCGCGCCGGCAGCTCCGGCAGCAGCGCCGGCACCGGCTGCCAGCGAATCCGCCCCGGCCGCGGCCAGCAGCGAAAATGCGGTTCGTTCACCGATGGTCGGTACCTTCTATCGTGCGCCGTCGCCGAGTTCTCCGGCTTTCGTTGAAGTAGGCCAGAGCGTCAAGGTCGGCGATGTCATCTGCATCATCGAAGCGATGAAGATGATGAACCAGATCGAAGCGGACCGCGCCGGCGTGGTGGAAGCGATCCTGGTGGAAGACGGTCAGCCGGTAGAGTTCGATCAGCCGCTCGTCACCATCGTTTAAGCGGGGTGCAGAAGATGCTGGATAAAGTAGTTATTGCCAACCGCGGCGAGATCGCCCTGCGCATCCTGCGCGCCTGCAAGGAGCTGGGCATCAAGACCGTGGCGATCCACTCCCAGGCAGACCGAGACCTGATGCACGTGCGTCTGGCCGACGAAGCGGTCTGCATCGGTCCGGCGCCGTCGCCGAAGAGCTACCTGAACATCCCGGCGATCATCAGCGCCGCAGAAGTAACCGACGCCATGGGTATCCACCCCGGCTACGGTTTCCTGGCGGAGAACGCCGATTTCGCCGAGCAGGTGGAACGATCCGGCTTCACCTTCATCGGCCCGACCGCCGATGTGATCCGGCTGATGGGCGACAAGGTCTCCGCGATCGAAGCGATGAAAAAAGCCGGCGTCCCGACAGTACCGGGCTCCGACGGCCCGCTGCCGGTGGATGACGACAACAAGCTGCGGGCGATCGCCAAGCGGATCGGCTATCCGGTGATCATCAAGGCCGCGGCCGGCGGTGGTGGCCGCGGTATGCGGGTGGTGCACTCCGAAGCATCGCTGATCAACTCGGTGCACGTGACCCAGTCGGAAGCCGCAGCGGCATTCGGCGACGGTACCGTGTACATGGAGAAGTTCCTCGAGAACCCGCGCCACGTCGAGGTACAGGTTCTGGCTGATGGCCAGGGCAATGCGGTTCACCTGTATGACCGCGACTGCTCGCTGCAGCGCCGCCACCAGAAAGTGGTCGAGGAAGCGCCGGCACCGCATCTGGATCCGGACGCCCGCGCCCAGGTGCTGCAATCCTGTGTCGATGCCTGCATCGAGATCGGCTACCGTGGCGCAGGCACCTTCGAGTTCCTGTACGAAGACGGCAGTTTCTACTTCATCGAGATGAACACCCGTGTCCAGGTGGAACACCCGGTGACCGAGATGATCACCGGTGTCGATATCGTCAAGGAGCAGCTGCGCATCGCCTCCGGTCTGCCGCTGTCGCTGAAGCAGGAAGATATCAAGGTGCTGGGCCACTCCTTCGAGGCCCGTATCAACGCCGAAGATCCGAAAACCTTCATGCCGAGTCCGGGCAAAGTGAACCACTTCCACGCCCCGGGCGGCATCGGCATCCGCGTCGATTCGCACCTGTACAGCGGCTACACGGTACCGCCGCACTACGACTCGCTGGTGGCCAAGCTGATCAGCTACGCGGAAGATCGCGAAACCGCGCTGACCCGCCTGCGCAACGCGCTGGACGAGATGCTGGTCGACGGCATCCGTACCAACATCCCGCTGCATCAGGACATCACCCGCGATGCAAACTTCCAGCGCGGCGGCGTCAATATCCACTACCTGGAGAAGAAGCTGGGCCTGTAAGGTTTCGCCTTCGGATCAAGACAGTGATCGACAAAGCCCGGCCTTCGCGCCGGGCTTTTTTATCAGTCTGGCGTTAACAGTTTTGAGTTAACAGAACCATAGGGGGCACGTACCCCGCGTGGTCCGGCAATCCGGCGACAGGCCTCCGCCCTTGACGCCGGCCCGGAAGCAGATATTTCGTCTGCAGCCGACCATGGTGACGATTCGTCAAACCAGCCTTTTGAACCACCAACAGCAAACACCGAAAAGCCACTTGTGTCCCCCATCAACAGCCCTTCGGTTTTCTGCTCACCGAACTGATCAAAGCGTGTTCAACCGCCGTTTTTTTCTATAAAATCCGCCGCTTTTCTCGCAACAGGAACGATGTCGATGCTTGAGAAACTCTTCAAACTCAAAGCACACAATACCACTGTCAAGACAGAGCTGATCGCCGGGTTCACGACCTTCCTGACCATGGCCTACATCATCTTTGTAAACCCGAGTATGCTGGCCGCCGCCGGCATGGACCAGGGCGCGGTCTTCGTCGCCACCTGCGTCGCCGCGGCAATCGGCTGTCTGGTGATGGGCCTGTGGGCCAACTACCCGGTCGCACTGGCGCCCGGCATGGGGCTGAACGCCTTCTTCAGCTTTACCGTGGTCGGCCAGATGGGTTACAGCTGGCAGGTTGCGCTGGGCGCGGTGTTCCTGTCCGGTATCTGCTTCTTCCTGCTGTCGATCTTTAGAATCCGTGAATGGATCATCCACAGCATCCCGCTGTCGCTGCGTGGTGGTATCGGTGCCGGCATCGGCCTGTTCCTCGGCTTTATCGCACTGAAAAACGCCGGCATCGTGGTCGATAATCCGGCCACCCTGGTGACCATCGGCAATATGGGCAGCTGGGGAGCGATCATGGCCTGCCTGGGCTTCGTGATCATCGCCGCACTGTACTACCGCCAGGTCACCGGCTCGGTGATGATCGGCATCCTGGCGGTTACGGTGCTGAGTATCGCTGCCGGAGAAGTGCAGCTGAACGGCATCGTCTCCGCCCCGCCGAGCCTGGCACCGACCTTTGCCCAGCTGGACTTGGAAGGCGCGCTGCAGATCGGCCTGATCAGCATCGTGTTCTCGTTCCTGTTCGTCGACCTGTTCGACACCTCCGGCACCCTGATCGCGGTGGCGCAGAAAGGTAACCTGCTCGACCGCGACGGCCGTTTCCCGCGGCTGGGCCGCGCCCTGATGGCCGACTCTACCGCCACCATGGCCGGCTCGTTCATGGGTACCTCCACCACCACCAGCTACATCGAATCCGGCGCCGGTATCGCCGCCGGCGGCCGTACCGGCCTAACCGCCGTAGTGGTCGGCCTGTTGTTCCTCGGCAGCCTGTTCCTGTCGCCGCTGGCCGGCGCTATCCCGGCATACGCCACCGCGCCGGCGCTGTTCTTCGTCTCGGTGCTGATGACCCATTCGCTGGTACGGATCGACTGGGACGATATCACCGAAGCCGCACCGGTGGTGATCGCCGCAGTCACCATGCCGCTGACCTTCTCGATCACCACCGGTATCGCGCTGGGCTTTATCTCCTACACCGCGATCAAGGCGCTGACCGGCAAGTTCGACCAGCTCAACTCGGCGCTGATCGTGCTGTCGGTTCTGTTCGTGGTGAAGATGGCGTTTTACGGATAAGCATCAAGCATTCTGAAAAGCAGATTTGATTAGAAGGCCCCGATTCGGGGCCTTTTTATGGTTCTTCGGGGATTAGCGGGCAACATCTACATCAGCTGAACAAGCACCGCGTGGGCACAAAAAACGTGCCCACCCTACAAGACTTTTGCATCCCCTTCGGGGAACGACAAGGCGCAAGCTGTAAACGGAACAACGGACAGTCCTCGCTCGTCTGGGCAGGCTCTGGTACGAGGTGCGGTGGATTTGGCGCCGTTGGTCGCGACTGAACTTGACCGGCCGGCGTCGATCAAACAAGCCTCCAGCTTGGCCCCTTGCTGACAGGCTAGGGGCCGCTTTAGAGAAGCGGGTTTATCGCAACCAGCGGTGGTTGCCGTCGACTCCATGATCGGTCGCCCGCAGCACCCACGAGCATATAAAGCAGGCTGCTACAAATCACCTTTCGCTTCACTTCAAATCAGAAATTATTTCCACCACCTCCCGGATATCAGAGTATTTCTCTGCAATTATTCGAAAAAATAAAGTTATCTTTCTGGTCCGTTCGGTAGGAGCCGCTAGAATGCTCCCCTTAGCCAAGAATTGACCCATAACCCGAAACGAGGGCCTCCCGATGAGCATCACCCGCATGGAAACCAAGCAGCGCATGAGCCGCATTGTGATCCACAATGACACCATCTACCTGTGTGGCCAGGTGGCTGCCGATGCCAATGCCGGCATCAAAGAGCAGACCCAGACCATGCTGGACAAGGTTGACGCCCTGCTGGAACAGGCCGGCAGCGACCGCGAGCACATCCTGTCCGCCACCGTCTACATCCGCGATATGAAAGACTTCGCTGCAATGAACGAAGTCTGGGACGCCTGGGTACCGGAAGGTCACGCCCCGGCCCGCGCCTGCGTTGAAGCCCGTATGGCCCGCCCGGAGCTGCTGGTCGAGGTATCCGTCATCGCGGCGCTGAAGAAGTAACCGCTGCCCGACGACTACGGCTGTCGACCGGCAGCCGTATGCCCCTGTTTAACGACCGCCAGCGCAACCAGGCCAAACCGCCCGTTCAGGGTTGCTCCCCCACCGCCAGGCGCGCATTGATCGCATCGATCACCGCCGGCAGATCCGCCACCGTATCGATCACGAAGTGCGCTCCCGCCCGACGGAGTTTGTCATAGGCCCGCTGACGCAGCTCATCCTGACGCTGTTGCGACAATGCCTGCCAATCCGCCAGGTCCAGGCCCACCTCGTTACCCGATACCGCCAGCCCGACAGTCCAGACACCGGCATTCAGCCCCTCCTCTATACCGGCGACGGTATCATCCACCTTAACCACCGACTGGACCGCCTCCACCTCCAGCTCCAGCAGGTTCTTCCACAACATATGCGGATAAGGCCGGCCGCGTGGCACATCGGTGGCACAGACCAGCGAATCTGGACAATAGCCCTGCTCAGCGGCCCGCCGAATCATCTGCTGGATCATCTGCCGCGCGTAACCGGTATTGGCACCGACCCGGATCCCCTGTTCATGAAGATAAGCCAGGGTCTCACCGACCCCCGGAACCAGGTTTGAGCGCTCAGCAATCATTGCCGTCTGCAGCGGAATAAACGCCTGGTACAGGTGATCGATATCCGTCTCAGTCGGCACCGCCCCCTGGGCCTCGATCCACCGTTCCCGTACCCGTGGCATCGCCAGCAGACGGGCGATATGTTCGCGCTTCTCGACACCCATCGGCTCACGCGCTTCCGCCAGACTGATCTCGACGCCATGCTCCGCGAACAGGGTGGTAAACGCTGTCACCGGGGCCAGCGATCCAAAATCGATCATGGTGCCGGCCCAGTCGAAAACCACCGCTCTGACCGGCCCCATGTAACGGCGTGTATAGCTGTAACTCATCGTCATCCTCCCATGTTGCTCCGATGCCTGGGGGTGGCACCGGCGAGCTTCATTGCCCAATGCCGTGATCGCAGTTTGCGTGCCGGGAGAGCATGACTGTAGGGCCAGAAGCGCAAGCCGGTATACACCAAAAAAGGAAAACCGATCGGCGATCCGTCCGCCCCAACCGTTCGGAACCGTGCCTGGTGACGGATAACGATAGTGAAAGAATTGCGTAAAGGCGGGTCCTGGCTATGTTCCTGCATCACTGAAGCCCAATCTGAATTATTATTAAGCTTGGTCAGGGAGCTTTTCCAATAATAATTTTCAAACACATATTTACTTATATAGCCTACCCTAATATTACTACTAACATCTCTGCAGCCTTTGTCATATGCGGGCTACAGAGATCAATGACGGTGATTATTTTTATCACCGACCGTACATTTCGTTTTTTTTACTGGGTTATAATGGCCTCTCATCCATCGCCCTCAGGAGTCAAGTTATGGAACGAACGATCAACCAGCTGATACTGAATATCTACAAAACGGTTGATCAGTGTTCTTCCAGTCAACTGAAGGAAGCACTGTTCGAAACACTGCAGGACTACATCACCTTCGATGCGGGCAAATGGAGTGTCGGACGGCTGAACAGCGAGGGCGGCTTCGACGTATACAGCCACTGCATGTTCAACCTGCCAACGGATCAGAAAGGGTTCTCGCCGATCTACTTCCAGGGCGCCATTGCAGAAGAGCTGGCGGAGCAGCCCGGCACCACCGTCAACATCGACCGCCACATCCTGAAGGACATCGACAAAGACAACGTGCTAAGCGAGATCGGTAGTCGGTTGAATATCCGTGCCGGACTGATCACCATGATCCGCCGGGTCGGCTTTACCGACGTGTCGGTGATTTCCATCTTACGCCACGCCAATGAACCGGATTTCAGCGAGATGGAGCGCAGCTGCATCGAGATGATCTGCCCGCACCTGGTGCAGGCCTACCACCTGGGAGCCCAGATCAAGCAGGGCCAGGAGCTGGATAGCGACCAGCACTGGGCGATCGTCGACACCCAGTACTACATCCGCTACTGCTCGGATAATTTCCGCAGCTTTGTCGCTCAGCAGGTTGACCACCCGGTCGACGACAAACTGCCGGACGAGATGGTCGCTGCCCTTGAGCAGCGAGAACCGCACCTGGGCAATCTCAGCATCGAACGCCGTTCGCTGGCCGGCAATGCCGAATTCCTCAGCTTGCGCGACCGCGGCGTACTGGCCCAACTGACCCCATCCGAAAAGCGGGTGGTGGAACACTATGCGCGCGGCCTCTCCTACAAGAAGGTGGCCCAGCAGCTGGAGATCAGTCACCATACGGTGATCAAGCACGTCAACAACGTCTACCGCAAGCTGAACATCAACAACAAGAACCAGCTGATCGAGCTGGTCGCGCCGGTACTCTCCTGACCGGCGCGGCTGGCGCCGGCCCGCTTAGCCCTCTACACTGCCGCTGAACGCAGCCGCCAGCCGCACTCGTCATGACCCAGATCCATCCACTCGCCACCGAAGTCCATCGTTGCTACGACGAATGGGGGCCGATCTACGTGCTTCAGCAGGGCGAGATCCGCTACCTCGCCTTCGGCGATGGCGGTGAGCAGAGCGCCGTCGACCTGAACCGTCCCTACCGCCCGCTGTACGAATACGCCCAGGCGATGCTGCTAGCGCTACTGTTCCAGCCCAATCCGCAACAGGTACTGATGCTCGGACTGGGCGGCGGCAGCCTGGCCACGGCGCTGTTGCGGGCGCTGCCCGATTGCCGGATTACCGCCGTCGAACTGCGCGCCCAGGTGGTCGAAACCGCTCATCACTGGTTCGCCCTGCCCCGTAGCGAGCGATTGCACTGCCGTATCGAGGATGCTGCCGCCTACATGGCACACCGGCCCGCCAGCTGCGAACTGCTGTTCGCCGATATCTATCTGGACGACGGCATGCAGGAGGTTCAACTATCGTCGCAGTTATTGGCCGATTGCCACCATGCATTGGCCGACGACGGCATCCTGGTATTGAACCTGTGGGATGACGGCCGGGCCCGCCATCCGCTGGCCCTGCAACGGCTCAGCGAACATTTCGGCGACGCGTTGCTGGGTTGCCCGATTGAGGGCGGCAACCTGATCGCCTTTGCCTTCAAGGGCGGACTGCCGAATATCCAGCCACGCCGGCTGCAAAAACCGCTCAAGCAGCTTGGCCGCCAGCTTGAACTGCCGCTACAGAAACTGCTGAATAAACTGGGACCCCTTTAAAGCCCTGATTCACGGGGCAGCCCGCTTACCCCCAGAATCTGTGGATAACCTGCTGGATAAGCTCCGGGCAAGCGGCGCTAGCGCCGATTATTACTAGCCTGTAACAGAACGTCGATTTTCTACCCAGCCGGCATCGGGCTGTGCACAACATAGCCAGTCAGGCCCGGGCAGAAGGCTTGTTTTCGACCGGAGCTTGTCTTTGTCACAGCCCCATTGGGATAATTAGGCTATACATTTAACTTTCCACAGATTCACGAGGATCGGCCATGCCCCTGCTCGACAGCTTTACCGTAGACCACACCCGCATGGAAGCCCCGGCGGTACGGGTCGCCAAAACCATGACCACTCCGGGCGGCGATACCATCACCGTATTCGACCTGCGCTTCTGCCTGCCGAACCAGGAGATTCTCAGCGAGCGCGGTATCCACACCCTGGAACACCTGTTTGCCGGCTTTATGCGCGATCACCTGAACAGCGACAAGATCGAGATCATCGACATCTCGCCGATGGGTTGCCGTACCGGCTTCTACATGAGCCTGATCGGCAACCCGGACGAACAGCAGGTGGCGGACGCCTGGCTGGCGGCGATGGACGATGTGGAAAAGGTTGAGAACCAGGGCCAGATTCCGGAACTGAACGAGTACCAGTGCGGCACCTACAGCATGCACTCGCTGGAGGAAGCCAAACAGATCGCCGCCAACATCAAGGCCCGCGGCGTAACGGTCAACAGCAACGAAGAGCTGAAGCTGGACCCGAGCTTCCTGGAACAGCACTCCTGAGCATTTAGCAGCGTATAGATACAAAACGGAGCCCACGGGCTCCGTTTTTGTTTACTGCACTCCGACGCTCAATCCTGCTGTTCCAGCAGGTGGTTCGGATCGAACCCCATGATCAACGCCCCCCAGTGCTGGCCATTGAGGTAGAGCGGGATCGACAGGTCGATCAGCACCTCGCCGGTATCACGCACAAAGGTTTGTAGCAGGAACGGCGAAGTATTGGTCGCCCGGCGCTGTTCGGCACGGCTGCCGAAGAAGATCCGGCGGTGGCGGCTTTTTGCATTGTCCTCGTCGAAGTTGCCGCTCAGTGGCGCCGAAACCTTCTTATGATGGGCCGGTGCATAACCGTTGCGGTCCACCGCGATGGCGTAGGTGAAGTCACTGCGTTCGGCGATGAAGCTGTCGAACAGCGGCTGCATCCACTGCTCGAATCGGTCGACATAACTGGTATCGAACTTCTCCGGCTGCTGACCCGGGTTGGTGGGCCGATAGTTGAAATCGAACAGGTTGCAGCCCTGCCCGGCCAACGCCTCCAGCTGCTGCATCACCTGCGCGGCCCAGTCCTGCCCTTTGTGCAGCATGTTCTCGAAACCGCCATAGCCGATCACGAAATGGGACAATAACTCCTGTGCCTCCTCGGTGGCACGCCCCAGATCGAGGAAAAACACCTGCGACTGGTCCATCTCATCCTTGATCTCGCCGGCCTGGCGGGTGATCCCCTGAACGTGGCCATGCGACTCGTTATTGGTCAGCGATAGCTCCTCCAGCGCGGCACTGATACCGCTGAGCCGGTCGTTGACCGCTTCGAAATCGCTCACCAGGCGGGCGAACTGCTGATGGGTGGAGCCAATAAAGGACTCGGTATTCTCTGCGTACTGGAGGATATTGTCGGCACTTTGACGGGTGGTATGCACCAGTGCCGACATCTCGGTGATATTGCTGTCGATCTCTTGGGTCGCCGAGCTGACCTTATGGGACAGGCTGCGTACCTCATCAGCCACCACCGCAAAGCCGCGCCCCGCCTCGCCGGCCCGGGCCGCTTCGATGGAGGCGTTCAGCGCCAGCAGATTGGTCTGTTCCGAAAATTCCTGCACCATCTGCAGGATCTTGGTGATGTTGGCGGAATTCTGGCTCAGGTGGTTGACGGTATCCTGAAACAGGCTGGCCTGTTCGCGGATCGCTTCCACCTGCTCGCGGACCTTGCTCAGTTCGCTGTGGGAGGTCCGCACCTCAATCAGGTTGCTGCCATTCTGCCCGCTGATCGCCTGGGTGCTGTCGCTGATATCGGTGATTGCCGTGTTGGCTTCCTGACTGGCGACAAATACCTGCTGGGCCTGCTGCTCCTGCTCCGATGCGGTGCCATGCGCCTTCTGCAGCACCCGCTGCAGCCTGGCCGCCTCAACCCCAACCTGCACACTGCGCCGGCGGGTTTCGGCGATCATCCGCTTCAATTGATCGGAGAAGCTGTTGTAGCTGCGCGCCATTTCGGAGATCTCATCGAAGGTGTAGGCCGGCAGAGTCGCCGATATATCGCCGCCTTCGTCCTTGATTGCACTCAGCACCTCGATCATCTGCTTGATCGGAGCCAGGAACAGATGCCGCATAAAGCCGATGGTGAAGCCCCCCACCAGCACCATCACCACCGCCGCTACCAGGATCGCATGCCAGAGCGCATCCAGCCCCTGTTGCACCTCGGCGATATGCGCATTTGCCAGTCCGGTCGCCTTCAGCGCGTCATCGACCTCGGTCAGCGTCAGATAGCTGTAGATCAACATCACCAGCAGCGGCAGTAACAGGAAGATAACGTTGCCGACGATTTTCTTGGTCAGCGAGTTGAAGAAGGTCCGCTCGATCGCCTGATAGAGCGCGTACAGCCCACTCATATTGCCCCCTTTTACGCGATGCGATAGCCATGACCAGAACTGCCAGATCGAACAGCCCTACCTCTCACCGCCACCCAGTTCTTTTTGTAGTTATTTGTTATATATGATCTTTTGACGAACGATTACACCGGATTTAAACCGCCTTTCCAGGTAGCGAAACAAACGATCGCCGTTGGCTTGATACTATGCAGCCGTTAATAGCCACTCAATAACCCTTTAGTGGCGTTTTGGTACTAAATCACCTCTCTATCGATCTGGATCAATAGTTACTTTCTTTCATCCCCTCAACCACGCCTCCACGGTCCGAAAGCCTGCAACAGGTCGTAGCCGGACAAAAGGCTCGTATCCGATGAAGCTGTTTCAGCCAGGAAAGTAAAATGCCCGCATCGTACGGGCATTTTTTCTTGCGCGGGCGTTACCAATCAGTGCCGGTGGTGACGATTGTCCCGCCCGGGGTGGGAGCGAAGCGACCGGGACGGCGGATAGCGGTGCTGTCTGTGGAGGCGGTGCCGGGGTTTATCGAAATGGCGATGATGCTTCGGATGCAGGCCATAGGGTTTGCCGTAGCGATAACGGTAGTAACCGTGCCGATAGGGGCGATAATGGCGAGGGTGGTAGTAGTGGCGATGGTGGTAAGAGTGGCGCGGTAGATAATGGCGGCCACGATAGTGCCCGTAATAGGGGTAGTTGCTGTAGCCGATCCCCAGGGTCACGACCCCGTGTTCGGTTTCGGCCAGGATACCGCCGATATGCAACCGGATACCGACATCGGCCAACGAGGGCATGCTGAATGCCAGCAGCAGAGCAGCCACGCCGGCCAGCAGGATAGGTTTCATAACTCACCTCACTCTCTGGGAGTGACTCAAGTTCATTAGATTAGACCCCGGACCCCGCTATCCGGTTGCGCGATTTATTTTCAGACCGGATTCACCGGCTATTCAGCATGTCAAACCCTATTTTTCCAGCACAGAAAGTACCTCCTCTCCTTTTCGACTAGGCTCAAGGTATTGTCCGGAGTGAATCGTGGAGACAACGGGTATGCCCAAGGCAAGCGTACTCGCCTGCAGCCTGCTGATAGTTTTTACCTTCGCCCCCCAGACCTGGCGAACCGCCCAGGCGTTCGAGCTGACCGGCGAAGAACGGCAGCACCTGGCCAAACTCTCCCCGCTGACCTACTGTGTCGATCCGGATTGGATGCCTTTCGGAAGAATCACCCCACAGGGCCGTCATGAAGGGATCGTAGCCGACTTCATCCAACAGTTCTCAGAACTGCTGCAGGCCCCGCTCAGGTTGCAGCCCACCGAGAGTTGGGCAGAAAGCCTGCAATTAGTACAGCAGGGAGAGTGCGACCTGATACCAGCGCTGAATGCCAGCCCGAATCGGGCCAAATATCTCAATTTCACCGAGCCCTATATCAGTTCCGCCGTCGTTCTGGTCGCCCGTAGCGACAGCGAGTACCTGTCCGGTTTCCCGGCGCTGAACGGCAAGACGCTGGGTATCGTCAAAGGTTATATCTTCGAAGAACTTATTCAGCGCAACTACCCGGGTATTCGGCTGATCTACGTGCCTTCGGTACGTGATGCTTTCCTCCAGGTTTCCCAAGGCAAGCTGGATGCGACCGTCAGTTCACTGCTGGAGGCCACCCGCCATATCCAGCAGGAGGGGCTGAGCAATCTGAAAATTGCCGGCGAGACCGATTTCGTCCACCAGCTCCGGGTTGGCATCCGTAAGGACGATCCTCTGCTGGCGACCATCTTCCAGCGGCTGATCAGCAGCTTCCCGCCGGAGTTAAGTAACCAGATTATGCGGCGCTGGTTTTCCGTCAAGCTGGAACGACAGGTCAACTACAAAATCATTCTGCAGTTGCTGGCTGTCTGCTCACTGATCCTCGGCTTTCTGGTCTATCGCAATCGAACCATTGCCCGCTTCAACCAGCAATTGGCCAAGGCCAACGACCGGCTGAAAGAGCGCAACAAACGGCTGGAAAAACTCAGCCAACGGGACTCGCTAACCGCCACCAGCAACCGGCTGAAAGTTTGTACGGAACTGCAACACCAGCTGGAACACCGCAACAACTATAACAGCCCCCTGACGGTGACCCTGGTGGATGTAGACCGGTTTCGCCAGATAAACCTGGATTTTGGACATTCGGTCGGCGATCAGGTTCTGATTGAGGTCGCACAGCTGATCGCAGACCAATTAAACGATTGGGATCGTCTTGGCCGCTGGGAGGGCGACAGTTTTCTTATCCTGTCGCCGGATACCACCTTGGAAGACGGGCAAGCACTGGCAGATAAACTGGAACGTTTGAGTAGTCAGCAATCCTTCTACGAAGGCGCGACCCTGCAGCTCACTTGCTGCTGCCAGCCTAGCCAACCGGGTGAGAGCCTTGCCCAATTGACCGACCGGCTGGAACGGGCGATGGCGCAACGTAAAGAGGAAAAGCTGGCCGCAGTGGACTAACCACCTTAACGCTGGCTGACCGCTTTCTCACGCAGGCGCTTGAGCTGATTCAGGTTATCCTGCGCCTTGGCGTAATAGCGTGGCGAAATGCTCAGCGCCTGGTTGAAGTAGTACTCGGCCAGGTCATATTTGCCGGCCAGCATACAGACATAGCCGACGTCGTTGTGAGCCTCGGCGCTGTCCATAACCTGCTCCAAGGCAGTCAGCGCATCGCTGTAATGTTCCGTACGCGCATACAGCAGCCCCAAGTTTCGCCAGGCCTGAGAAAACTGGGGATTGGCTTTAAGCACTCGCTGGAAAAGACGCTGAGCCTCGCCGAAGCGGTTCTCCAGATAGAGCGAATAGCCCTTGTTATTCAAGGTGGTCAGATCGTTCGGCACGATCGCCAGGGACAGATCGTAAAAAGCCTGAGCGCGCGGGTGCTGCCCAGCCAAGTCGGCAATCACCCCCAGTCCGTTGTACGCCTGGGCAGGTGATTTTCGGTCATAGGGCAGCTGGCGGATCGCTTCCGCCGTCATATTTTCCAGGCGCTCGCTCAGAGACGGCTCAGGCGGCACAGTAGCAGTTTGTTCAGGGTCAATATCCGCCGCGTCTGGTTGCTCGCTTTTCGTCGTTTCTACAACAGGATTGGCCATCTCCGGTTGCAATCGCTCAATGTCCAGCTGCATCGCCCGCATAAAATCACGACGGGCCCGTTCGGCCTCGTTCTGGCGTAGCAGAATCACGCCGCGCGCTTCATGACCACGGATATGGCTGTCATCGATCGCCAGCAGGGAGTTGAACGCATAGCTGGCTTTGGTGAGGCTGTTGCGGCGCAAGTGCAGCCAGCCAATTTTATAGAACGCCTCAGTATGCTTGGGATCCAGCTCCAACGCCTGGATATAGAGGAACAGCGCCTTGTCGATCTCACCAAGGTTGCTGGCCTGATCGCCCCACTCCATCGCATCCTCGACCGTTTTGGCGATAGGCAGGTTATTAAATGTGACCGAGCTCTTGCCTTCGTACAGCGCGTTGTCGTCAACCGTACTCGCCTTATCCGGTGCATTGGCGGCACAACCGCCCAACATCACTGTCACAAGCCCAATTGCGGCAGCACGCCCGCACCATACCCGTTGCCTACTACGCATCGCCATTCCTCCATGGTTCCCTGCGCCCATGGCTATCAGTGTAGTGCCAGCTGAACAGTTGTGCGCCTGGCTTTACAAACTTAATTAAGAGCTAACTATTGCTGGCAAGCACTTCAAGGACTTTCAACACTGCTGGCCCCACTGCCACCAGGAAGAATCCCGGCCACAAACAAAACGTCAACGGGAAGATCATCTTGGTCCCGATCTTGGCGGCGGCCTCCTCCGCCCGCTGTGTACGCTTGTCTCGGAACTCCTCTGAATAAACCCGCAGGGTATTGGCTATACTGCCGCCCAACCGGACACTTTGGTCGATCAGCGCTACCAGCCCTTTGATATCATCGACGCCGGTGCGTTCCGCCATCGCTTTAAGTGCATCGATCCGGTTAACACCGGCGCGGATCTCACTGTTAACAAGGCTCAGCTCTTCAGCCAGTTCAGGGTGGCTAACATCCAGCTCATCCGCCACACGTATCAACGCTCCATTCAATCCCAAACCAGACTCCACACAGACCACCAACATATCCAATGCATCAGGAAAACTGTTGTGTATCTGGCGGATACGACGCTTAGCCAGATGCTCCAACACCATGCTGGGCAACAAGTAGCCAGCCAAGCCACCGATCACCGCAATTAGGAATATCTGCTCGGAACTCATCTCCGGCATCAGACTGGTGATATACAGCCCTAGGAAAAACAGCCCCACAGTTAACAAAGTCTTCAAGGCGTAGAAATTCTTCAATGCATGTGGGGAACGGTAACCGGCATTCAGCAACCTCAGCCGTACCTGGGTCAGCACCGATTTTTTGGTGGGTACGAAGTGCTTGGTCAGTGGATCGATCGAGGAAAGGATATCGCCGGAAGGCTGATTCTCTTTCTGGCCAGATTTATTGTTCGTCAATGCATGCAGCCGCTGCCGAAACGGTTCCGACAGCGAGCTGATCAGAAATGTCAGACTCAGGCCAAATATCAGAGCTGCTGCCGCCGACAGCGACACGAATATCATATGGGCATAGCGTTCATTGCCCAGCTGTTCGCTTATCATCTGTAGCAGAACGTCCATAGCCCTATACCTCGATTCTCAGGATTTTACGGATCCACAGTACCCCGATCCCGGCCGCAATCGCGGCATAGAGGATTAAGTCTCGGCCGGATTCGGTTTCGACCAGAACCGGCAGGTATTTCGGAGTGGTGAAGTGGATCATCAGAAACAATCCAAACGGCACCAGCATCAGTATCCAGGCCGACAATCGCCCCTCAGCCGACAAGGTACGAACCCGGCGCTGAAAGCGGAACCGGCCGCGGATCACTTTGCCGATGTTATCTAGAATTTCTGCCAGATTACCGCCAGTCTCCTTCTGGATCAGAACCGATGTGACGAACGCCATCAAGCTGACGCTGGGCATCCGCTCCAGCAGCCCCAGCATCGCCCGACGCAGATCATTACCGTAGTTCAGATCGGCAAATGTGATACCGAATTCCTGTGATACGGGTCCATCAAGCCCCTCCGCCACCAAATTCAGCGATTCACTGAACGGGTGGCCGGCCTGGACCGCACGCTTGATGATATCGATCGCTTCCGGCAACTGCTCGTCGAATCGCTGCATCCGTTTGTTACGGTCCTTTATCACCTTCAGGTAGGGGATCATCATCGCCACTACGCCGAAGCCGAGTGTCAGCCAGGGTTGCTTACTGATAATCCAGATCGCGCCGGCCAATGAGATGCCCAACAACAACGAAAGTAACACCAGCTTGTACGCCAGGATCCGATGACCCGACTGCTCGATGGTGCGGGCCAGTGACTCCATACCGGGCATCCGCTCCAGCGACCGTTCCAGGGGACTGAGTTTTTTCAGGTACTTTTCCCTTAGCAGGGAGCTGATCGGTGCCTGGTCAGACTCACTCAACAGCTCATTCAGTCGACGCTGCAACTTTTTTCGGGTTCGCTGGCTTTCACCGAATACCGGGATGGTCAGCCCGACCGACAGAAACAGCACCGCCATAAACACCATCAGTACGAAAAGCAGTATCAGGTGGTCAGTATTGTTAAAGTCCATGGCGACTCACTCCTTTAATCCGGTTCAAACAGCGACATGGGCAGTTCATAACCGCGATCAGCCAGGGTTTTATGGAAGGCCGGCACGATACCGGTCGCACGGAAAGAGCCCCGTACTCGACCATCGGCATCCAGACCGTGACGCTCGAAACGGAACAGTTCCGACATGGTAATAATGTCGCCCTCCATGCCATTGATCTCCTGGATACTGATCAACCGGCGGCCACCATCCTCCAGTCGGCCAATCTGCAGCACTACGTCGATCGCCGACGCGATCTGCGAGCGCAGCGCCTTTATCGGAAAGCTGATTCCAGTCATCGACACCATATTCTCGACACGGCCTAGCGCATCTCGTGGTGTATTTGCATGGATAGTGGTCAGCGAGCCGTCATGGCCGGTATTCATCGCCTGCAACATATCGAGGGTCTCGCCCCCTCGCACCTCGCCCAACACGATGCGGTCCGGGCGCATACGAAGGCTATTACGTACCAACTCGCGCTGACTGATCTCACCACGACCTTCGATATTGGGCGGCCTTGTCTCCAGGCGTACCACATGGGGTTGCTGCAGCTGCAGTTCTGCAGAGTCCTCAATGGTGACGATGCGCTCATTTTCGGGAATGTAGCCGGAGAGGATATTCAGCATGGTGGTCTTACCTGAACCGGTCCCGCCGGAGATCAGGATATTGAGCCGCGACTTGACGATCCCCTCCAGCACCGGTGCCAGCCGCTCCGGCACCGAACCCAGTTCGATCAGGTTATCCATGGTCAGCAGCTCCACCGCAAAGCGGCGGATCGACATCTGCGGCCCGTCCAATGCCAACGGCGGGATGATCACGTTAACTCGAGAGCCATCCGCCAGACGGGCGTCCACCATCGGCGAGGCTTCGTCGATATGACGGCCGACCCGGGAGACAATGCGGTCGATGATGTTCATCAGATGCAGATTGCTGGTGAACTTGATCGGGCAATGCTCCAGGCGGCCATAACGTTCCACGTAGACGGTATCGTAGCCGTTGACCAGGATATCGGAGATGCTGGGATCAACGAGCAAAGGCTCCAACGGCCCCAGCCCCATGATCTCATCCTCCACCTGTTTAAGAATCCGGTTGCGGGCCGTCATGCTGAATGGCATAACGCCGTCATCCATCAGCTGCTGGCCGATACTCTGTATCTGCCGACGTGCTTCCTTCTCCTCCATGCTGTCGATCAGCGACAGGTCCATCATTTTCAACAGTTCCTGATGGACCTTCTCTTTACATTCCCGTTCGGCTGGTGACAGAAGCTGGAGTTGTAATTCCTGTCGTTGCTGTTTCTCCTGAACTTCTTCCCGTGCCTGCTCGGTAACCTCCGCTTGCTTCTGCCGGTTCAGACGCGCAGTTAAAAGCGACATAATCTATACCCCCCTCAGTTTGGCAAACAGCCGGCCGAACATACTCACACCATTGGGCTCAGGCTCCCCCTCCACGGTGGTCATCAGGTCGGTCAATGCACGGTTGATCGGCGCCCGCTTGGCCACCTCATACAACGGGATGCCCTGATTCAGGCTCTCCTCAACGTGCTTGAAATCATTGGGAATCGTCAGGATCTGATCGACGGGTTGATGCAGTGCCTTGCCTACCTCATCCAGAGTGATCGACGCCTGCTTCTGGTAGCGATTCAACACTACGTGGATGCGGTCGGCGGGGATATCCATCTCCTCACGCAAGACCTCCATCAGCCGAGTGGCATCACGCAGATGCGTCAGGCTCTGCTGCACCACTACAAAAATCTGATCCACTGCTTCAAGAATGGTGCTGGTATTGATGTCGATCTGGCGTGGCAGATCAATGATTAGATGTTGGTAATGCTCCGCTATCAGCTTGACCAATTTCATAAGGCGCTCGCCAGATACCTCATCGGTCAGCATCAGGCGTCCCTCCTCGACCCCCATGATGCGCAAGCCACTGCTGTGCTTGACCATGTAGCCTTCCAGGGCCACTTGGTCCATGTCATCGATATTGTTCAGCGCCTCGGTGATGCCGTGACGCACCTTCAGATCCAGATACTGCGATAACGAGCCAAACTGCAGGTCCAGATCCATCAGCGCCACTCGACGATGCCGTTCTACAGCCAACATATGGGCCAGATTACTGGCCAACATACTGGCCCCAGAACCACCTTTGGCATTGATGATCGCAGTCATCCGACCACAACCGACTTTGGCCTGCTGCTGGCATTCCAGATACAGCTCGGTCACCGCCTTGCCCAGTTCCTCACTCCTGCATGGGTCGATAAAGAAGTCTCGCGCCCCCACCTGCATCGCCCGACGCATAATTGCCGGATCGGCCTCACCGCTGATCACCAGTACCGGCGGTCGTTTGTCGGCCGGCCGGTTACGTAGCGCCTCCAGCTCTTCAACCCAGTGCTCAGTGAGCCGGAAGACCAGTAGATCCGGTAATATGTCGCTACCATGCAACGGATCAGAGCTGCCATTGATCAATATCCGGTCTTGAACGCTGATTTGCGGAATCAGTTTCAGCGTGTCGGACAGGCACTGCTGCGCCTCCCTATTCCGGCTGGCCACTAAAACCTTAAATACTCCTCCGCCCGATATCCGTTGCAGAGCAGGGAGTTCAAGTGTGCGTTGCTCACCATTCATACCGTCCTCCTAACTGCAATCGGCTGCACCGGCACCTGCCGGATGTACCCCCAGGCTCTCCCTGGGGATGGTGGTTGAAAAGTCGGGCGCTTCTATGGCCGCCCCCAGCCAGGGGACGATAAAGTTGTGGGTGTAACCGTCGATGCTGGCCCGTACGTAAAATATATTCGGAAAGTTGGCAGGGTTTGCGGGATCAAGCACCGGGCCGCCGTCCTCATCGAGATACTCAATATCCACATTGTCCGCCACCAAACCCGGAATCACGGTGCCGCCAAAAACCGCCTGGTTTTGGATGCTGGCGGTCTGGGTCACCGGACAAACCGCCGCCAACCGGGCGCCACGCCGAGTTACCTCATCCAGCACGTTCCACACGAACAACAGGCGGCCAAACTCGATCACCGCGAACAGCGTCATGAACAGCACCGTGGCAATAATCGCGAACTCGACGGAGGTTATCCCGCGTTGCTGTCGATATGCGCTCTTCCAGTTCATCACTCATCCCTCAGTTCAGTGCCTTGACGCTTACCGAGCTGGAGATCGGAAACTCCAGCGGTATCGGGTCGCCGTAGAAGGTCGGTAGCTCGGTCAAAAGCATTGGCGTAAAGGCGTAGCTCACCTGCACGACGATCTCATCGGTGCCGGCCGGGTTGCTGAAACTGACATCGGACAGCTGCAACCCCTCCAGTACCGGTTTAAGCGGTGGCGTGACCGGCGGATTGTTCGGGTCAATCTGGCCGAACACCACCAAATTTGCGGCCTGGTTGGCCTTCGTTCCGGGGGTTTCTGGGTTGGCGATATGGTCAGGGATCTCACCCTCGGAAGTATTCCGCGCCAGATAGTTCGCACCAGCCCGTTGCGCCTTGGTCAGGGTGTTGTACTGATAGAGCAGCCGTCCCACTTCCGCAGTTACCAGCATCAACAACAGTATCAGCGGCAGCGCGATGGTCACTTCCACCATCGCTACGCCCCGCTGTTTTCTACACTGCCTTTTACTAGGCACGCTTCGAATCAACCTATTCATCAGGAGTCTCCGCTACCGGTATCACGGTAAAGCACGATCTGGCTGGGCAGCGGTGAATCGTCATCAGGCGGATTCATCGAAAAGCTGCCCGCGGTATTACAGCCCTTATAGAACTGGCCAAACACATGGGCCTGATTCCCCTGCTGGGAGACAGGTTGCAACAGGAAGAAGCAGGCATAGCCAAGTATCTCGACCGGCTTATGGCCGTTGGTATCACCATCACAGACCCCGATTGGCAGTACCATCTCGCGCCGAGCAACGCCGAGCGGATCACAGCCACCTACGCACACCGCGGCACTTTCCGCTTTGTATTCGCCATAGTCAAAAAACTGATCGGCCGTGGCGCCATTCTTCGGCACGGCAGCGACGCTGCCGTCAGCCTGCTCGACCCCCTCAAACTCTGCCTGCACGGTCGGTACGTTATCCGCCACGGCCTCAGGCCCCAGATCCGGTCCGCCGCCGGTATTACCGAAGAAGCGGGTATTGAGGCCCTGCACTACCGGCCCGACGGTGTTGCCTGGTTCAGTTTCGGCATAGGTACTCTCATCGCCTTCATCGCTAATGGCCAGGCATTCATCACCGGCAACCGCCAGCCGTTCACGTATATCCGCCCCGCCCTGTTGGTCTTCGGAGATCCGCAACAGGCGAAAGTTACCCGCGCCAAGCTCGCCAGAATCACCGGCGGCATACTTCACGACATGGGCGTTGGAAAAATCGGCCTGCATGCTATCGCCGGCAAACTCATAGCCGAAGTGATAATCCCGGGTGACGCCGTCGGCACCGGTGACCTCACCGTGTGTGCAACCCGCATCATCCGGATCGCAACCACAGGCCAGGATCGGCATCAGGTCGCAACTGCCGGCATCCAGCCCCACCGACGGGCCGGCGACGGCGCTGGCAGCGGCCTCCTTGTCATTGAAACCCACCGCCTGAACGAACCAGCTCACCAGTTCCATATTCTCTACGCGCACCCGAACGAACGGTGGTGTTGCGGAGGGGGTGAAGGGGGCCAGGGTATCGGAATACTCAACCGCAATTGTCAGGTTACCGGCGGCATAAGCGTCCTGAATCTCCTCATTACCCGGCGCAGCAAAATTGGATTCCAGGGTGGTGATCGCCTGAGCGGTAGCTGCCACCATATCGCCATCGTTATCCCATAACTCCTTGGCGGCGCTCAGTGCCGACGCATCAACCGCATTCTGCAATCGGGTCTTGGTCAGCAGCATATGGCCGCTGTCCAATGCCAGGCCGGTTGCGGCCAGCAGTCCGATCAGCGCGATTGCCACTAAAACCATGACAGCACCACCCTGCCGTTGCCGGCCAAGTGCTCGGTTCAGCTGATCAGCCATCTGTTTCATGGTGCATTCCTCCTGTGCCAGTGGCACAGTGGCTAGCCCCGTCATATCGGACCCGACTGCTGCGCATCCTTACGCCGGGCTCCCGTTCAATTGCCGATATTCAGGTGGATCTCGTTGTTAATCTGTTGCTGGTTACCGGTCTCAGCTCGGTACTGGTTAACCACATTCTGGGCCTTGAGGCCATCCATGACCGGCGCCTTGGCATATTCCGGCGGCACCGGGTTCACCCGCTGGTGCTGCTCAAGTTCCTGCACCGCTGTACCGGCTTGCGGCCCAGGCGCATTGCCATAACTGCAACCGCCAATCCCCACTATCAGGGCTGCCAACAGCAGCCCCTTGTTGAAAAATCCGACGTTATGCATCGCAGCCACCTCTTAATTGATACTGTGTCCGTACTTGCTTTCCATACCGCCGTTCAAGGGCGCGACCTCAACGCCATAACTTACCGCTGCGGTATCCTCTACCTCAGGCTCTGCAGGTGGTGCCGCCATATCGGTGGGCTCGCTGAAGGCCCCTCCTTCGGTGGATTCAGCACTGGAGGAATCGCCGGTTTCGGAAGGCTGATCGTCTTCCCCAACTACATGATGGGTCTTACCCAGCAGGTAGAACTCGGCATCGGTCGGTTCGATAAAGCCATCGCCCGGCAGCACCAGTTCATCGGCGATAAACGGCTGTGCCAATACCGGTGTCACCAGGATCACCAGCTCGGACTCCCCCTTCTCGAACTCCTGGCTGCGGAACAGGTGGCCCAGGATCGGGATATCCCCAAGGCCCGGGAACTTGTTCACCACATCGCGCATGTTCTCGCTCAACAGACCGGCGATACCGATGGTCTGGCCATCACCCAGCTCGACGGTAGAGCGGGCCGAACGTTTGGTCAGTGATGGCACCAGGAAGGACTGGTTGATATCTTCGTCACCAATCAACACATTGGTTGCACTACTAAGCTCACTGACCGACACGTTGAATTTGAGGTTGATGCGGCCGGAGTCGAGCACCACCGGTACGAATTTCAGCCCGACACCGAACTCCTTGAACTCAATGGTGATGCCATCGGTGCCCTGGGGTACCGGGATCGGGAACTCGCCACCGGACAGGAACTCGGCCTCCTGCCCGGACAATGCGGTCAGGGTCGGTTCGGCCAGTATCTTGGTCAGGCCGTTTTCCTTGGAGGCGTCAATCGCCAGCGAGAATAGGAACTTGTCATCCAGGTAGCTGGTAAAAAGCCCCTTATCGGCAATATCGAAGCCGCCGGGTGCAAACTCATCCAGCACCGGCCCCCAGATCGCGTTCTCACCGAAGATCGGCGTGCGCAGACCTTCCTCGCCAAAGATCGCGTCCGGGAAGGTCGCACCACCATTAACCGCACCGGTGGTCCATTTATCGTCCGAGAACATGGTGTGGAACTTGATGCCCAGCTTGCGGGTGATTTCGCGCGACATCTCAGCGACAGTCACTTTCAGCATTACCTGCTGGGAGCCACCAACACTCATCAGGTTGATCACCTCTCCCTGCTGACTGGCCCCCTCCTTACTGGGTTTCTGCAGGAAGCTGTTAGCCAACCTCATCGCGGTATCCATGGCGATGGCGTTGGAAACCTCGCCACTTAGTACGATCGCCCCCTGCGACATGTTGACCCGGACATCCTCGCCCGGCAGCAACTGGAACAGCTTGCTTTTCAGCGAGTTCAGGTCCGGCGTCACCTCAACATCGACCGACTGAATCAGCCGGTTATTGCGATCCCAGATCAGGATATTGGTGGTGCCGATCCCCTTGCCGAGTACATAGACCTGGCCGGAACGCATCACCAGGATATCGGCGACCTCCTCGTTCCCCACCGAGATCTTCGCCACCGGCTTATCCAGCTGCAGCACCCGCGACTTGAACAGCGGCACATTGACCGTTTTGACGTCCAGCAGGCGCTCTGTCGCCGCCTGCACCGGTTGAGTGGCAACCACCAGCATCAATGCCAGCAGTAAACCCATCCAGAATTTGATCGTACTGAGCCACCGATCCTCACTTACCCTCGCCGGGCAACATTGTTGGTATCTCATGATCACTCCTCGGCTATTCCACTGTCCCCTGTAGCAGCAGGCTCCGACCGCGACAGTTTGGCACTCCCCTGGCTGTCGCCCTCAGCGTGGGCTGCTACAACCAGCCCCCTTTAGTAGCGGGCTAGAACCACGATGGGTTTGGCACCATCCCCCGACTGTCGCCTCGGAGCGGGCCGCCGCTACGAACAACTCACATCGGCACTTTCTTGCGCTGCCACTCGGTTCCCTTGATAACGATCACCCTCGGCTGCGAATAACTGCGACCTGCCGGCTTGGTTTTCTTTGGCTCTACCACCGCGATCTGCTCCGGTACCGGGTTCAGCAGGGTCAGTTGGATACTGCCTTCATCCCGCGCCTTGGCCAGCTTCTCTGCCTCTTTCGGGCTTACCTCCAGAGTCACCGCCCGCACTACCACCGGATCGGTACTGTTGGCCTTGGCCATCTGGTCCACCGCCAGAACCTTGATCTCCCGCAACACGGTTTCGCTGATCACCCGATCACTGCCGCTATTTTTACGGGTGCCAATCACATCAACCTTATTGCCCGGCAGCAGGAAGCCGGCAACCCCGACCACATCATTAACCCGCACGGTAAAAGCTCTTTTCTTCGGGTCGATAAGCGCGGCAAAGGTTGCCCCTTCAGTTCCATCTGAGATCCGCTCGATTCGGATCACTTCATCAGCAAGCAACGGCTGAGTAGCCACCTTGCCAACCACCTGATCCAGCGAGGTGAAACTGTTGGGCGGCGCCGCACTTTCCGGCAGTTGAACAATCTTGACGTGCCGCGCCTCTATGGTCTGGCCATAGGGGACATCCAGTGCAGCTACGACAGCAGGTACTTTTTCCTCAGCTGGAACAGCAGCTGTTTGCGTCCCCTGTTGATTAGCGATCCAGTTATTGGCAACCCAGGCCGCCGCGACGGCGAAAGTTACCGACAGGAATAACAAGGCGAATGTTCTACGAGTGACCATCTGAGCCCCCTCCGTTCTGCATGTGATTCACCGACATCTCCAGCTCCGCCTTCAGGCTGACGAAATAGCTTCCCCAGGCCCAATCCAGATGCTGGGATGTCAGCTCCTGCTCACCGCCCTCGTACTGCATCCGGTCCAGTGCCAGCCCCAGCAGGTCGCGGGGGTGGCAGGGGCGCAACGGAATCTTGTGCCCCTGATGCAGGTGATTCAGCACGTAGTTGAGCAGGGCCGGATCAAACGAAATCTGCTTTTCGATACAGACCTGTTTCCAGATCTGGCTGTACTCGTCGGCATTCAGGTAACCGAAGTAGATCTTGTGGCCAATACGACGCAGGAAAGCCTCATCGGCTAAGTCCATTGGATTCATATTGGTGGAAAAGATCAGCACCTGATCGAACGGTACCGAGAAGTGCTTGCCTGAACGCAAGGTGAGGTAATCCACCTGCTCCTCCAGCGGCACGATCCAGCGGTTGAAGATCTGCATCGGCGACGCCCGCTGGCGTCCCATATCGTCGATGATAAAGACGCCGTTATTGGCCTTGACCTGCAACGGCGCCTCATATTCACGGGTGACCGAATTTGTCTGCACTTCGAGCATCTCCATGCCCAGCTCACCACCGGTGATCACCACCGGCCGGTGGCAGAGCGCAAAACGCGGATCAAACCCTTCGTCCAACAGTACTGACGGAGAGCTGACCTCCTTGTCCAGCAGTCGGTGGACCAACGGATCAAACACCGACATCACCTGCTCATCGATCGCCACCGCGTAGGGCACCAGGCAGTTATCATCAAACATGGTGGCCAGTTTCTGGGTGATATAGGTCTTGCCGGTACCGGCCGGCCCGTAAATGAAGATCGCCCGGCCGCTGTTCAATGCCGGCCCCAATTGCTCCTTCATCTCGCGGCGCAGAGTCACATTCACCAAACCGCGCTCCATTTGGTCACGATTAACTTTGAACTGGTGCACCGACTGGGCGGCGATCACTTCGCGATAGCGCTCCAGCGGCACCGGCGCCGGCCCCAGATAGCCACTGCGTGCGGTGGCATCCAGAGCAAAGCCATGGCCCAACTGCGTCAGTCGATAACCCAGCTCACGCCCTTCTGCCATATCGGGCGCACAAACCTCGACTAGTCGCTCCTGGCGCATAAAACCGATCACCGTATCGATCACCGGGCCGGCCAACGCCACCTTCTGGATCAACTGTTTGGCGCTCATCGCGCCGGTATCCTGCAGATGCTTGGCAAAAAGTTCTGCCAACAGACGGACACTGAGTCCGGTCTGTTCCAGGCTCATCGGCCGCGGGGCAAGGCTCTGCCAACGACCCTGGCCAGGAGCTTTTCCATTGCCAGCCATACTGGAATTTGCGGTCTGCTGTAGGGTGTTCATAGTGGCGCCCCCATGGCTCCCATGGCCTGTAGCTGAAAACTCACCTGGCTGGTCAGGTGGTAGAAAATCAAATCATCACTCCGCCATAGCTGCACTAAAGTGCCGGCGGCAATTGCTGCGGCAAAAGGAATTCGCTGCGCCGCAACCTCCGACTTACCGGGTGGAACGTAATACCGCAGAGCAAACACCGTCCAATAGCGACGCAGCGTGGTAAAAAGCTCTCCTTTCACTGCCATGAGAGCAAGGCTATAAAACACTGCGGCAATCAGGCTGAAGCAGGCAGCCAGCAACACCGCCAACGGCCCGACGAAGCAGCCGATTGCCGCCAGAAGCTTGACATCCCCCGCGCCCATCGCCCCTTTCAGGTACAGCGGCAGGAACAGGACAAGCCCTGCCATCAACCCAAAAACCGCAGCCATCAAGCCGCGGCTTTCCAGAAAGTAAGTTTGTAATCCGATACCCATTACCACTGCGCTTAGCGTCAGCAGATTAGGAATACGATGGCTGCGTAAATCCGCAACCACCGCCACGACTAGAATCAGCAGAAGAAGGACGGTAGATAAGTCGTAGGTCAAATAAGCCAACATCATTGCCCCTCCCTCTTCTGCTCATCATTGCAGGCCCATTCCTGAGCCTTACGGAACTACAGCGTCGAAGGTTCCGTTGCCATTCGATCCCTGCTTAACATGCAGCCCAAGCTGCGGCGCCGCCAACGTTCGGATTAATAACGTCCGCCAGGAAATTGATCGTGCCGCAGACGTTTTCACCAAGAGTTGTAAAAGCCGCAACAGTAACTGCTGCCACCAGGCTACCCGCTACGGCGTACTCAACGGTGGTCAAGCCTTCTTCCTCTTTCAGGAAGCCGATCAGCATGGTTTTGAATGCTTTCATCTTCTTATCCTCGCTATCTCATTACACGCGTCGGTAGGCGCCGCAGCACCCAAATGTCAACGAATTACGCCCCCTGAATATAGGAACCCCGGCAACATCGCGTTGGGACTTTCTTGCGGTTGTTCTAGGATTATTTTGCAAAGGGGATGAAACGGACTTGTAAACCAAACGACACAGTCACAAGCAAAGCGCCCACGGACAGGGGCTGAGAGCTCCAGGCGATACACACCCTTGCGGCAATAGCGGCAACAGGTAAAAACGAATCAGGAAGGGTCTATGGATAAGTCAGTCATGCTTTGGGTAGATCTCCGAACAGCCGACAGCCACAGTCTGAAGCCTCTGTACGAGCGCCACTTCGTCGTACGTGTAATCGGTGAGCCGGAAAGCTCTCTGCTGGACGAAACCCGAAGTCCGCCCAGCGTGATCTGCTTTGACTTCGACTACCCGGACCGGGGTGGCTTGGACTTGCTGCGCGAAACCCGTTGCCGCCACCCGAGTTTGCCGATCATCATGCTGACTGAGCAGCACTCCGAATCACTGGCAATCTGGGCACTACGTCTTAGGGTCTGGGACCTGATCCTGAAGCCGGCCGATGCCGACCTGATCAACCGGCAGATCCATAACCTGATGACCCAGCTGAAACATAACCTGGGTTGGGAGGAGACCTGCCAGCTACCGGGCAATGTGCCGCAGATGCCTATCGAGTCGCGCTACTACGGCAAGCCCCAGAATCGCGGTATCAGGCCGGCGCTGACCTACATCCAGCAGCACCTGGCCGATAAGATCAGCGAGGAGGAGGTCGCCAGCCTGTGCAACATGCGGCCGATACAGTTCAGCCGTAACTTCAAGAAAGCCTACAACTGCACGTTTCAGGAGTATGTCCAAAAGAGCCGCATGGATGAGGCAGCAAGACTGCTGGAGACGCCGAACATGCCGATTCTCGAGATCGCCATGGCGGTGGGTTTCAAGGACCAGTCCTATTTCAGCCGGGTGTTCAGGAAACACTTTGGCATGACGCCCAAGACCTATCGTGAAGATCATCAGGTAAGCGAAGATGATTCGGAACTCGCACCGCTGTCTTTGTTCGAGGCCGATCTGCAGGATTGATCTCGATCCGTCACTGGAATGCCAGGATGGCGTTCCTGTTCCACTAGGCTCCTCCAGCCCCAACTGCCCTCAGCCACTGATTTCGCATCTGCGTAATGTTTTTTGCCAGTGTTTCTGCAGGATAGATGCGGCGGTGGCAGTGGTGCCCCAGGCTCGATGCGTAGCAGCCCGCTCTGAGGGCGACATCCGCGAACTAAGCCAGATACGTCGCGGTCGGCATCCAAAGGGCATGCCAAGCCCGCAGCTACAGTGCCCTGCCGTAGCAGCCCGCTCCGCGGGCGACATCTGCGGGCTATTTCAAATCCACCGCAGCCAGAGCCCGAGTCAACGACTTAAGACGCCCGCTGCTGGTCAGCAGCCTTCGACTGGACCGCCTGGTCACGAAGTTCCCGGCGCAACACCTTGCCGACATTGGTCTTCGGCAGTTCGGTAACGGCAATCACCCGGCGCGGAATCTTGTAGCGTGCCAGATGTTCAGCACACCAGTCGATCACAGCCGCCTCGTCCAATTGAGCCCCTTCACGCAGCACCACATAGAGCTGCACCACTTCACCAGAATGTTCGTCTGGTACGCCGATGGCAGCGCACTCGATGACATCGGGATGGGTGCAGACCCGGTCCTCTACCTCGGCCGGATAGACATTGAAGCCGGAGACGATAATCACATCCTTGGCCCGGTCGACGATACGCAGGTAGCCGTCCGCTTCCTGGATCGCGATATCGCCGGTGATCAGGTAGCCATCGGCGGTAAAAGCCTTCGCGGTGGCCTTGGGTTTGCGCCAGTAGCCCTTCATCACCTGAGGTCCTCGCACACAGAGCATCCCTTTTTCGCCATCATTGACCCGCACATGCTGCTGGTCGACCACCTTGACCTCGCTGGCAGCCATCGGCACGCCGATCGTGCCAAAACGGACAGCATCGGGCGGATTGAACGCCACCACCGGTGAGGCTTCGGTCAAGCCGTAGCCTTCGGTCACCGGGCAGCCGGTCACCTGATGCCACTGATCGGCCGCCGCCTGGGTTAATGCCATCCCGCCGGATACTGTCAGCCGAAGGCGGCTGAAATCGAGCGCGCGGAACGCCGGTAGGCCGCACAACGCGACAAATAGCGTGTTGAGGCCGATAAAGGCGGTCGGCGAAGCCTTTTTCAGCGTGGCCACGAAACCGTTCAGGTCACGCGGGTTGGTGATCAGCAGGCTGTGCCCACCGGATGACATCACCACCAGGCTGATCAGGAATGCGTAAATGTGGTACAGCGGCAGCGGTGCCACCACCAGCTCCTGCCAGCCTTTCGGCGCCCGGTCCAGAAGTTGTTGGGCCTGCAACATATTGCTGATCAGGTTGGCATGCGTCAGCATCGCTCCCTTGGCGACGCCGGTCGTGCCGCCGGTGTATTGCAGTACCGCCAGATCACCCGGCTGGTAATCCATCGGCCGAAAGCGCGACTTCCGTCCCATATTCAACGCCTCCAGCAGCGGCAGCTCAGTCGGCAGGCAGTAAGCCGGTTCCATCTTCTTAAGGTATTTCACCGCCGCATTCAGCAGCACCCGCCTGATCGGATCGTGCAGGTCACCCACCTGGGTGGTGAAGATATAGTCCAGCTCCACCTGGTCCAGGATCGCCTCGACCTTGCCAGCCATGCTGCGATGGACTACCAGCGCCTTGACGCCGGCGTCGCGGAACTGGTGACGCATCTCGGCTGGGGTGTAGAGAGGGTTGGTGTTGACCACCACCAGCCCGGCGCGCAGCGCACCGAACAACACCACCGGATACTGGATCAGGTTGGGCAGCTGAATCGCTATCCGGTCACCCGGTTCCAGCGAGGTCTGCTGCTGCAGGTAACCGGCAAACGCCGCCGACAACCGGTCCAGCTGCCGGAAACTGAGGGTCTGCCCGAAGCTGGTAAAGGCTGGCCGTTCGCCATAGCGCTGGCTGAGGTAATCCAGTAGTTGTGGCAGGCTGGTGAAGTTGTGTGGATTGAGATATTCCGGAATCCGGTCTGCGGCGTGCTGCACCATGATGATCTCCTTGTCCCGTCGGCACGATAAGATCTATCTGCCCACTGGGGGCATTGTTCAGCGTAGAGCAGGTGACCGGCCGCTGCTACATGGCAGTCGCCCGCAGAGAGGAGCGTGGGCTGCTACGACAGGCAACAGGTAGCCGCGGGCTTGGCATGCCCTTTGGGTACCGACCGCGACGGGTCTGGCTTAATCCATGGATGTCGCCCTCGGAGCAAGCGGCTACAACTCTCCGCCAAAAGCCCGCAGAGACGAAAATTGTCAATTTAACGAACAAAACTATTCTAAGCTTAGATTTGTTATTAATATCAGTTGATTAGAAGCCAACCTGACGCAGACCCGCCGTCCGATAGACGGTATTGATAGCCCGGTTTGATGCAGGCCAACCAGCGCCGTAGTAATCACTTACGCGCACAGGCCCGAATCAATCAGCAACTGCTAATAGAAATCCTTGTTAAGCAATTGAAATTTGGGCATTGATTCAACTTTCGGGTAACGGTAGTGTTTGCGCTTGAAAGACTCCGAATATGGTTTCTAAAACAAAGAACAACAACGGAATCCACTCTTCTAAGGGGCAGATTGATGAAAACACTGAAAACGACGCTGAAAGCAGTCGCACTGGCAGTAATGGGCACAGCCGCCATGGCACAGGCGGACACACTGAAGATCGGTATCGCAGGTCCGGCCACCGGTCCGGTAGCCCAGTACGGCGACATGCAGAAGATCGGCGCCATGATGGCGATCGAACAGATCAACAAAGCCGGCGGCGTCAACGGCATGGAGCTGGAAGGGGTAATCTACGATGATGCCTGCGATCCGAAGCAGGCGGTGGCGGTAGCCAACAAGATCGTCAACGACGGCATCCAGCATGTGATCGGTCACCTGTGCTCAAGCTCGACCGAGCCGGCGTCCGACATCTATGAGGAAGAAGGCGTGCTGATGATCACTGCGGCTTCCACCTCGCCGACCATCACTGAGAAAGGTCACCAGCTGATCTTCCGCACCATCGGCCTGGACAGCCTGCAGGGCCCGTTCGCAGCCAGCTACATTATCAACTCCGTCAAGCCGCAGCGCATGGCGATCATCCACGACAAGCAACAGTACGGCGAAGGCCTGGCCACCTCCGTGAAGAACGAAGTGGAAAAGGCGGGTATCAAGCCGGTGATGTTTGAAGGTGTCACCGCTGGCGACAAAGACTTCTCCGCGCTGATCGCCAAGCTGAAGAAAGAAAACGTCGACTTCGTTTACTACGGCGGCTATCACCCGGAACTGGGCCTGATCCTGCGTCAGTCCAAAGAGAAAGGCTTCGGTGCCAAGTTCATGGGCCCGGAAGGCGTGGGTAACCCGGATATCTCCAAGATCGCCGGTGAAGCATCCGAAGGCCTGCTGGTAACCCTGCCGCAGAGCTTCGACCAGGACCCGGAAAACCAGAAGCTGGTAGCGGCATTCAAGGCCAAGGGTGAAGACCCGACCGGTCCGTTCGTATTCCCGGCTTACTCCGCCCTGCAGGTAATGACCGATTCCATGAAGGCGACCGGCTCCGTTTCACCGGACGAGCTGGCTGAATACATGCGCGGCAACGCCTTCGACACCACTACCGGCAAACTGGAGTTCGACGCTAAAGGCGACCTGAAGCAGTTCTCCTTCGTGGTTTACAACTGGCACGCTGACGGCTCCAAAACCGCCGTCAAGTAAGTTCTCTGAACCAAACAACACCTTGATTTCGTGATCCGGAATCAAGGTGTTCTATTATTCAGGTCCCGAAATATGACCGAAACTTCCCTGTACCTAATCCAGCAGCTCATTAACGGGCTGACTATCGGGTCCACCTATGCCCTGATCGCCATTGGCTACACGATGGTCTACGGCATCATCGGCATGATCAATTTCGCGCACGGCGAAATTTACATGATCGGCTCTTACGTTACCTTCATCGTGATTGCCGGTCTGATGAGCATGGGGCTGGTGAGCCTGCCGATCGTCCTGTTGATCGCGCTGATTATCGCCATCATCACCTCCAGCACCTACGGCTGGACCGTTGAGCGGGTGGCCTACCGGCCGCTGCGCGGCTCCAACCGACTGATCGCACTGATCTCCGCGATCGGTATGTCGATCTTCCTGCAGAACTTCGTGGTTCTGTCGCAGGGTTCGCGCGACGTGGCGCTGCCGCCGCAGATTTCCGGTGGCTGGACCTTCGGCGATCCGTCGGTGTTCGAGGTCTCCTTCTCCTACATGCAGTTGCTGATCTGGCTGGCTACCTTCCTCACCATGGCCGGCCTGACCCTGTTCATCTCCAAGTCTCGCATGGGCCGCGCCTGCCGCGCCTGCTCTGAAGACCTGGGCATGACCAACCTGCTGGGTATCAATACCAACAAGATCATCTCGATGACCTTCGTCATCGGCGCCGCGCTGGCCGCCATCGCCGGCCTGCTGTTGGGCTTGTACTACGGCGTGGTCAACCCGTTCGTCGGCTTCATGGCCGGCCTGAAAGCCTTCACCGCTGCGGTGTTGGGCGGTATCGGCTCGATTCCGGGCGCGATGCTCGGCGGCCTGATTCTGGGCGTTACCGAAGCGCTGACCTCCGCCTATTTCCCGTCCGAATACAAGGACGTCGTCGCCTTCAGCCTGCTGGTACTGATCCTGCTGTTCCGGCCGAGTGGTCTGCTGGGTAAACCGGAGGTGGAGAAAGTCTGATGAGCAAGATCTACAACGCAATCTTCGCCGCCGGTATCACCTTCGTACTGGCCTGCCTGATGATCGGCGTCAAGCTGAACACCGAGGGCACGACCCTAACCGTCAGCGGCGCCAGCGGCGAGCAATGGAGCTGGATTGTCGGCGGCATCGTGCTGGTATTCCTGGCCCAGCTGTTCGCCGACCGGATCGACACACTGTTCGGTAAACTGCCGAAGCCGAAAATCGGCGCCCTGCTGCCGGCCGAGGAAAAACGCGCCACCTTGAAGCCCTGGCTGCTGGCAGCGCTGATCGTCGGCCTGCTGGTGTGGCCGTTCATGGTTTCGCGCGGCGCGGTCGACCTGGCCACCCTGACGCTGATCTACATCATGCTGGGCCTGGGCCTGAACATCGTGGTCGGCCTGGCCGGTCTGCTCGACCTGGGCTTCGTCGCCTTCTACGCGGTGGGTGCCTACACCTACGCGCTGCTGTCGCAGTACTTCGGCCTGTCGTTCTGGGCCTGCCTGCCGATCGCCGCCGGCCTGGCGGCCACCTTCGGCTTTATCCTCGGCTTCCCTGTGTTGCGACTGCGCGGTGACTACCTGGCGATCGTTACACTGGGTTTCGGTGAGATTATCCGTATCCTGCTGAACAACTGGACCGCGCTGACCGGTGGCCCGAACGGCATCTCCGGCATCGAGAAGCCGACCCTGTTCGGCCTGGAGTTCACCCGCCGCGCCAAGGAGGAAGGCAACGTCCCGTTCCATGAGTGGATGGGCATCGACTACTCCAGCTCCTACAAGGTGATCTTCCTGTACCTGATCGCCGTGATACTGATGCTGTTCGTGGTCTACGTGATCAACCGGCTGACCCGGATGCCGATCGGCCGCGCCTGGGAGGCACTGCGCGAGGACGAGATCGCCTGTCGCTCGCTCGGTCTGAACCGCACCATCATCAAGCTGTCCGCATTCACCCTGGGCGCCTCCACTGCAGGTTTCGCCGGCGCTTTCTTCGCCGCGCGACAGGGTTTCATCAGCCCGGAATCGTTCATCTTCATCGAATCGGCCATCATCCTGGCGATCGTGGTGCTCGGCGGCATGGGCTCACAGATCGGCGTCATCCTGGCGGCGATCGTGATGACCATCCTGCCGGAGTTGGCCCGTGAGTTCTCCGAATACCGCATGCTGCTGTTCGGATTGCTGATGGTGGTGATGATGCGCTGGCGCCCACAAGGCCTGGTACCGATGAAACGTCCGCATTTGGAGCTGAATCAATGAGTCAGTTACTGCTTGATGTTAACGGTCTGACCATGCGCTTCGGCGGCCTGGTGGCGGTAAACGGCGTTAACCTGAGCGTCAAGAACCGACAGATCGTATCCATTATCGGCCCCAACGGCGCCGGTAAAACAACCGTGTTCAACTGCCTGTCGGGCTTCTATATCCCGTCCGACGGCAGTGTCATGTTCAAAGGCGAGCAGATTGCCGGGCTGAAAGACTTCCAGATCTCCCGCAAGGGGCTGGTACGCACCTTCCAGCACGTACGCCTGTTCTCCAAAATGACGGTGATTGAGAACATGCTGGTTGCCCAGCACCGTCACCTCAACACCAACCTGCTGTCCGGCCTGTTCAAAACGCCGAGCTATCGCCGCCTGCAGGACGAGGCAATGGACCGTGCCGCCTACTGGCTGAAAGAGGTCGATCTGCTGGAGTTCGCCAACCGCGAAGCCGGCAACCTAGCCTACGGCCAGCAGCGTCGTCTGGAGATCGCCCGCTGCATGGTGACTCAGCCGGAACTGCTGCTGCTGGACGAACCGGCGGCCGGTTTGAACCCGAACGAGACCAAGGAGCTGGACGAGCTGATCATCCAGCTGCGCGATGAGCACGAGATCTCGGTACTGCTGATCGAGCACGATATGGGCCTGGTAATGGGGATCTCCGATCACATCTACGTAATCGCCCAGGGCACCCCGCTGGCGGACGGCACTCCGGACGAAGTGAAGAACAATCCGGACGTGATCAAAGCGTACCTCGGGGAGGAATAAGATGCTGCGAATTGAAAACGTAAACACCCATTACGGTCAGATTCAGGCGCTGCACGATGTCTCCGTCGAAGTACGCCAGGGCGAGATCGTTACCCTGATCGGCGCCAACGGCGCCGGCAAGACCACCCTGATGATGACCATCTGCGGTGACCCTCAGGCCAGCTCCGGCAAGGTAATCTTCGACGGCAAGGAGATCACCGGCCAGCCCACGTCGATGATCATGCAGCAGGGGTTGGCGATCGTGCCGGAAGGGCGTCGCGTATTCAGCGGCCTGACCGTGGAAGAGAATCTCTATATGGGCTCCTACTTCCGCAGCAAGGCGGACGCCGACGTCACTGCCGAGCACGTGCTGGAACTGTTCCCGCGCCTGCGTGAACGGTACAGCCAGCGGGCCGGCACCATGTCCGGCGGCGAACAGCAGATGCTGGCGATCGGCCGGGCGATGATGGCCAAGCCGCGCATGATCCTGCTGGACGAGCCGTCGCTCGGCCTGGCGCCGATCATCATCCAGCAGATCTTCGACATCATCCAGAAGCTGCGCGATGAGGGCGTGACCATCTTCCTGGTAGAGCAGAACGCCAACCAGGCGCTGCGTATCGCCGACCGTGGCTACGTGCTGGAAAACGGCCGGGTGGTACTGGAAGACAGCGGCGACGCGCTGTTGACCAACGAAGCGGTCCGCCAAGCCTACCTCGGCGGCTAAAGGACACGCTCCGACAGTAACGGCCTCCCTCGGGAGGCCGTTTTTCGTTGTGTGGCAAGCCATCTACACTTAACAGTACGGGGACATCCCAATTTCTGACCATTGAACCTGATAGGGTATGACCATGCTCGCGTTCCAGGATCAGATCCCGTACGGCCTATGTTTCGGGTATGGCGCCAAGCCGGAACCGGGATTCAGGATCCAGAGTTATTGGTCAGGGAATGATCGAGCCATCTGCACCTTTCAGCCGTCGGACTACCAATCGCTCACCAGCAGGCGCTACCTGAACAGCGGCCTGATCGCCGCCCTGATCGATTATCACTGCCTGTGCAGCGCCATCGCCATGGCCTACCAGCAGGCCGAACGCCAGATCGGCGAAGGGGAACCGATCCGCTTTTGCACCGACCGCTTGTCGATCGAATACCTGCACCCAGTACCGGTCGACCAGCCGGTGGAACTACTGGCACTGTTCGAATCGATCCACGACAACAAGATTCTGCTCAGCTGCATCCTCTCGTCGGGCCAGGTGACCTGCGCCGAAGGGGAAGTGGAAGCGGTGCGGGTTCCGGATGGCTGGCCGGGTAAGTCACCAGACAGCGGATAAATACCCTGCCCCCAATCTGAAACGTGCCGGATGGCCCCAATCGGAGGGGCCATCTGGCCGCAACCAAAGCCACCATGACCCGTTACACTGAACAAAGACTCAATAACTGGCGGAGTCCATCTTGGTGTATCAAACAACCTCGCTTGCCGCACTGCGTTTTCTGTTCGAGACGTTCGAGCAGGCGATCGGCCTCGGCGCCTTGTTAGCGCTGTTCGGCTCGGTAGATCTGTTCAGCATCGAACTGGCGGCGGCGCTGTTTCTGCTGGTCGTCCTGCTGCGACTGCCCAACGTGATAACAGAATTTCGGCGTATCCGAAGTCAACGCCTGCAGGTGGCAGAAGGCGTACTACAGGTCAATTACGGCGACCAGTCCATACGAAGTCTGCCGTTGGCCGATGTTCACGCCCTGCTGTACAAGACCTATCGCGGCCAGGTGAGCGAACTCAAACTGTACGCCGACCAGCAGACCCTGAAATTGCGCCATGTCGAACAGATGAACCGGTTGTTCGAGGAGATCCAGCCGTTTATCCCCTATCGCAAGAAGGTGCGCTGGTGGCAGTTTCTCTAAGGAACCTGTGAACAAGCGTTCCGAACCCGCTCTTTTCATCGCACCGGATAAACCTTAGGCTGTGCTCTTCGCCAGCATGGAGCCTGCCCGTTGTCCGACATTGACCGTCCCCGCCGCATCCTGCCACTGATCATCCTGGCCCAGTTATTGGGCACCATCAGCTGGCTGGCCGGCAACGCCATCCTGCCCGCCCTGCAGCAGAGCTGGGCGCTACCCGACAGCGCCGTTGTCGCGGTGACCAATTCGGTTCAACTGGGTTTTATCGCCGGTGCACTGCTGTTCGCGCTGTTGGCGCTGGCCGACCGCGTCTCGCCCCGGATGCTGTTCTTCGCCTGCACCACCGTGAGTGCCGGCTGCTCGCTGGCAATCGCACTGTGGAGCCAGACCCTCGATCAGCTGCTGTGGCTGCGCTTTATCAATGGCCTGATGCTGGCCGGTATCTACCCGGTCGGCATGAAGATCGCCACCGGCTGGTATCCGCAAGGGCTGGGCCGAGCGCTGGGCTACCTGGTCGGTGCATTGGTGCTGGGCACCGCCTCGCCGCACCTGCTATCCGGCTTGATCGGCCAGCATTGGCAGCCGGTGATGCTGTCAGTCGCCGCCACCACCCTATTGGCCGGCCTACTGGTACTGGCTGGCGTACCCGACGGACCGGCGCTGTACCGGGGCGCGCCGCTGAACTGGCGGGCGCTGATACAAGCATTGCGGCACAGACCATTGCAGGCCGCCGCCGGCGGCTATTTCGGCCATATGTGGGAACTCTATGCGGTCTGGGCGCTGGCGCCACTCTGGTTGAATGCCTGGGCCGACTACCATCACAGTCCGCTGAACAGCTCCTTGTGGACCTTCGCGATCATCGCCATCGGCGGCCTCGGTTGTATTCTGGGCGGCAGGGCGTCGTTACGCTTCGGCAGCCGCCCGGTCGCCAGCCTGATGCTGGCACTGTCAGGCCTCTGCTGCCTGCTGTCGCCGCTGATGATGCAGGCCCCCGGCTGGCTGCTGCTGCCATTCTGGCTGATCTGGGGTTTCTCGGTGGTCGGCGACTCGCCGCAGCTGTCCACCCTGTCGGCCCAGCATGCACCGCCGGCCGTGGTTGGCAGCGCGCTCACGCTGATCAACTGTCTCGGCTACAGCCTGACCACCCTGTCGGTGGCACTGCTGGGCTGGCTGCTGCCGGGCTGGCCGATCGAATGGCTGATCTGGCTGCTGTTGCCCGGCCCGCTGCTGGGGCTGCTCAGTTTACGGCGCCTGGGCCGTCTGACCGACCACTGAACTCTGGCACCAGCCAGGGTTGCAGGTCACGCAGCATCCGCTCGTAGTGGCTGCCCTGCCAGTACACCTGGCCACAGCGGCCGCAGCGAAAGAACTCCTCGAACAATCGATAGACCTGCGGCTTTACCTGGTCGCGAACCCGCTCCTTATCGACCGCTTCGATCATTCCGTTACAGAGCGTGCAGCGGCTGAACGGTGCCAACTGCGGATAGAGATCGAACCGGCTCAACACCTCCTGCAACTGCCGGGAGGGCTCAATCGCCCGCACATAGTAGCCGTGCTGGACCGCCGGCTGGTGCAGCAAGCCCCGGTCACGGGTCAGGATGGTACGCCGCTGGGCCAGTGCCAAGCGGATGATTTCGTCGTCGGCGGTACCGGGCTGGTACCAGCAATCCAGCCCCAACAGCCGCATTCGACGGGCCAGCCGGGCCAGATGCACATCCAGAATGAAACGCGGCAGGCGTAGCGGCCGGGTTCTTAGCCTTTGCAACGGGCGGGACTCCACCATCCCGCAGGCACTGGGGTAGAGATGCAAGCGGTCCCGGTCGCCGATCCGCTGCTGCAGGTCCACCGATTCGCCGTTGCACAGCGCCAGGTCCACCTCCGGATGGGGTATCCGTAGCATCGCCAGCAGTTCGTAGAGCGTCAGTCGCTGCTTCAGTTTCAGCCGGCGGCAGCCGCGCTGTCCCTGCGGCAGCAGTTCACGCAATCGACCGTGGCAGTGGCATTCGATATGGATCATGCATTTAAGCTTAGTCGCTCTGTCTATAAGAGACTGTTCAGGCTCTAAGCGGGCCGTTACTGCTAATAACCATAGGGTAAGATCAAAACGGCATAACCTGCTCCGCTTGTCGTTTCGGTTCTCAACTATAACTACCGCAGGCCTCAGGCCTCTTACGTCCCCGGTATCCCCTCATCAAGGACGCTGGCAGCCTGTCGGACTTAACACTTAGATCGGTCAAGCCCGATAAGCTGCCAGGCCGCAGGCCATCTCGGAAAACTTTGAACACCTGATTAAAGGAGAGACACCATGGCTGTTCGAATTGGCGATATCGCGCCCGATTTCACTGCCCAGACGACAGAAGGCACACTCAATTTTCATGACTGGATCGGCGACGGTTGGGCAATCCTGTTTTCGCATCCGAAGGACTTCACACCGGTCTGCACCACCGAGCTGGGCTACATGGCCAAGCTGAAACCCGAGTTCGACAAGCGCAACTGCAAGGCGATCGGCCTCAGTATCGACTCAGTGGAGGACCATAAAGCCTGGGTTGGCGATATCGAAGAAACCCAGGGCTGTGCTATCAATTATCCACTGATCGGCGATACCGACCTCAGCATCGCCAAGCTGTACGATATGATCCATCCCAACGCCAGCGGGGAGGCCAAAGAACGAACCGCAGTCGATAACGCCACCATCCGCTCGGTATTTATTGTCGGCCCGGATAAACGGGTCAAGGCGATGATCACCTACCCGATGAGTACCGGTCGCAACTTCGATGAGGTGCTACGGTTGCTGGATTCCTGTCAACTGACCGCCAAGCACCAGGTCGCCACCCCGGTCAACTGGAAGCAGGGCGAAGACGTGATCATCGTTCCGGCGGTCTCCGACGAGGTCGCCAAAGAACGCTTCCCGGACGGCTGGAAGGCACCCAAACCCTATTTGAGAATCGTGCCCCAGCCGAAGTGACCCACCTCGGACAAGATAGAGACCCTTCGGTCACCGCCCCGATCACGCTGTAAGAGGGTCGGGGCGATGGCACCGGATCAACGCCGCAACTGGCAAAATAGGCCGCCCGGCGTAATACTGCACAGAACTGACGCGCACTGGGGAACGGGCCATGAAGCAACTGACTTTGATCCGTCACGCCAAGTCCAGTTGGAAAGATCCGACGCTGGCCGACTTCGACCGGCCGCTCAACAAACGTGGCCGCAGCGATCTGGAAGGATTGGCCCAGCGAACCTGCCAGCGGCTCGCGCAACCGGACCTGATCCTCGCCAGCGGCGCCCGCCGGGCCCGGGAAACCGCCGAAGCGATCGCCGCGCGGCTCAGTGCCACACCGCTGGAGCTGGTGCCCGAGCTGTACGAATCCTGCTACCAGACCCTGCTCAATGTGCTGCAAACCCAGTCCGACCACCACCATCACCTGATGCTGGTCGGCCACAACCCCGGCCTTGAAGAGCTGAGCTATTACCTGACCCATAAGCCGCTGGACAATTTCCCCACCGGCGGTATCGTCCATATCCACCTGAGTATCCGCAGCTGGTCCGAGGTGGCCGAATCCTGCGGCACCCTGACCTGGTTCGACTACCCGAAACTACATCCGCCGTATGCAAAGAGTTGAGTTAACAGTGGTGAGTTTACAGTGACCGGAGACTGCGGTTATCCACCTATTACTGTTCACTCATAACTGTTAACTCCTCACTGTAAACTCTTCACTTATCAAATCCCCTTATCCCTGCGATAACCGCTCGTTATGCGCCGTCGGGCGTACTCTGCGCTAAGATGCACGCCTTCCCGCCCCGCTGCCGGAGTACCCATGGAGCTGTACCTGCAAACCCTCGGCTTTACCGCCAACATCGTCGCGCCGATATTTTTCATTGTCTTTCTCGGTTACCTGCTCAAGCGACTGGGAGTGATCGACGACGGCTTCGTTGGCACCGCCTCGCGGTTGGTGTTCGTAATCACCCTGCCGGCACTGGTTTTCATGTCGATCTCGCGCACCGACTTCCAGGCGGTGTTCAATCCGCAACAGCTCGGCTACGTGCTGATTAGCGTGATTGTCAGCTACCTGCTGCTGTGGCTGCTGGCGGCGCGCTGGATTCATCGGCCGGAGGATCTGGGGGTGTTCATCCAGGGTGCGTTCCGCTCCAACTACGGCATTATCGGCCTGGCGGTCAGCTTCAACCTGTTCGGCAACGAGGGGCTGGCCCAGGCATCGCTGCTGCTGGCATTGGTGATCCCGCTGTTCAATGTGCTGTCGATCATCGCGCTGACGGTGCCGATGCAGCGCGGCGGCGGCGCCAACCTGGCCGGCACCCTGCTGGAAATCCTGAAGAACCCGCTGATCATCGCGGTGGCGCTGGCGCTACCGTTCTCCTACTTCGGCTTCCAGCTGCCGGAAGTGGTACAGAAGACCGGTCGCTACTTCGCCAACCTGACCCTGCCGCTGGCACTGCTGGCGATCGGCGGTTCGCTGAACATGAAGAGCCTGCGCAACACCTCGGCCCAGGCCAGCTGGGCCAGCGCCGCCAAACTGGTAATCCTGCCGCTGTTGCTGAGCCTCGGTGCCTGGCTAAGCGGTTTCCGCGGCCAGGACCTGGCAATGCTGTTCGTGCTGTTCGGTTGCCCCACCGCCGCCGCCAGTTTCGTGATGGCCAAGGGGATGGGCGGCAACGCCGAACTGGCCGCCAATATCATCCTGATGACCACCCTCGGTTCGGTGCTGACCCTCAGCGCCGGCATCTATCTGTTGAGGCTGTGGGGCGTTATTTAATATGCGTGATAAGTAAACGGTCCTGTAGGAGGGGGCTTCAGCCGCGACTCGTGGCGGCCCCATCGGCGCCATGGCAGGTCGCCCGCAGAGCTGGCTGCGACAAAGCGCGAAACCCTGTAAGCATCAGGTAAGGACCACGACACTCGAATCTGCTAACTCATAACTATTAACTTTTCACTGTTAACTCCTAACGGTTAACTCAACCCTGTTATCTGGCTATGATTGAGCTGTCCATTGTGCCCTGCGACCAAAGTCGCAGTGGCCTTCGCTCAATCAGGTTCCGCCGCCGATGAACAACCCTGCCGATCGTCCATTGCACTGTCGAGAGCTGCCCAAACTGTTATGGGTAATCCTTCCGACTCTGTTATGCGCCCTGCTGTTGTCCGGCGGCATCGCCCAGGCCCGCACCTTCCAGCCCGACGATATCATCGTGGTCGGTGGCGATTACAACTACCCTCCCTACGAGTTTCTGGATGAGGATGGCCAGCCGGCCGGCTACAACGTCGAGCTGACCCGCGCCATCGCCGAGGTGATGGGGATGAAGGTGCGCTTCGAGCTGGCCGACTGGGCCGAGATGCGCGAAGCGCTGGAAAACGGCGACATCGACGCCCTGCAGGGGATGGTCAGCTCCACCGAGCGCAGTGCCACCCTGGCCTTCAGCCCGCCGCACGCCATCGTCTACCAGTCGATCTTCGCCCGCCGCGGCGATCCCAAGGCCACTTCGCTGGAGCAACTGCGCGGCAAGCAGGTGGTGGTGCAGCAGCACGGCATCATGCACGACTACCTGCTGCAGAACGATGTCGGCGCGATCATCATCACCGCCGCCACCCACGCCGACGCCCTGCGTCAACTGGCCGCCGGCAAGTACGACTACGCGCTGGTCGCCAACCTGCCGGGGCTCTATCTCGGCCAGGAGCTGGGGCTGTCCAATATCGTACCGGTCGGCCGGCCGTTCCAGGCCCAGCGCTACGGCTATGCAGTATTGAAGGGCCACGAGGAGCTGCTGGCCCAGTTCAGCGAGGGGCTGGCGATCCTGAAGAACACCGGTCGCCAGCAGGCGATCTACGATAAATGGCTGGGCCCGCTGCAGGAGCAGGGTCTGCCCTGGAAACAGCTCGGCAAGGTGGCGGCGATTCTATCGGTACTATTGCTGGTCGGACTGGGCGGTACCGTGATCTGGAACCGGATGCTGAAGCGCCAGGTGGACAAGCGCACCGCCGAACTGCATATGCAACAGCAGCAGCTGATCCAGGCCGACAAGATGACCTCGCTCGGCATCCTGGTGTCCGGCGTGGCCCACGAGATCAACAACCCCAGTGGCCTGCTGCTGCTCAATCTGCCGGTGTTGCGCGAAGCCTGGCAGGACTGCCAGGACTATATGGAGCAGCGCTACGAGCAGGAGGGTGACTTCATGCTCGGCGGGCTGGCCTACTCGCGGATGCGCGAGGAGATTCCGGCGATGCTCGACGAGATGCACGAGGGCGCGCGGCGGATCAAGCGGATCGTCAACGACCTGAAGGACTTCGCCCGCCAGGAGAGCGAGGATATCCGCGAGCCGTTCGACCTCAACGAGGTGGTCGCCACCGCTGTGCGGCTGGTCGACAACTCGATCCGCAACAGCACCGATCACTTCCAGGTGCGCTACAGCGAGCGGATCGCGCCGGTGCTGGGCAACGCCCAACGGATCGAGCAGGTGGTGATCAACCTGATTCTCAACGCCTGCCAGGCGCTGCCGAACCGCAGCAAAGGGGTCAGTCTGCGTACGCTCTACCGCGCCGACCTGCAGCAGGTGTCGCTGCTGGTCGAGGATCAGGGCTGCGGTATCGAGCCGGAAAACCTCAACCGACTGCTGGACCCGTTTTTCACCACCAAGCGCGAGCATGGCGGCACCGGTCTCGGCCTGTCGGTATCCAGCGGCATCGTGCAAGCCCACGGCGGCAGCCTGACCTTCGAATCCAGCCCCGGCCAGGGCACCAGTGTGATGATGACCCTGCCGACCAGCGGAGCACCGAACCAATGATCAACCAAAGCCTCTACCCGGAATTCGGCGTCCTGCTGGTCGACGATGAAACCTCCTACCTGCGCAGTCTGAGCATCCTGCTGGAGCGCTCCGGCGGCATCACCCATATTCACCGTTGCGACGACAGCCGCCGGGTGATGGATATTCTGCAGCAGCAGTCGATCGGTCTGGTGCTGCTGGACCTGACCATGCCGCACCTGTCCGGCAAGCAGCTGCTGACGATGATCACCGAGCAGCACCCCGATATAGCGGTCATCATTATCAGCGGTCTCAACCAGGTGGAGTCGGCGGTGGAGTGCCTGCAGCAGGGCGCCTTCGACTACTTCGTCAAGACCAGCGAGGAGAGCAGGCTGATCGAGGGGATCAAGCGGGCGATCCGGATGCAGGAGATGCGTCGCGAGAACCTGGCGCTGGGCCAGCGGATCCTCAACAACAGCCTGGAACGGCCGGAGGTATTCGAGCCGATCGTCAGTCGCAGCCCCACCATGCGGGCGGTATTCCAGTACCTGGAGTCGATCGCGCCGAGTAACCAGCCGCTGCTGATCTGCGGCGAGAGCGGTACCGGTAAGGAGCTGCTGGCCCAGGCTGCCCACCAGCTTAGTAACCGCAAAGGCCCATTGGTAACGGTCAATGTTGCCGGCTTGGACGACAACGTATTCGCCGACACCCTGTTCGGTCACCAGCGCGGCGCCTTCACCGGTGCCGAGCGCAGCCGTGCCGGATTAGTGGAACAGGCCGCCAACGGCACCCTGTTCCTCGACGAGATCGGCGACCTGAGCATGGCTTCTCAGGTCAAGCTGTTGCGGCTGCTGCAGGAGGGCGAGTACTACCCGCTCGGCAGCGACCGGCCGAAGCGTATCCGCGCCCGGGTGATCGTCGCCACCCACCAGGACCTGCCAGCCCGCCAGGCCGACGGCAGCTTCCGCAAGGACCTCTACTACCGGCTCTGCACCCATCAGATCCAGATCCCGCCGCTGCGTCAGCGCAAGGAGGATATCCCGCTACTGCTCGACCACTTCATCCGGCAGGCCGCTGCCGAGATGGACAAGAGTGCACCCGGCTATCCGCCGGAACTGCCGCTGTTGCTGAGCACCTACCATTTCCCCGGGAATATCCGCGAACTGCGCGCGCTGGTCTATGACGCCATCAGCCGCCACCGCTCGCACCTGCTATCGATGGAGGTGTTCCGCCAGGCGATCGGCAACGACAGCGACGAGCTGCCGCAGGCCGAATCCACACCGGTCGCCTTTAACCCGGAACTGCCGCTGCCGACCCTGGCGCAGATGGATGCTCTGTTGGTGGAAGAAGCATTGCAGCGGGCCGACCACAACCAGTCGCTGGCCGCCCGGCTGCTGGGGATCTCCCAGCCGGCGCTGAGCAAACGGCTGAAAAAGATGCGACCGGTGGGAAACTGATCCGGCGCCGCCCTCTCCGCCCGAGACAAGGACAATTCGATGCTGCTGGAAGGACTGGAAACCCTCTACGTGCTGGCCCAGGAGGGCACCATGGGCAAGGCGGGCAGCCGGCTGTATATCAGCCAGTCTGCGGTCAGCAAGCGGATCGCCAATCTGGAGGCGCGGCTCGGCAAGAAACTGATCGAACCCCAGGGTCGCAACATCCAGCTGACCGCCGAAGCCCGCGAGCTGCTGACCAGCGCCGCACCGGAGCTGGTGACCCTGAAAGGGTTGCTGTTCGATCACCAGGAACTGACCGATGAGACCCGGCTGCAGATCGCCTGCTCGGAAACGGTGCTGGCCGCCTATCTGGGCGACTTTCTGCGCGATTACCTACAACGGGACAGCGGGCTCGATTTCGTCACCCACCATACGCCGCTGATCCTGGAGAAGGTGCGTGCCGGCGATGCCGCATTGGGCATCTGCGCCGGCAGGTTGCCGGCGGTGACCGATCTGCAGGTGGATCGCCTACTGGAGGAGCCCTTCGTACTGGTCTATCCAGAGCCGCTGTCGTTCGACCGGCCACTGCAGGTACTGACCATCGACCTGCACAACCCCGCCAACCGTTACCTCGAGCCCCAGTTGCTACAGACCGGCCTGCAACCGGGTATGCAGATGAACTCCTTTTTCGCGGTCGCCCAACTGGGCGTAAAAGGGGTGGCACCGGCATTGGTGCCGCAGGGATTGATTGCCACGATGGGCATTGCCGACCGCATGGTGCAACCGACGCCGCAGCCACTGAGCCGGCCGCTCAATCTCTGCTACCGGCCGCGCAGCCTGCAGCGCGAACGGATCGGAGAATTGCGGCAACGGCTGGTCGAGCATTTTGCCGCGCTTGGCGACGGAGACTGATCGCCGGGCGGCCGATGGGAACAGCCGCCTGCCGATAGGCCCATGTAGGGTCGGACCTGGCCGACCAAACGCCGGCAGGCGTTTCAACCGCCTGCGGCGGTGGCGCCCCGGGTGGCGCCCTACAACTGGATATGAGCGAACACTGCTTTCGCGGCCATCGAACTTAGTCCGACCAGGTTCTAGAAAATACTTAAAACCAGCTCTGTAGCAGCGCCATCAGCTCGCCGCCCTGCCGGTACTGGTCGAACAGCAGCTTGGCCGACATCGCCAAGGTGACCAGCACAATCAATGGTCGGATCAAGCGGGTACCCTTGGTGACCACCATCCGGGCGCCGAGCCGGCCGCCGACCAGTTGACCGGCCGCCATCACCATGCCGGCCGCCCAGACGATATGGCCCCCCAGCATGAAGAACAGCAGCGCCGCGATATTGGAGGTGAAGTTCAGCACCTTGGTATGGGCGGTCGCCCGGGCCAGGCTGTAGCCGGCCAGCGATACGAAGGCGATGGTGAAGAACGTGCCGGTGCCGGGGCCGAAGAAGCCGTCGTAGAAACCGATAGCGCTGGCGAACAGAAATGCAAACAGCGCCGGGCCGATACGCTGCTCGCTGTCCTCATCGCTGATTCGCGGCGACAGCACGAAGTAGAGCGCGATCAACACCAGCAATACCGGCATCACCGTGGCCAGCAGGCTGCTGTCGATCAGTTGCACCAGCACCGTCCCGGCCACCGCACCGACAAAGGTGCAGCCGATCATCAAGCGCATCTGCTTCAGGTCCACCAGCCCCTTGCGGACGAAGTAGCGGGTCGCCGCAAAGGTGCCGAAGCTACCCTGTAACTTGTTGGTCGCCAGCGCTTCCACCGGGCTCATACCGGTGGCCAGCAGCACCGGCAGGGTGATCAGACCACCACCACCAGCGATCGCATCCACCATCCCTGCTCCCAGGCCGGTCGCCAGCAGCAGCAGGATCCAGGCAATATCCAGTTCCATTCATTGATCTCCAGTTCATCTGGTCGGCACTGTAGCAGGCCGGTATCGGCGACGAACAGCGAAACCCTGGCAGTCGACCTATGACCAATTGGAATCGTTCCTGTTTATGCAAAATTCCAGCGTGTAATGGAATGCCTTCTCTTAAAGCTTCTTCGCGGGTGAGCGGGAAACATCTACCTCAGGTGAACAATCGGCTCGTGGGCACCAAAAAAACGTGCCCACCCTACAAGGCTCTTTAAACCCCTATAACCAGGGTTATCACCATAACGGCGGTTATACCCCTCCAACCTCAGTAACTACGGGCCCTCCCGGCAAGCCAGACCATTCGTCCGGTCAGCGATCCATAACCCTGGTTATAGGGTTTCAAGCTCGGGAAGGCACCTCAAAACCAAACAAATAAACCTTACAAAACAGCAACTTAAATTTAAAAAAGCGGTTCTGGCATTGAGTTTGCTGTAACTAAAGGGTCAAAGAGACGAAGCGACATTGCTGACCGCCCCGAAACGGCAGCGCAGTCTCGAAATAGAAAACAGTAGATAACAACAAAAGCGTACATCGCCATGAATGCCATCGAACAGCGCCTGACCCGCCGCGAAAAAGACCTACTCGGCGAAGCCGAACTGCCGGCCGACCTTTACTACGGTATCCAGACCTGGCGTGCCTGCCAGAACTTCGACCTCAGCGGCGTGCCGCTGCACCACTTCCCGCAGCTGGTCCGCGCCCTGGCGATGGTCAAGCTGGCCGCCGCCCGCGCCAACGCCCAGCTCGGTTCGCTGGAGCAGCATAAGGCCGATGCGATCATCGCCGCCTGCCAGCGAGTGATCGATGGCGAGTTTCACGACCAGTTCGTGGTCGACATGATCCAGGGCGGCGCCGGCACCTCGACCAACATGAACGCCAACGAGGTGATCGCCAATATCGCGCTGGAACAGATGGGGCACCCGCTGGGCGACTACGGCCAGCTGCATCCGAACAATGACGTCAATATGTCGCAGTCGACCAACGATGCCTACCCGACTGCGGTACGGGTGGCGATTCTGCTGAGCCACGGCCGGCTGGTCGATACGCTGCGCTCGCTGAAACAGGCCTTTGAGCAAAAGGCCGGAGAGTTCAGCGACGTGATCAAGATGGGCCGCACCCAACTGCAGGATGCGGTGCCGATGACCCTGGGCCAGGAGTTCAAGTCCTGGGCCACCACCCTGGGCGAGGATATCGACCGTATCGCCGGCCTGGCCGAGCTGCTGACCGAGGTGAACCTCGGTGGCACCGCCATCGGCACCGGCATCAACGCCGACAGCCGCTACGGCAAAAAGGCCGTCTCAGCGCTGGCCCAGGTCAGCGGCTTCCCGCTGGTACAGGCCACCGACCTGGTCGAGGCCAGCTCCGATATGGGCGCCTTCGTACTGTTCTCCGGGATGCTGAAGCGCCTGGCGATCAAGCTGTCGAAGATCGCCAACGACCTGCGCCTGCTGAGCATGGGGCCGCGCGCCGGCCTCAACGAGATCAACCTGCCGCCGCAGCAGCCGGGCAGCTCGATCATGCCGGGCAAGATCAACCCGGTGATCCCGGAGGCGGTCAACCAGGTCGCCTACCAGGTGATGGGCAACGACCTGGCGATCTCGATGGCCGCCGAGGCGGGCCAGCTGCAGCTCAACGCAATGGAGCCGCTGATCGCCTACAACGTGCTGGAATCGCTGCGCCTGCTGAGCAAGGCGATGCCGATGCTGGAGAACCGCTGCGTACGCGGCATCACCGCCAACGCCGACGTCTGCCGTGCCCAGGTGGACAACAGCATCGGTGTGGTCACCGCGCTGAACCCGCATATCGGCTATGACAACGCCACCCGACTGGCCAAGGAAGCGCTGGCCAGCGGCCGCAGCGTGGTCGAGCTGGTGCGCGAGGAGCGGCTGCTGTCAACGGAACAGCTCGACGAGATTCTGAAGCCGGAAAACATGATTCGTCCGCGTTGCTAGGATGGACCGCCCCGCGTCCATGGTGGCGGGGCGGTCTTTTTTTTGCTGCCGGACAATGCCGTCCAACAACGATAAGAAGAGACCTGAACTATGACCACTGCAACCAATACTTCCAAAGGGGGCTGGGGTAACCTGGCCCTGTGGAAAAAGATCTTTATCGGCATGATCGCCGGTATCATCGTCGGTATCGTCATGGGCCCGGATGCCGAGCTGCTGAAGCCGATCGGTACCCTGTTCATCAACGCCATCAAGATGCTGATCGTACCGCTGGTGTTCTGCTCGCTGATCGTCGGCGTCACCTCGATGCAGGATACCCGCAAGATGGGTCGCATCGGCATGAAATCGATCGTCATCTATCTGGCCACCACCGCCGTGGCGATCTCCATCGGCCTGGGCCTTGGCACCGTATTGATGCCGGGTGCGGGGCTCGATATGAGCGTCTCCGCAGAATCGGCCGCGGCAGCCAAAGAGGCGCCGGGGCTGGTCAGCACCTTGCTGGCGTTGATCCCGAAAAACCCGATCGAAGCCCTGGCCGGCGGTAAGATCCTGCAGATCATCGTCTTTGCACTGGGTCTGGGTATCGCCCTGAACATGATCGGCGAGAAAGCCGAGCCGGCGGTCAAGCTGTTCAACAGCTTCGCCGAGGCGATGTACAAGCTGACCGAACTGGTGATGAAGTTCGCACCGTACGGTATCTTCGCGCTGATGGCCTGGGTGGCCGGCAAGTACGGTCTGGATGTGCTGCTGCCGCTGATCAAGGTGATCGCTGCCGTATACATCGGCTGTATCCTGCACGTCCTGGTGGTCTACAGCGGCCTGATCAGCACCGTCGCCCGTCTGCGTCCGGTTCAGTACCTCAAGGGCATCGTCAATGCCCAGATGATGGCCTTCACCAGCACCAGCAGCTCCGGCACCCTGCCGGTCAGTATGCGCTGCGCCCAGGAAAATCTCGGTGTTTCCAAAGGGATCTCCAGCTTCGTGCTGCCGCTGGGCGCCACCATCAACATGGACGGCACCGCACTTTACCAGGGTGTTGCCGCACTGTTCGTGGCCCAGGCCTTCGGTATCGACCTGAGCATGGCCGACTACCTGACCATCATCGCCACCTCGACCCTGGCGTCGGTCGGTACCGCCGGTGTACCGGGCGCCGGCCTGATCATGCTGTCGCTGGTACTGACCACTGTAGGCCTGCCGATGGAAGGTCTGGCGATCGTCGCCGGTATCGACCGTATCCTGGATATGGCCCGCACCTGCGTCAACGTCTCCGGCGACCTGATGGTGTCGGTACTGGTCGGCAAGTCCGAGAACGAACTGGACGAGTCGATCTACAACGCGGCCGAGCCGGTCAGTGAAGTACAGGCTAGCCGCGAAAGCGCCAACGCCTGATTACTGATTCCACCATTGAAAAGGGAGCCCCAGGCTCCCTTTTTAGGTTATACACTTCGCCTGCCCCCCGGCATAAGGTGTCAATCATTCCAGCTTAAAGTGCTAAATGATTGAGGCCCGAGCCCATGCAATACGACCACTACCGTCCCCTGCACGACAGATCCCCATCCTGTCCAAATTTTCTATTTCTGCTCTCTCCAGCCATAGATGGACCCGCAGTAGATCTTATAACCCACTGTTAGATAAGACTTTCAAGTAACTGTCCACAGCAAACAAAACCGATCCCAGCTAGCGCTTTTTCCTGCTGGGCGCCTTGATATCCATCAACTGCGACAATCCGCCCTATTGACCCGGGACAAGGAAAAATCTAACTTTCAGAAAATTCTGAAAGTTTAGAAGGATCATAAAATGCAGCTCTCACCAATGATCGAGTCCTTCGTTTTCCACTTCGGCGAGATGGGAAGCCGCTGGGGGTTCAATCGCACCGTAGGCCAGATGTATGCCCTGCTGGTGGTTTCGGACAAGCCGCTGAACGCCAACCAGATCGCCGATGCGCTGAACATCTCGCGCGGCAACGTCAGCATGGGGTTGAAGGAGCTGCAGTCCTGGCAGCTGATCCAGCAGAGCCATATTCCGGGCGACCGCAAGGATTACTTCACACCGCGCGGCACCATCTGGGAGATGGCCAACAGGGTGTTCGAAGAACGCCGCAAACGCGAGGTGGACCCGACTCTGTCGATGCTGCGTGACATCCTGCTGGAGGCCCCGGCCAACGACAGCGAAGCCTACGCCCAGGACCGGATGCGGGAGATCCACGACCTGCTGGAAACCACCACCCAGTGGGCCAGCGAACTGCAGCGGCTAAACCCGGACAAGCTCAACACCCTGATGAAACTGGGTGCCGGCGTGACTCGGATGATGGAGATCAAGGAACAGCTGCTGGGTGGCAGCGGCAAACAGACCGACAAAGCCACCGGGCAGGCACCTGACAACACCTCCGACAGAAAATCGGAATAAATTCGGAGCTACCATGTTTGACGCATCACTGGTCGAGCTGTCGCGCTGGCAGTTCGCCATCACCGCGCTGTACCACTTCCTGTTCGTCCCGCTGACGCTGGGGATGACCTGGATCCTGGTGATCATGGAGTCGGTCTACGTAATGACCGGCCGCGAGATCTACCGCGATATGACCCAGTTCTGGGGCAAGCTGTTCGGCATCAACTTCGCGCTGGGGGTCACCACCGGCCTGACCATGGAGTTCGAGTTCGGCACCAACTGGTCCTACTACTCGCACTACGTCGGCGACGTGTTCGGCGCACCGTTGGCGATCGAGGGGCTGATGGCGTTCTTCCTGGAATCCACCTTCGTCGGCATGTTCTTCCTCGGCTGGCAGCGGCTCAGCAAGCGCCAGCACCTGGCCTGCACCATGCTGATGGCGCTGGGCACCAACCTGTCGGCGCTGTGGATCCTGATCGCCAACGGCTGGATGCAGAACCCGGTCGGCGCCGAATTCAACTACCAGACCATGCGGATGGAGATGACCAGCTTCGCCGAGCTGGTGTTCAACCCGGTGGCCCAGGTGAAGTTCATCCACACCGTCGCCGCCGGCTACGTGGCCGCGTCGATGTTCGTACTGGGGATCAGCAGCTACTACATCCTGAAAGGGCGCGACCTGGCGTTCGCCAAGCGCTCGTTCTCGGTGGCGGCCGGCTTCGGCCTGGCGTCGATCCTGTCGGTGATCGTGCTGGGTGACGAATCCGGCTACGAGGTGGGCGACGTGCAGAAGGTCAAATTGGCGGCAATCGAGGCGGAATGGCACACCGAGCCGGCACCGGCGGCATTCACCCTGTTCGGCCTGCCCGATGACGAAGCCCAGCATACCCACTATGCGGTCAAGATCCCTTACCTGATGGGCATCATCGCCACCCGCTCGCTGGACCAGCAGGTGCCCGGCATCAAGGATCTGGAAGCGCAGCATGAGCAGCGGATTCGCAACGGCATGATCGCCTACGACTACCTGCAGAAACTGCGCAACGGCGAGGAGACGCCGGAAAACATCGCCCGCTTCGACGAACTGAAGCAAGACCTGGGCTACGGCCTGCTGCTCAAGCGCTACACCGACCAGGTGACCGATGCCACCGAGCAGCAGATCCAGCTGGCGGTGAAGGACTCCACCCCGCCGGTGGCGCCGCTGTTCTGGAGCTTCCGGGTGATGGTGGCCTGCGGCTTCGCGATGCTGCTGATCTTCGCGCTGGCGTTCTACTACAACGCCCGCCGCCAGATCGAACAGAAGCGCTGGTTGCTGAAGATGGCGCTGTTCGCCATCCCGCTGCCCTGGATCGCCATCGAGACCGGCTGGTTCGTGGCCGAGTTCGGCCGCCAGCCCTGGGCGATCAGCGAGGTGCTGCCAACTTTCATGGCAGCCTCCAGCCTCGAAGCCCGCGACCTGATCATCAGCCTGACCGGCTTCATCCTGTTCTACAGCGTGCTGGCGGTGATCGAGCTCTGGCTGATGTTCCGCTTCGCCCGGCTCGGCCCCAGCTCACTGCACACCGGCCGCTACCACTTCGAAAGCCAGCCGGCGGACGCTGAGCGCCGCACGCTGGAAACGGTTAACGCTTAACAGGAACGCTGGCAATGATCTTCGATTACGAAACCCTGAAACTGATCTGGTGGGCGCTGATCGGCGCCCTGCTGATCGGCTTTGCAATCGCCGACGGCATGGATATGGGGGTCGGCACCCTGCTGCCGCTGGTCGGCAGAAATGACGAACAACGCCGGGTGATCATCAACACCGTCGGTGCCCACTGGGACGGCAACCAGGTCTGGCTGATCACCGCCGGCGGCGCGCTGTTCGCCGCCTGGCCGATGGTCTACGCGGCGGCCTTCTCCGGCTTCTATTTCGCCATGCTGCTGGTGCTGTTCGCGCTGTTCCTGCGGCCGGTCGGCTTCGACTACCGCAGCAAGATCGCCGATCCGCGCTGGCGCAACAGCTGGGACTGGGCGCTGTTCGTCGGCAGCTCAATTCCGCCGCTGGTGTTCGGCGTCGCTTTCGGCAACCTGCTGCTGGGAGTGCCGTTCGAACTGGATAACCTGATGCGGGCCAGCTACAGCGGCGCCTTTCTGGAGCTGTTCCATCCGTTCGCACTGCTTTGCGGGCTGGTCAGCTCGGCGATGCTGACCACGCACGGTGCGCTCTGGCTGCAGCTGCGCGCCGCCGAGCCGGTTGCCGGCCGCGCCGCGCGGGTGGCCCAGTGGGCCGCGCTGCTGACCGTCGCCGGCTTCGCGCTGGCCGGCGTCTGGCTGGCCACCGGCATCGACGGCTACCTGATCAGCAACCTGCCGGACACCAACGGCGCGCCGGCACCGCTGGCGAAGAGCGTCGAACTGGTCAGCGGCGGCTGGCTGAACAACTACCGGTTGCAGCCGCTGACCCTGCTGTTCCCGGCGCTCGGCTTCGGCGGCGCACTGCTGGCGCTGCTGCTGTCGCGGGCCGACCGGGCAGGACTGGCGTTTACTGCCAGCTCGCTGGCGATCCTCGGCATCATCGCTACCGCCGGGGTATCGATGTTCCCGTTCGTGATGCCCTCCAGCATCAACCCGGTCAGCAGCCTGACCCTGTGGGACGCGGTCTCCAGCCACCTGACACTGAATATCATGTTCATCGCGGTGGTGATCTTCCTGCCGATCATCCTCGGCTACACCCTCTGGTGCTACATCCGCATGTGGCGCCGGGTGACCGTCACCGAGATCCGTCAGCACAGCCATTCCAGCTACTGACAGAAAGGGGGGCGCACAACGGCTGCGCTCCCTGATTAACGCCCGATTGATAATTAGAGGAACCCGACTATGTGGTATTTCGCCTGGATACTCGGAGTGCTGCTGGCCTGCGCACTCGGGGTGATCAACGTGTTGTGGTACGAGATGGAGCAGCACAGCGACAGCGAGGCCCGCGACCAGGTCCGCGACCTGATCAACCGACTGGAACGGCAGGGGCGCTGAGCGTGATGCCCAATCCTGCGGCACAAAGCACTGCCAATCCCGCCGAAATCGACGGCCGGGCCAGCCAGCGCTGGCTGAAGCAGCACAAAGCGCTGGCCGGCCGGCTGCCGCTGCTGACCGTGCTCAGCGGCGCCTTGGCCGGCGGCCTGCTGATCGGCCAGGCGCTGCTGCTGGCCCGTATCGCCGACGGCGCGATGTTCGGCCACCAGGGCCTGGCGGAGCTGGCTCCGCTGCTGTGGGCGATGCTCGGCCTGCTGCTGGTGCGCGCGTTGCTGGTGCGGACCACCGAACGACTGGCGTTCCGCAGCGCAGCGGCGGTCAAGCTACAGCTGCGCGACCGGCTGTTCCGCAAACTGATACGGCTCGGCCCGGCCTGGCTGGAGCGGCAGCGCAGCGGCGAACTCAGCCACTGCCTGCACGAAGGGATCGAGGCGCTGGAGGCCTACTATGCCCGCTACCTGCCGGCGGTGGCGTTGAGCGCCTTCCTGCCGCTGGCGATCCTGGCGCTGGTGCTGCCGGTCGATTGGCGGTCCGGGCTGATCCTGCTGGTCACCGCGCCGCTGATCCCGTTTTTCATGATACTGATCGGCAAGCAGGCGGAGCAGCTCAACCAGCAGCGCTGGCAGCAGCTGGGCCGGATGGGCGGCCACTTCCTGGACCTGATCCGCGGTCTGACCCAGTTGAAACTGCTCGGTGCCAGCCGGCGCGAGATCGACACCGTGGCGGCGATCTCCGACCGTTTTCGGCGCGACACTCTGGCGGTATTGCGAGTCGCCTTCCTGTCGTCGCTGGCGCTGGAGTTCTTCGCCACGCTCAGCATCGCGCTGCTGGCGGTGACCATCGGCTTCCGGCTCTACTGGGGCGAACTGGATTTCGCTACCGGCCTGGCGGTGCTGCTGCTGGCACCGGAGTTCTACCTGCCGCTACGTAACCTGGGCACTCAGTACCATGCCCGCATGGCCGGCGTCAGCGCCGCCCAGCAGATGATGACGATCATGCAGGCCGAGCCTGTGGAAAAAGCCTCATCTTCCACAACCGAGCTGGCGGCGATCGACACACTCGAACTTGTGAATGTTCACTTCGCCTATGAAGCCGAGCAGTCGGCACTGAAAGATATTCAGCTTCAGATCGACCGGCCCGGCCTCTATGCGCTGGTCGGCCCCAGCGGCGCCGGCAAGAGCACCCTGGTCGATCTGCTGCTGCGCTTTATCTATCCACAGCAGGGCAGCTACCGGCTGAACGGCACCGCTGTGGATAAGCTGGCGCTGGAAAGTATCCACAGCCAGCTGGCCTGGATTCCGCAGCAGCCGCAGCTGTTCTACGGCACGGTGGCGGACAACATCGCCCTCGGCAACCCCGAAGCGTCCGCTGAAGAGATCGAAGCCGCCGCCCGCCAAGCCGGCGCGGCGGAGTTTATCCGGCAACTGCCGGAGGGCTACCAGACACTTCTCGGTGAAGGCGGCGCCGGCCTGTCCGGCGGCCAGCGCCAGCGGATCGCGCTGGCGCGGGCATTCCTGAAGCAGGCTTCGCTGCTGATCCTCGACGAGCCGACCGCCCACCTGGACCGGGTCAGCGAAGCACAGGTGCAACAGGCGATCCAGCGCTACGCCCGCGACCATATCGTGCTGGTGGTGGCGCACCGGCTGCATACCGTACGCCAGGCCAAGCGGATCTGGGTGCTGGACGGCGGCCGAGTTATCGAACAGGGCGACCATCGACAGCTGCTGAACCAGCAGGGCCTCTACGCCCGCATGCTCGGCGCGACACAGGAGGCGGTGCATGCCTGAGCAGACAATCTCCCGCCGCGAATCCCTGGCCCTGCTGTGGCGCCTCCTGCGATTGGCCAAGCCGCACTGGCGCTGGATGGCGCTGGGCACCCTGCTGTCGCTGCTGACCCTGCTGGCCAATATCGGCCTGCTGGCAATCTCCGGCTGGTTCCTGGCGGCGATGGCCGCCGCCGGACTGGCCGGCGTCACCATGAACTACTTCACCCCGGCCGGGGTAATCCGCTTCCTGGCGATCGTCCGTACCGCCGGCCGCTACGGCGAACGGCTGGTAACCCACAACGCCACCTTCAAGCTGCTCAGCGAACTGCGGGTCTGGTTCTATCGCCGGCTGGAGCCACTGGCGCCGGCCGGCCTGCAGGGGCTGCGCCACGGCGACCTGCTCAGCCGGCTACAGGCCGATATAGACGCGCTGGACCACTTCTATCTGCGGGTGCTGTTGCCCGGCCTGGTGGCGCTGGTCGCGGTACCGCTGCTGCTGTTGGTGATCGCCAACTACGACGGGCCCCTGGCGCTGGCGACCGGCCTGGCCCTGCTGCTGGCCGGGGTATTGATCCCGCTCTGGCTCGGCGGCGCCACCCGCGCGGCCGGACGAGCTACGGTTCGCGACGGCGCCCGGTTACGGGCAGCGCTGATCGACGGCGTGCAGGGGCTGCGCGAGCTGATCCTCTACCGGGCCGCCGACCGCCACGCCGAGCAGTGCCGGCAGTTCAGCGAATCTCTGGCCGACCAGCAGCAACGGATCAACCACTGCGCCGCCACGGCGCTGCTGGCCAGCACCCTGGTGGTCGGCCTGCTGGTCTGGGCGGCACTCTGGTGGCTGATCCCACAGGTCACCAGCGGAACCCGGCCAGCGGTCGAGCTGGTGATGCTGGTACTGCTGGTGATGGCCAGCTTCGAAGCGGTGCAGCCATTGCCGCTGGCGCTCGAGCAGCTGTCCACCACCTTGGCCGCCGCCCGCCGACTGTTCGACCTGGCGGACCAACCACCGCTGCGCCCGGAGCCCGCCTGCCCGGTCGAGCTGCCGAACAGCCATCAACTGGAGCTGGTCGACCTGCGGTTCCGCTATAGCCCTGAGCAACCGCCGTTGCTGCGCGGTATCGACCTGCAGATCGAGCCCGGAGAGAAGATCGCGCTGGTCGGTGCCAGCGGCGCCGGCAAGAGCACCCTGGTGCAGCTACTACTCGGCTTCTGGCCACTGGAAGCCGGCCAGATCCGGCTCGGTGGGCAATCGATCGACCGGCTGCCGGCCGATCGTTTGCGTGAACGGTTCGCGGTAGTCTCCCAGCACAGCCACCTGTTCAACGCCACGGTCGCCGATAACCTGCGGCTGGCCGACCCGACAGCCAGCGATGAAGCCCTGCAGCAGGCCTGCCGGGCGGCCGGTATCCACCCGCTGATCGCCAGCCTGCCGGACGGCTACCAGACCTATATCGGCGAGGGCGGCCGCGGCCTGTCCGGCGGCCAGCAGCGCCGGCTGGCGATCGCCCAGGCGCTACTGAAACCGGCGCCGATCCTGATCCTCGACGAGCCGACCGAAGGGCTGGACCCGATCACCGAGCGCGAAGTCGGTGAAACCCTGGCACAGGCGATGGTGGATCGCACGGTGATCCTGATCAGCCACCGCCCCGCCCTGCTGTCCCATATGGATCGGGTGTTGTTGCTGGAGGACGGCAAGCTCCAGGCCGAGGGACCGCATCAGACGCTATTAGCAAATACTCGCTACGCCGAACTGATGCACTGGTTCTGAACGCTCCATCGCTCACAACAGGCCGCGCCCTTGGCGCGGTTTTTTCATTCCCGGTAGACTGGCTCACCTGGCAACAACGGCCGCGCGACTATTAACCCAATTAATTCAAAGCGGTTAACTGACAGCGGCTAATAGAAAAGGAATATCGCATGCAGCAGACCGTTGACGCCCTCTACCGGGGCCAGATCCGCACACTGGAACCCTCCGGCAAGCCAAGCGCGATCTTCAAGACGGCAGTCGAAGGGCCGGTGGAGATCACTGTCGAAGGCCTGACCGGCGACGAGCAGGCCGACCGCCGCTTTCACGGCGGGCCGGACAAGGCGCTGCACCAGTATGCCCAGCCCGATTACCGGAAACTGGCCGCGGCGTTCCCGCAGTTGGCCAGCCAGCTACAACCGGGCAGCCTGGGCGAGAACCTGAGCTGTGCCGAGCTGGATGGCGACAACGTCTGCATCGGCGATATCTTTCAGCTCGGCAGCGCCCGCATACAACTGTCGGAGCCACGCCGGCCCTGCTGGAAGATCAACCACAAGTTCGACTGCGCCGAACTGGCCGGCCATATCGAGGCACAGGGGCTGACCGGCTGGTACTACCGGGTGCTTGAACCCGGCTGCGCCCAGGCGGGCGATAACCTGAAACTACTGGAACGTCCCAACCCGGACTGGCCACTGAACCGCTTCTGGCAGCTGCAGCGCAGCAAGCAACCGGCCATCGCCGAGCTGACCAAAGCTTCACGCCTGTACGGGCTGTCTGAACCCTGGCAAAAGAAGCTGGCCGACAAGGCGGCACGGCTGGCCAAGGCGTCAACAGCTACTGCAACTATCAACTGAATCCGCGGGAACACGATGCTGAATTTCCTGAAGGGCCGCAGCGCCAAACTGGCCGACGCGATCGACCGGGGCGCGCTGGATAAGCTGGGCCCGCTGCTGAACAGGTTCGATGCGGACCAGTTGAATGGCCCGTTGCTGGAGGGACAGAGTGCCACCGAACGAGCGATTCGTGCCAATCAGGCTGGCGCGCTGAGGTTGATCCTCGACAAAGGCGGCACGGCCGACACCTTGGCCAGCGACGGCCAACCGTTGAGCCCGCTGGCGCTGCAACAACCGGACAGCCTGGCGCTGCTCAGCGCGCTGCTGCAGGCAGGCGCCAACGCCAACGGCTGCGATCAAGCCGGCCGCAGCCTGCTGCAGCTGTGCCTGATCCACTGCCCGCCGGCGCGGCGGATGTTGCACCTGAACCGGCTGATCCAGCATGGCGCCGACCTGCAGTCGCAGCCACAACTGCTGCTCAACGCGCTGCAGCAGCAGGATCGCGAACTGGTCCAGTTCCTGGTCAACTCCGGGCTCGACCTGCCGGATACCCTGCCGGACGCCGAGTACGACGCCGAGCTGCTTAACTACGCCCGCCGGCTGCAGCAGGACCGACAGATCCGCCAGGCTTTTTTCAATCGCTAATTAGCCTTCAATCGCTGATCAACGCTTCGCCAGCACCTTCTGTGCCGACGGCCGCTCACGCAGACGGGCCAGGTAAGCCGCCAGCGGCGAATCGGCGGCGATCAATGTTTCGCCGTGCGGCAAACCGGCCAGGTAATCGAGCATCGGCAGCAACAGCAGGTCGGCGATAGTGAGCCTATCGCCGCAGATATACGGCTGATCGGCCAGCTGGGTGGTCAGAATCGCCAGGGTGTTTTCCACCTCCGGCTGGGCCTCGGCCACCCGCTCCATCCGCACGCTGCCATCCTCCCCTTTCGGGAATGCAAACTCCAGCAGGTAGCGGCGCACCAACGCCTGATCGACATAGCCGCTAATCGCTGCCGACCACTGATCCACCAGCGCCCGTTGATAAGGGTCGGCCGGCTGCAGGGCGGGACCGCCAAAGTTCGCATCCAGATAGCGGCAGATCGCCGCGGTCTCGTACAGTCTGCGTCCCTGATGACTGAGCACCGGCAATTTACCCCAGGGGTGAATGCGGTAGTGGGCCTCGCTGTGGAACTCGATCGCTTCGCCATCCAGCTCGAAACCGAGGCTGTAGTCGATCCCCTTTTCCTCACAGCAGAGCATCACCGTGCGTACGAAACTGCTGAACGCCGGCCCGTAGATCTGTACCTCAGTGCTCATTCCGATTCTCCTTCGGTTGGGTCTTTATCCACAGCCTAGTGAGCAGCAAAATATGATCAAGAACATATTCTGCTGTCGCGCCATAATGGCGGTGGCACCATGAAGGAGAATCGCCATGCCCTGGAATGAAGCCCATAAGGAAGACAGCCGTCGCCGAATCGTCGAAGCCGCCGCCCGCTTGTTTGCACTACACGGTTTCGACCGGGTCGGCATCGACCAGCTGATGCGCGAGGCGGGAATGACCCGCGGCGCCTTCTACGCTCATTTCAATTCGAAGGCCGAGCTCTATCGCGAAGCGATACTGGCCACGGCCCGTCGCAACGGCCAGCGGCTGCGCGAACCTTCGCTGTCGCTGACCGATCTACTGGAGGGCTACCTGAGCCAGGCGCACCGCAACGGAGAAGGCGCCAACTGCCCGATGGCGTTCCTGGTCACCGATGTCGCCCAGCGCGATGAACAGTTACGTAGTACCTATACCGACGTGTTCCGCGGTTTTGTCGAACTGCTGAAACCGCATATGACCCAGAGTGAAGGTCCGCAACAGCAGGATGATGCGATGCGCACTGCGGTACTGATGATCGGCGGTATGGCGATCGCCCGGGCACTGAATGACGACGCCCTGGCGGAGCGGCTTCTACAGGCCTGTCGGCAGCCGCAAGTTGCTTCAGATCAAGAGTTTTGTTGAATCCCTGCACCAGGGCGGTGCATGCCGAAATCTGGTCTACACTGAGTCTCTGCCCCTGCGGTATGGGGCTGGCCAGAGAGATAAGAAGATCATAAAAAAGGGATGAGACCATGGATCACCGCACCATTGCCGCTGTACTGAACAGCTCGGAACGCTCATCGAAGAACGAACGAGAACGCCAACAGCTGGCGACGGAACTACGCCAACGGGCGGAACAGCTGAGAGATGAAGGCCAACACGCCGCCGAGTTCTGGCTGGCCGAGCAGTACGAGATATCCGCCCGGCTGTTGAACTGATTTTCGCTTCCCCCTCAGCACGCCCAACGCGCCCTGCCGGGCGCGTTTTTTATGCCCCTTTCGGGGAGCGACAAGCTATAAGCTGCAAGCAACAAGCGGCACAACAGGCGAACTCCGAGCGAGGGGTGAGCAAGTTTTTCAGAGGGATCACTGGACCGGGCAAGCTCTTGTGGGAAGCACCCCGCGTGGTCCGGCAATCCGGCGATTGGTGTGCACAAAACATGTGCCCACCCTACCGGACCTTTTTATTTCGGTTACGGCAACCAATCCTGTAGGGCCGCACCGGGCGGTCAAGCGGGTCATATTTAATTCGTTGGCGCCCCGGGTCGCGTCCTACAGGCGATGTAAGGCCCGGTAGCCCCTCTAAAGCCCCAACCGCGGAATCTCGATCGCCGGGCAACGATCCATCACCACCTCGAGGCCGGCCCGGCGAGCCCGCTCGGCACCGACTTCATCGACGATATCCAGCTGTAGCCAGACCGCCCTGGCGCCGACAGCGATCGCTTCATCGATCACCTCGCCGGCGGCCTCGACGTTGCGGAACACGTCGACCAGGTCGATCGGCGAGGCGATCTCGGCCAGCGAGGCCCGCACCTCCTGGCCGAGAATCTGCTGGCCGGCATAGCGCGGGTTGACCGGAATCACCCGGTAGCCGCGCGCCAGTAGAAACTCCATCACCCGGTGGCTGGCTCTGGCCGGTTTCGGACTGGCGCCGACCAACGCGATCAGCCGGCATTCCGTTAACAGCTTGCGAATCAATTGCTCTTGATCGTTCATCGACCGACTGTCTCCCATCCCCTTACCGGTCACCACTCCCGCAGACCGGGCAGGCCGGGTCCTTGCGGAGTTTCAATGTACGCCACTCCATGCTGAGACCATCCAGCAACATCAGCTTGCCAACCAGCGGCTGACCGATATTGGCCAGCACCTTCAATGCCTCCATCGCCTGGACCGAACCGATAATGCCGACCAGCGGCGCCAGCACGCCGGATTCGGAGCAGGTCAGGTTCTCGTCATCCCCGTCCTTATACAGGCACTGATAGCAGGGCGAATCCGGCTGGCGCGGATCGTACACCGCCACCTGGCCTTCGATACGGATCGCGGCGCCGGACACCAGCGGGGTTTTGGCGGCCACGCAAGCTCGGTTGATCGCGAAGCGGGTCGTGAAATTGTCGGTGCAATCGACCACCAGGTCGGCGCGAGCCACCTGCTGCGCCAGCGTCTCGCCCTCCAGCCGGGCAGCGATGGTTTCCACCTGCACCTCCGGGTTCAGCGCCTGCAACGTCTGGCGGGCCGATTCCACCTTGTCGACCCCGATCCGCTCGGTGGTATGGACGATCTGCCGCTGCAGGTTGCTCAGGTCGACCTGGTCGTCGTCCGCCAGCACCAGCGTGCCGACCCCGGCCGCCGCCAGATAGATCGCCACCGGACTGCCCAGTCCGCCGGCCCCGATAATCAGTACCCAGCTGTCCAGCCAGGCCTGCTGGCCGGCGATCTCCACTTCCGGCAACATGATCTGCCGGCTGTAACGCAGCAGTTGTTGGTCACTCAGCATCTTTCTCTACTCCTCATCACCGGGCCAGCGACCGACCGTGATCCGGTCGCGCCCGCCATAATCCCGTACCGTTTTAACCTGCCGGTAGCCAAGTCGGCGCAACAGCTGCGCAGACGCCTCGCCCTGATCGTAACCGTGCTCGAACAGCAACCAGCCACCCGGCTTCAGGCATGCTCGCGCCTGCTCGGCGATCCAACGGATATCGGCCATACCGGCCTCGTCGGCCACCAGCGCACTACTCGGCTCGAACCGCACATCCCCCTGCGCCAAGTGCGGATCGGCCGGGTCTATATAGGGAGGATTACTGACAATCATATCGAACCGGCCCTGCAGCGGCTCAAACCAGTTGCCTTCGACGAACTCGACGTTGGTCAGCCCGTTTCGCTGACGGTTTCGTTCTGCCAGGGCCACCGCCGCGGCCACCCGATCGCAGCCGACCAGTCGCCAAGCGGGCCGCTCGGACGCCAGCGCCAGGGCGATAGCGCCAGTTCCCGTGCCCAGGTCCAGCACCCGATAGGGACCGTCGGCCAATCGCTCCAGCGCCTGCTCCACCAGCGTCTCGGTATCGGGCCGCGGGATCAGGGTGTCCGGCGAAACCTCCAGTTGCAAGGTCCAGAAGCCGGTGTGACCGACGATATGGGCTACCGGCTCGCCCTGCTGGCGGCGTTCCAGCATCCGCTCCAGTTGCTGCCGCTGGTCCGCCGCCAGTTCGCGATCGGGCCAGGTAAACAGGTAGCTGCGCGGTTGCCGCAGCACCGCGCAAAGCAGCAACTCAACATCCAGCCGGGCACTGTCGCTGACCGGCTCCAGGCGCGCACTCAACGCCAGCGCATCCGCTATCCGCATCATTCAACCTCCACCCCGCATGGCGGCTCGCCAGGACGGTTTTCTGTGCAGTCGTTGGAGCACAAAAAAATAGTCATATTTCGGGCTTTTCCAATTCGATTTTCCTGCTATATTTCGCCATATTAGGGTGCACAATAGCGCAGCCGCCGGGTAGTAGTTGAGGCCAGCAGGCCTGCTGCCGATGGCGCCAGACCGATGACACCCAACTGGTTTTCACCGCAGGCATGGCAATTAGGCCCGCCTGCATGATTATCAACCTGACAGTGAGAGTGAAACGATGGGCACCAAAGTCAGTGTCGATCATACTAGCTTGGACAATCTCGATGAATGGGATGACGACTTTTCCGACAAAGGTTCCTATCGCAAGAAAGCGGGCCGGGACCGGAGACGCGACATAGAGGAACGGCTGGAAGAGAAACGACTGCGCCGGCAGATTGAAAGCAGCTACGACGCCGATGACTATAGCTGGTCATAAGGGGTTAGCAGCAACGCTAACAATGCCAAGCCCCCGTTAAGCGTGCCCTGAGCGCGCACACAAAAAAGCCCCGCTATTGAGCGGGGCTTTTTAGTTTCTTTTGGCGGCGGGTTGCTACGAAGCATGAAACCTTGTAGCAGCGGGCTCTGACCGCGACAAGGTTGGCTCAGCCTCGAGGGTGTCGCCCTAGGTACCCGAGGGGCATACCAAGCGGGCTGCCACGGAGCGGCCGGCTACTCGTTGCGGGACGCCTTCGGCCAGCTGGTTCAGACGCGCCCAGCTCAATCGCTATCGGACAATGCGCCCAGTTGCTCGGCCTGGTACTCGGTCATCAGCGGCTCGACCACATGGTTCAGCTCGCCAGCCATCACCTCCTGCAGCTTGTACAGCGTCAGGTTGATACGGTGATCGGTCACCCGTCCCTGCGGATAGTTGTAGGTGCGGATCCGCTCGGAACGGTCGCCGCTACCGACCAGGCTCTTGCGCATGCCAGCCTGCGCGGCGGCGGTGCGCTCCTGTTCGGCGGCCTGCAGCCGCGAGGCCAGCAGCGACATCGCCTTGGCGCGGTTCTTGTGCTGCGAACGCTCCTCCTGGCACTCCACCACCACACCGGTCGGGATATGGGTGATACGGATCGCCGAGTCGGTCTTGTTGACGTGCTGGCCGCCGGCGCCGGAAGCCCGGAAGGTGTCGACCCGCAGATCCGCCTTGTTGATCTCGATTTCGGCGGATGCGTCCATCTCCGGCATGATCGCCACGGTACAGGCGGAGGTATGAATGCGCCCCTGGGACTCGGTCTCGGGCACCCGCTGCACCCGGTGGGCGCCGGATTCGAATTTCAGGTGAGAATAAACATCGCTGCCGACCACCCGGGTGATCAGCTCCTTGTAGCCGCCATGCTCGCCCTCGCTGGCACTGATCACCTCGATCCGCCAGCCTTTCTGCTCGGCATACTTGGCGTACATCCGGTACAGGTCGCCGGAGAACAGCGCCGCCTCGTCGCCACCGGTTCCGGCCCGGATCTCCAGGAACACGTTGCGGGCATCGTTCGGGTCCTTCGGCAGCAGCAGGATCTGCAGCTCGGTCTCAAGCGCCTCGATCCGTTCGCGGGCGTCGGCCAACTCCTCCTGCGCCATCTCGCGCATCTCGGGGTCGCTGTCCTCGGACATCAGTTCGGCTTCGGCCAGGTCCTCGCGGGCCTGCTGGTAAGCGCCGAAGCTCTTCACCACCGGCTCCAGTTCGGCATACTCCTTGGAGTAGTCGCGGAAACGGTTCTGGTCGCTGATTACGCCGGCATCCGACATCAACGCGGCCAGCTCCTCATAGCGGTCTTGCAGCTTTTCCAGCTTGGCAAGAATGGAATCTTTCATGGTCAGGAATCGGTCTTTTCAGGGCCAGCCAGCTGATACAGCTCCTGTACCGCCTGCAGCAGTTCAGAGCGCCCTTCGGCGCTGGCTTTACGCATCTGGATGGTCGGTTGATGCAGCAATTTATTGGTCAGGCCGCGGGCCAGCTGGGTCAGCACCTGGGCCGGGTCCTTGCCGTTGTCGAGCTGGCGCAGGGCGCGCTCGAGCTCCTGGTCTCGGGTCTGCTCCGCCTGACCGCGCAGTGCGGTCAGGGTATCGACCGCAGCCAGCGAGCGCAGCTGGCGGAAAAATTCGTGGGCACCGGTCTCGATGATCGCCTCGGCTTCCTGGGCGGCACTCTCGCGATTGCGCTGGTTCTCTTCGATCACCTCACGCAGGTCGTCCACGGTATACAGGTAGATATCGTCCAGCTCGGCCACTTGCGGTTCGATATCGCGCGGTACCGCGATATCGACCATGAAGATCGGCCGGTGCTTGCGCTTTTTCAGCGCCGCCTCTACCGCACCCTTGCCGAGAATCGGCAGCTGGCTGGCAGTCGAGGCGATCACGATATCCGCCTTGACCAGCGCCTCGGGGATATCGCCCAGCAGGATCGCCTCGCCGTTAAATTCGCCGGCCAGGTCGACCGCGCGATTGAGCGTCCGGTTGGCAACGGTGATCTGGCTGACGCCGGCATTGACCAGATGGCGCGCCACCAGCTCGATGGTCTCGCCGGCGCCGATCAGCAATGCCCGGCTGCGGCTCAGGTCGGCGAAGATATGCTGGGCCAGGCTGACCGCGGCATAGGCCACCGACACCGGGTTTTCACCGATGGCGGTATCGGTGCGCACCTGCTTGGCCACCGCAAAGGTCTGCTGGAACAGTCGGCCCAGTTCGGCCCCCAAAGTACCGTGCTGCTGGGAGACCGCATGGGCGGATTTCAGCTGGCCGAGGATCTGCGGTTCGCCAAGCACCAGCGAATCGAGCCCGCTGGCCACCCGCATCATGTGGCGCGCGGCCTCCTCATCCCAGTAAGCGTAGGAGCAGGACTGCAACGCATCGGCACTGAGCCCGTGATAACTGCCCAGCCATTCGAGCAGCGCCCGGGTGCCGGCCAGGTCGGTTGAGCAGTACAGTTCGGTACGGTTACAGGTGGACAGGATCGCCACCTCTTTCAGGGAAGCGGAGCGACGGGCTTGTTCCAATGCCTCAGCCATCTGTTCCGGCACGAACGCAACCCGCTCGCGAACCTCGACCGAGGCCGTTTTATGGTTTATGCCTAATGCCAAAAGCGCCATACGACTGTCGCGCACCCTTTCACTCACAAAGCGCGTAATGATACAACGGTTTCAATACTATGGTTAGCATAACCGAATACGATGACCGGAACCGCCGAGCTTCCCCCGCCACGGGCTGCCCGGCAGGCCGGCGACGGCTGACAAGGTTTGGTGCTTTCATCTATAGTGAGCTCAAATACCGGATTGCGAACACCCTATGAAATCATCTGTACTAGCGGCGCTCAGCGCAGCCCTGCTGCTGGCCGGCTGCAGCAACCTGCAACGTTCCAGCGACTACAGCGCCCAGCCTCTGCCTCCGGTGCACTATCAGCCGGGCGAATTGAACCGGGAAACCCTGTACGAACTGCTCAGTGCCGAGATCGCCGGCCAGCGTCAGCTATACCCGCAGGCGCTGGACAACTATCTGCGCCAGGCCCGGCTGACCCGCGATCCGGGGGTCGCCGAGCGGGCCACCCGTATCGCCCAGTATCTGCGTGAACCGGACAGTATCCGCCAGGCCGCACTGCTGTGGATCTCAGCGGACCCGACCAACCCGGAACCCTACCAGATCGCCGCCAGCGTGATGCTGCACCAAGGCGATTACCCACAGGCGCTGCCGTTGCTGGAGCAGGCACTGCAGACCGACCAGTCCCAGACCCTGGCGCTGATCGACAGCCGCGCCGCGCAGATGGAGCCGGAAACCCTGGCCGGCTACCTGGCGCTGCTGGATACCCAGTTGAAGCAAGATCCGGAGAATGCCAGCCTGCACCGCAGCCGCGGGGTACTGCTACGCCAGCAGGGAGACGAGCAAGCCGCCCTGCAGGCACTTAACCGGGCCCAGCAGTTGGCACCGAATCAGCTGGATATCATGGCACAGAAGGCCGATCTGCTGCGGGCGATGGATCAAACGGAACCGGCTTTGACGCTGGTGCGCAAAGCCCTGGCGATCGAACCGGACAACCGCCAGCTAAAGTTACTGCGGATCCAGCTGCTGTTCGACAGCGACCGGGCCGAACAGGGCAGCAACGCGGCACTCGAACTGATCGAGCAGACCCCGCGCGACGCCCAGTTGCACCTGTACCTGGCGCTACTGATGCTGGACGCCGACCTGATGGAGCCGTCCCGCCGGATTCTGCAGCAGTTGCTGGAACAGTACCCGCAGGACAGCACGCCACATTTCTACCTGGGCTTTATCGAACAACGCGACAACCGCGTCAACGCCGCCATCGCCCACTACCAGCAGGTCGATGACGGTCCCAAGCTGTACCAGGCCTATGCCCGTATCGCCGCGCTGCTGGACAGCGCCGAGCACAAAGCCCGGCTCAGCCAGATCGTCGCCGACGGTCGCGCACTGCATCCGGAGATCGCCCGCCTGCTGTACACCATGGAAGCCGAATGGCTGCATCTGTATGACTTGACCGATGAAGCCCTGGCGCTGCTGGAGGAGGCTCTGGCCGAGTTCGACAACGATCCCGACCTGCTTTATACCCGGGCGATGCTGATCGAAGCGAGCGATTTCAGCCAGGCCGAAAAGGACCTGCGCGAGGTCATTCGCCAACAGCCCGACAACAGCCAGGCGCTGAATGCGCTGGGTTACACCCTGACCCTGCACACTGAACGCTACCAGGAGGCGTTGGCGCTGATCGAGCGGGCGCTGGCCGGCAAACCGGACGACCCGGCGATACTCGATTCCATGGGTTGGGTACTGTTCAAGCTGCAACGCTACAGCGACTCGATCGACTACCTGGAACGCGCCTATCAGCAGTACCCCGATCCGGAAGTGGCCGGCCACCTGATCCAGAGCTACCAGGCCAACGGCCAGCTGGAAAAGGCCCGCCAACTGCTGGACAACAGCCTGACCAGCGATCCGGACAACAGCTTCCTGCTGGAAGCGGCCGAAGCGTTGAGTAACCGCTGATGCGTCCATTGATCGTGCTGTTGGCCAGCCTCTGGCTGGCCGCCTGCAGCAGCCTGCAGCCGAGCCCACCCGCCCAGGTCAGTAACTGGCAGCAATACCAGTGGCAGATGAGCACCCTGAAGCAGTGGCAGCTGAGCGGCAAAGTAGGCTTCCGTACCCCCGACGACAGCGAGTCGGCCGGTTTTCGCTGGCAGCAGCAGGACGACCGCTACCAGATCGAACTGTTCGGTCCGCTCAATCAGCTGGGCGCCCGCATCGAGGGCAACCTCGACTATATCCAGTTGGAGATGGACGACCGCCGCTATCGGGCACCGAGCCCCGAAGCGCTGTTGCAAGATCACCTCGGTTGGCAGTTTCCGATCCATGATCTGAACTGGTGGATCCGCGGCCTGCCCTCCCCCGACCAGAGCTACCAGCAGAAACTGCAGGATCAGCGGTTGGCGCGGCTCGACCAGGCTGGCTGGACCATCCGCTATCTGCGCTACAGCGAGGATCGCAGCCGACCGGAAAAACTGGTGCTGCAACGGGACCGGCTGCGTATCACCCTGGTGATCCATGACTGGCAATGATTGCGCAGAAAGCTATGCCCAAGGCCCTTCGGCGACTTTACCCGTTGCCGGCCGTTCAGGTTTGACATCGGCCAAATCATCAACGACAATACGCGCCTCTTTTATGGGAGGCCGGTCCTCCGACAAGATTACTGGGGTATCGCCAAGCGGTAAGGCACTGGATTCTGATTCCAGCATGCGGAGGTTCGAATCCTCCTACCCCAGCCAATTACCATGAACGGTTCCCTGTCAGTTATTAGTTCAGATTCCAATCAAATCGAGAAGGTGCACCTCGTGTCCAAGATGATGGTCTTTACCGGCAATGCGAATCCGGAGCTGGCCGCCAAGGTTGTCGAACGCCTTGACATCCCGATGGGTAAAGCAAATGTCGGTCGTTTCAGCGACGGCGAAGTGGCAGTAGAGATTCAGGAAAACGTGCGCGGTAAGGACGTTTTCATTATCCAGTCCACCTGTGCTCCGACCAACGACAACCTGATGGAACTGATGGTGCTGGCCGACGCCCTGCGTCGTGCATCCGCCAGCCGCCTGACAGCCGTCATCCCGTACTTCGGTTATGCCCGCCAGGACCGCCGCCCGCGCTCCGCCCGTGTGGCGATCAGCGCCAAGGTCGTAGCAGACATCCTGTCCGGCGTAGGCATCGACCGGGTACTGACCGTCGATCTGCACGCCGACCAGATCCAGGGCTTCTTCGACGTCCCGGTGGATAACGTGTATGGCTCCCCGGTGCTGCTGGACGACATCATGGATCAGGAATACGAGAACATGGTTGTCGTATCGCCGGACGTAGGCGGCGTGGTTCGCGCCCGCGCAGTCGCCAAGCAGCTGGACTGTGACCTGGCGATCATCGACAAGCGCCGCGAGCGCGCCAACGAATCCCAGGTAATGAACCTGATCGGCGACGTGGAAGGCCGCACCTGCCTACTGGTCGACGACATGTGCGATACCGCCGGCACCCTGTGCAAGGCAGCCAAGGCCCTGAAAGACAAGGGCGCCGCCAAAGTGGTCGCTTACGCCACCCACCCGGTGCTGTCCGGCCCGGCGATTCAGAACGTTATCGGCTCCGAGCTGGACGAACTGGTGGTCACCGACACCATCCCGCTGTCGGATGCTGCAAAAAACTGCGGCAAGATCCGTCAGCTGACGCTGGCGCCGATGCTGGCCGAAGCGGTTCGCCGCGTATGCAATGAGGAATCCATCAGCGCGATGTTCCGCTAATAACAGCGTGCTGACGGGCCGGTTTACCGGCCCGCTATAACGCCCTTCGGGGCCTAAAACCATTACTGCAAAACTCTGGTCGCGGGGTTTTGCAGTTTTGTTTATTAAAGAAGGTTAAAAAAATGACTGATTTCGTAATCAATGCAGTAGCACGTGAAGACGAAGGGAAAGGTGCGAGCCGCCGCCTGCGTCGCGAAGGTCTGGTACCGGGTATCGTATTCGGTGGCGACAAGCGCAAGAAGCCGGCGTCTATCTCTATCCCGAACAACGAACTGGTCAAGCTGACTGAAGACCAGGCGTTCTTCTCCTCCATCCTGACTCTGAAGCTGGATGACAAGGAAGAACAGGTGATCATCAAGGACCTGCAGCGTCACCCGGCCAAGCCGGTCCTGCTGCACGCTGACTTCCAGCGCGTTACCAAGTCCAACAAGATCAAGATCACCGTGCCGCTGCAGTTCGTCAACTTCGAAAAGTCCGCTGCATCCAAGGCTGCTGCCAAGTTCGCGGTTGAGAAGAACACTGCCGAAGTACTGTGCCTGGCCGACAAACTGCCGGAAGCACTGACTGTCGACCTGACCAGCGCAGAACTGGGCCAGATCCTGCACCTGTCCGACATCTCCCTGCCGGAAGGCGTTGAGATCGTCGCACTGCGTCGCGGCGCCGACCACGACCAGGGCATCGGCTACGTCTACGCTCCGCGTGGCTCCAAAGCCAAGTAAGCGCTGTAGCCCTGACAGAGCGCCGGCATGAAGGATCGGATTCAGCTGATTGTGGGCCTGGGTAATCCAGGCGACAAGTATGCACATACCCGTCACAATGCCGGCGCCGAGTTTGTCGAGCAGCTTGCTGCTCGACAGCTCGTTACCCTGCAGGCCGATAAGAAATATCACGGCCTGTACGGCAAGGTTCAGCTGGACGGCCAGCAGGTACACCTGCTGATCCCGACCACCTTCATGAACCTCAGTGGCCAGTCGGTCGCCAGTCTCGCCAACTTCTACAAGATTCCGCCCGAGGCCATTCTGGTCGCTCATGACGAACTCGACCTGCCGCCCGGCGTCGCCCGCTTCAAGCTGGGTGGCGGACACGGTGGTCACAACGGCCTGCGCGATATCATCAGCAAGCTTGGCAACAACAAGAACTTCTATCGCCTGCGCCTCGGCATCGGCCATCCCGGCCACAGCAGCCAGGTCTCCAACTTCGTGTTGAGCAAGGCCCCCGGCAGTGAACGGGAAAAAACCCAGGCCGCCATCGACGAAGCGCTCTATCAGCTGAAGGACGCCATCAACGGCGATTGGGCCAAGGCGATGAACCAGTTACACAGCTTTAAGGCATAGGAACCCCAGCCAAACCGTTTGACCGTGGCAACGGCAGACGCTTTCGCTGGTTTTCCAACAGATTACAGGACCACCACCATGGGTTTTAAATGCGGTATCGTCGGCCTGCCGAACGTAGGTAAATCCACCCTGTTCAACGCCCTGACCAAGAACGGCATTGCTGCAGAGAACTTCCCATTCTGCACCATTGAACCGAACTCCGGTGTTGTTCCGATGCCGGATCCGCGGCTGGACAAGCTGGCCGGGATCGTCAAGCCGGAGCGGGTGCTGCCGACCACCATGGAGTTCGTCGATATCGCCGGCCTGGTGGCGGGCGCCTCCAAAGGTGAAGGCCTGGGCAACCAGTTCCTGGCCAACATTCGCGAAACCGATGCCATCGCCCATGTGGTGCGCTGCTTCGAGGATGACAACGTTATCCACGTCGCCAACCGCATCCACCCGCTGGAAGATATCGAAACCATCAACCTGGAACTGGCCCTGGCCGACCTGGACTCCGCCGAGAAGCAGTTGCAGCGTATTCAGCGTGCAGCCAAAGGCGGCGACAAGGAAGCCGTCCAGCAGAAAGCGATGCTCGAACGGCTGATCCCGCACCTGGAAGAGGGCCAGCCGGTACGCGCGCTCAAGCTGGATGCGGATGAGATGAAGATCGTCAAGGGCTTCCACCTGCTGACGGTCAAGCCGACCATGTACATCGCCAACGTCGATGAGGACGGCTTCGAAGACAACCCGCACCTCGACGCCGTGCGCGAGCTGGCCGAAACGGAAGGTGCCGTCGTCGTCGCGATCTGCAACAAGCTTGAAGCGGAGATTGCCGAGCTGGACGACGAGGAGCGCGACGAGTTCCTCGCCGACCTGGGCATGGAGGAGCCGGGCCTGGATCGTGTCATCCGCGCCGGTTACCAGCTGCTGGGCCTGCAGACCTACTTCACCGCCGGGGTTAAGGAAGTCCGCGCCTGGACCGTGAAAATCGGCGCCACCGCGCCGCAGGCCGCCGGAGTTATCCACACCGATTTCGAAAAAGGCTTCATCCGGGCCGAAGTGGTCAGCTACGACGACTTCGTCAACCACAACGGCGAACAGGGTGCCAAAGACGCCGGCCGCTGGCGCCTGGAAGGCAAGGATTACATCGTGCAGGACGGCGATGTAGTACACTTCCGCTTCAACGTTTAAAGCCGCCGATACTGATCACAAAGCCGACCGCCATGGTCGGCTTTTTTGTGGCCGACACCTTCCTCTACCGGCAGCACAACCCGTCAATAGAGCAACTATCCTTAGAGATAAAATTTACCAACTTTTTTAACGCAAGCTGTTGACAGCAATACGGAAATAACCAATAATGCGCGTCCTCGAAAGCATGGCAATGTAGCTCAGTTGGTTAGAGCATCGCATTCATAATGCGAGGGTCGCAGGTTCGAGTCCCGCCATTGCCACCATGTTTTTGAAATTGCAGGGGTATAGCCAAGCGGTAAGGCAACGGGTTTTGATCCCGTCATGCGTTGGTTCGAATCCAGCTACCCCTGCCACTTTTTTTGCGTGGCAATATAGCTCAGTTGGTTAGAGCATCGCATTCATAATGCGAGGGTCGCAGGTTCGAGTCCCGCTATTGCCACCACGCTACTTGACGCTTAAAGCTGTAAGCTAGCGACTGAACATTGTTGGGGTATCGCCAAGCGGTAAGGCACTGGATTCTGATTCCAGCATGCGGAGGTTCGAATCCTCCTACCCCAGCCACCTCCCCTCTCGTTATTACTCCCCACGAATATCAAAAGCTGACAGCAGTACTGCTGTCGATTCACTGCTTTGGCCTGTATGACTTACAGCTTGAAACTTATAGCTATGCCATGCTGCAGGCACTGCTGATTCAGAGCCACAAGCTTTCAGCTTCAAACGATAAGCTACCCACCTGGCACGATCTACTTACAGCTTATCGCTTGTAACTTGAAGCTCCCCCACTGACATTTCTCGTCAACCGGGTCTAAACTTGGGGCAAGGATCACTCGCCCCACTGCAATGAATGCGGGGAATTCATTGATGAATCAGACTGTTGCGCTTTCCAATGTCGCGCTGCTCAAGGAGTTGTCACAGCGCCGCCGCCAGCCTTTACGTAAGAATGTCGAGCTGCTGTTCATCGGCCTGCCGTTAGAGCTGGCCGACCAGGTCTGTACCGTGCTGCGCGGCACCCATATCGGCCCTCGCACCCGGCAAGTCGATACGCCGGAAGAGCTGCTGGACGAGCTGAGTCAGCGCAGCTGGGACCTTATCATCTGCGGTGACCAGGCGGCGCAGCTGCCGGCCCGGCGTATTATCGAATTGCTGTATCAGCAGAACCGAGATATCCCGGTGATCCAGTTGCTGGAGACCTGCAGCAAACAGGCGATCTATCAGGGCCTTCATCAGCAGCTCAAGGCGGTACTGCCTGCTGATGATCCGGAACTGGTACTGGTATGCATTCGAAGAGAGCTGGAGTCTCTGGAGCAGCGACGCAGGCTGAAACGCATCGATCTGCTGCTACATGAAGCGGAGCAGCGCCAGAACCGGCTGATGAACCATTCCAGCGAAGCCCTCTGCTGCTGCGATCCGGATCATATCGTCTACCTGAACCAGAGCCTGCTGCACCAGTTCGGCTATGACAGCAGCGAAGCACTGCTCAACAAGCCCATCGACACCCTGATCATGGAGGATGACCAGCCTGTCTTCCAGGATCAGCTACGCAGCTTCCTGCAGGACCACCTGACGGAACAGTGGCAGAACCTCACCTGCCAGCGTGTCGACGGTAGCCAGTTCAAAGCCAGCATCGGCATGCAGGAGATCCGCCATAACGGCATCTCGACACTGCTACTGACTATACGCCCCGAGCAAGCCCTGGAGGAGCGCCAGCAGCGGCTGGACCTGATCACCGGCCTGCCCAACGGCGAGCAGATCCATGAGCAGCTCGATCGCTGCTACAGGCGCGCACTGGATGGCGGCCATGACTGCAATTTGCTGTATGTCCAGCTGGAGAACTTCAACCAGCTGCGCGAACAGTATGGCACCTACGCAACCGACCAGCTCAGCCTGGATGCCGCCACCTTGCTGCGTGAAGCGATCGGCAACCCCCACCCGCTCGGCCGTCTGCAGGACGATAGCTATTTGGTGATCTATCAGGATGCCCGCCAGCAAACGGCATTGGAGGTCGCCCGACAACTGGTATCGGAACTGGACCAGCTGACCCTGACAGCAGTCAAACAACCGGTCGAACTACGCTGGGCCGCCGGCGTAGTGCCGATCAATGACAACGCCGCCAGCATAGACGCATTGCTCAGCCAGGGCCGCAAAGCGATAGAACGAACCCACCAGCTCAACTCGGGCCCGCATGTCGAGCTGTACACCGCCATCATCCATGAACCCCAATCACTGCAACGCGATGGCGTACTGCAGACCCTGCGCGAAGCGGTCGAAAAGGAGCGGATGAAGCTGCTGTTCCAGCCGGTGGTCGGCCTGGCCCAGCAGGACAGTCGGGGGCGTTACGAGGTACTGCTGCGCCTGCAGGACGAACAGGGCCGGGAGTACTCACCGGCGCCTTTCCTGACCGCGTTCAACCTGGACACCCTTTGCGTACAACTGGACCGCTGGGTGATCAACCAATGCATCCAGCGACTACAACAGCAGGGCGAGAATACCCAGCTGTTTATCAACCTCAACAGCCGCACCCTGCGCGATCGTAACCTGATCAACTGGATCGCCGAGCTGCTACGGCGCCACCGGGTTTCCGGCGAGCAACTGATCTTCCAGCTCAGTGAGACCGATGTGCTGGCACAGCTGCAGCGGGCTCGGGACTGGGCGGAATCCTTGAAACGCCTGCACAGCCCGCTGTGCATCAAGCATTACGGCAGCTCCAATAGCGCCGACCGGGTATTGAAGCAGCTGAAACCGCGCTACGTGAAGCTGGACGGCACCTATATCAACGACCTCAACCAGGACAACCTGCACGACCAGAACTTCATGAAGCTGGTCAGTTCGCTGCATGCCGGCGACTGTCAGACCATCGCCCCGCTGGTCGAATCCGCCCGGGTGATGAGCAAGCTCTGGCGGGCGCAGATCCGCTACGTACAGGGTCACTACCTGCAGTCGCCCAGCGAGGAGATGCAGTACGACTTCTTCCAGCAGTAACCCACTGCTCCCGAGCCAAAACGAAAACCGGCGCCCTGAGGCGCCGGTTTGCTTAATTCAATAAGTGAATAGCTACCACTGAGCAGCTATTGCAGGGTATCGCGATCACGGAAGCCGATCAGGTAGAGAATACCGTCCAGCCCCAGTGTCGAGATTGCCTGCTTGGCACTCTGGCGCACCAGCGGCTTGGCCCTGAAGGCGATCCCCAGGCCGGCAATCGACAGCATCGGCAGGTCGTTGGCGCCGTCGCCGACGGCGATGGTCTGCTCCAACCGAACCCCTTCGCGGGCGGCGATCTCGCGCAGCAGTTCCGCCTTGCGCTCGCCGTTGACGATGGTACCGGTCACTTCGCCGGTCACCTTGCCGTCGCGGATATCCAACTCGTTGGCGTAGACGTAGTCGAAGCCCAGCTTGCGACGCAGATACTCGCCGAAGTAGGTGAAGCCACCGGACAGGATGGCGGTCTTGAAACCCAGCGCCTTCAGGTTGGAGACCAACTCCTCGGCCCCTTCGGTCAGCGGCAGTCGCTCGGCGATCCGCTCAAGAACCGATTCATCCAGCCCCTTCAGCAGGCCGACCCGGCGCCGGAAGCTCTCGTTGAAATCGATCTCGCCACGCATCGCCGCCTCGGTGATCTCAATGACCTGGTCGCCGACACCGGCCTCCTTGGCCAGCTCGTCGATCACCTCCGCCTCGATCAGCGTCGAATCCATATCGAACACCACCAGCCGGCGGTTGCGGCGGTAGATGCTGTCCTCCTGGAAAGCGATATCCACGTCCATTTCGGCCGCTACACTGAGGAACTCCTCACGCAGCGCAGCGGCATCGGCCGGCCCGCCGCGCACCGAGAACTCGACGCAGGCCTTGGTGCGATCCTGGGCCGACTCCTGCAGCGATACCCGGCCGGACAAGCGGCTGATATTGTCGATGTTCAGGCCGTGCGCGGCCGCCACCTGGGTTACCCGGGCGATATGTTCAGCACTGATCTTACGGGCCAGCAGACTGATGATGTGACGGGACTTGCCCTGGTGCTCCACCCACTGCTCGTACTCACCATCCAGTACCGGCTGAAAACGGACCTGCATGTTCAACTCATGCGCCTTGAACAATATGTCGCGCAGCAGCGGCGAAGATTCCGCCTCCTTCGGCACCTGGATCAGAATGCCAAGCGACAGGGTGTTATGGATCACCGCCTGGCCGATATCCAGGATATTGATCTTGTACTGCGCCAGGATGGCGGTCAGGGCGGAAGTCACGCCCGGCTTGTCTTCGCCGGACAGGGTCATCAGGATAATCTCGTTCATCAGGCCGTCCCGTCGGGGTAATCAGATGAGATGGGGCGCGATTATAGCAGGAACTGTTTCCCTTGGTGCGTTGCCAACGGAGTATACTGCCGGCAAATGGACTGGATATTGAGATGATCGCTGCGCTGATCGACTGGTTTTACAGCCCGCAGGGACTGCCGCTGCTGATCGGCCTGGTGGCACTGCTGGAGTCGCTGCTGCTGGTCGGCCTGCTGGTACCCGGCGTGGCTTTGATCGCCTCGCTGAGCTGGCTGGCCGGCCAGCAACAGCTGGCGTTGCCGGTGCTGCTCGGCTGGGGGTTCGTCGGCGCGGTGCTGGGTGACGGTATCAGCTACTGGCTGGGTCGTCATTGGGCCGGTTCAATCGCCAGTCTGGCACTGTTCCGGCGCCACCCCCGTTGGCTGGCAGATGGCCACCGGTTCTTCGCCCGCTACGGCGGGCTGAGCGTCCTGGTGGGTCGCTTCGTCGGACCGGTACGGCCGTTCATCCCGTTTATCGCCGGCAGCATGGCGATGCCGCCGCTGCGCTTCATGCTAGTCAATATCCTCTCGGCGCTGCTCTGGGCACCGGCCTACCTGCTGCCCGGCTATTGGCTCGGCGAACAGAGCCAACAGCTGCAACCCTACTGGAACGGGCCACTGCAACTGCTCGGTGCCCTGCTGCTACTGATGCTGCTGTGGCACAGCCTGCACCTGCAGTTGCAGCCGCAGCGCTGGCTGGCACGCCAACTCGGCTGGCTACCGGAACCACGCGGCAGTTGGTTGCTGCTGGCGACCGCGCTTACGCTGCTGACGCTGCTCTGCCTGATACGGTTATTGGTTGGCGTGCCGGACAGCGAACAACTCTGGCACCAACAACTGCAACAATGGCCGCACTGGCTGAAGCCGGCGGCCGTGGCCATAACCCAGCTGGGTGACAAGGTGCTGCTGCTCGGCCTGAGCTTCGGACTCGTCGCCCTGCTGGCCTGGCGCGGCCTCTGGCGCCACGGCCTGGTGTTTATCAGCCTGCTGTTCGCCCTGGTAGCATTCAACAGCGGTCTTAAGTGGCTGTACGCGCTACCGCGCCCCCCGCTGGGAACCAGCCTCTATGACAGCTGGAGCTTCCCCAGCGGTCACGCCAGTGCCGCGGCAGGATTCTTCGCGATGCTGGCGGTGTTGCTGGTTCGGGGCTGGCCGGACCGGCTACGCAGGCGGCTATATACACTGACATTGCTGCCGGTGACGCTGGTGCCACTGTCGCGGGTGCTGCTGGACCTGCACTGGCCGCTGGATGCGCTGGCCGGTGCGCTTGAAGGGATAGTGGCGGCACTGTGCTGGCGGCTCTGGCTGGACCACCGACCGCTGCCGCTGGATAGCCGGCTGCGCCGCCAGATTGGCTGCGGGGTCGCCGTAGGTACAGGCCTCTATCTATTGGCCTGCACCTCCGGCGCACTGCAGTTCTACCAGCTCAGCGGCTGACTTTCCCAACCTTGTCGGCTTTGGCCTTCTTGTCAGTCTTGGCGGTGGTCTTGCCGCCCGCCTTGGCTTTACGCTTCTTGGCCTTCTGACTCTTGCCGGCGGACTCGGCACTGAACGCCTGCTGCTCCCGCTCCGCTGCAGACAGCGGGGCCTTGTCCTTCGCGCCCTTGGCAGCCGGTCGCCGGCGCGGCTTGGCGGCTTTCTCAGCCGGCAGCTCGCCACCCAGCTTGCCTGCCGCCAGTTGCTGGCGGACGCTCGACTGTTTACGGCCCCGTTGCTCGACCGAGATCAGCTCGAAATCGATCTTACGCTCATCCAGGTCGACCCGTGCCACCCGAACCCTCAGCCGGTCGCCGAGACGGAACACCTTGCAGGTACGCTCACCGATCAACCGCTGCTTGCCGGCATCGAACTGGTAGTAATCAGACGGCAGGCCGGTGACATGGATCAGCCCCTCGACGAACACCTGGTCGAGCTCGACGAACAGGCCGAAGCCGGTCACGGCCGCCACCACGCCGTCGAACTCCCCGCCGACCTGATCTCTCATGTACTCGCACTTCAGCCAGGCCACCACATCACGGGTGGCATCGTCGGCGCGACGCTCAGTCATCGAGCAGTGCTCACCCAGCTGCAGCATCTGCGGCATGTCGTACTGCACGGCGAACTGCGGATTGACGGCGAAGTCGTCGGCCCGCAACAACGAACGCTCCTCCCGCTCACTGTGCAGTGCGGCCCGGATCAACCGGTGCACCACCAGGTCCGGGTAGCGGCGGATCGGCGAGGTGAAATGAGTATAGGCCGAGTAGGCCAGCCCGAAATGGCCCTGGTTGTCCGGACTGTAGACCGCCTGGTTCATCGAGCGCAGCATCATGGTCTGGATCAGGTGGCGGTCGGGCCGGTTCTCGATCATCGTCGCCAGCTGCTGGAAATCCTCCGGGCTCGGGTCGTCACCGCCGCTGATCGCCAGCCCCAGCTCGCCGAGGAAGCCACGCAGGTTTTCCAGTTTCTGCGCCTTGGGTCCTTCGTGAATCCGGTAGATCGCCGGCCGCTTCAGCTTATGCAGGAAACGGGCGGTGGCCACGTTGGCGCACAGCATGCACTCTTCGATCAGCTTATGGGCATCGTTGCGCTGGACCGGCACGATCTGCTCGATCTTGCGTGTCTCGTCGAACAGGATCCGCGTCTCGGTGGTTTCAAAATCGATCGCGCCGCGCTGCTCGCGGGCATTGCGCAAATTGAAATAGAGGCCGTGCAGGTTTTCCAGGTGGCGTAGCAGCCCTTCGTACTCCCGCCGCATCCGCGCACCGTACTCGGTATCGGCCTCGGTCAGCATGGCGCCCACCTGGGTATAGGTCAGCCGGGCGTGGGAATTGATCACCGCCTCGTAGAAGCGGTAACCGGACAATCGACCGGCCTTGCTGATGGTCATCTCGCAGACCATCGCCAGCCGGTCGACCTGCGGGTTCAGCGAGCAGAGGCCATTGGAAAGCAGTTCCGGCAGCATCGGTACCACGTATTCCGGGAAATAGACCGAGTTGCCGCGCTTCAGCGCTTCGCTGTCCAGTTCGGTACCGGGCCGCACGTACCAGGAAACATCGGCGATAGCCACCCACAGCCGCCAGCCGCCGCTGGTGTTTCGCTCGGCATAGACCGCATCGTCGAAGTCCTTGGCGTCCTCACCGTCGATGGTGACGAACGGCAGCTGACGCAGGTCGACCCGGCCGGCCTTGGCCGCCTCGTCCACCTCGACATCCAGCTGGGCAATCTCGTCACTGACGCCTTGCGGCCAATCCTGCGGGATATCGTAGTTGTGGATCGCCACCTGGATCTCCATGCCCGGCGCCATATGGTCGCCCAACACCTCGATCACCCGCGCCTGCGCCATCTGGCGCCGCCCCGGTTGCTGTACGATCTCGGCGACCACCAGCTGGCCGTCGTGGTAGGCCGGCGCCGATTGGTCACTGACCACCATGATCTCCTGAGGAATACGCTGATTCTCCGGGGTCAGGTAGCCGAAGCCGTCCTGGCCCTTGAAACGGCCGACCAGCTTGTGGGTACAGCGCTCCAGCACCTCGACAATCTTGCCGTCGCGACGCCCTTTGAAATCGGCACCCAGCTCCTGCACCAGCACCCGATCGCCGTCGAATACCTGGCGCATCTGGCGCGGGCTGATAAACAGGTCACTGCCGCCCTCATCCGGCTTCACGAAGCCGAAGCCGTCGCGGTGTCCGATCACCCGTCCCTTGATCAGCCCCATGTGCTGGATCAGGCCGAACTCGTTCTTGCGGTTGCTGATCAACTGGCCATCGCGGCACATCGCCTTGAGCCGGAACAGCACCGCATCGCGAGTCTCCTCGTCTTCAATACCGAGGGCATCGCAGACCCGTTCGTGGGGCAGCGGCTTGCCAATTCGTTCCAGCGTCTGCTGGATATACTCCCGGCTGGGGACCGGCGTACCATACTTTTCCCGCTCGCGCGCCGCGAACGGATCGCGCTGACTCCAATGCTCTGTCATAGCTCCATTCCATTCAGGCGGCCGGAACGCGACCGCATCCGTCTACCTCAACCCGCTGCAGGCCATTCGCCCCGTTGTAACGCCCGGATCAGCTGCTTGGCCGGTTGTTCGGGGTTCAGCGGCCGGGTCAGCCGTGAGGCACGGTAGTGTTCGTTAAAAATATCAAAATACGCGTCCAGCAACCGGGCTGAACGGGGATCCCCTATCTGATCGAGCATGGCAGCTGCCACCTCCGCTGTACAGAGTTGATCCGGTTCGATCTTCTTACGCAGATGATAGCGGCTCAACAGCTGCTGCTGCGGCGAGATCACCGGCAGCTGATCCAGATAGCGGCTGTGGCGGAAAATCCGCCGGGCCTGCCGCCAGGTACCGTCCGGCAAAATAAACAGCGGGATACGGCCGTCGTCGACCGGCCGGCTAACCATCCGGTGACGATAATCCTCCGCCGGCGGGAAGACGATATGGGGCGCCAGCGTGGGGTCGTCCAGCAACCGGGCCAAACGTTCGCCAGGCGCCGTACGCTGCCATTCAAGCTGTTCGGTATTGGCGATCACATCGCCAATCAGGCGGCCGGTATTGGTGGGCTTGTACTGTTCCTTGCGATGCATCAGCAGGCAGAAGCGCGCCTGGGCATGGTGCAGAAAGCGGAATTCACAGATACAGGTGCGCGGCGTCAACAGGCAGTGGCCGCAGCGCTCGACATTCGAGCCGCGGGCCCGGAAGGGACGCCGCGGAAAGCTGGTGAGGCAGGTCATAACATCCAACTACAATCGTCAGCAGGCACTATACGCCAGTCCCATAGGGCAGCCAAGCGGGAAAGAACCGTTGCGAACCGCTGCCCGCCGACCAACCTGGCCTGGATAACTCAGGACTGGTGCCAAACTGGCCGTCAGCGCAACAGGGCGCCGAGCGAGCCGTCTGGCAGTTGCTCCACGCCAGCGGCCAACAGCTCCGCCAGCAGCTCCGCTTTCTGCCCGGCGCTGTCGTCGAGGTCCAGCAACTTGGTCAGCTTCAGATAACGGTCGGCCATCTTCAGCCGCTCGTCACGATTCTGCTGGCTGTCCCGTGCCGTTTCCAGAAATAACTGGGCCAGGTTAAGCAGCGCATAGGCGTTGTTGCGGTCGTAGTCGATCGCCAGGGTGAAGTGCTTGATGGCCTGAACCAGCTTGCCGGCCAGGTACTGCTTGACCCCCTGCCGGTTGACCTTCTGGCTCATCATCGGGTCCTGGCCCGGCTGGCCCTGCGGCGCCGATTCCGGTGACGGCTCGATCGGCTGAGCCACCGGTTCCAGTACCGGCACCTTGTCGCCGGTGACGTCGAGTCGTTCCCGCTCCAGGTCGAGCGGTTGCTCCAACTCCTGGTTGTACATCTGCGCGGCTTCCTGGAACTTCTTGGTATTAAGGCTATCGCCAAGCTCCTTGTACATCTCGGCCCGCAGCAGTGCCGCCCTGACCTCCAGCTCCCTATCACGCGGAAATTTGGACTGGGCATTGACCAGCAACTGCTCGATACCACCGGCAAGGCTATCCCTTTGCCGACCGGTGGCCCCGTTCAACTCCAGACGTCGGATGTTAGCCAGTCGCAGGTACGGCTCCGGCGACCGATAGCAGCTGTGCCGGCCCAATATGATCGATTTCTGATAGGCGCCGCTGGCCAGATCGTAGCGGCCGGTCTGGGTCGCCGTGCGGCCAAGGCGCATCTGGCGGGGGATCCCCATCGGTGCCCGGGCGGTCGCCTCCTGTAGCGCCTCCAATGCGGCCTCCGTGTCACCGAGGCACTCGTGCACCTCGGCCAGCAGATCATAGGCGGCGATCAACAGCGGGTGACGCTGAATAAGGTCGAGCAACAGGTCGCGGGCGACCTCGTAGCGCTCCATCTCCAGTGCCAGCCTGGCCCAGGCGAACGCCACCTCCTTGTCCTGCCGGCGCCAGTACGCCTCCTCCAGCACCTGCAGCGCCTCCTGGTGCTGATTGAGACGGGCCAGCATCTCAGCCTTGATGACCTGGGCTTGGCCGTAGGTATCCATGGTCGGCGAGAAATCACGTTCGCAGCGCAGTAGCGCCTCTTCCCAGTCCTCCCGCTCGATCGCCTCTTCGATCTGGTGGAACATCGCCTTGCGCCGCAACACACCATCCAGCCGGCGCTTCAACTCGTCGACGCTGAACGGTTTTGTCACCACTGCATCCGGTTTACTGTCGATCGCGTGCAGGATCAGCTCCTGGGAGGCGTCCCCGGTCATGAACAACCAGGCGACACTCGGCCTCATCACCCCGCGAAAGCGCGCTTCCTCAAGAATCTGGATACCGCCGACCGACTCGCGATTATTGTGGCCAAGCAGGATAACGTCGTAGCGACTCTCGGCTATCTCGACAAACACCCGGCTGTTGATGGTGATCGCCTTGATATTCTGCACCCCGAGGCTGCGCAACATGTAGACAATCGTCGAGCGCATGTTACCGCTGCTTTCGATCAGCAGAACATTCTTGGACGAATAATCCACTACAGACGGGGTTTTCCTAACCACTAGAGAGGCCTTATGAACTAAACACAGGAATACTTGCTAATCGCTTATGATAGTTGCTCATCGCCAAAACGTATATGCTCGGGCGACCGGCAACGATAGCACCTGCAACGTTCTATGGCTCTTGGAGGGACGGTGCTCTTGCCACCTATGCGCGACGCACCGTTTTACGGTCATGCCGCACACCACCGGAAACCGGAATTTTCACTCTTTGCCGCTGATCGATAACGACCGCGAAAATAAACCAAAAAAAAGCACCGGGTGTAGGGTGAGACACTCGGTGCTAAGACAGTTCTATGCTGTAGGGTTATGCTATAGCCGGCTTGCGCCCCCGCGTATGATTCAGATCAATCGAATGCCACCTTCGGCACCTCGACAGCACGGCTACGACCTATGACTAACACCTGCGGAGCGCCGATTTCATTACACTGGGACTAGAGCGAATCTGCGACCCGCCGGTCCGGCCGGCTAGCCATCTGCAACAGAAAACACCTGCCGTCGGTACAGTTACCAGCCAGCGCGCCAGATTCGAAGCATAAGGACATAATAAATATGACAACTGCGTACATCAGCCACCAGGACTGTGGACTGCACAATATGGGACCGGAGCACCCGGAAAGCCCGGTACGGCTGCTGGCAATCCGCAAGGTATTGGAAAAAACCGGCCTGCTGCAGGAGCTGGAGCAGTTCGAAGCGGTGCCGGTGACCGCACAGCAGATCCAGCTGGCCCACGCCAAGCTGCACCAGAAGCGGCTGGAGATGAAGCTGCCGGAAGCGGGTGTCGTCTACACCGATGAAGATACCGCGCTCTGCCCTGACTCCCTGCAGGCCGCTGATCTGGCGGCGGGTGCCGGTATCCTGGCGGTCAACCGGGTGCTGGCCGGCCGGGCCGACAACGCCTTCTGCGCGGTACGACCGCCCGGCCACCATGCCGAACACAACATCCCGATGGGCTTCTGCTTCTACAACAACGTGGCGATCGCCGCTATGCATGCGCTGCAGCAGCCGGGCATCAACCGGGTGGCGATCGTCGACTTCGACGTCCACCACGGCAACGGCACCGTCGATATATTCAAGGACCTGCCCGAGGTGCTGGTCTGCTCCACCTTCCAGCACCCCTTCTACCCGGAGCGTTATGCCGACATCCGGCGCGGCAATATCGTCAACTGCCCGATGGAGGCCAACAGCGACGGCCGGGTGTTCCGCCGGTTGATCGAGAACCATGTGGTACCGGCATTGCACGCGCACCGGCCCGACATGCTGTTCATCTCGGCGGGTTTCGATGCCCACCAGGAAGACCCGATGGCCGACCTGATGCTGACCGAGGAGGACTACCGCTGGGTCACCCAGGTGTTGATGGATATCGCCCGCAGCAGCTGCCAGGGGCGGCTGGTTTCGATGCTGGAGGGCGGCTACAACCCGGTGGCGCTGGCGTTCAGCGTACAGGCACACCTGGAAGTGCTGGCCGGGCATTAAGAGGAGTTAACAGTCTCCAGTAACACCCGGTTGCGCCAGCGGTGCGCGATAGCAACGTTCTGTGAACTGTAAACTCAACACTGTCCACTACGAAAAAAGGCTGCCTCCGGGCAGCCTTTTTTATGTCGCCAGGTCGACCGATCAGCCGACGAACTTGATCATCACACCGGCAGCAACCGCCGAGCCGATAACGCCGGCCACGTTCGGGCCCATCGCATGCATCAGCAGGAAGTTCTGCGGGTTGGCCTCCAGGCCAAGCTTGTTGGATACCCGGGCGGCCATCGGTACCGCCGATACACCGGCCGAGCCGATCAGCGGGTTGATCGCATTACCGCCGGCCATCTTGTTCATCGCCTTGGCCATCAGCACGCCACAAGCAGTACCGATACCGAAGGCAACGATACCCAGCACCAGGATACCCAGCGTTTCCACGTCCAGGAACTTGTCGGCGGACAGCTTGGAGCCGACCGACAGGCCCAGGAAGATGGTGACGATGTTGATCAGCGCATTCTGAGCGGTATCGCTCAGACGGTCGACCACGCCACACTCGCGCATCAGGTTACCGAAGCAGAACATACCCAGCAGCGGCGCGGCATCCGGCAGCAGCAGAGCCACCAGTACCAGCAGCAGGATCGGGAACATGATCTTCTCGGTCTTGCTGACATGACGCAGCTGAACCATCGCGATCTTACGCTCCTGCTCGGTGGTCAGGGCGCGCATGATCGGCGGCTGAATCATCGGTACCAGCGCCATGTAGGAGTACGCGGCTACTGCGATCGCGCCCAGCAACTGCGGTGCCAGCAGGCTGGCAACGTAGATCGCCGTCGGACCGTCGGCGCCACCGATGATACCGATCGCGGCGGCATCCTGGATACTGAAATCCATGATGCCGAGTACGCTCAGCCCCACCGCACCCAGCACGGTCGCAAAGATACCGAACTGAGCCGCCGCCCCCAGGAACAGGGTTTTGGGGTTGGCCAGCAGCGGACCAAAGTCGGTCATCGCACCAACGCCCATGAAGATCAGCAGCGGCGCCGCACCGGAGGCGATCGCCACCGTGTAGAAGTTGTACAGCATACCGTTGCTGTAACCACCGTCCTTCGCCACATTGACCGCCGCATCATGCGCGGCAGCGCTGGCGCCATGGTAGGCGTGCAGCAGATCGTGTGGATCGGTCGAGGTGATACTCAACGCATTAGCCATCGCCTGCATCACTTCCGGCTTGGCGAAGTGCACGGCATTTTCCACTGCAGAAAATGCCAGGCCCGCTTCCGGGATATTGGCGAGGACGCCACCAAAGCCGATCGGAACCAGCAGCAATGGCTCAAAGTTTTTACGGATGGCCAGGAACAGCAGCAACAGGCCAACCAGAATCATAACCAGCTGGCCCGGCGCCATGTTGTAGATGCCGGAGGCCTGCCAGAGTTCTAGCAATTTTTCCATGGAGAAGCTGCCCTTACGCCAGAGTCAGTAGGCTGTCGCCAACCTGTACGGCGTCACCTTCCTTAACATCCACGGTGGATACGGTACCGGCACGCGCGGCACGCACTTCGGTTTCCATCTTCATCGCTTCGAGGATCACCAGTACGTCACCTTCCTGTACCGCCTGGCCAGCCGCTACCTGAACTTTCCAGATGTTGCCCGCCAGCGGCGCCGCCACGGCTTCCGCATCGGCCGCCGGAGCAGCAGCCGGAGCCGCCGCGGCCGGAGCAGCAGGTGCTACCGCAGAGATATCGCCACCTTCGGTGACCTGTACCACGTAGTTCTGACCGTTAACGGAGATGGTGTAGACTTCCGGGCCGGATTTCTTCGGTGCAGCCATTGCTTGTGCGTCCTCTAGTGTCGGTGCAGGTTCAAATGCGTCGGGGTTACCACGGTTTTCCAGGAATTTCAGGCCGATCTGCGGGAACAGAGCGTAGGTCAGAACGTCATCGATCTCGTTCTCACCGGCCATCAGCTGAACGCCTTTCTCGTTGGAGGTTGCGCGCAGCTCGTCGACCAGCTTGTCCAGCTCAGGCTCTAGCAGATCCGCCGGGCGGCAGGTGATCGCTTCGCCACCATCCAGCACTCGTGCCTGAAGCTCGGCGTTATATGACGCCGGCGCGGCACCGTATTCGCCTTTGAGGATGCCCTGAACCTCTTTGGAGATGGTCTTGTAACGCTCGCCCATCAACACATTGATCACCGCCTGGGTTCCCACGATCTGGGAGGTCGGGGTGACCAGCGGGATCCAGCCCAGATCTTCACGCACACGCGGAATCTCGGCCAGCACTTCGTCAAATTTGTCCGCCGCGCCCTGCTCCTTGAGCTGGTTCTCCATGTTGGTCAGCATACCGCCCGGCACCTGAGCCACCAGGATACGGGAGTCGGTACCGCGCAGAGAGCCTTCGAACTTGGCGTATTTCTTGCGCACTGCACGGAAGTAAGCGGCAATCTCCTCCAGCATGTTCAGGTCCAGCCCGGTATCACGGTCGGTACCCGCCAGCGCCGCCACCACAGATTCGGTGGCCGTATGACCGTAGGTCATGGACATGGAGGAGATTGCTGTATCGACACGGTCGATACCGGCTTCCACCGCCTTCAGGATGGTCATGTCGGACAACCCGGAGGTCGCATGTGCATGCAACTGCACTTCCAGATCGGTCTGCGCCTTCAGGCGGGATACCAGATCAAAGGCGTCGTACGGTGTCAGGATACCGGACATATCCTTGATCGCGATCGACTCGGCGCCCATATCCTCCAGCGTCTTGGCATACTCCACCCACATATCGGTGGTGTGTACCGGGCTCTTGGTGAAGGAGATGGTGCCTTGAGCGTGCTTGCCGGTCGCCTTGACCGCCTTGATGGCGGTTTCCAGGTTACGCGGGTCGTTCATCGCATCGAAGATACGGAACACATCAACGCCGTTGGTAGCGGCACGCTCAACGAATTTGTTGACGACATCGTCAGCATAGTGACGATAGCCCAGCAGGTTCTGACCACGCAGCAGCATCTGCTGCTTGGTGTTCGGCATCGCCTGCTTCAGCAAACGGATGCGTTCCCAGGGGTCTTCGCCGATAAAGCGGATGCAGGAATCAAATGTCGCACCGCCCCAGCTCTCCAGGGACCAGAAGCCGACTTTATCCAGCTTCTCGGCGATCGGGAGCATGTCTTCCACGCGCATACGCGTAGCAAACAGCGACTGGTGTGCGTCGCGCAGTACTACGTCGGTAATGCCCAGAGGTTTCTTTGCGTCGGACATGGGTAATGGCCTTCTGTCAATTTAATGCAAGTTTATTCTTTTCTAATCTGCCGTCTGTCGGCTCAGGAGCGGTACTTATGAACAGCTGCAGTCATCACTGCGATCAGCTCATCATTACTACTACTGGCTGCAGCCGGCTTCGCCGCCTTCGGTGCCGCCGCTTTTGGCTGCGGCTCGGGCGCATACTTGCCAACCACCTTGGACATGATGCCGGTAGCGAAGACAAGCAGGGTCAGGAAGACGAAGACAAATCCCATACCGAAGACCATCAGGTTGAGGCCTTCTGAGAAGAGATTATCCATCTTGAGGGGCTCCTATTTATTGATCAAAACCCGTGCAAACGGTCGCGATCGGTCACAAAAATGCCGACAACGGCCGCGAGGTTAAGGTTGTAAATGGCTCACAATTAAACCTGAAAAGCCAACCACAGGCAATAAAACCGCTGCTAATTTAGACAATATGACCATTAAACCGGGGATATTGTCGACAATAAACCATCAAGTGTCGCCAAGGCGTCATGCCTTGCCGTCACCATCCGGGCGATAGACCTTAACATTCAAATGCCCTTTATCCTGCAGCTGCTGGGCATGCATCTGGCTCATCACGCCCTTCTCGCAATACAGCAGGTACTCCTTGGTCGGGTCGAGGCCGGCAAATTCACTGTCCAACTTAAAGAACGGGATTGTCAACACCTCACAGCCCGGCAGGTTCAGCGGCTTGCGCTCCGCCTCATGAGGATGGCGCACGTCGACGATCACCTGGTTAGCCGCGACTTTGGTCAGCGCCTCAACCTGGGCATTTACGTTCACATCCTCGACGATCTCGTCGATGCTAATCACCTGGGTCTGCTCCAGCGCCCGTTGCAACACCTCGAAGTCGAAACCCTCCTCCTCCTGCTCCAGGCGATCACGCTTGGCATGGGTGGTCGGCCGATCGGAGATCACGCCACAGAACTCCGGCATCGACTTGGCGAAATCGTAGGTGCCGATCTCGGTCGCCTTGTCGATGATATCCTGCTTATCCATGGTCACCAGCGGCCGCAATACCAAGGTCTCGGTAGCCGCGTCGATCAGCGCCAGGTTCGGCAGCGTCTGGCTGGATACCTGAGCGACACTCTCGCCGGTCACCAGCGCATGGGCACCGATACGCTCGGCCACCTTCTCACCGGCCCGCATCATCATCCGCTTCAGCACCACCCCCATGTGGGAGTGGTGGACGCTCTGCAGGATCTCACCGACCACCTCTTCGAACGGCACGGTGATGAACTTGACCCGCGCGCTGGAGCCGTATTTCTGCCACAGGTAGAGCGCTACCTGCTTGACGCCGATCTCGTGCGCCTTGCCGCCAAGGTTGAAGAACAGGAAATGGGTTTTGCAGCCACGCCGCATGGTCATATAGCTGGCGACGATGGAGTCGAAACCGCCGGAGATCAGCGACACCACGGCATCCTGGCTGCCAAGCGGGTAGCCGCCCTGGCCGGGGTGGCGATCGGTAATGATATAGAGCTTGTCGTTGCGCACCTCCAGGTCGACATAGAGGTCCGGCTTATGAACGTCGACCCCCTTGGCTTCGGTGTGCTGACGCAAACCGCCGCCCACGTAGCGCTCCAGGTCGATAGAGGTGAATTCGTGCTTACCGCTGCGCTTGACGCGCACCTTAAAGGTCTTGCCCTTAAGCGCTTCGGCGTAGAACTGGCGGGTCAGTTGGAAAGCGTTGTCGAAATCACCGAGCGGAAACTCCTGCACCTCGATGAAATACTGGATCCCCGGCGTGCGCCCCATCAGGTCGACGATCTGCTCACGCAGCTGGGCATCGTCACCGTCACAGCTGACTTCGACCTTGTCCCAGTGACCGCTGACCTTGATCCCCTCATCGATTCGACGCAGCATCACGTTGAGGTTGTTCTGCAGACGCGCGATCAGGCGCTTGCGAACCGGGCGGCTCTTGACGGCAATTTCGGGGAACAGTTTGGCAATAAATTTCATCGAGTCGGACACCAGCAATCGGTCAAAATTGAGGGTGAAAATTATACCGGCTTGATGGGGGATAACCTAGCGGGGAAAGGAAAGTGGCGCGCCCGAGAGGATTCGAACCTCTGACCGCCTGGTTCGTAGCCAGGTACTCTATCCAGCTGAGCTACGGGCGCGTATACGAAAATCTGAAACGTCTGGAGTGGCGCGCCCGAGAGGATTCGAACCTCTGACCGCCTGGTTCGTAGCCAGGTACTCTATCCAGCTGAGCTACGGGCGCATCCAGAATGTTGTTTTAAAGTGGCGCGCCCGAGAGGATTCGAACCTCTGACCGCCTGGTTCGTAGCCAGGTACTCTATCCAGCTGAGCTACGGGCGCTTGATGGCGGTGAGAGAGGGATTCGAACCCTCGATACCTTGCGGTATACGCCCTTAGCAGGGGCGCGCCTTCAGCCACTCGGCCATCTCACCTAAACAACGGCGCGTATCTTATCGAATTGATTTTCAAAAAGAAAGAAGAATTTTGAAAAAATTTATTCCTGATTGCCATCGGCGGATTTTTCGCGCTGAATGCGCTGATAGATCTCCTCACGATGAACAGATACGTCCTTAGGTGCATTAACGCCGATACGGACCTGGTTGCCTTTCACTCCCAGTACAGTCACTGTAACGTCGTCACCAACCATCAAGGTTTCGCCCACGCGACGGGTTAGAATCAACATGGTGATGGATCTCCTTATGTAGTCCTTTTTCTTCCTGACCTATCGCCCCTGTTGACTCCAGGTCAGAAGTGCCGGCCAGGCACCACAAAGCCTGGTCCGGCGGCACGAATTTCTCGCTGCTCTAACTATAGACCAGCACTTTATGATTCGCTGACAGCCTCCGGGGCGTCCAGATCAAACTCTGAATGCAGCGCACGAACCGCCAGCTCCAGATACTTCTCCGCCAGTACGACCGAGACCTTGATCTCGGAGGTGGATATCATCTGGATATTGATACCTTCCTTTGCCAAGGCATCGAACATCTTGCTGGCCACACCCGCATGAGAGCGCATACCAACACCAACGATGGAGACCTTGGCAATTTTGTTATCTCCGGCCACCCCTCGCGCGCCCAGCTCCGCCGCGACACGTTGCAGAATCGCTTCCGCCTTGTCGAAGTCGTTGCGGTGCACCGAGAACGTGAAATCAGTGGTCTGATCGGCCGCCACGTTCTGCACGATCATGTCCACCTCGACATTGGCAGCGCTGATCGGCCCCAGGATACGGGAAGCGACACCCGGAATATCGGGCACCCCCTGCACCGTCAGCTTGGCCTCGTCGCGGTTAAATGCGATACCTGAAATAACCGGTTTTTCCACGGCTTCATCATCCTCAATGGTTATCAGGGTACCGGGCCCGTCCTCGAAGCTGGACAGTACCCGCAGCGGTACCTTGTATTTGCCGGCAAACTCCACCGCCCGGATCTGCAGCACCTTCGAACCCAGGCTGGCCATTTCCAGCATCTCCTCGAAGGTAATCTTATCGAGCCGACGGGCACTGTCGACCACCCGTGGATCGGTGGTGTAGACCCCATCCACATCGGTGTAGATCTGACATTCGTCGGCTTTCAACGCCGCCGCCAGCGCCACCCCGGTGGTATCGGAACCGCCGCGCCCCAGGGTGGTGATATTGCCGTGGCCGTCGACCCCCTGGAAACCGGCCACCACAACCACCCGGCCGGCTTCCAGATCCTCCCGCATGCGGGAGACCTCGATATCACGGATTCGGGCCTTGGTGTGTACGCTGTCGGTCAGAATCTTGACCTGGGAACCGGTGTAGGAGCGGGCGCTGATGCCGCGCTTATCCAGCGCCATACACAGCAGCGCAATAGTGACCTGCTCGCCGGTGGAGACCAGCACATCCATTTCGCGCGGGTTGGGCTGCGCCTGGATCTGGCTGGCCAGCCCGATCAGCCGGTTGGTCTCGCCGCTCATCGCGGAGACCACCACCACCAGGTCATGCCCCTGCTCCCGGAACGTCTTGAGTTTATCTGCGACCGCCTCGATCCGCTCCACCGAGCCGACCGAGGTACCGCCGTACTTCTGTACGTATAGCGCCATTGTATGGGTTACTCCGCCAGCTCGATCAGGAAAGCGCGGCTTCCACCAGCCCTTTCACCTCGTCCAGCGTCGCCGGCAGCGCTGCCAGGTCGCTACCGCCACCCTGCGCGAAGTCCGGCCGGCCGCCGCCCTTGCCGCCGATCTTGGCGGTCAGCTCGCGGATCAGGTCACCAGCCTTCACCTGGCCGGTGAGGTCCTTGGTAACCCCCGCCGCCAGCGCGATCTTGTCGTCGCCGGCCGCCGCCAGTACCACCACACCGCTGCCCAGCTTGTTCTTCAGCTGGTCGATGGTGTCGCGCAGCGCTTTCGGCTCGACGCCCTGCAACTGGGCCGCCAGTACCTTGACGCCGTTGACCTCCACCGCGCTCGACGCCAGGTCGGCGCTCTGCGAGGCGGCCAGCTTGGCTTTCAGCTGCTCCAGCTCTTTTTCCAGCTGACGGTTGCGATCGGCCAGCCCCTGCACCTTGTCGACCACGCTGTCGCGAGAGCCTTTCACCAGCGCGGAGATCTGACCCAGAGTCGCGTCGGTTGTATTCAGCCAGGCCAGCGCGCCAGCGCCGGTGACCGCTTCGATACGGCGTACGCCGGCGGCCACACCGCCTTCGGAAATGATCTTGAACAGGCCGATATCACCGGTCCGCTTGGCATGGGTACCACCGCAGAGCTCGACCGAGAAATCGCCGCCCATCGACAGTACGCGCACGACGTCTTCGTATTTTTCACCGAACAGTGCTGCGGCACCTTTCGCTTTGGCCGCGTCGATATCCATGATCTCCGTGACAACCTCGCTGTTGGCACGAATCTGGTCGTTAACGATCCGCTCGACTTCAGCCAGCTGCTCCGGGGATACAGCCTCGAAGTGCGAGAAGTCGAAGCGCAGCCGCTGGTCATCGTTCAGAGAGCCTTTCTGCTGAACATGACTGCCCAGCACAATGCGCAGCGCCTCGTGCAGCAGGTGGGTCGCGGAGTGGTTCAGCGCGGTCGCCTGGCGACGGACCTTGTCGACCTGCGGCTGAATCTGGTCGCCAACCTTCAGGCTGCCTTCGGTCAGTTCACCGTGGTGCAGGTGGTTCTTGCCCTCTTTGCTGCAATCGGTCACGGTGAAGTTGACGCCGGCAGCCGCCAGCACACCGCTGTCGCCCACCTGGCCACCGGATTCGGCGTAGAACGGCGTCTGATCCAGCACCACAATGCCGCTTTCACCCTGCGTCAGCTGCTCGACCTGTTGACCTTCCTTGAACAACGCAACCACCCGGGCACTGCCATCGAGCTGTTGGTAACCGGTAAAGTCGGTTTCACCCTCCAGCCGGATCGCTTCGTTGTAGTCGACCGAGAACTTGCCGGCGGCACGGGCACGCTCGCGCTGTTCAGCCATCTCACGCTCGAAGCCGTCCATATCGACGGTCAGCTCGTGTTCGCGGGCCACATCGGCGGTCAGGTCAGTCGGGAAGCCGTAGGTGTCGTACAGTTTGAACACGGTTTCGCCGGAGATCACGGTACCATCGAGGTTGTCGATCGCCCCCTGCAGCAGGCTCATGCCATGGTCCAGGGTCTTAGCGAACTGCTGCTCCTCTTTCAGCAACACCCGCTCAACCTGGGCCTGCTGTTCCTTCAGTTCCGGATAGGCGGCGCCCATCTCGGCCACCAGTGCCGCAACCAGCTTGTGGAAGAAGGCATCCTTGGCGCCCAGCTTGTTGCCGTGGCGGATCGCCCGGCGGATGATGCGGCGCAGCACGTAGCCACGACCTTCGTTGGACGGCAGCACGCCGTCGATGATCAGGAAGCAGCAGGAACGGATATGGTCGGCGATCACCCGCAGCGACTTGCTGTCCAGATCATCGGTACCTACAGCGGCCGCAGCGGCCTTCAACAGGTTCTGGAACAGGTCGATCTCATAGTTGGAGTGGACGTTCTGCAGCACCGCAGCGATACGCTCCAGCCCCATACCGGTGTCGACGGACGGCTTCGGCAGCGGCGTCATCTCGCCATCGGCGGAACGGTTGTACTGCATGAAGACCACGTTCCAGATTTCGATGTAGCGGTCACCGTCCTCCTCCGGACTGCCCGGAGGGCCGCCCCAGACTTCCGGACCGTGGTCGAAGAAGATCTCGGTACAGGGGCCGCAGGGGCCGGTATCGCCCATCGACCAGAAGTTGTCTTCATCCAGCTTGGAGAAGCGCTCGGGATCGACGCCGATCTCCTCCTTCCAGATCTTCTCCGCCTCGTCGTCGGAGTGATGCACGGTCACCCACAGCCGTTCTTTCGGCAGCCCAAGCACTTCGGTCAGGAAAGTCCAGGCGAAGCGGATCGCATCATGCTTGAAGTAATCGCCGAAGCTGAAGTTGCCCAGCATCTCGAAGAAAGTGTGGTGACGGGCGGTATAACCGACGTTTTCCAGGTCGTTGTGCTTGCCGCCGGCACGCACGCAACGCTGTGAGCTGGTCGCCCGGGTATAGCCACGCTTGTCGCTGCCCAGGAACACGTCCTTGAACTGCACCATACCGGCATTGGTGAACATCAATGTCGGGTCGTTGGCGGGGATCAGCGAGCTGCTGGGCACCACTTCATGGCCCTGCTGCTGGAAGAAGTCGAGAAAAGCCTGGCGAATTTCGGCACTTGTCATGTATTTCATGGAAAATAACCGTCGGCGTATCCGTTCTGATAAGCGCATCTGCGCTATGATTCTGGTCTGTCAGCGTACATTCAGACGCCGCAAAAATGGCGCGCATTATACAGTGCGGCTGAAAATTGTACGACTGTTTTTAAGCGAGCGTTTCAATACCGGCCGAACGGCCACTGTCACAGATCTCCCGGCAGCGCTACGCATCACCCCTCAGCATCGCCCGAGCGCCGCGCCAGATCAAGTAGGCCAATCCGGTTCGTCCGGTTCGGCATCCAAAGCGTAGCGCGCCTCCTCCATGCTGAAGCCTCGTTGCAGCAGATGGCGCATCTGTTTGGCCAACTGCTTGCGATCGCTCCTGTCCACCTGCGGGAAACGCCGCAGCCGGGCCTGCAACGCCAGGTCGAACCAGTCCGGCGCCTGCTCCTGCAGCACCTCTTCCAGCTCCTGCTCGGCGATCCCCTTTTGGCGGATATCAAAGCGGATCTTGTTCAGCCCCTGCAGCTGACTGACCCGGTTACGAACGAACAGCTCAACAAAGCGGCGATCGCTCTGGTAACCCTCGGCCACCAGTTGGTCCAGCACCGCTTCGATATCGGCATCCTGGTATTTACGGGCGAACTTCAATGCCAGCTCACGCCGGCTGTACTCGCGCCGGGCCAGCAGCCGGAACGCCTGGCCCCGTATCTCGCTACGCGGATCTTCCTGCTCTGACATTGACACCCCTCCTCGCAAAGACAACTGAAAACGGCAGACACGAAAAAAGGGGCCGCAGCCCCTTTTTAAACCATTTAATATTCAAACCCTGATGACAAGCAGCTTGTGCCCGCCAACCCGGCTCAGGACAGGTCGAGCTGTGCGCTCGGCTCCTCTTCCTTGGCTTCACTCGGCCGCGGCACGTTCAACAGACGCGCACGGATCTCGGTTTCGATCTCCTCGGCGATAGCCGGGTTCTCCTCCAGGAACTTGGCCGCATTGGCCTTGCCCTGACCGATCTTGTCGCCTTTATAAGCGTACCAGGCACCGGATTTGTCGATCAGCTTCTCCTTAACGCCGAGGTCAATCACCTCGCCCATATGGTAGATACCCTGACCGTACATGATCTGGAACTCGGCCTGGCGGAACGGCGGTGACACCTTGTTCTTGACCACCTTGACGCGGGTTTCGTTACCGACGACCTCGTCGCCCTGCTTGACCGCGCCGGTGCGGCGGATGTCCAGCCGGACAGAAGAGTAGAACTTCAGCGCGTTACCACCGGTGGTGGTTTCCGGGTTGCCGAACATCACGCCGATCTTCATACGGATCTGGTTGATGAAAACCATCAAACAGCCGGCATTTTTGACGCTACCGGTCAGCTTGCGCAATGCCTGGGACATCAGGCGGGCCTGCAGACCGACATGGGAGTCGCCCATCTCGCCCTCGATCTCGGCTTTCGGCGTCAGCGCCGCAACCGAGTCGACGACGATCACGTCAACCGCGTTGGAGCGCACCAGCATATCGGCGATCTCCAGCGCCTGCTCACCGGTATCCGGCTGCGATACCAGCAGCTCGTTAACATTGACGCCCAGTTTTTCGGCATAGATCGGATCCAGCGCGTGCTCGGCATCGACGAAGGCACAGCTCTTGCCCTGTTTCTGCGCTTCGGCAATCACCTGCAGGGTCAGCGTAGTCTTACCGGAGGATTCCGGACCGTAGATCTCGACGATACGGCCGTACGGCAGGCCGCCGATGCCCAGCGCGATATCCAGCCCCAGCGAGCCGGTGGAGACCGCCGGAATCGCCTCACGCGGCTGATCGCCCATCTTCATTACGGCGCCCTTACCGAACTGACGCTCAATCTGCGACAGCGCCGCATCGAGCGCTTTCTGACGATTCTGATCCATTCTATTGCCTACTCAAGTCAGGTGATGGAAATACTGTATGTTTGGACAGTATTATTCCATATCAGAGGTCGAATGCAACCCTGGCAAATATGAAAAATCATCAACCGCCCAACATGCCAGGCAACTGCCGTTAAATACCTCAACGTCCGTCCTCGACACTATCTCAGTCCTCGAAGACAAGCTGTTATATATCAAACAGTTAATAACATCCCAACCCTTCGAACAGTAACCGGCAGGAATCAGGTACGCTACGCATCGGCTGGCAGATCCCGTACAATATCGGCCCGTTATTTTCCAAAACCAGCCGTTCGAGCGGCCCGATTCAACACGCGAGACTCCCATGACCAGCCAGCCCGGCAATCTGAGCAACCATACGCCGATGATGCAGCAGTACCTGCGTATCAAAGCCAATCACCCCAACCAGCTGGTGTTTTACCGGATGGGGGATTTTTACGAGTTGTTCTACGACGACGCCAAGAAGGCCGCCGCACTGCTGGACATCTCGCTGACCGCGCGCGGCAAATCCGGCGGCGACCCGATCCCGATGGCCGGCGTACCCTACCACGCTGCCGAGAACTACATTGCCCGTATCGTACGGGCCGGCGAGTCGGTGGTGATCTGCGAACAATTCGGCGATCCGGCCACCAGCAAAGGGCCGGTGGAACGCAAAGTGGTACGGATTGTCACTCCCGGCACGCTCAGCGACGAGGCGCTGCTGGATGAAGCCCGCGACAACCTGCTGGTTGCACTCCACGGCCAGGACGAAACCATCGGCCTGGCGATCATGGATATCAGCGGCGGCCGCTTCAGCCTGAGCGAAGTCAAAGGCGAAGAGGCCCTGGCTAGCGAACTGGAGCGGCTCAAGCCGGCCGAGATCCTCTACAATGAGGAGAGCCTGTTCGGCCAAACGCTGAGCCACTGCAAAGGGCTGCGGCCGCAGGCGCCCTGGCATTTCGATTACGAATCCGCCGAGCGCCAACTGTGCCAACAGTTCAACGTGCAGGACCTGAGCGGCTTCGGCTGCGACCACCTGACCACCGCGCTCTGCGCCGCCGGCTGCCTACTGCAGTACGCCAAGGACACCCAGCGCAACAACCTGCCGCATATCCGCCGATTGCAGATCGAGCAGCGCAGCGAGAGCGTACTGCTGGACGCCGCCACCCGGCGCAACCTGGAACTGGATATCAACCTCGCCGGTGGCAAGGAGAACACCCTGGCGTCGGTGATCGACAAGTGCCGCACACCGATGGGCAGCCGACTGCTGCGCCGCTGGCTGAACCGCCCGCTGCGTGCCCGCGACACCCTGCTGGCCCGCCAGGGCGCGATCCGCTGGCTGAAAGACAACTACCAATACGAGACGCTCGGCGCCACGCTGCGACAGATCGGCGACACCGAGCGAATCCTGTCACGGGTGGCACTGCGCTCGGCGCGGCCACGCGACCTGGAACGGCTGAAGCACGCCCTGCACGCGCTGCCGGAGCTGCAAAGCCAGCTGCAGGGCCATGACGCGCCGCGCCTGGCCGAACTGGCCGACACCATCAGCACCTTCCAAAACCTGGCCAACCTGCTCAGCCGGGCGGTGATCGACAACCCGCCGGTGGTGATCCGCGACGGCGGCGTAATCGCCGAGGGTTACGACGACGAACTGGACGAGCTGCGCGGCATCAGCGAGAACGCCGGTGCCTACCTGGTCGAACTGGAAAGCCGCGAGCGCGAGCGTACCGGCATCCAAACGCTGAAAGTCGGCTACAACCGGGTACACGGGTATTTCATCGAAATCTCCAAGGGCCAGGCCGACCAGGCGCCAGCCGACTATATCCGCCGCCAGACCCTGAAGAACAACGAACGCTTCATCACCCCTGAGCTGAAGGAGTTCGAAGACAAGGCGCTGTCCGCCAAGAGTCGCGCGCTGGCCCGCGAGAAGGCGCTGTACGAAGAGCTGATCGAGATCCTGGCCCAGCACCTGCCGGAGCTGCAGGACAGCGCCGCCGCCACCGCCGAACTGGACGTACTGAACAACCTGGCTGAACGTGCCGACAGCCTGAACTACATCGCCCCGGCATTGAGCGAAGAGCCGCAATTGCAGATCCGTGCCGGCCGACACCCGGTGGTCGAGGCGGTAATGAGCGAGCCGTTCGTGCCAAACGACCTGTTGCTGGACAACGAACGGCGGATGCTGATCATCACCGGCCCGAACATGGGTGGTAAATCCACCTATATGCGCCAGGCCGCGCTGATCACCCTGTTGGCCCATATCGGCAGTTACGTACCGGCCGACAGTGCCACCATCGGCCTGGTCGACCGGATCTTCACCCGTATGGGCTCCTCCGACGACCTGGCCGGCGGCCGCTCCACCTTCATGGTGGAGATGACCGAGACCGCCAACATCCTGAACAACGCCAGCGACCGCTCGCTGGTATTGATGGATGAAGTGGGCCGCGGCACCAGCACCTTCGACGGCCTGTCACTGGCCTGGGCGGCAGCGGACTACCTGGCCCGTCAGGTTAACGCCTTCACCCTGTTCGCAACCCACTATTTCGAACTGACCAACCTGCCGGAGCAGCTACCAAACGTGTTCAACGTGCACCTGACCGCCGTCGAGCACAACGACCATATCGTGTTCATGCACGAGGTGCAGGACGGTCCCGCCAGCCAGAGCTACGGCCTGCAGGTGGCCCAGCTGGCCGGCGTGCCGGGCCACGTGATCCAGGATGCACGCCAGCGGCTGATCCAGCTGGAACAGGGTGCCACCGCCGAGAAACAACAGCAGAGCCCGCCGCCGCCAACCCAGAACGACCTGTTTTTCAGTTACGCGCCGCACCCGGCCATCGACCAGCTGGAGCAGCTCGATCCGGACGAACTGACGCCGCGCCAGGCGCTGGATGCGCTCTACGCGCTGAAGCAGCGGTTGAAATAGTTTGTTTCCAGTCGGCGGGGCCCTAAGGCGCCCCGCCTGGCAGCGCCGGACTCGCTGGGCGAGCGGAAGAGCAGTTATAAGTTGACAGTTTTGAGTTAACAGAACGTCACCGGCAAGCCTGGCGTTCTAGGGCAGTACAGAGGGCCACTGGAGTTGCCTGACGTACCGGCTAATCTCTCCCCGGGGCCGGGCTGGCTGCTAGACTGAAGCAAGAAACGTCAACGCAGGAGAAACGCCATGGCGTACGTGGTCTTGGAAAACTGCATCCGCTGCAAATACACCGACTGTGTCGAAGTCTGTCCGGTGGACTGCTTTTACGAAGGACCGAACTTCCTGGTGATCCATCCGGACGAGTGCATCGACTGCGCGCTCTGCGAGCCGGAGTGCCCCGCCGAGGCGATTCTGCATGAGGACGAGGTGCCGGCCGACCAGCAGGAGTTTATCGCGTTGAATGCCGAGCTGGCCGAAGTCTGGCCCAACATCACGGAACGCAAGAAGCCCCTCGAAGAAGCCGAGGAGTGGGATGGGGTGCCGGGTAAGCGGGAACATCTGGAGCGCTGAGGCTCCAATCCCGCAACAGAAAGGCTAGCCGCAGATTACTGCTGCAGCAGGTCTTCGCCGGACAGGCCGTTCTTTTCGACAATTTCACGCAGCTTGCGCAACGCTTCCACCTGGATCTGGCGCACCCGCTCACGGGTCAAACCGATCTCCCGGCCCACCTCTTCCAAAGTGCTCATCTCGTAGCCGCGCAAACCGAAGCGACGGGACAGCACTTCCGCATGCTTGTCAGGCAGCATGTCCAACCAGTGGTTCAGGTTACCGCTGATATTGGTGCTCTGAAGCAAAGTAGCGGGATCGGACGAATCCAGGTCCGGAATGGTATCGAGCAACGACTTATCGGAATCCTTGCCCACCGGAGTGTCCACCGAACTGACCCGCTCGTTCAGGCCGAGCAGCCGTTCGACATTCTCCACCGGCTTATCCACCGCGCTGGCAATCTCTTCGGCGCTGGGCTCATGGTCCAGCTTCTGGGCCAACTCCCGAGCCGCCCGCAGGTAGACATTGAGCTCCTTGACCACATGGATCGGCAGCCGGATGGTCCGGGTCTGGTTCATGATGGCGCGTTCGATGGTCTGGCGGATCCACCAGGTGGCGTAGGTCGAGAAACGAAAACCCCGTTCAGGGTCAAATTTCTCAACCGCCCGGATCAAGCCCAGGTTACCTTCCTCGATCAGGTCGAGCAGGGTCAGTCCCCGGTTGATATAACGGCGGGCAATCTTCACTACCAGGCGAAGGTTGCTTTCAATCATCCGCTTGCGGGACGCTTCGTCGCCGCGCAAGGCTCGCCGGGAGTAGTAAACCTCCTCCTCGGCACTGAGTAGCGGCGAAAAGCCGATCTCATTCAGGTAGAGCTGAGTGGCATCCAGCGTTTTGGCGTTCATCAAGTCCTTATGGGCCAGGCTGCCACGACCTCGGCCACTGTTAATGAAGGCTTCGGCAGGCGATTCTGCCACCTCATTGGTTTCCTCCGCCTGCTGATCCGTCTCGGCATCGTCAGAAACCGCTACCTCATCCTCTGCGTTCTCCAGCGCATAATCCTTCTCTAGATTTTCCATGTTCAACCCCCTCGTTTAGATGGAGCGTCGTCCGTCATCTGGACGTAGTTATTATTATTTGCGTTTCGGCAGGTAACGCTGCGGATTCACCGGCTGGCCATCCCGCCTGATCTCGAAGTGGAGCATATAACGATCGGTACCGCTATTACCCACCTCGGCGATCTTGTCACCTTGGGTGACTCTGTCACGCTCCTTTACAAAAATTCGGCTGTTGTGTGCATAAGCACTCATAAACAGACCGTCATGGTTGATAATGATAAGGTTTCCGTACCCTAACAAGCCGCTGCCCGCGTAAACCACCTCACCGGTAGCCGCCGCAAACACCGGATCACCCAGGCGACCGGCAATATTAATGCCTTTATTGATCTTACCACGGGTTGTAAACGTTTTTATGACACGCCCCTCGGCGGGCCATCTCCAGCGAATACTTTTCACCCTAGCAGAGTTCGTCGTCGACGATGTACTACTAACTTTTTGTGAGTCGGTATTCGTGTTGGGCTTATTTTTGTTTGGTTGCGGCGGTGCCGATTGGTTCCGTACTTTCGGAGCCACCGGCGCGGCCGCCACCTGCGTTGTGCGTTTTTGCTGGGTTTTGGGCGCCTGCGCCGCCACCGGCTGCCCCTTCAGCCGCAACTTCTGACCGGGATAGATCCGGTAGTCGTTATCGATAGCATTCAAGCGAGCTATACGACGAAAGTCGATGCCATAGCGCCAAGCAATTGAATAGAGAGTATCACCTTTGCGGACCACATAATGTGCCGGGGGTGGCTGACTTTTAACCGGGCGCGACCGGTCGGCCACGGGCACATACTGACCACCACCACAGCCCACCAGCAGTGCACCGAGCAGTAACAGCCATCCCCCTCGCCATCCGGCCACAGCGACTCCTCCGCTACTGCTTGCGCCACTCCAGCGCCATGACCAGCATAGCCCCCAGCGCCATCAGGCCGACGGCACTGGCCATGAAAGCCGGCTCGCCGGTCAGCGACTCATAGCCGCCCGGCAGCAGATTCTCCTGTACCAGCGCCACCTCGCGACCGTGCCGGTCGATGGTATAGGCGGTGGTGTATTTCCAGGGCCAGACCTTGTTCAGCGAGCCCAGCATGAAGCCGGCCAGCAGCGCCAGTGTGGCTTCATGATGGTGCTGGAACAGCCAGTGCAGTAATCGCGAAAAGCTGAGCAAACCAACCGCACAACCGGACGCGAACAGCAGCAGCAACGCCCACTCAAAGCCCTTGATCGCCGCCAAAATCGGCGCATAGAGCCCCAACAACAGCAGGATGAAGCTGCCGGAAATACCTGGCAGGATCATCGCGCAGATCGCCAGCATGCCGGCCAGGAACACCGTCAACGGGGTCGCCTCGAGCGAGATAGGAATCAGCGAGGTCACCAGGTAAGCGGTTACCACCCCCAGCAGAAAACTGGCTATTCGATTACGTTCCCAACCATCGATACAGCGCGCCACCACCCAGCAGGAGGCGAGGATCAGGCCGAAGAACAGGGCCCACAGCTGAATCGGGTATTCAGCCAGCAGATAAAGCACCAACCGGGCCATGGTCAGTACGCTGAACAGGATGCCGCAGAACAGCACCAGCAGGAAACTGCCGTTGACGTGTCGCCAAGCCGTCAGTGGCCCCTCGCGAAACAGCAGCCGCAGGGCCTGCAGATCGAACCGCCGCAATGAGTCGATCAGCTCCTCATAGATCCCGGTCATGAAGGCCACCGTGCCACCGGATACGCCCGGTACCGCATCGGCCGCCCCCATCAGCATCCCCTTCAAGGCCAACCACAGATACGCCGTTACTGAACGCAGCTGACTCATCACACCTCCATCAACGCAGGGTACCGCTGAGCAGCGGTACGAAGTGAACCCCTTCGATCACCTCGGTTTCGTAGTTATTTTCATCCCGCCGGCAGATCAGTTTGAGCTGTTGGCCGCGACTACCGCCGACCGGGATCACCATCCGTCCACCGACGGCCAGCTGCGCCAGCAGTTCGGCCGGCACCTGTTCAGGGGCCGCCGCCGACAGAATTCCATCAAACGGTGCCTTGGCGGGCCAGCCCATACCGCCATCGGAGTGCAGATACTGGACGTTGCGCAACGCCAACATCTGCAACCGCGTGCGAGCCTTCTCCTGCAGCGGCCGGATCCGCTCGACACTGCACAGGTTATCGACCAGCTGGGCCAGCACGGCGGTCTGGAAACCGGAGCCGGTTCCCACTTCCAGCACCCGCTTCAGGGGCCCGCCGGCCAGTAGCAATTCGCTCATCCGGGCCACGATATAGGGTTGCGAGATGGTCTGATTGAAGCCGATCGGCAGCGCGCTGTCCTCATAGGCCCGGTGCGCCAGCGCTTCGTCGACAAAGATATGACGCGGCGTCGCGCGCATCGCCTCCAGCACCGCCTCGTCGCGAATCCCCTGCTCGCGTAGCCGGTTGATCAGCCGCTCACGGGTGCGCCGCGAGGTCATGCCGATCCCCTCCAGCTGAATATTGTTCATAGCGGTTTCTCCAACCACTCGGCAACACTGTCCATGCCGGAATACTGGGTCATATCGATCTGCAACGGAGTAATCGAGACATAGCCCTCGGCGACAGCATAGAAGTCGGTCCCCGGCCCGCAATCGGCGGCATCGCCGGCCCCGGCGATCCAGTAGCGCACCTTGCCGCGCGGGTCGGCGCTGGCCACCGGTTTGTCTGCCAATGAACGGTGGCCCAAACGGGTAACGTGCACACCCTTGATCTCTGCCAGCGGCAGGTCCGGCACATTGACGTTCAGCACCGTGCGCGGTGCCAGGTTCAGCTCGCCAAGACGACCAACCAGATCGCGGGTGACCAGTGCCGCGCTGTCAAAATGCTTCGGGTGGTGGCTGGCCAGCGATACCGCCAATGGCGGCAGCCCCAGATGGCGCCCCTCCATCGCTGCCGCCACGGTACCGGAATAGAGCACGTCGTCACCCAGGTTGGCGCCGGCATTGATACCGGAAACCACCAGGTCGGGCGCCATACCGAACACCTCGGAGGCCCCCATATGGACGCAATCGGTCGGGGTGCCGTTAAGGCTGATGAAGCCGCTGTCGTGATGGTGCGGCTCCAACGGCCGATCGAGGGTCAATGAATTACTGGCGCCGCTGCGGTTGCGGTCCGGCGCCACCACCTGGATTTCGCCGATCTCGGCCAATACCCGGGCCAGTGCGGCAATCCCTGGCGCATAGACGCCGTCATCGTTGGAGATCAGTATTCTCATGCATCGTTCCCCCGGACGGGGGCTGTCACCTGGCATAGTTCACGCAGCACACTGGTGGCAAATGCACCGGCGGGCAGCTCAAATTCGAGCCACCATTGTCGTTCAGACTCCGCATGAGCTGCAAGTGCCGCCGGCAACAGTCGCAGGGCGCGTCGCTCCTGGTTCAGACCGAGCTGTTCCAGGCCGCCGAGCAATTCGCTCCAGGGCGCCAGCTGATCGCGCTCCCACTGACGGGCATCCAGCTGCGCCATCGGCTCGCCCCGCCCCCACAACGCTCCGGTCAGGTGCAGGTCGCGCTGTTCCAGGCGCTGCAGCAACTGTGCCATATCCTGCTCGGCATCGGCGGCGAAACAGCTGCGACTCCCTTCCAGCATCAGCGCATCGCCCGGCAACAGCGTCTGCCACAGCCCCTGTTCGATCCGCTGCGACAGCAACCGGTTGAACAGCCAGGAGCGCACCGCCGATATATAGAGGCCTTTTTTATGGCGTTGACGCTCCTTCAGCTCTCCACTGAGTAACGCCAAGCCGCTGTGCAGGTTGTTCCAGTCATTACCGAAGCGCTGCTCGCCGAAATAGTTCGGCACCCCGTTGCGGATCTGTTCCAGTCGGGCGACCAGTTCATCCGGCTGACTGACCTCGCGCAGGCGCAGCTTGAAACGGTTGCCCTTGAGCGCGCCAAGGCGCAACTTACGGCCATGGCGTACCGCCTTCAGCACCTGGATGGTCTTGCTGTTGAACAGCGTCCAGTCCACCTCGCGCTTAATCGGCACCTTGACGCTGAACCATTGCTCGGTCACCGCATGGCGGTCTTTCTTACCGGCATAACCCACTTCACGCGGCGTGGTATGGCAGAAGCGGGCCAGCTTGCGAGCCACCCAATCAGTGTTCTCACCGATCTTGCGGATATAGACCAGGTAGTGCTCACCCTCGCCATCGGGCTCGAACGGCAGCTGTTCGAACACCTGGAAATCTTCCGCCTCGGTACGGATCAGGGCGGTACCGGCCGGCTGGCCGTAGAGGTAGCTAAAATCGGTTGGCAACTGCATCACGGCAGGTATCTCCAGAAACCGTCCGAGGAGACTGGACGGTGCAAGTTAGCGGCGATCGGCGCCCCGGTGGTGTCCGATCCTGCACTCCAGTGCGGAGCCGCCGCAGCTTATGGTCGCCCCTTAGCGTTGGCGAGCCTGGGGTTGGGGGTCGACCAGTTGAAAGAAAGTTTCGCCTTCGCGGATCATGCCCAGCTCATTACGCGCCCGCTCCTCCAGCGCCGACAAACCCTTTTTAAGGTCCTGTACTTCCGCTTCCAGTTGCTTGTTACGCTCGCTGAGCTGCTCGTTCTGTAGCTGTTGCTGTTCGATCATCGTCTCCAGCTGCCAGATCTGGCGCAGGTTCGGCTCTCCGAACCAGAGCCGATATTGCAGCCCCAGCAGCAGCACAAACAGGATCAACATTAAACCACGAAACATCACAACCTCGATTCAGGACAGCTCGGCATCCGGCGTCAAAAAAGGGGGCCAACGCCCCCTTGTTCTGCCCGGTCGGCGTTACGCCTGACCTTTGATCTCCGCCAGGCCGTTGTATACCGCCTTGTCACCCAGCTCCTGCTCGATACGGAGCAGACGGTTGTACTTGGCGACACGGTCGGAGCGGCACAGCGAACCGGTCTTGATCTGGCCGGCAGCGGTGCCCACCGCCAGGTCTGCGATGGTGGTGTCTTCGGTCTCACCGGAACGGTGCGAGATCACTGCGGTGAAACCCGCGTCCTTCGCCATCTTGATCGCATCCAGGGTTTCGGACAGTGAACCGATCTGGTTGAACTTGATCAGGATTGAGTTACCGATGCTCTGCTCGATACCGCGGCTGAGGATCTTGGTATTGGTCACGAACAGGTCGTCACCGACCAGCTGCACCCGGTCGCCGATCTTCTTGGTCAGGCTGGCCCAGCCGTCCCAATCGGACTCATCCATACCGTCTTCGATGGAGACGATCGGGTAGTTGTCCGCCAGCTGTGCCAGGTAGTCGCCGAAACCTTCGGAATCGAACACCTTGCCTTCACCGGCCAGATCGTACTTGCCATCCTTGTAGAATTCAGAGGATGCGCAGTCCAGCGCCAGGGTCACGTCCTTGCCCAACTGGTAGCCGGTTTTGTCGATCGCTTCCTTGATCACCACCAGTGCTTCCTCGTTGGAGCCCAGGTTCGGTGCGAAGCCACCTTCGTCGCCCACGGCAGTGTTCAGGCCACGGGCCTTCAGCACCGCTTTCAGCGCATGGAAGATCTCGGCACCGCAACGCAGCGCTTCGGAGAAGGTCTTGAAGTTGACCGGCTGAACCATGAACTCCTGGATGTCGACGTTGTTGTCGGCGTGCTCACCACCGTTCAGGATGTTCATCATCGGTACCGGCATCGAGAACTGGCCGGCAGTGCCGTTCAGTTCGGCGATGTGAGCGTACAGCGGCAGGCCTTTTTCAGCCGCAGCGGCTTTGGCCGCCGCCAGGGAGACCGCCAGGATCGCGTTGGCGCCCAGGTTGGCCTTGTTTTCGGTGCCGTCCAGCGCCAGCATCTTGTCGTCCAGTGCACGCTGTTCGGCTGCATCCATGCCGATCAGGGCGTCACGGATCGGGCCGTTCACCGCGGCAACCGCTTTCAGCACACCCTTACCCAGATAGCGGGACTTGTCACCGTCGCGCAGTTCCAGCGCTTCGCGGGAACCGGTGGAGGCACCGGACGGTGCGCAAGCGGAACCGATCACGCCGGAAGCCAGGATAACGTCCGCTTCGACGGTCGGGTTGCCGCGGGAATCCAGAACCTCGCGGGCTTTGATATCAGCAATCTGTGCCATCTAATTCAACTCCAAGTACGCTCAACTCAAGAATTTTGTGTGCCAGCCTGCTGGGCCAGGGCCGCCTTGATGAAGCCGGTAAACAGGCCATGGCCGTCGCGCGGCGTGGAGGTAAACTCCGGGTGGAACTGGCAAGCCACGAACCACGGATGATCCGGCACTTCGACCACTTCCACCAGCTCACCGTCGACCGAGCGGCCGGCGATGCGCAAGCCGGCTTCTTCCAGCTGCGACACGTAGTTATTGTTCACTTCGTAGCGATGACGGTGACGCTCGACAACCTCGGTGCCACCATAGGCCTCTGCCGCGGTCGAACCTTCGGCCAGGTGGCACAGCTGAGCCCCCAGGCGCATGGTGCCGCCCAGGTCGTCCTCTTCACCGCGCGTCTCGACATCACCCTCGGCGGTGGTCCATTCGGTGATCAGCCCCACTACCGGGTGCTCCGCCTGGCCGTCGAATTCGCTGGAGGTGGCACCGGCGATGCCGGCCACGTTGCGGGCGAATTCGATCACCGCCACCTGCATGCCCAGGCAGATGCCCAGGTAGGGAACCTTGTTCTCACGGGCATACTGGACGGCGGCGATCTTGCCTTCCACGCCGCGCTCACCGAAACCGCCCGGCACCAGGATCGCGCTGACGTTCTTCAGGATATCAACGCCCTCTTTCTCGACCCGTTCGGAATCGATGCACTCGATGCGAACCTTCTTGCGCAGCTTGATACCGGCGTGGGTGATCGCTTCGATCAACGACTTGTAGGCGTCCAGCAGTTCCATGTATTTGCCGACCATGGCGATGGTGACTTCGCCATCCGGGTTCAGGTGGGCATCGGCCACCGCGTTCCACTCGGTCAGATCAGCCGGCTTGGCATCCAGACCGAAACGCTCGACGACGATATCGTCCAGCTGCTGGTCAGCCAGCATCTGCGGAATATTGTAGATGGTATCGGCGTCCGGCATCGAGATCACCGCCCGCTCTTCGACGTTGGTGAACATCGACAGCTTGCGGCGGGAGGAGTCCGGCAGCGGCTGTTCGGAACGGCACACCAGGATATCCGGCTGGATACCGATCGAGCGCAGTTCCTTCACCGAGTGCTGGGACGGCTTGGTCTTGGTTTCGCCGGCGGTGGCGATGTACGGCACCAGAGTCAGGTGCATGAACATGGCGCGTGACATGCCCAGCTCGGTTTTCAGCTGACGCACCGCTTCCAGGAACGGCAGCGATTCGATATCGCCGACGGTACCACCGATCTCGACCAGCGCCACATCCGCACCGGCGGCGCCTTCGATCACCCGACGCTTGATCTCATCGGTAATGTGCGGAATCACCTGCACGGTACCGCCCAGGTAGTCGCCGCGACGCTCTTTGCGCAGCACATGCTGGTAAACGCGGCCGGAAGTGAAGTTGTTGCGCTTGGACATCGTGGTGCGGATGAACCGCTCGTAATGCCCCAGATCCAGATCGGTCTCCGCGCCATCTTCGGTTACGAATACTTCACCGTGCTGGAACGGACTCATGGTCCCCGGATCGACATTGATGTACGGATCCAGTTTCAGCATGGTGACTTTAAGACCTCGTGCTTCGAGGATTGCAGCCAGAGAAGCAGATGCGATGCCTTTGCCCAAAGAAGACACAACACCGCCTGTGACGAAGATATAACGCGTCATGCGGAACCTGTTTATCGGTGGTTAGAAAGCGAGGAAATACAAACTCGAGATGGGAGTGCAGGATAGCAAAATCCCCCCCGCCAGACAATCAGAATGGCTGCCAGTTGAGTCGATAACCATCAGTTGCCGACCACCAGCCCTCACAGACACAAATCCGCGGTACTGCAACGATCTTTCCGTCGGATACGATAAGCGGCCAGTGCTCTCGCCACCAGGGCGCGATCCCGGCCTCCTGCAGCAGTTGCTTCAGGCTGCAACTGCCGCCACGCCCCTGCGGACTCAGCCGCTCACCACCCTGGCGGCGCACCAGCTGCAACCCCTGCAGCGTCTTCAGGCCGCCCTGACCGGGCGCGATCTGCAAGCGACCGTCGCTGAGCCGCTGCTCACCCGGCTGCAACGGCCCGTCAAACGGGTCGATGGGCAGCGACTTGGCTGGCCGCAGATAAAGCCGTTGTCGATAACGGCGTAGCTCCCGGTCCGCCAATCGCAGCCTTGGCTGGGCATCAGCACGCGCGTTCACCAGCTGGCCAATGACCCGCTGCAGCTGATCGCGGTTCAACAGCACGCCATCGGGCTGCAGCCAACGCCGCAGCAGCGCCCGCTGCTCATCATCCGGGCGCCCGGCAAGCGACTGACAGTCGAACCCGCCATCCTCCAGCAACAGCGGCTGCAGCTCCCGATCCAGCAACCGGTTCAACAGCTGTTCGGTTTCCCGCAGCTGGTCGGCGGTACGGCTCCAGCGCCGACTGAAGCCGGGCCAGCGCTGCGCCAGTCGGGGCATTACCTCGTTACGCAGGTAGTTGCGGTCGTAGTCCAACTGCCGGTTGCTGGGATCCTCCACCCAGTCCAGCCGGGCCGTCTCGGCCCACTGCAATAGCACACTCTTCGGTTGATCCAGCAGCGGCCGCAGCAGTTGGCCAGCCCCCAGCGGACGCTGGCGCGGCATACCGCCGAGGCCGGTCAGGCCGCTACCACGCAGCAACCGGAACAACAGGGTTTCCGCCTGATCATCGGCGTGGTGTCCGAGCAGCAGACAGTCGCCGGCTTGCAGCAACTGTTCGAAAGCGGCATAGCGGGCGTCGCGGGCAGCTTGCTCGGATCTATCGACGGGTGAGACGGTTTCGAGGTGAAAGGCCAGCTTCAGCCGCTGGGCATTGCGTTGACAGAACTGAACCCAGTAATCGGCGGCGGCTTGCAACTGGTGATTGACATGGACCACCAGCAGGCGGTCGCGGGGAATATGGCGGGCAGCCAGGTGCAGCAACACCTGGGAGTCGAGACCGCCGCTATGGCCGATCAGCCAGCGGCGGACGTTGGGATGACGGGCGACCTCGGCCTGGAACAGCGTATCGAGATCGGCCCGCTGCGACGCAGCTGTCGGATCAGGCCGGCTCGCCATCGAGGCCGTAGGACATCAACCGGCTGTAACGGCGTTCCAGCAGCTCCTCTTCGGACAGCCCTTCCAGCTTGTCCAGAGTTTCCAGCAGGTGCTTCTTGAGGTTGGCAGCCATCAGTCCCTTATCACGGTGCGCGCCGCCCAGCGGTTCGCTGACCACCTGATCGACCAGTCCCAGCTCATGCAGCCGGTCGGCGGTGATACCCATCGCCTTGGCCGCATCGGACGCACGCTCGGCACTCTTCCACAGGATCGACGCACAACCTTCCGGCGAGATCACCGAATAGGTGCCGTACTGCAGCATCAGCAGTTCGTCGCAAACGCCGATCGCCAGTGCGCCACCGGAACCACCTTCACCAATGACGGTGGAGATGACCGGGGTTTTCAGTTGCGACAGCTTGGCCAGGTTGAAAGCGATCGCTTCCGACTGACCACGCTCTTCCGCATCGATCCCCGGGTAGGCTCCCGGCGTGTCGATAAAGGTCATTACCGGCAGCTTGAAGCGTTCCGCCATCTCCATGAGACGCAGCGCCTTGCGATAACCTTCCGGGCGCGGCATGCCGAAGTTGCGGCGTACCTTTTCTTTTACTTCACGGCCCTTCTGGTGGCCAACCACCATCACCGGCTTGCCATCCAGACGGGCAATACCGCCGACGATCGCGGCATCATCGGCGAAGTGACGATCGCCGTGTACTTCGTCGAAATCATCGAAGATATGCTCGACATAATCCAGCGTATAGGGGCGCTGCGGGTGACGAGCCAGCTGAGAGATCTGCCAGGCGGACAGGTCGGAGAAGATCGACTCGGTCAGCGAGCGGCTCTTATCCTGCAGTTTGGCGATCTCATCGGAGAGGTTCAGTTCTTCGTTATCGTCACTGACCAGGCGCAGCTCTTCGATCTTGGCCTGCAGTTCAGCGATCGGTTGTTCAAAGTCCAGGTAATTTGGATTCATGCCCGCTCTTTTTATATCCAGCTTCAGTTCGGTAACAGGGTAAAAATTGCGCCCAAGTTTACCCGCTTGCTCGTTTTAGAACCAGTCCGTGCAACCATCGACCAACGGTGACGAATGGCGGCTGAATCGCCGCCTGGCAACATCGATCAGTACGCCAACCGCACCGAACCACTGCCGAACTGGTCCAGCAGCGCCAGCACCAGGTCGTCATTGGCCTCGACCTTCCACTGCTCACCCAGCGTGATATTGGCTCGGGCGTCGTTACGCCGGTAGCACAACGATACCGGTAGCGCGCCCTGACCGCGGTAACCGGCCAGCGTCTCCTCCAGTCGGCGTAGCGCGCGCTGGGTCAACTGTTCACGGGAACAGCTGATCTCCAGACAGCGGGCATAGCGGGCCCGCGCCTGCGGGATATCCATCACCTGGGAGGCACTGACCTTGATACCGCCGGAGAAGTGATCCTCCTTGACCTCGCCCTCGATGATCAGCACCGCATCCTTGTTGATCCGGTCACGTGCCTGATCGTAGGTTTCGCCGAACAGGGTCACGTCGATCCGGGCGCTGCGGTCGTCCAGAGTCACGAAGCAGAGGTTCTCGCCCTTCTTGGTCTTCTTCAGCCGCATATCGACCACCAGCCCGGCCATCTTCTGGGTGGCGCCGCGGGACGGCTGAATCTCGACAATCTTCTTGCTGACGAAATTGGCCAGCTCTTTTTCGTATTCGTCGATCGGATGGCCGGTCAGGTACAGGCCCAGGGTATCCTTCTCGCCGCCGAGCCGCTCCTTGTCGGTCCAGTCACGTACCCGGCGCTGGTAATCCTCGTACGGGTCACGGGGCTGTTCCACCTCGACCTCGCCGAACAGATCGAACATGCCGGCGTCCTGGTTGCGCGCGGTCTGGTCAGCCGCTTTCAGCGCGTCGCCGATCGCCTCGAACAATACCGCCCGGCTTGGCCCCAGATTATCCAGCGCACCGGAGCGTACCAGCGACTCCAGCACCCGCTTGTTCAGCTTCTTGGCCCCCACCCGTTCGCAGAAATCGAAGATATCCTTGAACGGACCCTTACCGTCCTGACGGGCGGCGACGATCGACTCGATCGGCCCTTCGCCGACCCCCTTGATCGCCCCCAGGCCATAGACGATCCGGCCATCCTCGTTGACGGTGAACATGTACTCGCCGCTGTTGACGTCCGGCGGCAGCGGCGCGTGCCCCATCTTGCGGCACTCCTCGATGAAGATCACCACCTTGTCGGTGTTCTGCATGTCTGAGGAGATCACCGCCGCCATGAACGGCGCCGGGTAGTGCGCCTTCAGCCAGGCGGTCTGGTAGGAGACCAGCGCGTAGGCGGCGGAGTGGGACTTGTTGAAGCCGTAGCCGGCGAACTTCTCCACCAGGTCGAAGATGTTGCCAGCCAGGTCGCGATCGATATTGTTGTTCTCGCAACCCTCCAGGAAGATCGCCCGCTGCTTGGCCATCTCCTCCGGCTTTTTCTTACCCATCGCACGGCGCAGCATGTCCGCACCGCCGAGGGTGTAGCCGGCCATCACCTGGGCGATCTGCATCACCTGTTCCTGGTAGAGGATGATACCGTAGGTGGGCTCCAGCACCGGCTGCAGGGAATCCAACTGGTAATCCGGATGCGGCCAAGCCATCTCGGCACGGCCGTGCTTACGGTTGATGAAGTCATCCACCATGCCGGACTGCAGCGGCCCGGGTCGGAACAGCGCCACCAGCGCGACGATATCCTCGAAGCGCGACGGTAGCAGACGGCGGACCAGGTCCTTCATACCGTTGGACTCGAGCTGGAATACCGCGGTGGTCTCGGCGGACTGCAGCAGGTCGAAGGTTTTCTTGTCTTCCAGATCGATCAGCGCGATATCGAGCGGCTCCTGGCCCTCTTTCGCCCGCACCTTATTGATGGTGTCCAACGCCCAGTCGATGATGGTCAGGGTACGCAGCCCCAGGAAGTCGAACTTAACCAGACCGGCCTCTTCGACGTCGTTCTTGTCGAACTGGGTGACCAGGCCCTTGCCCTCTTCGTCACAGTAGGTGGCGGCGAAGTCGGTCAGCTTGGTGGGCGCGATCACCACCCCGCCGGCGTGCTTGCCGACGCCTCGGGTGACCCCCTCCAGCTTGTAGGCCATCTCCATGATCTCCTGGGCCTCTTCGCTGCCGTTGACGAACTCGCGCAGCAGCTCCTCTTGCTCCCAGGCCTTGCTCAGCGTCATGCCCACTTCGAACGGGATCAGCTTGGACAGCTTGTCGGCCAGGCCGAACGCCTTACCCTGTACCCGCGCCACGTCGCGCACCACCGCCTTGGCGGCCATGGTACCGAAGGTGACGATCTGCGACACCGCGTCGCGGCCGTAGGTGTTGGCGACGTAGTCGATCACCTTGTCGCGGTTATCCATGCAGAAGTCGATATCGAAGTCTGGCATGGAGACACGTTCCGGGTTCAGGAAGCGTTCGAACAGCAGGTCGTACTCGAGCGGGTCCAGGTCGGTGATCTTCTGCGCATAGGCCACCAGCGAGCCGGCACCGGAACCACGTCCCGGCCCGACCGGCACGCCGTTCTCCTTGCCCCACTTGATGAAGTCCATCACGATCAGGAAGTAACCGGGGAAACCCATCTGGATGATGATATCCAGCTCGAAGTTCAAGCGGTCGATATAGGGCTGACGCTTGGCCAGATAATCGGGGTCATTCTTGTCGAGCAGAACCTCCAGCCGTTCCTCCAGCCCCTCGAACGAGACCTTGCGGAAGTAATCGTCCATCAGCATCCCTTCCGGGATCGGATACTTCGGCAGATAGTAGGTACCCAGCTCGATATCGATATTGCAGCGCTTGGCGATCTCCACCGAGTTCTGCAGCGCCACCGGAATATCGGCGAACAGCTCGGCCATCTCCTCGGCACTGCGGAAATACTGCTGCTCGGAGTAGTCGCGCGGCCGGGTTGGATCTTCCAGGGTACGGCCCAGGTTGATGCAAACCCGTGCCTCGTGGGCATCGAAATCTTCCTCCTTCAGGAACATCACGCCGTTGGTGGCCACCACCGGACAGCCGGTCTTGTGGGCCAGCTCGACGCTGCCGTGCACCACCTCCTCGTCGCCCGGCCGGCCGGTACGCTGCAGCTCCAGGTAGAAGCGACCAGGGAACAGCGCCATCCAGCCGGCCAGCAGCTGCTCGGCCCGCTCCGGCTTGCCGGACAGGATCGCACGACCGATATCACCGTCCTTGGCGCCGGACAGCGCGATCAGACCTTCCGCTTTCTCGGCGATCCAGCTGCGCTCCACCAGCGCCTTGTCGACAATATAGTTCTGGCCGTCGCTATAAGCCTTGGAAACCAGCTCCATCAGATTGCGGTAGCCCTGGCCATTACTGACCAACAGGGTCAGCCGATGGGGATCGGCATCTGGCGTCTCCGAGTTGACCACCAGCAGGTCGGTACCACAGATCGGCTTGATACCGGCGCCGACAGCCGCCTTGTAGAACTTGACCAGCGCAAACAGATTGACCTGGTCGGTCAGCGCCACGGCCGGCATCTGCGCCGCCTGGCTGGCCTTGACCAACTCCTTGATACGGACCAGGCCGTCAACCAGTGAATACTCACTGTGGACCCGAAGATGGACGAATTGAGGTTCTGTCATGTCAACTTCTGTCTTGTTCAGGGTTGCAGCAGCTCGCGTACCGGGCGGAAACTGCGCCTGTATTCCGGTAACGGACCATGTTTTTTCAGCAGCTCGAGATGCGCCGGGGTCGGATAGCCCTTGTGGCGATCGAAGCCGTACTGCGGGTGAGCGGCATGCAGTGCCGCCATCTCACGGTCACGGGTGACCTTGGCGATGATCGAGGCGGCGCTGATTTCAGGCACCTTGGCGTCCCCCTTGACCACCGGCTCGGCCGGACAGGGCAGCGGCGGACAACGGTTACCGTCGACGTAGACATACTCCGGCACCAGCGCCAGGCCGGCCACCGCCCGCTGCATCGCCAGCATGGTGGCGTGCAGGATATTCAATTCATCGATCTCGGCCGGCGTGGCGCAACCGACCGCCCAGGCCAGCGCCTTCTCGACGATCTCGTCGTACAACGCCTCGCGCCGCTTCTCGCTCAGTTTCTTGGAGTCGGCCAGGCCGGCGATCGGCTGTGCCGGGTCCAGGATCACCGCGGCGGTCACCACGTTACCGACCAGCGGGCCGCGACCAACCTCGTCGACACCGGCGATCAGCTGACGCGGCGCAAAATCAAATCCCAGGGCTTCCATCAGAGCACTCCACGTTCCTTGAGCAGCGCTGCCACCGCGTCGGCGGCCTGCTCGTCTGCATTCAGGTTCAGCTGGCGTTGGATCCCGGCGAAACGCTCGGCCAGGTACTGGCGGTATGGCTGGTCCTGCAACGCCCGCAGCAGCGCCTCGCCGAGCACCTGCGGCTGCACATCACGCTGCAAAATTTCCGGCACCAGCGGCTCATCGGCCAGCAGGTTGGGCAGCGAGATGAAACGGCTCTTGATCATCCGCGAGTAGATCGCATGGGTCAGCCCGGCCATCTTGTAGGCAACCACCATCGGCTTGCCCAGCAGGGTCGCTTCCAGCGTGGCGGTACCGGAGGCGATCAGGATCGCGTCGGCGATCGCCATCACCTCGCGCGAACGCTTCATCACCAGCTGCACGTTCAGATCACTGTACTTGTCGCTGATCAGCCGGTGCAGCTGGTCGTGGCGCTGTTCACTGGCTGCCGGAATCACGAAGCGGACGTTGTCGAGCCGCGCGCTGAGCCAGCGGGCGGTATCGAGAAAGGGTTCGGCCAGATATTTGAGTTCGCCGCCCCGGCTGCCCGGCAGGATGGCGATCAACGTCTCGCCTTCCTTGACGGCGAAACGCCGCCGGGTAGCCGGGATATCCACCGAGCGCGGCACGCTGTCCGCCAGCGGATGGCCGACGAAGGCGACACGCTGGCCGGTCGGCGCGTAGTGTTGCGCTTCGAACGGGAACAGGCTCAACACCAGGTCGGTGGTCCGCTTGATCTTGTAGATCCGCTTCTGTTTCCAGGCCCAGACCGACGGACTGACGTAATGCACGGTCGGCACGCCGGCTTGTTTCAGCCAGCCCTCGAGCTTGAGATTGAAATCCGGCGCGTCGACGCCGATGAACAGGTCCGGTGGCTCGGCCAGCCAGCGCTCGGCCAGCTTGCGACGCAATTTCAGCAGTTCGCGCAACCGGCCCAACACCTCGACCAGCCCCATCACCGACAGCCGCTCCAGCGGCACATGGGAGCGACAGCCGGCGGCGATCATCAGGTCACCGCCGATCCCTTCGAATTCAGCCTGTGGATAACGTTTCTTGAGGGCCCGGATCAAGCCGGCACCGAGGATATCGCCGGAGGCTTCCCCGGCGACTATAGCGATACGTAGCGGACGTGACATGCGGTGCTCCCAGGCGTCTTTCGGGCGTAGCCGAAAGACGCCTATCGAATGATGCCGCGGTTGGAGCGCTCCAGCGAGGCGATCATCAGATCGACTTCCGGCGCGTGCTTGGCCAGCTCACGCAGCCGCTCCAGCGCCTGGCCAACGGTCAGACCTTCCCGATAGACCGCCTTGTAGGCCCGTCGCAGCACCTGGATGGCGGTTTTCGAGAAGCCGCGCCGTTTCAGCCCTTCGACATTGATACCGTGCGGTTCGGCACTGTTGCCGTTGGCCATCACGTAGGCCGGCACGTCCTTCAAGACCAACGAGGCGGCGCCGGTCATGGCGTGCGCTCCGACCTGGCAGAACTGATGCACGGCGGTAAAGCCGCCGAGGATCACCCAGTCGCCGACATGCACATGACCGGCGATGGAGGCGTTGTTGGCCATGATCACATGGTCACCGACCACACAGTCGTGCGCGACATGGGAGTACGCCATGAACAGGTTATGGCTGCCGATAATGGTCTCGCCGTTATCCTGCACGGTGCCGCGATGGATGGTCACCCCCTCGCGGATCACGTTATGGTCGCCGATCTCCAACCGGGTGGGCTCGCCCGCATATTTCTTGTCCTGGCACTCCTCGCCGACCGAGGCGAACTGGAAGATCCGGTTATGGGCGCCGATTTTGGTCGGTCCCTGGATCACCACATGGGAGCTGATTACCGTACCGGGACCGATCTCCACATCCGGCCCGATCACGGACCACGGGCCGACCTGAACGTCGTCGGCCAGCTTGGCGGAAGGGTCGATAATGGCGCGCGAGTCAATCAAGGTCAGACCTTCCTATCAGCACAGAGGATGGTAGCGGAACTAACCGTCTCATTATCCACCGAGGCACGCACATCGAATTTCCAGATGCCGCGTCGTTCGGACAGCACCTTGGCTTCCAGCTTCAGCTGGTCGCCCGGTACCACCGGACGTTTGAAACGGAGATTATCCGCGCCTACGAAGTAGTAGATTGACCCATCCTGGGGCTTCTTGTCCATGGTTTTGAAGCCGAGAATACCGGCCGCCTGTGCCATCGCCTCGACGATCAGCACGCCCGGCATTACCGGCTGGTCCGGAAAGTGACCGTTGAAGAACGGCTCGTTCACGGTGACATTCTTGTAGGCGACGATGGATTCCCCCTCGACCAGTTCGATAACGCGGTCCACCAGCAGGAACGGGTAGCGGTGCGGCAGATATTCACGAATTTCCTTTACATCCATCAACATTATGAATGACCTTCAATCTCTTCTAACTTGTCTTCAAGGGATTTAACGCGCCGCGCCAACTCATCAAGCTTCTTGAAACGGACCACGTTACGGCGCCAGTCTTGGGTTGCCTGAAAACCGGTACCAGACGAATAGGAACCGGACTTCCTGATTGAGTTTCCAATCAATGACATCGCTGTCACATAACTGTCGTCTGCGATCGTCAGGTGGCCGGTAATTCCGGCCCCACCGGCGATCATGCAGCGCGCGCCAATTTTGGTACTGCCCGCCACGGCCGCGCAACCGGCCATGGCGGTATGCTCCCCCACCTCCACGTTGTGGGCGATCTGAATCTGGTTATCGAGCTTAACCCCATCACCGATCAGGGTGTCGTCCAGTGCACCGCGATCGATCGTGGTGCAGGCGCCGATCTCGACATCGTCGCCGATCCGTACGCCGCCGAGCTGGGCAATCTTGTGCCAACGGCCCTGTTGGCGGGCGAAACCGAAGCCGTCTGCGCCCAGCACCGCACCACTGTGAACGATGGCGTTGTGGCCGATACGTACATCGGCGTAGAGCGTTACGTTGGCATTGAGACGGCTGCCAGAGCCGACCCGGCAGCGTTCGCCGATGACCACGTTCGGACCGATATAACAGCCCGATTCGACCACCGTACCACTACCGATCACCGCATTGGCACAAACCTGGGCATCGGCGGCCACATCGGCGTCCGGCGCGATCCGGGCCGATGCATCGATGCCGGGCGCCAACGGTACCGTGCGGTCGAAATGGTGGCTGAGCTGGGCGAAGGCGGCATAGGGGTCGGCAACCTCGATCGCCTGGCCCGGTGCCTTCGCCAGATATTCGCTGCTTAGTAGTACGGCGCCCGCCCGGGTGCTGACCAGCTGCTCGCTGTAGCGCACATTAGACAAAAAGGAGAGCTGCTGGGGGCCAGCGCTCTCCAAGGTTGCGATGCCACTGATCGGATAGTCGGGATCGCCATGCAGGGTCCCGCCAACCAACTCAGCGATTCGCTGCAGTGTCAGCTGCTCGGCACTCATAGGCGTTACGGCTGCTTGTTCAGCAGTTCAACCACGCGAGCGGTAATATCCAGCTCTTTCTTGGCGAACAGCGTCGCCTGCTTGGCGACCACCAGATCGTACTGTTCCTGCTCGATCAGTTGGCGGATTACAGTATCCAGCTTCGGCCGCATCTGCGCCAGAAACGCCTGCTCCGCCTGGGCGCGTTTCTGCTGCAGCGCCTGCCCCTGACGCTGGTATTCGGCGAATACCTTCTGGAACTGCAGGTTCATCTGCTTCAGTTCATCCTTGGCGACCAGGTCCTTGTTCTTCTGCACCTTGTCGCGCGCCGCCTTGGCCTGCTTTTCCAGCTCGGCCAGCTGTTTTTCGTCAGCCGACAGCTGCTGCTGCAGCTCGAGCCGGAAATCCTTCGCCGCCTGAGAGCTGAGCAAAGCCTCCTGGATACCCAGTACCGCCACTTTTTCGGCCAGTGCCGGCAGGCTGAACAACGCCGCCAACGCCAGTACGGATACGCGTAGCAATTTCATGACAACTCCTCAGGTTAGAAGGTTTGGCCGAGCGCGAACTGGAACTGCTCGACATCGTCGTCCGCTTCGTCGTTCAGCGGCTGCGAAATGGCAAATGAGAGCGGCCCAACCGGCGTCAGCCAGCTGAGACCGAAACCGACCGAATAACGGATCTCGTCGAACTGGATCCCCTCGTCACAGTTACTGTTGCCGGACGCACAGCTGGTATCGAACACGTTACCGGCGTCGAAGAACACCAGGGTACGCAAACCGGTTTGATCCTTGACGAACGGCACCGGGAAGATCATCTCCGCACCGCCGGTGATCAGGATATTGCCGCCGAACGGATCAGGCTCTTCATTGCTGCCCGCCTGCGGGCTGCCCTTCGGTCCAAGGCTGTTGGACTTGAAGCCACGGACCGTGCGCAGGCCACCGGCAAAGAAATGCTTATAGAACGGAAATTCGTTGGAACCCAGGTCATCGGCATAGCCAAGACGGGTACGGAGCGACAGGATCCAGCCTTCATCCCTGTCCAGCGGATAGTAGCTCTTGTAGTTGTACTGGCTGCGGTAGTAGGCCAGGTCACTGCCCGGCGCCGACAACTCGATGCTGGCGCTCTGAGAATAGCCCCGACTCGGGAAGAAACCACGGTTGAGGTGGTTATCCCGCCAACCCGCCTTGAAGATCAGGTTGGCGTAACTGTCGCCCTCGTTGTCGATAAAGTCGAGGATCTCCTGCGGTGTGGTGATCGCGGTGTTGATCGACACCAGCTCTACGTTGGCGCCGAAACTCAGCCGCTGGAAGTCGTCGATCGGATAGCCGAAATTGATACCGCCACCCAGTTCGTCGGTGGTGTAGGCACTGACATCGTCCTCGTCGAAGTCGCGCTCACGGTAGTAGAGTTCGTAACCGCGGCTGACGCCGTCGACCGTATAGTACGGATCGAGCTGGCTGAAGCTGTATTCAGTCAGGGTATCGCTGTTGCTGATCGCAAAGGCGACCTTCTTGCCGCTGCCGAGGAAGTTGTCCTGGGTAACACTTAGGTTGAGGATCAGGCCACTGTTCTGCGAGAAGCCGACGCTGGCACCGAGCGAGCCGGACTGCTGCTCTTCCACCGTGTATTCCAGGTCGACCTGATCGTCGGTACCGGGCACCGGCCGGGTTTCCACGTTGACGGTGCGGAAGAAACCGGTCTGCTCCAATTTCACTTTGGAGCGCTCGATGGCGGCGCTGGACGCCTGCGCCGCTTCCATCTGCTGCATATTCTGGCGGACCACCACATCGGCGGTCTTGGTGTTGCCCTTGATATTGATGCGGCGGACATAGGTGCGTTTACCCGGATCGATCAGGTAACGGATGGAGACGCTCTTGTCCTCTTCGTGAACTTCCGGTACCGGCGTCACGTTGGCAAACATATAGCCGTCGTTACCCAGCCGCTTAACCAACGCCTCGCGGCTGTCGGTCATCTTACGGCGGGAGAAAAGTTCGCCGGCCTTGAGTTGCAGCTCTGTCTTCAGCTCCGATTCCGGCACCACCATCTCGCCGGACAGGTCGACATCACGTACCCGGTACTGCTCACCTTCCTGAATATTGACGGTGATATAGATATGCTTGCGGTCCGGCGTAATCGATACCTGGGTGGAGTTGACCGCGAAGTTCAGGTAGCCCTTATCCATGTAGAAGGAGCGCAGCTGCTCCAGATCTCCGGCCAATTTCTGGCGGGAGTAGAGATCGTCCTTCTTGTAGAAACTCCAGAAATTGGTCAGTTTCAGCGAGAACAGGTCGCGCAGTTCTTCGTCGCTGAACAGCTCGTTACCAACGATGTTGATATGCTGGATCGCGGCGACCTTGCCTTCATTGATGGTGATATTGAGTACCACACGGTTACCGGGGGAGCGCTCAACCTCGGTATTGACCACTGCTCCGTAACGGCCCTGGGAGGCATACACCCGCACCAGGTCGCCACGGATCTTTTCCAGGGTGGCGCGCTTGAAGACATCGCCCTCCTGCAGGCCGCTTTCCTTCAAACCGTTGATCAGGTCTTCGGTCTCGATAACGCTGTTACCGTCGATCTTGATCTTGCTGATCGCCGGCCGCTCATGCAGCTGCAGCACCAACGCATCACCATCGCGCAGCACCTCGATATCATCGAAATAGCCGGAACGGAACAAACGACGCACAGCGTCGGCCAGCGCTTGCGAGTCAACCTCGTCACCAGCGGTCAGGGGAAAGTTGCGGAATACAATGCCGGGGGAAACCCTTTGCAAGCCTTCAAGGCGAATATCCGTGACTTTAAAAGCGAATGCGTTTTGCGCCATTGCAGCCAGCAATGCCAGCGCAGCCAGAAACCGAATCCCGCGTTTCATGTAGTACTTCTTGTCCGTTTAAAGAAAGACTGTCCGCCGCTTATCAAAGTCTTGCGACATCATTGAATATTGCTACCGCCATCAGCGAAAACAGGATCGCCATGCCGATCTTCAAGCCCATCATCTGGACCCGTTCGCCAACCGGTTTACCGCGTACCGCCTCAATCAGGTAGTAAAACAGGTGCCCGCCATCCAACATCGGAATCGGCAGCAGGTTGAGAACACCCAGGCTGATACTCAGATAGGCCAGAAAGCCGACGAACGCCTCGAGACCCGAGGCCGCTGAAGCACCCGCCACTTTAGCAATGGTTATCGGGCCGCTCAAGTTTTTTACCGAGATCACACCCTCGATCATCTTCCAGATCGACTCCAGTATCAGGCTGATCATCTGGCCGGTTTTAACCAGTCCCGCCAGCAGACCATCGACCAGTCCCAGCTGACGCTCGGCATACATCGAGTCGGGCCAGCTGACCGGCTGGACCCCGGCTCCGACATAACCTATCTCACGCCCATCCTCCGCCACGCGTACCGCTGGCAGGACGGCAATGGAAAGGACCCGCCCCTGGCGTTCGACGTCGAACAACAACTCCCGATCAGGGGCCGCCTGTACCATCTCGACCAACTGTTGCCAGCTCGCTACCGGCAGACCATCGATGCTCAGCACCCGGTCGCCCAACTGCAGCCCCGCGCCAACGGCTCGACCGTCCGGCAACAATTGACCGATCACCGGTGGTACCGGCGGTCGCCAGGGCACGATACCAAAGGCCGACAACGGGCTCTCGGTTTCCACATCCACCTGCCATTCGTGCAGCGACACACTGACCCGGCGCAGCTCCTGGCGCTCGGAATGGCGCAGATCCAGCTCGACCCGACCGCTCTCGCCGATCCAGGCCGCCAGCCGCAGGTTCAGTTCATCCCAGGAGTCGGTCTGCCGGCCGTTCAGTGCCACCACCTCATAGCCGGTCGGCAGCTGCGCTTCTGCCGCCGGCGAGCCCGGCGTCAATTCGCCGATCACCGGCCGGAGCACGGTCACCCCAACCACGAACATCAACCAGTAGGCCAGCACCGCGAACAACAGGTTGACCAGCGGTCCAGCCGCCACCACCGCGGTGCGCTGCCACAACGGCTTGGTATTGAATGCTTGATCTCTCAGATCGGCCGGCACCGGCCCCTCGCGTTCGTCGAGCATCCGCACGTAGCCACCCAGCGGAACCGCCGCCACCACGAACTCGGTGCCATGGCGGTCCTTGCGGGTATAGAGTGGTTTGCCGAAGCCGACAGAGAAACGCAGCACCCGGACGCCGCAACGGCGCGCGACCCAGAAGTGGCCCCACTCGTGGATAGTGACCAGAAGCCCCAGCGTTACCAGGGTGGCCAAGATGGTCTGCAACAGATCAAACATAGGGTGTCACTTTTCAGCTGGCAGGCAGAAACTGAATGCCGATGGCAAATAGCGGCGCGGCCGCCGTCAGGCTGTCGATACGGTCCATCACCCCGCCATGGCCAGGCAGCAGACGCCCGCTGTCCTTCAGCCCGCAGTGCCGCTTCAACATACTTTCAAACAGGTCGCCGAGTACCGAAATCAGGCCGGTCATCAGCGCCAACAGCAACAGGTAGACTGCGGCCAGCAGCGGAAGTTCAAGCCAGTAGGCCGAGCCCAGCGCAATCAGCAGGCAGGTCAACAGGCCGCCATAGACCCCTTCGCGGGTTTTGCCGGGGCTGACCCGGGCCAGCTTGGTACGACCAAAATTCTTGCCGGCGAAATAGGCACCGATATCGGCTCCCCAGACCAGCAACACCAGCAACAATAGTAGCTGGTCGGCCCAGGGGTGAGATTTGACCACCACGAATGCGAACCAGCAGGGCAACAGCACCAGGTAGCCGGCGGCACCCCGTACCGGCGTGTAACGCCAAAGCCCGGCGGCCGGATAGCGCACCACCCACCAGAGCGCCACCGCCCAGAGTATCAGCGGCGCGACAAACAACCCGGGCGAGGGCACCCGGTCGATCTGCGCGTGCATCACCGCCAGCAGCACAGCATGGCTGGCAACGTAACCCAGCCGGTACAGCCGCCGCCCCAGGCCGGCAAGAGCCGACCACTCCCAGGCGGCCAGCAGCAGCACCAGGTCGACTAATACCAGCAGCTGCTCCAACGAGAGATAGAACAGCGACCAAAGCACCAGCGGCGCCAGCACCAGCGCGGTCAGAAGGCGTTTTTTAAGCATCGTCGCCGGCCTCCACCTGCTCCGAGGTACGGCCGAAACGACGTTGACGACTGCAATAATCGAGCACCGATGCCCGCAGCGCCTGACGATCAAAATCCGGCCAGTAGGTATCGGTGAAATAAAACTCGGCGTACGCGAACTGCCAGATCAGGAAGTTGCTGACCCGTTGCTCGCCACCGGTACGGATACAGAGATCCGGCTCCGGCAGGCCGTCGGTGGACAACTGTCCGGCGAACAGCGATTCATCGATCTGCTCGACCTGCAGCCCGCCATCGGCACAGCGCTGTGCCAATTTGCGGGCAGCCTGAACGATATCCCAGCGACCACCGTAGTTGGCAGCGATATTCAGCTGCAGGCCGGTATTGCCGGCGGTCAACGCCTCGGCAGCCGCAATGCGACGCTGCAACCCGTCGCTGAACGCCGACAGGTCACCCAGCACCCGCAGACGGATATTGTTCTTATGCAGCTTCTTGGCTTCGTGATCCAGCGCCAGCTTGAACAGCTCCATCAACGCCTTCACCTCCAACGGAGGGCGGCGCCAGTTTTCGGAGCTGAAAGCAAACAGCGTCAGGGCTTCCACCCCCAGCTCGATACAGCCCCTGATCACCTCACGGACTGCGTCGACACCGGCCTTATGGCCGGCGATACCGGGGAGTTTACGCGCCTTGGCCCAGCGGTTATTGCCATCCATGATGATCGCAATATGCCGCGGCGGCACCTTATCGGCGGGGAGAGACAATGAGTCGTTGGCAGACATGCAGGAAGTCGCGGAGCCTTTCGGCCCCGCCAAGCCTTAGATTTCCATCAGATCTTTTTCTTTATGCTCCAACAGGCTGTCGACTTCAGCGACATACTTGTCGGTCAGCTTCTGGATCTGATCTTCACCGCGACGCTGCTCGTCCTCGGTGATCTCCTTCTCTTTCAGGAGTTCCTTGATATCGCCGTTGGCATCACGGCGGATATTGCGGATGGCCACCTTGCCATTTTCCGCTTCCTGACGCGCTTGACGGATGTAGCCCTTACGGGTCTCCTCGGTCAGTGCCGGCATCGGCACACGGATCACCTCGCCCGCAGTGGCCGGGTTCAGCCCCAGGTCGGACTTCATGATCGCTTTTTCGATCGGGCCGACCATCTGCTTTTCCCACGGAGAGATGCTCAGAGTACGGGCGTCCTCGACCGATACGTTGGCCACCTGGGTGATCGGCACATCGGAACCGTAGTAAGGCACCAGCACGCCATCCAGAATGCTCGGGTGGGCGCGGCCAGTACGGATCTTTTTCAAGTTATCAACCAGCGCCTCGACACTTTTCTTCATGCGCGCGTCGGCGTCTTGGGTAATTTCATTCAGCATTGCTCTCTCCTGCTGCTTTACCGCAATCAATCAGCGTTCCCTCGTCACCGCCCACCACCAGATTTACCAGCGCACCCGGCTTGTTCATATTGAACACGCGCACCGGCATATCGTGATCACGGGTCAGACAGATCGCCGTCAAATCCATTACGCCCAGCTGTCGCTCCAGCACCTCATCGAAGGTCAGATGACGGTACAGCGTCGCAGTCGGGTCTTTCATCGGGTCGGAGGTGTAAACACCGTCCACCTTGGTCGCCTTCAGCACCACATCCGCTTCCACCTCGATACCGCGCAGACAGGCAGCAGAGTCGGTGGTAAAGAACGGATTACCGGTACCGGCCGAGAAGATTACCACATCCCCCTGGCTCAGGGCTCGCATCGCATGGCGACGGTCATAGTGATCCACCACACCGCTCATCGGAATCGCCGACATCACCCGGGTTCCGATATTACTGCGCTCCAGCGCATCACGCATCGCCAAGGCATTCATCACCGTGGCCAGCATCCCCATGTGGTCGCCGGTCACCCGATCCATACCGGCTGCGCTGAGCGCCGCGCCACGGAACAGGTTACCACCACCAATCACCATCCCTACCTGGACACCGATCCCCACCAACTGACCAATTTCCAGCGCCATGCGATTGAGCACTTTCGGATCTATCCCGAAATTCTCATCGCCCATCAGGGCCTCACCGGAAAGTTTCAGCAGAATGCGTTTATATCGGGAATGTTTTTCGCTGGCAGGCATGCACGGTTCTCCGCTGGGAATGAGAGTACAAGAGTGTAGCAGGATAGGAAACGGTTACGCACGCCGAGCGCGCGTAACCGCCGGGTACAGACGAATCAGCCTTTCAGCTGAGCAGCCACTTCCGCTGCGAAATCGACCTGTTCCACTTCGATACCTTCGCCTACTTCGATGCGCACGAAGGATTTAACAACAGCACCCGCCTCTTTAGCGTACTGACCCACTTTCAGATCCGGGTTCTTGACGAACGGCTGCTCGACCAGGCTGTTTTCAGCCAGGAATTTGTTGATACGACCAACAACCATCTTCTCAGCGATGTCTGCCGGCTTACTAGCCATGTCCGGCTGCGCCAGGATGATCTCTTTCTCCTTGGCAACCACGTCTTCCGGCATATCTTCCTTGCTAACCACCTGCGGGTTCACAGCGGTTACGTGCATGGCGATGTCTTTGGCTGTCTCAGCGTTGCCGCCTTCCAGCTCGACGATTGCAGCAATCTTGGCATTGCTGTGCACGTACGCATCAACCACACCACCTTCAACCAGGACCAGGCGGCGTACAGTGATGTTTTCACCGATCTTCTGAACCAGCGCTTCACGGGCAGATTCCAGCTCGCCGGCCATCAGGGCAGCCACATCGGTAGCCTTGCTTTCGAACGCTTTTACCGCGACGGAATCAACAAACGCCAGGAAGCCTTCGTCACGGGCAACAAAGTCAGTCTCGGAGTTCACTTCCACAGCCACGGCGTAGCTATTGTCAGCAGCAACTTTAACGGCGACAACGCCGTCGGCAGCGGTACGGCTGGCTTTCTTGGCAGCTTTCATACCGGACGCTTTACGCAGCTCTTCGATTGCCGCTTCGATGTCACCGCCGGCTTCTGTCAGAGCTTTTTTACACTCCATCATGCCCAGGCCAGTGCGGTCGCGCAGTTCTTTTACGTCCTTAGCAGAGAATGCCATGTCGGATACCTCTAAATAGATTCAAGCGTTAGTCTGTAAATTCAAAAAAGGGGAGCGTTCGGCTCCCCTTCAAATCAGCCTGAAGAGACTAATAGACTCAGTTGACAGACCGATTACTCGGCAGCCGCGTCCTGCTCTTCAACTTCGACGAATTCGTTCTTGTCGCCACCAGCAACGCTAGCACCTTCAACGCAAGCGTCGGCAGCACCTTTAACGTAGATCTGGATAGCGCGCAGCGCGTCGTCGTTACCCGGGATCACGTAATCGATGCCGTCCGGGTTGCTGTTGGTATCGACAACGCCGATTACCGGGATGCCCAGCTTGTTCGCTTCGTTGACAGCGATACGCTCGTGATCAACGTCGATAACGAACAGAGCGTCCGGCAGACCACCCATTTCCTTGATACCGCCGATGGAGCGTTCCAGCTTCTCCATCTCGCGCTGACGCATCAGGGCTTCTTTCTTGGTCAGTTTCTCGAAAGTACCGTCCTGGCTCTGGGATTCCAGGTCGCGCAGACGACGGATAGACTGACGGATGGTCTTGTAGTTGGTCAGCATACCACCCAGCCAACGGTGGTTGACGTACGGCATAGCTGCACGGCTCGCTTCTTCTTTAACGATTTTGGCGGCAGCGCGCTTGGTACCAACGAACAGTACTTTGTTCTTGTTGGCAGCCATACCCTGGATAACGTCCAGTGCGCCATTCAGCGCCGGCAGAGTGTGTTCCAGGTTGATGATATGAATCTTGTTACGGGCGCCGAAGATGTACTTGGACATTTTCGGGTTCCAGTAGCGAGTCTGGTGACCGAAGTGAACGCCTGCTTTCAGCAGGTCACGCATGCTAATTTTAGCCATTGTATTGCCTTATGATTGGGTTAATGCCTCCATACGCCCCACCAACCAAACCGCAAGCGGCACCCTGGCCGGCGTGTCGACGTATGTGTGTTTTTTGCGCACAGCGCAATTTTGGAGCGCGAATTTATACCACAAGCCGGATGCGGATTAAAGCGCCGCTTTGGCTTGGCGCGCCCCGGTTGCTACAATCGCCCTCAGAGCGACGCCCTGCATCCGGCAGCGGCTCCCAACTGATTAGTTAAGGACATCATGAGCATTACCATTAAAACTCCTGCCGAAATCGAAAAGATGCGGGTGGCCGGCCGATTGGCGGCCGAAGTCCTGGAGATGATCGAGCCGCACGTCAAGCCGGGCGTTACCACCAACGAACTGGACCGCATCTGCCACGACTACATCGTCAACGAGCAACAGGCGATTCCGGCACCGCTCAACTATCACGGCTTCCCGAAGTCGATCTGCACCTCGATCAACCAGGTGGTCTGCCACGGCATCCCGAACGACAAACCGCTGAAGAGCGGCGATATCATCAATATCGACATCACTGTCATTAAAGACGGATATCACGGCGATACCAGCAAGATGTTCTTCGTCGGCAAGGAGCTGCCGCACGCCCGCCGCCTGGTAGACGTCACCCTGGAATGCCTGTACAAGGGTATCGAACTGGTCAAACCGGGCGCCCGGCTGGGTGATATCGGCCACGTAATCCAGCAACACGCCGAAGGCAACCACTACACGGTGGTGCGGGAATACTGCGGGCACGGCATCGGCAAGGAGTTCCACGAGGAACCCCAGGTGGTGCATTACGGCAAGCCGGGCACCGGCGTCGAGCTGCAAGAAGGCATGTGCTTTACCATCGAACCGATGATCAACGCCGGCAAACGCCACGTGAAGCTATCCAAGAAGGATGGCTGGACTGTCGAAACCGTTGACCGACGGCTGTCCGCCCAGTGGGAGCACACCATCCTGGTGACCGCCGACGGCTACGAAGTCTTGACCAAGCGATCCGAAGAATCGTTCTAACAGGGGCTATCCCTAAGCAGGCGGCCATGTCGATACCACACCTGATCCCGGACAACGATCTGCTGGACCCGGTCCAGCTGCAGCGTGAACTGGCCGACAGCAAACGACCGCTGCCGGTATTGAAGCAGGCGCTGAAGCTGGCCCAGCAACGGATGGACGAGCGCTTCCGCGCCGGCCAGGATATCCGCAAACTGATCTACGGTCGCGCCTGGGTGGTCGATCAGGTATTGGCCGCCAGCTGGGGGCTGTTCAACTGGCCCGCCGCACGCCATATCGCGCTGATCGCCGTGGGCGGCTACGGCCGCGGCGAGTTGCACCCCAAATCGGACGTCGACATCCTGATCCTGCTAGATGGGGTGACGGCGGAAGATCACCAGGAGGCGATCAGCGGCTTCCTGACCCTGCTGTGGGATCTGAACCTGGATATCGGCTCCAGCGTACGCACCATCGAGGAGTGCTACCAGGAGGCCCGCAACGACATCACCATCGCCACCAACCTGATCGAGTCGCGCACCCTGGTAGGCAACAGCGCACTGCAGGAGCAGATGTACCAGCGGGTCACCTCCGACGACGCCTGGAGCGACAAGGAGTTCTTCCTGGCCAAGTTGCAGGAGCAGCGCGAACGCCATGAGAAGACCAACAACACCGAGTACAACCTGGAACCCAACGTCAAGAACTCGCCGGGCGGCCTGCGCGACCTGCAGACCGTCGGCTGGGTGGCCAAGCGCCATTTCGGTGCCACTTTCATCCGTAACCTGGTCGACCACGGCTTCCTGACCGAATCTGAACTGGACACTCTGAACAAGGGCGAACGCTATCTCTGGAGCGTACGTTACGCGCTGCACATGTTGTGCGGACGGCGCGAAGACCGCTTGCTGTTCGACCACCAGCGCAGCCTGGCGGAGTTCTTCGGCTACGAGGACCAGGAGGGCGCGCTGGCGGTCGAGCAGTTCATGAGCAAGTACTACCGGGTCGCCAAGGCGATGGCGGAGTTCAACGACCTGCTGCTGCAATATTTCGACGAGGCGATCCTGCGGGTTGACGAAGAACCGGTGATCAAACCGCTCAACAAGCGCTTCCAGATCCACAACGATTACCTGGAAGTCACCTACGACAAGGTGTTCGAACACAACCCGTTCGCCCTGATGGAACTATTCGTTCTGCTGGCCGCCCACTCGGAAGTGAAAGGGGTTCGCGCATCCAGCATCCGGCTGATTCGCGATCATCGTTACCTGATCGACGACGAATTCCGCAGCGATATACGCAACACCTCGCTGTTCATGGAACTGCTGCGCTCACCGGACCGGGTCTCCACCGAGCTGAAACGGATGAACCGCTACGGCATTCTCGGCCGCTACCTGCCGGAGTTCGGCCGCATCGTCGGCCAGATGCAGCATGACCTGTTTCACATCTTCACCGTGGATGCGCACACCCTGAAAGTGATCCAGAAGATGCGCCAGTTCCGCCACCGGGATTTCCGCGAGCAGTTCCCGATCGCCCACCGTATCGTCAACCAGCTGCCGAAGATCGAGCTGCTGTACATCGCCGGCCTCTATCACGACGTAGCCAAAGGCCGCGGTGGCGACCATTCGGAACTCGGGGCTGAAGACGCACTGGCGTTCTGCGAGCGCCACCATCTTGGCCGATGGGACGCCCAACTGGTGGCCTGGCTGGTGAAAAACCACCTGCTGATGTCGATGACCGCCCAGCGCAAGGATATCTCCGACCCCGAGGTGATCCACCACTTCGCCATGCAGGTGCATGACCTGGTCCACCTCGACTATCTGTACACGCTGACCGTGGCCGATATCAACGCCACCAACCACAGCCTGTGGAACAGCTGGCGCGCCTCGCTGCTGCGTCAGCTATATACCGAGACCAAGCGGGCGTTGCGTCGCGGATTGGAAAATCCGATCAACAAGGAAGACCGGATCGAGCAGATCCAGTACGAAGCCATGGCCACGCTGCTGCGCCACGGCTTGCGTGAAAGTGCCATTCTGGAACTCTGGAGCACCCTGGGCGACGACTACTTCCTGCGTGAAACCGCGCAGAGCATCGCCTGGCACACCGGCGCCATCCTCGAGCACACCCCGTCGGACGACAAACCACTGGTGTTGATCCGCCAGACGTCGCACAGGCTCTACGAAGGCGCCACCGAAATTTTCATCTACAGCCGCGACCTGCCCAACCTGTTCGCTGCCACGGTGGCCACCCTCGACCAGCTCAACCTGAACATCCAGGACGCCCGTATCATCTTCGCCGACGACGGCCATACTCTGAACACCTACACGGTGCTGACCGAGGACAACCAGCCGCTGTCGGAAAATCCCGAGCAGTTGGCCGAGATCGAACAACGCCTGGTCGAGGAGCTGGACAATCCGGAAGACTATCCGGAGATCATCCAGCGCCGGGTACCGCGCCAGCTGAAACTGTTCGCCACCCCGACCACCGTACGGCTGAGCAACGACCCCTCCAGCCACATGACGGTGCTGGAGGTACAGACCCCGGACCGCCCCGGCCTGCTGGCCCGGATCGGCCGGATCTTCGTCAATCACAATATCAGCGTACGTACCGCCAAGATATCCAGCGTCGGCGAACGGGTGGAGGATTTCTTCTTCATCACCGACGCCGATGGCCAGCCGATCTCCGATCCCGAGCTGTGCCACCGGCTGCAGGACGATCTCTGCAACCAGCTGGACGAGCGGATACTGCTGGAGCTGCTATAAAGGCCTACCGATGGATAAACAAACCCAAACCGAGATCGAAGCGGCGGTGTTCCGCCGCCTGCTGGAACACCTGGACAGCCGCAAGGATGTGCAGAATATCGAGCTGATGAACCTGGCCGGCTTCTGCCGCAACTGCCTGTCGAAGTGGTATGTAGCCGCGGCGCAGGAGCGCGGCGTTGAAGTGGACTATGAGGCGGCCCGGGAACGGGTCTACGGCGAACCCTATGCCGCCTGGAAAGAGAAGCACCAGGCCGAGGCCAGCGCCGAACAGCTGGCCCGGTTCAATGAAACTCAGTCGAAGAGTCCGAAGGGCTGACCCCGACCGTCGCCCCTTCGGGGGCGGTTTCAACCCAGGCGCGCTGCACCTGGTTCAGATCGATCTCCAGAGTAGTGGCGTAGACGTCATCCTGCACCGGGAACACCTTGACCACCCGCGCGCCGCGCACAATGCCGGCCACCGCGGTCTTGAACTGATCACTCTGCACCACCATATCCTTTACCTGGGTGGTACCGAACAGGTACTGACCATGCACGATCGCCGCCAGCTCCTGATAGGCGCGCAACTTTGACGCCCGCATCGCCATGATCATCTTGTGCTGCGGCGTCTGGCCCGGCTGCAGGCTGATCGGCGCATAGCCGGTCGCCTGCACCCAGTTGGATTCCAGCACCTGATCATTGGGCGACATCTGCTCCGCCGGCGCGGGCAGCGACGAGGCGACCTCCTTCATCGACTCGGTCATGGTCTCGCAACCGCCGAGCAACCCCGTCAGGCCGACCAGCGCCAAAGCGCGTACTGCAGTTTTCATCGCTTTCACCTGTTAATGTCCCGTCGGCCCATCGCTGTTTTCCACGATCATCCCGCGGCGCTGGGCGGTCAGCGGGTCGTAGCCGGGCAACGCGCCCTCCAGCCGATCGTTGGCTATATGGGTCTGGCCGGTCGCCAGTACCTGCCGGGTGGTGGTATCCAGCACCCGTGCGTTGACCACGATGCCATCCGGATAGCGGACATAGGTACCGGTCAATACGAAATAGATCCGAAAACGGTTGCGCAGGCCCGACAGCTGCTGGGCGTCCAATGCCGGCTTGGCAGTGGTGATCATGCTGACCGCCCGGTAATCGACCAGGTTGTAGCCGCGCTGCTGCAACTGGAAGATGAACGCTTCGCTGATCCGCTCACCGAACCGGTTATCGGAGGCCACCGCCGGCCGCTCGACGAACGGTAGAATCGCCATCGGCATCCGTTTGACCCGATTCTCGTGCAGTCCCAGCATCAGCTGTTCGCCCATCTGCCGCACCGCCTGGCTGACCGGGTCCAGCGTCGGGGAGCCATCCGGCAGGCCGATAACCTCGCCAATCACCGGCTCGGGCGGCTCAACCGGCTCGGTTACCGGCGCAACAGGCTCAGGCTCTGCCGGGCTCAGCAGCCCCCGCTCAACGCCGCAACCGACCAACAGCAGGCCCAGTAGCGGTAACAGTATCAATCTCATTCAAGGCTCTCCGATTAACCGGCCCCAATCTACCACAAAAGCCAGGCCCAGTAAGACCGCAGGCGTTGCAACCAGTGGTTAATTTGCATACTGTTGCCAGTTTCAAACCTGCGGAAACCCGTTCATGCTACGCGCCCTGCTCCCTTTGTTCATCTGCCTGTTCGGCCTGCTCACCGCACAACTGGCGCAGGCGGTTTCGGTGGTCGCCGAAGGCCGCGCACTGATTTTCAACAACGACCTGGTCGCGGCCCGCGAAGCCGCCATCCAGGACGCCGCCCAGCAGGCGGCGATGCAGGGTGCGGTCTATGTCAGCAGCAACCAGCAGGTACGCGACGGAATTCTCGAAATCGACGACATGCGGATCGCCACCCTCGGCAAGGTCAGCAATATAGAGATCCTCGACAAGAAGGTAGAGGGCCGCCAGTTCATCGTCCGTATCCGTGCCGAGGTGATCACCGACCAGGGTTGCAGCAACGGCAATGGCAATGGCAATGGCAATAGCTATCGAAAATCGGTGGCAGTCGCCGCCTTCCCGCTGCAGACCCCGGCCCAGGCCAGCCTGGGCGCGCTGCACGATATCGAAAGCGGCCTGGCCGAACAGCTCTACCGTCGCCTGAACGACGCCGACTTCCTGCAGGCATTGAACGCCGGCCACCTGAACCTACACCCGGACCTGCAGATCGCCTCCAGCCGTCAACTCAGCGACGGCGTGCTGACCACCGTGGTCGCCAACAGCCAGAATCTGGATGTTCAGTACATCGTTTCCGGGGTGATCCGCGACCTGTCGATGCAGAACCCGGACACCGTCAACGAGCAGAATTTCTTCATCGACCTGTATAACCGGCTGGACTACAAGAGCAAGAAACACCTGCGGGTGTTTGCGCTGGACCTGTTCATCCATGAAGGCTTCTCCGGCGCCCTGCTGTGGCAAAAACGCTACCAGACCGCCGGGCTCTGGCATTATGAGCCGGAGCGACGTACCGGCTTCAATACCGCCGCCTTCGCCAAGACCAATTATGGCCACGCGGTCGGCAAGCTGCTTGGCGAGATCGACCGGGAGCTAACCGACCAACTACGCTGCCGCCCCTTCTCGGCCCGGATCACCCGTACCGAGGACAAGCGGGTCTGGATCAATGCTGGCGAACTGGACGGCCTCCATGTCGGCGACCGGCTGACCGTTTACCGCCGCTCCACCGCCTATACCGCCAATGGTCTGCAGTCAGTCAGCCAGCTCAGCAACAGCCGCGTGACAGTTACCATCGAAGAGCTGCAACCGACCTTTGCGGTGGGCCGGTTAAGTGCCGATTCAGGCAGCATGAACATTCGCCCCGACGATATCGTAAAGTCCTGGTAAGCCGCTTGCAGCGTGGCCGCGCTGCCCTATAATCACGCCCTTTGACGAATACAGGGTATCGGAACGAGCTATGCAAAACGAACTGTTGGAACAACTGGAAAGCAAGATTGGCCAGCTGCTGGACGAAGTGGAGCTGCTGCGCATGGAAGTCAGCGAACTGAGGGAAGAGAAGGCCTCGCTGGAACAGCAGCAGACCCAGTCGGTCAGCCGACTGCAAGGCCTGCTGGCTCGCTTTGAGCAGAGCGAAGGCTAAACGCCTTCGCTTTCCGCCGGGTCAGGTCCTTCAGATCTGACCCCGGATATTGATCTCCACCCGGCGGTTAGCCGCCCGGCCCGCAGCAGAGCCGTTATCGGCGATTGGGTAACGCTCACCGAAGCCGTGCGAGCTGATCCGCGTTGCCAGCAAACCCTGTCCGACCAGATAGTCCGCCACGCTGTAGGCACGACGTTCCGACAGTTGCTGGTTGTACTCGAAAGAGCCACTGCTGTCGGTATATCCGGCCACATCGATCAGGCTGCGGTCATACTTGGTCAGCACTTTGACCACCGAGTCCAGCGTTGGATAGAACTGCGGCTGCAGCTGATCCGAATCCAGCTGGAAGGTGATGTTGCCCGGCATGATCAGCCGGATGGCATCTTCGCCTACCCGCTGCACCCGCACACCGGTAGCTTCCAGCTCTTGTCGCAGCTGGGCTTCCTGGTTATCCATGTAATGACCGATACCGCCGCCGACCGCACCGCCGACCAATGCGCCGGTCAACGCCCCGCGACCACGATCCTTCTTACTGGACACCGCCGCCCCCAGCACCGCCCCGGCCACCGCGCCGATACCGGTCCCGGTTGCCGTATTGCTGGTCTTGGACTCGCCGGTGTAGGGATCCATGGTCTGACAGCCGCTGGCCAGCAGGCCCAACATGATCACTGTGGTTAATTTCTTCATGGCATGAATTTCCTCTCATTTCCCGTCGGACAGACGAGTTCCTAATTAGAATTCAAGTCTAGTGAGCCAGCCGTTAACCGCAACTGAAGCCCCCGCAAGCGGCCAATTTGCGCTAGTCACTCCTGCCAACAACCGATAAAATGACAGGTCAGAAAGATAGCACCCCACGTAGTACACCCACCTCGAGGACCAGCCCTTGGCACAGCTACCCCTTATTGTTGGTTTTGGCGGTATCAACCCCGCCGGTCGCGCGTCGTTTCACCATGCCTACCGACGCCTGATCCTGGATCAACTGCCTACGGAGCTGCGCCAAGAAACCGTTGTCGGGCTGGCCACCCTGATGGGGCTGACCAGTTACCAAGACGGCCGCTATCGCAACAGCGAGGACGAGTGGGTGGGCGCCGACCAATTGGCCGCCGAGATCGAGCAACAGGTGCGCGACAACACCCTGATCCGCCATATCCACCCGGACTGGTTCGACGTCGAGCATGTGCCGTTCAACCGGCCGGCGCTGGCCGGCAACCCGGAGGGACCGATCCGTTTCCAGCTGCGCAAGCGGCAGATGCCCCAGCAAATTCCGGCCAACTGGCAGGTCTCTGAATCATCGCCCGGGCTGTTCGATATCTGCGTCGAGGGTAAGCTGGATGTGATCTTCCCGGACTCCAAGCCGGCGCTGGTCCAGTCCGCCGGCATGCTGCCGACCGGCTTCCAGCCTGGCAAGCTGTACCAGTCGCGCAACCATCCGCGCAACCTGCAGATGACCGTGTACGGCGCCTCCGATGCGCTCTATTCCAGCGGCATTCCATTCGCCGAGATCGCCGATCGGCTGCGTCCCGACCAAATTGCGGTCTACGCCAGCAACTCGATCGGTCAACTGGACGATTTCGGCTTCGGCGGCCTGCTCAAGTTCCCGGTGCTCGGTAAGCGCACCACCTCCAAGCAGATGCCGTTGGGCTATGCGCAGATGCCGGCCGATTTCATCAACGCCTACCTGCTCGGCAGCGTCGGCGCCACCGGTGGCGCGCTGGGGGCCTGCGCAACCTTCCTGTACAACCTGCGCAGCGGTGTCGAGGATATCCGTAGCGGGCGCCGCAAGGTGGTACTGGTTGGCGGCAGCGACGCACCGGTGGTACCGGAGATTATCGAAGGTTTCCGCGCCATGGGCGCGCTGGCCGAAGACAAGGATCTGCTGGCGCTGGATCAGCTCAGCAAATTGAGCGACGACGACTACCGCCGCGCCTGCCGGCCGTTCGGCAACAACTGCGGCTTCACGATGGGTGAATCCAGCCAGTTCGTACTACTGATGGCCGATGACCTGGCACTTGAGATGGGCGCCCAGGTCTTCGGCGCCGTACCCGAAGTGTTCGTCAATGCCGACGGCCACAAGAAATCGATCTCTGCGCCGGGCGTCGGCAACTACATCACCCTTGGCAAGGCGGCCTCGCTGGTCCAGCAGATGCTGGGCAACGAGTCACTGCGACAGCGCAGTTTCGTCCAGGCCCACGGTACCAGCACGCCGCAGAACCGTGTCACCGAGTCGCACGTAATCAACGAGATCGCCAAAGCCTTCGCGATCGAGCAGTGGCCGGTATCTGCCGTCAAAGCTTACCTGGGACACTCCCAGGGCACCGCCGCCGGCGACCAGCTGACCACCTCTCTCGGTATCTGGAGCCACGGCTACGTCCCGGGCTTGGTGACCACGCCGGCGATCGCCGAAGACGTGCACCAGTCCAACCTGCTGTTCCCGCTGCAGCACCTGGAGGTCGGCACTCAGGGTATCGACAGCGTACTGCTGAACTCCAAGGGCTTCGGTGGCAACAACGCCTCGGCACCGGTTTTGGCACCGCACATCACCCAGAAACTGCTGGCCCAGCGACACGGCCAGCAGGCGATGAACCGATTCCTCGATAAGCAGCAGCAGGTCAAGGAAGCGGCAGGGAGTTATGACCAGAGTGCGACTCGCGGCGAAGCCCGACCGATCTACCTGTACGACCACAATGTACTTAACGGCGAGGACCTGGCGATCAGTGCCGAGCAGATTCATTTCCCGGGCTATGCCAAGCCGGTCGACCTGAGCGTGGAGAATCCGTTCGACGACATGTGCTAAGCTCAAAACGTGTCATATGGATGGCCAAAACGATGAAGTTTACCGCACTGCTCGCTCTACTGCTGCTCGGCGGATGTGCCGCGTTGGGCGAACGCCAGCAGTACTTCACGGTCGACCTTGAAAAAGGTGAGCTTTGTCGTGGCACCAGCCTGTGTTACGACCTCAATCTGATCGTTCCATCCTTCAACGAACACCGCATCGCGGCAGCCTACGGCATCCACCCCGAGTCCTACGAATGGGACGCCCAACAGCTGGTTGAACTGCTGCTGCAGCCACCCAACCAGATGTACGAAGTTGAACAACTGGGCCCGAAGCACTACCGCATCCCGATCACCCCGGCCACAGAAAAGGCCTGGTATTACCTGCGCATTGAGCAGCACCAACTTTTTGAAAGCGGCAAACCGCGCATGCCGTGATAGACTTGCGGCTCTCGTAAGACAAGGATTGATTAACCATGAGAGCAGCAGCTTTGCCACTGATGCTGGTGCCGCTGACACTAGCCGGCTGTATGTCGTTGAACGACCTGAAGCCGGCGGACGACGGTAGCAGCCAGTACTACATCCTCGACACCGCCAGCCGAATGCTATGCAAAGGCACCAGTAATCGATGCCAGGACCTGGCCCCCATTAACACCGCCAACCACCTGTTGAAACCGATCGAAGAGGCCTATGGCCAGACGGTCGAAGGCCCGAATTTCAGCGTAAGCCTGATGAAGCTGGTGTTGCAGCCACCGGATAACGCCTATCCGGTCCAAGCGATCAGCGGTAAGCGCTATCATTATCGGCTGCCGATCAATGAGCAGACCCGCGTGGTCTGGGACACCTTGGGTGACATCTACGCCGATATCTATAACACCCCTGGCAAGTAACTCAGAGCCCTAGCAGGCAGCTGGCGGTGGCCGAGGTCACTGCCGCTACCTGCCGCAATTCGATACCGCGCAGGCTTGCGATCAGTTCGGCTACCTGCCGCACCCGGGCCGGTTCATTAGGCCTGTCCCGATAATCTGCCAAGGGCATGTCCGGTGCATCGGTTTCCAACACCAGCGCCTCCAGCGGCAATTCAGCCGCCAGCCGGCGCAGCTTGGTTGCCCGCGAGTAGCTGATAGCACCGCCAAAGCCCAACTTAAAGCCGAGTTTGAGATAGTGCTCCGCCTGCTGCCGGCTGCCAGAGAAAGCATGCACGATCCCTCCCCGCTGCAGCTTCAGGCGCCGCAGCCTGGCGAGCACTTGATCGTGGGCCTTACGAACATGCAGCAGCACCGGTAGCTCGAACCGCTCGGCCAGCGCCAGTTGAGCCTCGAACAACGCCAGCTGCTGTTCGAACTGCGGGTCGCTGATAAACAGGTCCAGACCGATCTCCCCCACCGCTACGACAGAATCACGATGGCCCGCCAGCATCTCTTCCAACTGCCGCAGATCGCTATCCTTATGTTCGGAGATAAAGCAGGGATGCAGCCCCAGTGCCGGGAAGAGGTCATCCGAACTCTCGGTCATCTTCAGCAGTTCAGCCCAACCTTTCGCGCTAACCCCTGGCACCACAATTTTTCCGACGCCCTGCCGCGCCGCCTCCGTAATCACCTCGGCCCGGCGCTCGGAAAAGACCGGAAAATTCAGATGGCAATGGGTGTCGATCAGCATCTTAGCTTCTGTGCCTGGAGGTTACCTGATGGTGGAGATATTTTGCGTAATATATGACTAAGCCTACCTCACGTAACCTGCTCTATCACCATCAACGGACGGCAACCGGGCATTACTAAGCAGTAAGTGGTTTAGTTACTGGGGGCAGGTCAGCAGGCCAGATCGGCTACGAACCCCGGCAGGACGAAAAAACCCCAGCCGCATGGCGACTGGGGTTCTTCGGGATTAGATGCTTGGCGATGACCTACTCTCACATGGGGAGACCCCACACTACCATCGGCGATGCCACGTTTCACTGCTGAGTTCGGGATGGGATCAGGTGGTTCCACGGCTCTATGGTCGCCAAG
>NZ_JAILYN010000049.1 GCF_019795155.1 Marinobacterium arenosum | reverse complement strand
CGCCTACGCCGCCTGGGAGAGAGGCCTGAACGAGAACTTCAATGGGTTGTTACGCCAGTATATCCCCAAAGGGACCGATCTGAGGTTGGTCACGGATGAGCAAATCGCGCTGGCACAACAACGTCTCAATTTGAGGCCAAGAAAATGTCTTGGCTACAAGCAGCCTCAGAAGGTATTTGATGACTATCTGAGAGCTGCTTGAAACGGGGAGTGTTGCACTTCGGAGTTGAATTCGCGACAAAGCAATTGAGATTGGAGATGAACTCTTAATAAAGAAGTGCACATTTCTAAAGCGCATTTTTTATACATACATGGCGCTTTTCTTCGGTATGATGGTGCTAATATTCAGCATTGGTGGCACAAACTCATAACAAGGCCAGGCAGTACAACTCCGGGCCTTCGGCCCTCCGTGGGACAGCCTTCTATGCCGGCCGGCTTGACCTCTGTTTTTAAAATATCAGCCAAGCCCATACAGCCGTGGCAACAACCAGGACAGCACCAGCCATACGATAATGGTTAGCGGTATCCCCACCCTCATGAAGTCGGAAAAGCGGTAACCTCCCGCACTCATGACCAACAGGTTGGTCTTGTAAGCCATGGGGGTGGCGTAACTCATATTGGCACCAAACAGTACCGCCAACACGTAGGGTTCGGGCGGCAAGCCCAACTGCTGGGAGATACTGAAAGCGATCGGCGTACCAATCACCGCTGCCGCATTGTTGGACACGATATTGGTCAGTATCGCCATTATCAGCATCAGCCCCGAGAGCATGACGGACGGCGATGCCCCTGCGGCCAGCGCAACATACAGCTCTGCCAGATAGCCGGCGCCGCCGGTTTTCAGCAGTGACATACCCAGGGCTAAACTGGCCACCACGATCATGATCACCGGGGCGCTCAACGCCTGCACCACATCCTGCCAGCGCAGACAATGGGTGAGAATCATCAGCAAAACACCCGCCACTGCGCTGATTGCGATCGGTATCAGGCCAAGCGCTGCAACAACGATGATGAACGCCATGATGGTCAATGCCACGGGGGCGCGCTGGGTATGCGGCAAGTCACTGGTGGCATCAAGTACCAGCAGTTCGGCATTCTGCTTGAGTGACGCAATCTGCTCCTGGCTGCCTTGCACCAGCAGTACATCGCCTATTCCCAGCTGCAGGTCGCCTAAATCGGCACTCAGGGTCTGCAGCGTTGTCCCGGGGCGATGCAGTGCCAGGATCAGCATATGGTAACGTTCTGCCAGTCTGGCATAGGCCAGGGTGGAGCCTTCCAGTAATGAGCCTTGCGTCACCACGATCTCGGCGATCTGCTGATCGTCGGCTCGCAGCGGGTGCTCTTGATCCACCCGAACGTCCCCGGCAAACAACGCGGCACCCAGTGCACTGGCGAACTCGGTCAGGTTCTCCGGCGTATCGCAGATTCTCAGTCGATCGCCGGCCCTGAGCGTTGCATCCGGGAGTGGCATGATCAACATGTCACCACGGCGGATAGCACTGATATCCATTTTCTTACCGACCTTGTTCTGCAGCTCGGAAAGCTTGTTTCCATCGGCAAAACCACCCTCCTCAATATGCAGTTGGGCAGTAAAAAGGCGGGGGGAACGGTCATCCAGCGACGCCACACGCTCAGGCAGAATGCGCGGCGCCACCAGCCACAAGTAAAGGATTGCCACACTGGCGGCTATGGCAGCGGGGAGAAAGAAATCGAATACCTGAAACTGGCGCATGCCAAGATCAGCCGCCACCGCAATGACCAGCAGGTTGGTGGAGGTGCCGATAGTGGTGCCCATGCCCCCGACCAGGGTGGCGAACCCCATCGGCATCAGCATTCCGGACGCGGGTTTGCCGGTACGCAGCGCAACGCTCACCAGAATGGGCAGCAGCAGCACGACGATGGGGACATTGTTGACGAACGCACTGAGAAATGCCCCCAGCACCAGGGTCAGTAACAGGGAAAACATCGGGCTGACCGCCCAGAAACGCGCCAATAATCGACCGATCGGCTCCAGTGCACCGGTGCGCACCAATCCCTGACCGGCAACCATCAAGGCGCAAACCGCGATCAATGCTTCATGGCCAAAGCCGTGAAAAAGCCCTAAAGGGTCAACAAGTTCGCCATCGTATCGGTAGGGAAAGAGTGTAAAACCAACAGTCAGTGCCACCAGCACCAACAGACTTGAAGTTTCAAGAGGGATCTCGTCCCGGGTAAAAATGTACAGTGCGAAGACGATCAGTAACAGCACCGCTATCCCATGCCCATCAGGTAATGCCGGCAGTATGCGATCCATCCCTTTACCTCAAAAATCGTAAATGTAAGCGGCTGCTTTAGATCTATCTTAGCTTCCATGATGGGGGGGATGGCCGTTATCGTCTGATGGATCGGACTTGATCCCCCCTCCTTAGCCCATCGCCTGCTCGGTGATGTAACAAGCTTTCTTGCTGCTCTGGTATTTTTAGACCAACAAAAGCCCACTAAACACCCACAAACCACATATGGCGCCGAGTGTCCGCCTGGTAGATTGCTTCCGCATCTGCCGCAGTGCTGACTCGCCCCCTCTTTCGACTTATTGTCGACAGCTTTTAACTTTTACTGGCTTTTATATCAATCTATAAAGAAATATCATCGACATTGTCGACAATACAATCAAGGACGTATCTTATGCTCGATCAAGTGATCATGCTGTCTACTGCAACCGCATTGCTGTTGGGCTCACCGGGCCCCGCACCTCTTGCACTGGCAGCGACGAGTGCAACGTTCGGCGTTAAACGGAGTTTTCCATTTCTATTCGGCATTCTTGCGGGGCTGATCTTCGTGATAACCACCGCCAGTACCGGATTCGCTGTCATCCTATCAAGTGCCCCTCAACTGAAGTTTGCGCTGCAGTTGTTGGGTGCAGCGTACATCGGCTACATAGCCTGGAAGATCGCTTCTGCTCCGATTACAGGTACAGAGGCCAATGCGAAATGCCCAAGTTTGGTTGATGGTTTTGTACTGAATCTGCTTAACCCTAAAGCTTACGCAGCATTCTTCGCACTGTTCTCACAGTTTTTGCTTCCGATTGAAGATGTCACATCCAGCTACGTTATTACCGGGGGGATATGCTTTGCTGTTGCATTGTTGGTTGACACTGGATGGGTGCTACTGGGCGGGGCTTTAAAGCAGCTTTTTGAAAAACCCCGTGCTGCGAGGGTTCTTCGTGTTTCTTTTGCACTATCGATGTTGGGTGCTGTTTTTCTGGCATTTCAGGCGGTAGTACAAGCTAGTTAGCTTGGGGGAATATTCGAAGTTGCTCGAAGTGGATGTATCCGCTTCGGGCCGCAGCAGACAACAGGAGAGAGTGCGGGATAGCGCTCTGTAGAAGCCTGCCACCCTCAAGTAGATCGGATACAAAAACGAAGGCAATCCACACCGCCCCCCATTACAAGGGGCTTACACGGATGTGTGCGACTGAATTGTCTTCGTTCTAATTACAACAGTCTTCGTTTTAATTGCTTCAATACAGCTCAAACAAACTGCCCCGCCGCGAAGCCCGATGCCCAGGCCCACTGGAAATTATGGCCGCCCAGGTGGCCGGTGACGTCGACGCATTCGCCGATAAAGTACAGCCCGTCGGCCTTGTTGGCCTGCAGGGTTTTCGATGAAAGTTCCGAGGTGGCGACGCCGCCGAGGGTGACTTCGGCGGTGCGGTAGCCTTCAGTGCCGGCCGGTTTGACCTTCCAGTGGTGGAATTTGGCGGCGATCTCGTCGATGCGGGCGTTACTGAGTTCCGCCAGAATGCCGTCGAGCTGCCAGAGCTCGCACAGGGTCTGGGCGAAGCGCTTGGTCATCAGCTGGCCGAGGGCGTTGTGCAGCGCCTGTTTCGGATTGCTCTGGCGCTGTTCGATCAGCCAGGCGCTGAGGTCCAGCTCCGGGAACAGGTCGATCTCGATCTCGCCGCCCGGCTGCCAGTAGGAGCTGATCTGCAGGATCGCCGGGCCGCTGAGGCCGCGGTGGGTTAGCAGCATCTGCTCGGTGAAGCTCATGTTGCCGGCACTGACGCTGACCTTATGGGAGATGCCAGCCAGCGGCTTGAGGTGGTCCAGCAGCGCCGGCTGCAAGGTGAACGGCACCAGCGCGGCGCGCCGTTCGGTCACTTCGAGGCCGAACTGCTCGGCCACGTCGAAAGCAAAACTGGTGGCGCCGCCGTTGGGGATCGACAGGCCGCCAGTGGCGATCACCAGGCTTTCGCAGCCGAAGGCGCCGCTGCTGGTATCGAGCCGGTAGCCTTCCGGCTGCGGTTTGATGCCGTTGACGCTGACATCGGTACGGATCTCGACGCCGGCCCAGTCGCATTCGGTCAGCAGCAGCTGCAGGATCTCCTTGCTGGAGTGGTCGCAGAACAGCTGGCCGAGGGTTTTCTCGTGGTAGTCGATGCCGTGGCGCTCCACCAACTCGATAAACGCCCGCGCCGGGTAGCGGCTCAGCGCCGATTTGCAGAAGTGCGGATTGCCGGACAGGAAGTTGGCCGGGCCGTTGTGGATGTTGGTGAAGTTACAGCGACCGCCGCCGGACATCAGGATCTTGCGACCGATCTTCGAGGTATGTTCCAGCACCAGTACCCGCCGGCCGCGATAGCCCGCCGTAGCGGCACACATCAAACCGGACGCACCGGCCCCGACAATGACGACATCATACTGCTGCACTGGATACCTCGGCTGGCTGAAAAAGGCGGCTATGATAGCACTTCGAATTGGACTTAGGGTGGCGCTGGCAGCCGTTATTCTTCGCTTTCCAGTTCGCTGGGCTGGTCGACCTGGCAGGTGATGGTTTTATGGGTGCCGTCGCAGATGGGGGGAGTGCCGGTGTGCTTGCACATGCAGAGCGCGACGTCGGCGTCGGCTTCGGCGATGAACACCACCGGGTCGATGCCGGTGCCCTGGTGGGAGCCATCACAGAACGGCTGGGTTCGGGAGCGCCCACAGGCGCACCAGGCGTAGGTCTCGCCCTCCTTCAGATGGACGACCAGCGGAGACCGGCCGGCGCAGTGTACGGGAGCATGGGACATGAGTGATCTCCGCGCTGCATGTTCACCTTCCAAACTAGAAGAGCATCACGCGGAGATCAAATACTCAGTCCTGCTGATCCTGCTGCGCTTTGTCCGCATTCAGCTTACGGATCTTGTCAGCCAGCGGGCCGCGGGCATGGTTGCCGCCCTGCTGCTTACTGCCGGATTCAGCTTTCTCCTGCTCTTTCTGGAAAACCGACTTGTTCTTTTTCTTTTCCGCCAGTGCGCGGCGCTTACGGCTTTCGTAGCTGTCCGGGTTGGCCAGCCGCTCGCGACGGGAGGGGCCGTTTTCTTCGAATTCAACCCATTCGCGGGTGTGGCGTCGTTTCTTCAATCGACTCATTAGTTGTCACTACCTTCATTCTGTTGTTGCTCAGCCTCAGCGGCCAGGCGTGCAGCTTCCTCTTCCGCCGCCAGCCGGTCTTTCTCCTGCCACTCGGCCACGGTTTCGAAGCTGACTAACCCTAGTTTACCGGATCGCAATTCGTTCAGCAGAATTTCGGCGGCCTTGTGGCTGTCGATCACCCCGCCCGGTCGCAGGCAACCACGCTTGCGGCCGATCTGGTCCAGCAGCTGTTCGCCGCCGTCCGGCAATTCTTTCAGTTTGAACCGCTCCTGCACCCGCGCCGGGTAGTCGCTCAGCAGGAAGCCGGCGGCAAACACCGCCACGTCTTCGTATTCGATGGCAGTATCCTTGATCGCCCCGCTGGCCGCCAGGCGGTAGCCGGAATCCGGGTCTTCGATCTTCGGCCACAGGATTCCCGGGGTGTCGGACAACGCCATGCCGTTCTGCAATGTGAAGCGCTGCTGGTTCTTGGTCACCGCCGGTTCGTTGCCGACCTTGGCGATCCGTTTGCCGAGCAGCGCGTTGATCAGCGTCGACTTGCCGACGTTGGGGATTCCCATGATCATCGCCCGTACCGGCCGGCCGGCGTTGGCCCGGCCCGGCACCAGCTGCTTGCACAGCTCCGGGATCTGGCGGATCTGTTTTTTCTGCTCGGAGTTCAGCGCCATCGCCCGGGTGTCCGGCTGGGCGTTGAAATAGTCGAGCCATTCTTTGGTGCGGGCCGGGTCCGCCAGATCGCTCTTGTTGAGGATCTTCAGCGCCGGCTTGCCCTTGCGCAGGCTATCCACCAGCGGGTTTTCGCTGGAGCGCGGCAGACGAGCATCGATCACCTCGATGATGACGTCGACCTCGTCCATCACTTTGGCGATCTCCTTGCGGGCCTTGTGCATATGGCCAGGGAACCAGTTGATGCTCATCGCAGCTGCTAACCTTTGTTGTAGTCATGGAATATGGCGCGGCATTATACTGCGTACTGCCAGATTCTGTAGCTTTACAGACGGCCATGGACATCTACCATTAGCCATCCAAGGACTCTTTTAAGTAGAACACATATGGGCAATCCCTCTCAGCTTGGCCAAGTGCTGATGGCAAGGCAGCCGATTTTCGACCGCAACCAGAAAGTCGTTGCCTACGAACTGCTCTATCGCAACGAGGACAACACCGAAGAAGCGGTGCTGCCCGGTTCCGGCTCGTCGGCCACCAGCGAAGTGATCCTCAACGTCTATACCAGTATCAACCAGGCGGGCGAGACCAAGCGGGTTCCAGCCTTTATCAACCTGACCCGCGAACTGCTGATCGACGGCCACGTGCCGGATCTGCCGAAACGGGACGTGGTGATCGAGGTGCTGGAGGACAGCGTGGTCGACGAGGCGCTGATCGACGCAGTGCGCAACCTGTCTGAGGCCGGCTACCGGATCGCGCTGGACGACTTCGAATACACTTCAGAGTGGGCGCCGCTGCTGGAGCTGGCCGATATCGTCAAGATCGACGTCTATGCGCTGTCGATGGCCCAGGTGCGCGAGCAGATCAAGCTGGTCAAGCCGTTCCGGGTCACCCTGCTGGCCGAGAAGATCGAATCCTACGAGGTACTCGAGCAGTGCATCGAGCTCGGCTTCAAGCTGTTCCAGGGCCACTTCCTCAGCAAGCCCAAGCTGGTCAAGGGGCGCAAGCTGGAGAGCAACGAGCTGGCGCTGATGCAGCTGATCCAGGAGTTGCAGAACCCGAGCACCACGCCGGAACGGCTGGAAACGCTGATCGTCATGGACCCGGTGCTGACCTACCGGCTGCTGCGGATCGTCAACTCCGCCGCCAACAACCTGGTGCGCAAGGTGCAGTCGGTGGCCGAGGCGATCGTGCTTCTGGGGCTGGCGCAGATCCGCAAATGGGCCACGCTGATCGCGATGACCGCCTCCGGCGAGAAACCCGAGGAGCTGACCCGCTCGCTGTTGCTGCGTGGCCGGATGTGCGAACTGGTGGCCGAGAAGCTGCATATGGCCAACGGCTCAGCGTTTTTCATGACCGGCATGATGTCCGGCCTGGACGCGGTGCTGGACGTGGACAAGCAGACCCTGCTGGACCAGGTACCGCTGGATGACGAGATCAAGGCGGCGATCGCCGACGGCGCCGGCCTGATGGGCAAGGTGCTGGAGAACGTGGTCAATTACGAAAAAGGCGAATGGGACCTGCTGCCCAGCGACCTGAACTGCCAGCTGTACGACGAGGCCTACCGCGACAGCCTGCGCTGGACCCAGGCCTCGATGCAGGCGCTACACGACTGAGTCGCTGAAAAAAGTTGCGGCCTGTCGCCCACGGAGTGGGCTGCTACGAAACCTTGTAGGAGGGGATTTATCCGCGACCCTCGGCGGTTCTTCCGAAGTCCGCGGCCTGTCGCCCTCGGAGTGGGCTGCTACGACAACCCGTAGCAGCGGGCTCCGACCGCGACCCTCGGTGGTTATTTCGAAATCCGCAGCCTGTCGCCCTCGGAGTGGGCTGCTACGAAACCCTGTAGGAGGGGATTTATCCGCGACCTGCGGTGGTTCTTTCAAAGTCCGCAGCCTGTCGCCCTCGGAGTGGGCTGCTACGAAGCGCTGTAGCAGCGGGCTCCGACCGCGACCCTCGGCGGTTCTTCCGAAGTCCTAGGCCTGTCGCCCTCGGAGTGGGCTGCTACGACAACCCGTAGCAGCGGGCTCCGACCGCGACCCATGGCAGTTCTTTCGAAGTCCTAGGCCTGTCGCCCTCGGAGTGGGCTGCTACGACAACCCGTAGCAGCGGGCTCCGACCGCGACCCTCGGTGGTTCCCTCGAAGTCCTAGGCCTGTCGCCCCCGGAGCGGCTGCTACGAAGCGCTGTAGCAGCGGGCTCCGACCGCGACCCGCTGTGGATCCTTCGAAGCCCGAGACCTGTCGCCCACGGAGTGGGCTGCTACAGAGCTTCGTGTTTCGTAGCCCCCCCGACACCGGCCCTACAGATCCTGCAACGCGGCGTCGATCGCCTCCAGCACCGCCTGTCGATCACCGCAGCGGTTGGCCAGCAGCAATACCAGCTTGGTCAGGAACAACCGGTCATGCGCCTCGCCGGCCCGGTCGATCGCTTCGGCCAGGGCGTCATAGACCTGCTCCAGATCGGCCACCGCCATCGCTTCTGCTTTACTCTGCTCTGTCATCTGATCAGTCCTCAGTTCGATTTACCCAACGCGATGCGGATCGCCTTTTCCACCCGGTCCAGATCCAGCTGCGACCAGCGGGCGCACAGGTGCTGGTCCGGCCGTGCCAGCAAGGCCGAGCCATCGGCGGCGCCATACTTGGCGGCAATACGGCCATCCGGATCGGCCAGCAGCGGCCAGTCGTTCTGTTCCAGGTCACGGCAGATCTGGACGATCTCGAACGGCACGCCCTCCTGCTGCAGACGCTGTTGCAACAACTGCAGCCCCGGCTCGTCGAGCGGCCGCTCGGCAAACAGCATCAGGTAGAACGCGCCGCCTAGGTGATCGAACAGGTAGTCGCTCTCCGCCAGCCGGATATTCTGCAACGGCGCGCCGGTTAAGGGTCCGTTATCCGCCTTGTCACCACTGTTCAGCGGCGAATCCAGGTAGTCATGCGCCCGCGAGGTACGCCAGTGGAACAGCGGGCCGACGAACGGCTGGCTCAGCGATAACGACAGGGTGGCGTCGCGCAGCAACCGGTAGCCGTTGCTGGGCGGAGTCATGAAGCGGGTACTCTTGCCCGCCTCCTCGATGATCTCCCGCGCCGCACCGACCCGCTCGTGGCTGTAACTGTTGAGCAGCACGTCACCGCCCCAACCCTGTATCCGCGCGGCCAGCTTCCAGGCCAGGTTCTGGCTGTCCTGCAGGCCGGTATTGGCGCCGCGCACCCCAAAGATAGGCAGCATATGGGCGGCATCGCCGGCAAACAGCACCCGGTTGTGGCGATAGTCCGGCAGCGTCATCGCCCGCGCCGAGTAGACCGAGCACCAGTCCAGCTGCCAGGGGGCATCGATGCCGACCATATCCAGCTGAGCCTGAATACGGCCGTACAGCGACTCCGGCTGCAATGCCTGCTCCGGCGTCTCGCCGGCCGGCAGCTGGTAATCCAGCCGCCAGATACCGTGCGGTTCGCGGTGCATCAGCACGGTATTGCCGGGGTTCCAGTCGGGATCGAAAAACGCCAGCCGTTCGGTCGGCAGGTCGATATCGATCTTGATATCGGCGATCACGAAGTTGCCGGTGTAGCTGGCACCGTCCATCCGCAGCCCCAGCTGGCTGCGCACCGGCGAGCGGGCGCCGTCACAGGCAACCAGCCAGTCGGCCTGCAGGCTATACTCGCCCTCGGGGGTATCCAGCAGCAGTTCGACCTGATCGTCATTGCGCAGCAGCTCGACGAAGCGGGTGCCCCAGCGCAGCTCGATCAGCGACTGCTGTTCGCACTGCTCGACCAGGTACTGTTCCAGGTACTGCTGCTGCAGGTTGTGCATCGGCTGGTAGCGGTCGTCCGGGTCGTAGGGCGCCTCCATGCGGAACACCCGCTGGCCGCGATAGATCGAGTTGCCACTGCGCCAGGGCAGCGCGTCCTCCATCATCCGCTCGGCCACGCCAACCTGTTGCAGGATCTCCATCGAACGGCGGGTAAACACGATCGCCCGGCTGCCCTCGGAGACCTGCACGTCGGCTTCCAATACCACCGAGGCCACGCCGTAACGGGCCAGATCCAGCGCCAGCGCCAAGCCAATCGGCCCGGCGCCGACGACCGCCACCGGGTGCCGGGTCTGCTCGCCCCGTTGCTCCGGCGCGGGCTTGAACGGATGGATCTTATAGTCGTAATACAGCGACGCGCGGGGGGAACTGTCCGGGGTATGCATCTGGCCTCTCCTACTGCGTAGTTGGTTGTTCTGTTTTCAATCTACGTCGCAGCCAGTGCGAAGATGTCCCCATAAAAGAGGGACAATTGACCTCGGCTGATCAATGCACTATTGCTGCACTATGAAACCGACAGAGACTGAAAACAGAGCGCTGACCAACCCGGCACTGAGCCTGCCATTGGCATCCTGCATCGAGGGGATCGGCGAGGAGGCGTTCTACCCTCGCTTCTTCCAGCTGATGAAGCTGTTCGCCCGGGTAGAGCAGTACATGGTGTTCGAGTTCCCACCGGACGACGGACCGGCCAGCTGCCGGCTGGCCCACAATGTCCAGCGCCCGGAGCTGGGCCTGCAACTGGCCTCGCTGTATCTGGACGGCGCCTACCGGGACGACCCACTACTGGCCCAACTGCGCAGCACGCTGGTCGAGCATCCCGGGCAACCGGCCTACCAGCACCTCGACCGCCGTTCACTGCCACCGGTCTACCGGCGCCGCTTCTACAACGTGCCGGACCTCGGCGAAAAGTTCGCCCTGGCGGCGCTGGACCCGCGCAGCCGGCACCTGTTCTATATCAACTTTTACCGTGGCGACGACCGGGCCAATTTCAGCGACGAAGAACTGGACCGGCTGGCCGCCGGTGCGCCGCTGATCAGCGCCCTGCTGCTGCGCCAGTTCCGTGACGAACGCCGCAAGCGCGATCCGATCCGCGCCCTCTTGGCCGCCGGCCTGTCGGAGCGTGAAGCGCAGATCTGCGGCCTGATCGCCAGGGGACACAGCGCCAAGAGCATCGCCCTGCGGCTGGAATTGTCGGAAAACAGCGTGGTGACCTACCGCAAGCGGGCCTATAAGAAGCTGGCGATCCAGCGGAAATCGCAACTGCTGCAGCTGTTGGAGGAGTGAGTCGAGGGGCTGCTACCAAACCTTGTAGGGCGTCACCCGGGGCGCCATCACCGCAGGCGATTTTGGAGCCCTGCGGGCTCCTGGTCGGCTGAACCTGCCCGGCCAGAGCCAACCCTACGTTATACGCGAAGCGGTAGGGCCGATCTGTTGTAGGAGGGGCTTTAGCCGCGACCGTCAGCGTTTTTTTCGGAGCCCGCAGCCAGTCGCCCGCGGAGCGGGCTGCTACAAAGATAGCGCCTCCCCAAAAAACGAGCCCCGCGGCGACAATTCCCGCCGGGCGGGGCGGCCTCTTACACGTCGATCATTGCTTGAGCAACACATTCGCGCCGGGATAACGCGCCTTGCTGCCCAGCTCCTCCTCGATACGCAGCAGCCGGTTGTACTTGGCCACCCGGTCCGAACGGCACAGCGAACCGGTCTTGATCTGGCCGGCGGCTGTCGCCACGGCGAGATCGGCGATAAAGGTATCTTCGGTTTCGCCGGAACGGTGCGAGATCACCGCCCGGTAACCGGCCGACTGTGCCAGCTTGATCGCCGCCAGGGTCTCGCTCAGGCTACCGATCTGGTTCAGCTTGATCAGGATCGCGTTGGCCACGCCGCTGTCGATCCCCTTCTGCAGCAGCCGGGTATTGGTGACGAACAGGTCGTCGCCCACCAGTTGGACCCGGTCGCCGAGCCGCTGGGTCAGCTTCCACCAGCCGGCCCAGTCGTTTTCGTCCATGCCATCCTCGATGGAGGCGATCGGGTACTTGTTGGCCATCGCCGCCAGGTATTCGACGAAGCCGGCGGCATTGTAACCGCGCCCCTCGCCGGCCAACTGGTATTCATCGACCCGGTAGAATTCGGAGGCGGCGCAGTCCAGCGCCAGGGTGATATCGCTACCGAGCTGATAACCGGCCCGCTCGACCGCCTGCTGGATGATCACCAACGCCTCTTCATTGGAGGACAGGTCCGGTGCGAAACCGCCCTCATCGCCGACCGCCGTGTTCAAGCCGTGCTCGCGCAGCACCGTCCGTAATGCATGAAAGACTTCCGCCCCCATACGCAACGCGTCCTTGAACGAGGTCGCGCTGACCGGCTGGATCATGAACTCCTGCAGGTCGATGTTGTTATCGGCATGTTCACCGCCATTAAGGATGTTCATCATCGGCACCGGCAGCAGGAACGGCTGGTCTCCACCGTTCAGCTCGGCCAGGTGCTGATAGAGCGGCAGGCCACGCGCCTTGGCTGCGGCTTTGGCGATCGCCAATGACACCGCCAGGATCGCGTTGGCGCCCAGACGGCTTTTGTTCTCGGTGCCGTCCAGCTTGAGCATGGCGTCGTCCACCGCCTGCTGATCCGCCTCATCCATGCCGCACAGCAGCGGGGCGATCTCCCGGTTGATGCCGTCAACCGCCGTCAGCACCCCTTTGCCGCCATAGCGCTGACCATCGTCATCCCGCAACTCCAGCGCCTCTCGCGATCCGGTCGAGGCGCCCGACGGCGCGCTGGCAACCGCCCTGATGCCGCCGCTCAACACCACCTCGGCTTCTACCGTCGGGTTACCACGGGAGTCCAGAATCTCACGCCCTCGTATGCTTTCAATCATTGCGCTTCGCTTCCTATACAGGTTGTTAGCTGGAGCCGGAGCTGCAGTGATCAGTCTTACTGATTTCAGCCCGACAATTCGGCGCTCCGACAGCTTGGCACCCTGACGGAACACTCAAGCACAATAAAATACATTATTATCTTTATTTGTATACATTTAATGTATACATATTAATCATCCCACTGCCAGCATGCGCCCGCGGGCTGACTCAACGGCGTTGACGCCAGCAACTTCGCCAACCTGCTACAGACGAGCGGTCACTGCCCTGCTGCTGCGTTCAGCGTGCCGATCGAGAGGAATCATGAAAATTTGTCAGGATGGCCATTTTTCTGACCCGTGAGTCAAATTCCATCTTGACTTAGAAGTCAGCTTTCACTTAAATCAATGTATACCATCCAATTAAATAATAAATACAAAGAGGAGAGCCCCCTTGATTAAGTTCTTACTGAATCAGGAATTGAGGGAGGAGCACACTCTCGACCCCAACATGACGGTGCTGAACTATCTGCGTGAGCATGTACGTAAGACCGGTACGAAAGAGGGGTGTGCTTCGGGAGACTGCGGCGCCTGTACAGTGGTACTGGCTGAACTCGACGGCGATCAGCTGCGCTATAAAAGCATCAACTCCTGCCTGACCTTCGTGTCGGCGCTGGACGGCAAGCAGTTGATTACGGTCGAAGACCTGAAGGACAAGGACAAACTTCACCCGTCCCAACAGGCGATGGTGGATTGTCACGGCTCTCAATGCGGCTTCTGTACCCCCGGCATCGTGATGTCGCTGTTCGCGCTGGGCAAGAACAACGCCGAGCCGGATAAGGAAGAGGTGCTGGAAGCATTGGCCGGCAACCTGTGCCGCTGTACCGGCTACCGGCCGATCGTCGATGCCGCCAACGCCATGTACGACGATGCCGGCGCCGACCAGTTCCAGCGTAACGAACAGGCCACCGTACAGCGACTGAAAGCATTGCAGCGCACTGATACGCCCAGCCTGGCGCTGGACAAACGCCACTGCCACAACCCGAAAACCACCGCCGAGCTGGCGGAACTGTTCCTGCAGTATCCCGAGGCCCGCCTGCTGGCCGGCGGTACCGACCTGGCGCTGGAAGTGACCCAGTTCCATCGCGAACTGCCGGCGATGATCTACGTCGGCGATATCGCCGAACTGAAGCAGGTGGAGGTGTTCGACGACCGCATCGAGCTCGGGGCTGCGGCATCGCTGAGCCAGTGCTACGACGCGCTCACCGCCGACTACCCGGATTTCGGCGCCCTGCTGCACCGCTTTGCCTCGCTGCAGGTGCGCAACCAGGGCACCCTGGGCGGCAACATCGGCAACGCCTCACCGATCGGTGACTCGCCGCCGGCGCTGATCGCCCTGAAAGCGCAGGTCGTGCTACGCAAAGGCGACCAGCGCCGCACCATGCCGCTGGAGGATTTCTTCGTCGACTACAAGGTCACCCAGCTGCAGCCGTCCGAGTTTATCGAGAAGGTGATCGTGCCGCGCGCCGGCGCCGTGGACCGGTTCCGCGCCTACAAGATCTCCAAGCGGCTGGATGACGATATCTCCGCCGTACTGGCGGCACTCAGTATCACCGTCGATGATGGCGTGGTAACCGACGCCTGCATCGCATTCGGCGGCATGGCCGCCATCCCGAAACGGGCCCGACATTGCGAGCAGACGCTGCTCGGCTCACACTGGAATCAGGCCACTATTGCCAAAGCGATGGCTGCCCTGGAGCAGGATTTCGCACCGATCTCCGATTTCCGCGCCTCCAAGGACTACCGGATGCTGACAGCCCGCAACATGCTGCAGCGCTACTTCGTCGAAAGCCAGGTAATAGAAGTCGAAACACGGGTGACCGCATATGTCTAACCATCAGAGCACGAAAAAAACGGTTGAAGAGATGCTGGCGCAGGCCAAGCAGGAGCTGCAAACCGGTGTTGGCCGCAAGGTCAAACATGAGAGCGCCGCCAAACAGGTAACCGGCGAGGCGGTCTATATCGACGACCGGTTGGAATTTCCGAATCAGCTGCACGCCTATGCCCGCATGAGCGACCGCGCCCATGCCAGGATCACCCGTATCGACCTGTCGCCCTGTTATGAAATTCCGGGCGTGGCCATCGCCATCAGCGCCGAAGACGTGCCGGGCCAGTTGGATATCGGCTGCGTGCTGCCGGGCGACCCGCTGCTGGCGGACGGCAAGGCTGAATATGTCGGCCAGCCGGTGATCGCGGTCGGCGCCGACAGCCTGGAAACCGCCCGCAAGGCGGCGATGGCGGCGATTATCGAATATGAAGAGCTGGAACCGGTGCTGTCGGTCGAAGATGCGCTGGAGAAGGAGAGCTACGTCAGCGATCCGCACACCCACCAGCGTGGCGATTCCAAGGCGGCACTGGCCAAAGCGCCCCACCGTATCCAGGGCGCGGTTCATATCGGCGGCCAGGAGCACTTCTACCTGGAAACCCAGATCTCCTCGGTGATCCCGACCGAAGACGGCGGCATGCTGGTGTACACCTCCAGCCAGAACCCGACCGAGGTTCAGAAACTGGTTGCCGAAGTGCTGGGCATCTCGTTCAACAAGGTGGTGGTCGACATGCGCCGCATGGGCGGCGGCTTCGGCGGCAAGGAGAGCCAGGCGGCCGGGCCGGCCTGCATCGCGGCGGTGATCGCCCGACTGACCGGCCGACCGACCAAGATGCGTCTGCCGCGCATGGAAGACATGATGATCACCGGTAAGCGCCACCCGTTCTTCAACCAGTATGACGTCGGCTACAACGACCAGGGCATTCTGCAGGGCGTCGAGATGAAGCTGGCCGGTAACTGCGGCTACTCGCCGGACCTGTCCAACTCGATCATCGACCGGGCAATGTTCCACGCCGACAACGGCTACTACCTGGGCGATGCCACCATCACCGGTTACCGCTGCAAGACCAACATCGCCTCCAACACCGCCTACCGTGGTTTTGGCGGCCCGCAGGGTCTGATCATGCCGGAGATCATCATGGACGATATCGCCCGTCGTATCGGCGTCGATCCGCTGGAGATCCGCAAGCGTAACCTGTACGGCGACGAGGGTCGCGACCACACCCATTACTACCAGAAGGTGGAAGACAACATCCTGCCGGAGCTGATCGCCGATCTGGAGCAGAACTGCGAGTACCAGAAGCGCCGGAAAGAGATCGCCGAATACAACCGCCACAGCCCGATCCTGAAAAAAGGTCTGGCGCTGACGCCAGTGAAGTTCGGTATCTCCTTTACCGCCACCTTCCTGAACCAGGCCGGCGCGCTGATCCATGTCTACACCGACGGCAGCATCCACCTGAACCACGGCGGTACCGAGATGGGCCAGGGTCTGAACACCAAGGTGGCGCAGATCGTCGCCGAAGAGTTCCAGGTGGATATCGATCGCATCCAGATCACCGCCACCAACACCGACAAGGTGCCGAACACCTCGCCGACGGCGGCGTCTTCCGGCGCCGACCTGAACGGTAAGGCGGCGCAGAACGCGGCGATCACCATCCGCCAGCGGCTGGTCGAGTTCGCCGCCCGCCACTTCGACGTGACCGAAGAGGATGTGGTGTTCCAGAACAACCACGTGATCATCCGCGACCAGATCATGCCGTTCGAGGAGCTGATCCAGCTGGCCTACTTCCATCAGATCTCGCTGTCGAGCACCGGTTTCTACCGCACGCCGAAGATCTACTACGACCGCGACAAGGCGCGCGGCCGGCCGTTCTACTACTACGCCTACGGCGCGGCCTGCTCCGAGGTGGTGGTCGATACCCTGACCGGCGAGTACAAGATCCTGCGGGCGGACATCCTGCACGACGTGGGCGCCTCGCTGAACCCGGCGATCGATATCGGCCAGGTGGAAGGCGCCTTCGTCCAGGGTGCCGGCTGGCTGACCAGCGAAGAGCTGGTCTGGAACGACCAGGGCCGGCTGATGACCGCGGGCCCGGCCAGCTACAAGATTCCGGCGGTGGCGGACATGCCGATCGATTTCCGGGTGCGACTGGTGGAAAACCGCCGCAACAAGGAAGACACGGTGTTCCACTCCAAAGCGGTGGGCGAGCCGCCGTTCATGCTCGGCATCTCGGTGTTCTGTGCCATCAAGGACGCGGTGGCCAGCGTGGCGAACTACCGCGTCAGCCCGCAGATCGATGCGCCGGCGACACCGGAACGGGTGCTCTGGGCGGTCGAGTCGCTGAAACAGGCCGTTGCTCAAGACCAGCCCGCCCCGGCGGCGGCCACGGTCTGACACCGAGGCGCGTAAACCGGCCCCGCGCGGCGCAGCCATGCCACTGTGCCGCACAGGGCAGCCACTAACTCCGCTGCCGGCCAGCCGGCAGCCAAAAAATAAGAGCCTTTGCTCACCAAGAGGCCAACAGCAATGAGTACAGATAACTGGATTACCACCGTCGCCAACCTGCGCCAGGCCGGTAAACCCTGCGTGATGGTGACCGTCGTCGAGGAGAAAGGCTCCACGCCACGCAACTCCGGCAGCAAGATGGTGGTCACCGCCAACCGCAGTTTCGACAGCATCGGTGGCGGCCATCTGGAACACAAGGCGATCAAGATCGCCCGCCAGATGCTGGCCGAGGGTGTCGGCGAAACCCGCTTCGAGCGCTTCTCGCTGGGCGCCAGCCTGGGCCAGTGTTGCGGTGGCGCCACCTCATTGCTGTTCGAGCCGGTCGGCCAGGCGCCTTTGCATATCGCGCTGTTCGGTGCCGGCCATGTGGCCCGCGCACTGGTGCCGATCCTCGCCTCCCTGCCCTGCCGGGTGCGCTGGATCGACTCCCGTGACGGCGAGTTTCCGAGCCAGATCCCCGAGGGGGTCGACAAGGTGGTCACCGAGTTCCCGGTCGATGAGATCGACGATATGCCGGCCGGCAGCTACTACATCGTGATGACCCACAATCACCAGTTGGACCAGGAGCTGACCGAACGGATTCTGCGGCGCGATGATTTCGGCTACTACGGCCTGATCGGCTCGCGCACCAAGCGCGCCAAGTTCGAACACCGGCTGCGCGCCAAGGGGTTCAGCGACGCGGTGATCGACAAGATGGTCTGCCCGCTCGGCCTGCCGATGGTGAAAGGCAAACTGCCGGCCGAAATCGCCGTATCGGTGGCCGGCGAAGTGATCGCCCGTTACAACGCCAACTTTGGCGAGCAGGCGGAATCCGGGGACAGCAGTGAGCGAAAGACGAAAAAAGCGAACACCAACCCTATTCATCAGGTGGCCTGAGCCGAGGGCGCCAGGCAGCCGTGTAACCCAGCTTAAAAAATCAAATAACAAATACGAGTCGAGACAGAGATGAATCAATCCACCAAGGCCTATCGTTCCGCCATTGTTCACAGCCTGGGCGATCCGGCCAAAGTCGGCCTCGAGAATTCGGTCGAGTACTTCGAGGATGGCCTGCTGGTCGTCGAGAACGGCCTGGTGAAGGCGGTCGGTCATGCACAGGAACTGCTGCCCACCCTGGCGGAGAATGTCACGGTGACGGAATATCAACGCTCGCTGATCGTGCCCGGCTTCATCGATACCCATATCCACTTTCCGCAGACCGGGATGATCGCCTCCTACGGCGAACAGCTGCTCGACTGGCTCAACAACTACACCTTCCCGGCCGAGGGCAAGTTTGAGGACCGTCAGCACGCCAAGGATGTCGCCGAGCGGTTCCTGACCGAACTGCTGCGCAACGGCACCACCACCGCGCTGGTGTTCGGCACCGTGCACAAGGAATCGGTCGATGCGTTCTTCGAGGTGGCCGAGGGCTACAATCTGCGGATGATCGCCGGCAAGGTACTGATGGACCGTAACGCGCCGGACTACCTGCTGGATACGCCGGAATCCGGCTACCAGGACAGCAAGGAGCTGATCGAACGCTGGCACGGCAAAGGCCGCCTGCACTACGCGGTAACGCCCCGTTTCGCGCCGACCAGCACCGATGAACAACTGGCGATCGCCGGCCAACTGCTGCACGAGTACCCCGACCTCTACATGCATACCCACCTGTCCGAGAACCAGAAAGAGGTTGAGTGGGTGCTGGAGCTGTTCCCGGATCGCAGCAGCTACCTCGACGTCTACCAGCACTTCAACCTGCTGACCGAGCGCTCGGTATTCGCCCACGGCATCCACCTGTGCGACGAAGAATGCCAGCAGCTGGCGGACAAGGGCTCGGCCATCGCCTTCTGCCCCACCTCCAACCTGTTCCTGGGCAGCGGCCTGTTCAACCTGCCGAAGATGGAACAGCACGGTGTGAACGTGGGGCTGGGCACCGACGTTGGCGCCGGCACCAGCTTCTCGATCCTGCACACGCTGAACGAAGCTTACAAGGTGATGCAGCTGCAGGGCGAAAAACTGCACCCGTTCAAGTCGCTCTACCTGGCCACCCTGGGTGGCGCCGAAGCGCTGCGACTGGACGACAAGATCGGCAGCTTCGCCAACGGCAAGGAAGCGGACTTCGTGGTACTGGATTACCAGGCGACACCGCTGCTGGATTACCGCATGCAGCAGGTCAAATCGCTGGATGAGAACCTGTTCGTACTGGCCACGCTGGGTGACGACCGTACCATCTTCGAAACCTATGCCGCCGGCCGCTGCGTTTACCAGCGCGGTTAAGGCCGATTCGTTAGGTTCCTTGTAGGAGCGGGCTTCAGCCGCGACCTTCGGCGGTCAAATCAAAGATTGCGGCCTGGGTCGCGGATAAATCCGCTCCTACACCCACCATCTATAGAAAATCGAAAAAAAACCCCGCCAGGCTGGCGGGGTTTGTCGTTAAGCGAAAAGGAAAAATGAACTTACTTGCTGATCAGATGGGAGAACACCGCCCGTAGATCATCGGAAGCGCCCTCGCCGTCCAGATTCAGCTTTCCTTCGATATGATCGAGGTGATGCATCATTAGGCGGACCGCCTTGGCCTTGTCGCCCTCTTCGATCGCCCGGATCAACTGGTAATGCTCGTCGTAAGAGCAGTGGGTTTTGCCACCGCTTTCATACTGGGCAATGATCAGCGAGGTCTGGGAGACCAGGCTGCGCTGGAAGTTCAACAGCGGTGCGTTGTTGGCCATCGTCGCCAGCTGCAGGTGGAACTCGCCGGACAAGCGGATACCGGCGCCGCGGTCACCGCGGTCGAAGCAGGCCCGCTCCTCCTCCACCATCCCTTTGATCACGTCGATCTGTTCCGCGGTGGCATGCTCCACCGCCTGCTCGATGATCGCCTTTTCCACCACCCGGCGCGCCAGGAAGATCTGTTTCGCCTCGTCGATGGTCGCGCTGGCGACCACGGCACCGCGGTTGGGCCGCAACACCACGATCTGCTCATGGGCCAGCCGTGACAGGGCGCGGCGAATCACCGTGCGGCTGACACCGAAGATCTCACCCAGCGCCTCTTCGTTCAACTTGGTGCCCGGCGCCAATCGCTGCTCCAGGATGGCGTCAAAAATGTGGGCATAGACGATATCGTCCTGGGTACCGGCCTTGCTGGTCCCCGCTACCGCTTTTGGCGGCATTTTGGTCTGCAATTTCTCGTTTAAAGACATCGCGGTTTCAGTCTCTAGCATTTAACTATCACTGTCATGCAACCATTGCCCTGTACGACCTGCGTCCGGACATACAGAGGCATGGCGCCCATGTTTGGCGTTGATGTTACATAGCACTGCTTTCATTGTACACACAACCAAAGCACAATGCCCGTGGACAATTTTCTCTACAACTTGCCCGTGTCACTGCTCCACCCCTCACCAGCCTGAACATTTAAGGCGCAAACCCCGTCACCAAAACCTGCCCGGGACCCTGCCGAAGATCACCCGGCGGGTAATAGGGCGCCTAAAAACAGCAGCTTAAAGAACACCTTGGACGATTCTGAGAGGTGGCTGCTGAGTCCTGCCGGCGCAAGACTTTACGCCCCCTAAAGGGTAGGGGTTCGACGACCGAAAGATAACATTGGAGACAAATTGGAATCCGCTGTTGCCAATGTTTGTACACAATGCAATACTGCCATTTGTATACCAGCTGACCAAGCAGGCTTACCTCAAAGAGCACCCGATCGCCAGGAAGCTGCCTTATAAAAATAACCAGGCTTCCTTGTCATTCACTCGAATATGAGGACACATGTTGTGGATAGCGTTAAACAAGAACAATTAAGCTCTGAGTTCGTGGAAAGCGAACAACACAACCGTGGATTTCTTGATCGCTTCTTTAAGCTGAAAGAACACAATACCAACGTACGTACCGAACTGATCGCCGGCCTGACAACCTTTGTCACCATGGCCTACATCATCTTCGTGAACCCCAACATCATGGCAGACTCCGGTATCGACCATGGCGCCGCCTTTGTAGCCACCTGCATCGGCGCCGCTCTGGGCTGCTTCCTGATGGGCCTCTATGCCAACTGGCCGGTTGGCCTTGCCCCCGGCATGGGCCTGAACGCGTTCTTCACCTACACCGTGGTCGGCGAGATGGGCTACGACTGGCAGGTTGCGCTGGGCGCGGTATTTATCTCCGGGGTGCTCTTCGTATTGATGAGTATCTACAAGATTCGGGAATGGCTGATCAACAGCATCCCGATGAGCATGCGCTTTGCGATGGGCGCCGGTGTCGGCCTGTTCCTGGGCCTGATCGGCCTGAAGACCGCCGGCATCGTCGTCGACAACCCGGTAACCCTGCTTTCGATGGGGACTTTCACCCAACCCACAGCCCTGCTGGCAGCGATCTGCTTCCTGATGATCGCGGTACTGTCCTACCGCAACGTATTCGGCGCGGTACTGATCAGCATCCTGGCGGTAACCTTTATCGGTTGGACTCTGGGTATGGTGGAATATAACGGCCTGGTATCCATGCCGCCGAGCCTGGCCCCTACCCTGTGGCAGCTGGATATCGCCGGTGCCCTGGATGTGGGGATGATCAGCGTGATCCTGGCATTCCTGTTCGTCAACATGTTTGACACCGCCGGCACCCTGATGGGGGTGGCGCACCGTGCCAACCTGATCCGCGAAGACGGTTATATCGAAAACCTGAGCAAGGCCCTGAAAGCGGACAGCGTCTCCAGCGTGGCCGGTGCCGCCGTTGGTTGTGCCCCGGTCACCAGCTATGTGGAAAGTGCATCCGGCGTCGCTGCCGGCGGCCGGACCGGCTTGACCGCCATCGTGGTCGGTGCGCTTTTCGTGGCCGCGATGTTCCTCGCCCCGCTGGCCGGCATGGTACCGGCCTATGCCACCGCCGGTGCGCTGATCTATGTCGCCATGCTGATGATGACCGGCATGGGTCACATCGAGTGGAAGGAGATGAGCGATGCCATCCCGGCAATCGTCACCGTGGTGATGATGCCGCTGACCTTCTCCATCGCCAACGGCATCGCCATGGGCTTCGTCACCTACACGGTACTGAAACTTTTGACCGGCCAGCGCGACCAGATCTCCCTCAGCATCTATGTGCTGACGGCAATCTTCGTCGCCAAGTTCGTGTTCCTGTAAGCCCGGCAATCCCGGTCTCTGCCCTGCCGGCGCAGTAAACGCCGGGACCTGTCGGTCCCGGCTCTTTTTTATTCGATCTTTTGGAACCTTTTTTCAGTAACATGGCCCGGTTCGCAGAACACGGGCTCTACAGCCACCACCATCAACCGCAAGGAACCGTCGATGTCGCTCGATACCTGGCTGCTGTTTACCTCGGCCACCTTTTTCGTGATCCTGATTCCCGGGCCGCTGTCTCTGTTGATGGTGGCCAACACCCTCAACTATGGCTTGGTCCGCTCCGCGCCTGCGTTCCTGGGCGGTGTCAGCGCATCGCTGTTGCTGCTCAGCCTGTCCGCCACCGGTCTGGCGGCCTTCATTACCGCGTCAGAGCAGCTGTTCACCACGCTCAAGATCGGCGGTGCGCTGTACCTGATCTACCTCGGTTACCGCAGCTGGAAGGAGCCGACCGGCGATGCCCAGCTGAAGGCAAGCCAGAATGCACGCTTCGGAACCCTGTTCTGGCGCGCCTTCACCCTGGCCGCCAGCAACCCGAAGGACATCCTGTTCTTCCTGGCGTTTCTACCACAGTTCATCAATCCGGAAGCATTACTGATGCCGCAGTTGTTGGTGATGATCGCCACCTGGGCGGTAGCCGACCTGCTGTGCAAGCTGTTCTATGGCGGTTTTGCCAAGCTGGCGGCCCCGGCACTCACCGCCGCCCACCGCCGCCGGGCGTTCAACCGGGTTACCGCCGCGATCTTCGTCGGCGCCGGCACTTTCGCGGCCCTGAGCCGATAAGCCAACCTCTACAGCACGGCGAACTTCAGGATAAACAGCGCCGCCAGCACGTAGACGCTGGCGGAGATATCCCGGTAATGGCCGCAGCCGAGTTTTATCGCGGTGTAGGTGATAAAACCCAGCGCGATGCCGTTGGCGATCGAAAACGACAGCGGCATCATCACCGCCGCCACCACCGCCGGCGCCGCTTCTGTCAGATCGTGCCAGTCTATTCTGCCCAGCCCACTGGTCATCATCACCGCCACGAAGAACAACGCCCCCGCCGTGGCATAAGCCGGCACCATCGCCGCCAGGGGCGCAAAAAACATCCCCGCCAGAAACAGCAGCGCCACCACCACGGCGGTCAGTCCGGTGCGCCCGCCGGCTTCGACCCCGGCGGCACTCTCGACATAGCTGGTGGTGGTCGACGAGCCCAGCAGCGAACCGCAGATACTGGCCGAACTGTCCGCCATCAGCGCCCGCCCCAGGCGCGGCAGCTGCCCCTTCGAATCGAGCAGATTGCCACGATGGGCCACCCCGATCAGCGTGCCGGCGGTATCGAACAGGTCAACGAACAGGAACGAAAAGATCACGCTGATCATCGCCACATCGAAGGCCCCGGCGATATCCAGCTGCAGCACTGTCGGCGCCAGGCTCGGCGGCGCCGACACCAGCCCCTGATACCGCACCAGCCCGCCAGCCAGGCCGATCAGGGTGACGAACAGGATGCCGATCATTACCGCCCCAGTCACCCGGCGGAAGGTCAACACCGTGATGACAATGAAACAGAGTCCGGCCAGCAACGGCTCCGGCGCGGTCAGATCGCCCAGGGTGACCAGGGTGGCGGGACTGTCCACGACGATGCCGGCGGTTTTCAGCGCAATGATCCCCAGAAACAGGCCGACGCCGGCCGACAGCGCCATCCGCAATGACAGTGGAATGCTGTTGATGATCCACTCGCGCACCCGGAAGATACTCAGCAGCAGGAACATCACACCGGACAGGAACACCGCCCCCAGCGCCACCTGCCAGCTGTAGCCCATCTCGCCCACCACGGTAAAGCTGAAGAAGGCGTTCAAGCCCATGCCGGGCGCCAGCGCAATCGGGTAATTGGCATACACGCCCATGATCAGGCTGCCGATGGCCGCCGCCAGGCAGGTCGCCACGAAAACCGAACCATGATCCATGCCGGCTGCCGACAGCACATTGGGATTCACAAAGATGATGTACGCCATGGTCAGGAAGGTGGTCACGCCGGCGATCAGTTCACGACCGGGGGTGGTGCCGTGTTCGGTCAGCAGAAACCAGCGGTCAAGCAGCGCAGGGCTGGCTGAACGGGGGGAGGAGTCGTTGGGATTTTCCGGGGGATTCACGCTGGCCATCGCTAAGCACCCTGATTTAAAGATCAGCATCAATCAGGCGGCCAACAGTACAGAAGGAGCCCCTCCGGATGCCGATCGTCCGGAGGGACGGGGGGGCGAGCTATCAGCTACCTCTGTAAGTAGAATAGCTGTAGGGCGAGATCAGCAACGGAACATGGTAGTGCTCCGCCTCGTCGGCGATACCGAAACGCAGGACCACGTCGCCCAGAAACGCAGGCTCGGGCAGTTCCAGCCCCATAGCACGGTAGTAGGCGGCGACGTCGAATTCCAGCTCGTAGACGCCGGCTTTAAACGCTTCACCCTGCAACAGCGGCTCATCCACCCGGCCATCGGCATTGGTCTGAACCACCTTCAGCAATTCACGCTGCGTGCCCACCTGAAACAGTTTTACCTGGATCCCCTTACCCGGCAGACCGTGTGCTGAATCCAGTACATGTGTTGTTAGATAACCCATTTGTTATTACGGGCACCCTGACGAGGCTGTCGAGAAATTACTGCCCTCAACATCCTCTAAGGCCCCTACCTCCTCGCATCGATTGCTTCATTCAATAGTGGCGCAAGTCGCATCACCACGCCCACAGAAAACATAGACAAGAACATTTCTAGCAATTTATTGTACACAATGCAATGCACGAGAAGTCCAAATCATCCTTAAAACCCTCGTCAATCCAGTCGCCTCGAGAACACTGACGGCAGGGGCTCGGCAGGGCTATAGAAGAGATCGACGGCACAGTCCGGCCGAGGTTTGGCCACAAAGAACAGCAACTAGAGTTCTTTACAAGCCAAAGATATCATGTATACAATCCAAGTATACAAAGATTGACTACAATAGAATTATGCGGATACAAACATGAAACGTATGGTTCTCAATAACTATCAACCCGTTTCGCAAGGAGTCGACTGTGAGTGACACTTATCCACGCGACCTGATCGGCTACGGTGCAAACCCTCCCCATCCCGAATGGCCTGGCAACGCACGGATTGCGGTCTCGTTTGTGCTGAATTACGAAGAGGGCGGCGAACGCTGCGTGCTGCACGGCGACCCGGAATCGGAAGCCTTCCTGTCCGAGATGCCCTCGGCCCAACCGCTGGCGGGCGTGCGCCATATGAGCATGGAGTCGATCTATGAATACGGCAGCCGCGCCGGCGTCTGGCGCCTGCTCAAGCTGTTCAACAAGTACGACATCCCGCTGACCGTGTTTGCGGTGGCGATGGCGATCGAGCGCCATCCTGAAGTCGCCCGCGCCATGGTCAAGGCCGGCCATGAGATCTGCAGCCACGCCTACCGCTGGATCGACTACCAATATATGGACGAGTCCGAAGAGCGCGACCACCTGCAGCGGGCGATCGAGATCATCCGTAAGGTAACCGGCCAACGCCCGCTGGGCTGGTACACCGGTCGCAACAGCCCGAACACTCGCAAACTGGTGATGCAGGAAGGCGGCTTTCTATACGACTCCGACGCCTATGACGACGACCTGCCCTACTGGGTGGAAGGCGAAGACAAGCCTCACCTGGTGATTCCCTACACCCTGGACGTAAACGACATGCGTTTCGCCACGGTTCAGGGCTTTAACAGCGGCGAGCAGTTCTATCAGTACCTGAAGGACAGCTTCGACACCCTGTACGAGGAAGGCGCCGAGGCGCCGAAGATGATGTCGATCGGTCTGCACTGCCGACTGGCGGGCCGTCCAGGCCGCATCGCCGCGTTGGAGCGGTTTATCCGCTATGCCCAGGGTCACCACGGGGTCTGGTTCAGCCGCCGAATTGATATTGCCCGTCACTGGCACGAGCACCACCCGTTTAAAAAGGAGAGCGTTTGATGAGTAGCCCCCGTTTTCAGAGCTGCACCCCCAGCGAGATGTCGCGCGAGGCCTTTACAGAGGTATTCGGCGATATCTATGAGCACTCCGCCTGGGTGGCGGAGCAGGCCTGGGACAGCGGTCTGAACGACAGCCATAACGGCATCGACGATCTGCATCAGTTGATGTCCGGCATCCTGCTGAACAGCGATAAAGAGGCGCAACTGGCATTGATCAATGCCCACCCGGATCTGGCCGGCAAGGCAGCGATCCGCGGCGAGCTGACCGAGGCCTCGACCTCTGAACAGGCCGGTGCCGGCATTCATGAGTGCAACGAGGAGGAGTTCCAGCGCTTTACCTCACTCAATACGGCGTACAAAGAGAAATTCGGTTTCCCGTTCATCATGGCGGTGAAAGGCAGCAACCGGTTCCAGATCCTGGCGGCGTTTGAAGAGCGTATCCATCACAGCCACGAACAGGAGTTCGAACGGGCTTTGCAGGAGATCAACAAGATCGCGCTGTTCCGCCTGCGCGACCTGTAAGCGCACTTTTTAAAGCGACCAACAAGGCTTATTCCGGAAAGAACACGATGACAACAAATAACTTCGAAAAGTACGTCAACCTGGCCGATGCCAGACTGGACAGCAAGGCGATCTACGTCACCGACGACTGGTTTGCCGAGGTAAACCGCATGCTGCAGCCGGACGCACCGGTCTGGAAAGAGGGCGTATACGACGATAACGGCAAATGGATGGATGGCTGGGAATCCCGCCGTAAACGGCACGAAGGCTACGACTACGCGATCGTCCGGCTGGGCGTGCCGGGCACCGTTAAAGGGATCGATATCGACACCAGCTATTTCACCGGCAACTATCCGCCGTCGGCCTCCATCGACGCCTGCTTCTGCCCCGAAGGGGATCCGAACGAGGACACCCAGTGGCAGGAACTGCTGCCGGCCGTCAGCCTGCAGGGCGACAGCCACCATCTGCACGCCATTAACGATGGCCGCCCCTGGACCCACCTGCGGCTGAACATCTACCCGGATGGCGGCGTCGCACGCCTGCGGGTCTACGGTATTCCGCACCGGGATTGGTCGCTGCAGAGTGCGGACGAAAGCATCGACCTGGCCGCCGCGCTGAACGGCGGTCGCGCACTGGCCTGCAACGACGAACACTTCGGCCGGATGAGCAACATCATCAACCCGGGCCGCGGCGTAAACATGGGAGATGGCTGGGAAACCGCCCGCCGCCGCACGCCGGGCAATGACTGGGTGATCCTGGCGCTGGGCCATCCGGGCGAGATCGACCGCATCCTGGTCGACACCCACCATTTCAAGGGCAACTACCCGGACAGCTGCTCGATCCAGGCGGCCTTCGTCAAAGGCGGCACCGACGAGCAGATCGAAACCCAGAGCCTCTACTGGAGCGAACTGCTGCCCTCGCAGAAGCTGCAGGCGCACCAGGAGCATGAATTTGCCGAGCAGATCAACAAGCTGGGCCCGGTCACCCACGTACGTCTGAACATCTTCCCGGATGGTGGCATCAGCCGTTTGCGCCTGTTCGGCAAGATCAGCAAGTAACAGGGGGCCGCGATGACAACCCTGACGATTGAACCGCTGACCGCTGAAGCCTTCGCCCCGTTTGGCGATGTGATCGAAACCGAGGGCCGGGACCATTTCCCGATCAACAACGGCTCGACCCAGCGCTACCACCAGTTGGCCGAGGTGGAAGTAGCTGACGGAGGTGGCCGCCCGATCATCAGCATATTCCGGGCACAGATGCTGGACTATCCGCTGAGCATCAAGATGGTGGAACGCCACCCGCTGGGCAGCCAGGCCTTTATTCCACTGAACGGCAATCCGTTTCTGATTGTGGTGGCGCCGAAAGGCGATGAGGTCGACAGCGGCGAGTTGCGTGCCTTTATCAGCAACGGTCGCCAGGGCGTCAACTACCACCGCGGCGTCTGGCACCACCCGATTCTGGCGCTGCAACCGGAGGATGACTTCCTGGTGGTGGACCGGGCCGGCGAAGGCCACAACTGCGATGAGTACTTCTTCGGCGACGAGAGCAGCATCGTTCTCGCGCCCTGAAAATAACAATTACAAGATCAGTGCCGGCATTCAGGTAACGGTGTCGGCCTTTATTTGAGGAGTTCGTTATGGATCCCCATGTAACCGAATGGCTCAACCTGGCAGTGCGCTGGGTACATATGATTACCGGTATCGCCTGGATCGGCGCATCCTTCTATTTTGTCTGGCTGGAGAACAACCTGGACCGGCGCACTCCCCGCGAAGGCCTGTCCGGCGACCTCTGGGCGATCCACGGTGGTGGTATCTATCACCTGGAAAAATACAAGCTGGCACCGCCGAAGATGCCGGACAACCTGCACTGGTTCAAATGGGAAGCCTATTTCACCTGGATCAGCGGCGTTACCCTGCTGGCCATCGTGTACTACCTCAATGCTGAACTCTACCTGATCGCGCCGGGCTCCGGCATCGGTGCCACCACCGCGATCGGCATCAGTGTCGCCGCGCTGATCGCCGGCTGGTTCATCTACGATTTCCTGTGCGATTCGGCACTGGGCAAGCAGCCTGCCCTGCTGGGTGCTCTGATCTTCGTATTGATCATCGCCGCCGCCTGGGGCTTCAGCCAGGTCTTCAGCGGCCGCGCCGCCTACATCCATGTCGGCGCCATCATCGGCACCATCATGGTCGGCAACGTGTTCCGCATCATCATGCCGGGCCAGCGCGCGCTGGTAAAAGCGATCGAAGAGAACCGCGAGCCGGACCCGGTGTTGCCCGCCAAGGCCCTGCTGCGCTCCCGTCACAACAACTACTTCACGCTGCCGGTGTTGTTCATCATGATCAGCAACCACTTCCCGAGCACCTACGGCAGTGAATACAACTGGGCGATTCTGGCCGGTATTGCAGTGCTGAGCGTACTGGTGCGCCACTACTTCAACACCCGTCACGAGACTCAGAAGTACGCCTGGACCCTGCCGGCCGCTGCGGTCGGTATGATTGCACTGGCGTTCGTCTCCGCGCCGCAGTCCACGATCGCCCCCCAGGCACCGACTGCGCAACACGGAGGCGTGAGTAGCTCGGTGACGTTTGAAACTGTCTCCACGGTTATTGCCGAACGCTGCACGGTTTGCCACTCGGCCAATCCGACCAGCAGCATGTTCACCAGTGCGCCGGCAGGCGTGATGTTCGACAGCCCGGAGCAGATCCGGCAGCAGGCTGCCCGCATCCAGGCGCAAAGTGTGGCCTCCGAGGCGATGCCGCTGGGCAATATCACCCAGATGACCAAAGCGGAACGTGACCTGCTGGGCCTGTGGATTCAACAGGGCGCAGAGGTACGTTAAGACAGCAGAAACGCCAGAGACCCCGGGAACCTGTGCGCAGGGTCCCAAAGCCCTCCCCAATGCAATCTGTCGATGTGCGGTTTCCGCGCCTTCGGGCGCGGTCTTTTTTGATTTGCCACCACCTTTCCAAAGGCCATGCCTGGCAGCGGTCAAGTCAAGCGACATTCATAGCCGACCAATACAACAATCAAGATATTTGTGTACAAGTAAAAGACAATATATCGATTCAAATCCGCACTACCAAGTCAGAACCACGGATCTGATTCCCCGGCGCAGCTCGCCCACTCAAATAGCCAACCCGTCACATACAAGCGCATTAGCGCCTTTTGGCACCATTTTACCCAGACAACAAGGCCTTTCCTCCAATCAGCCCGACATCCTTAAGTTCACTTTTCCATAGGACCGGTTAACAAAAACCAACCATGTGTACACATTTTACAACTTTTGTGTGGACGACATTTTTTCATGATTATATAGTCCTAAACCAAGTTGACCTCAGGGTCAGCCGCTCAATTGTGCTGTTCGTGGATGCCGTCCCACCAAACTCCGGCATTAGAAACCTCATAAAAATAAGCAAAGGTACGACCACAATGACGACCAATCAGAACGACCACTCCACCACAGAACCGATTGACCTGGTCTATGGCCTGGAGGACAGACCGGCAATCACCCCGTCGCTGTTCGCCGCGCTCCAGCATGTGCTGGCCAGTTTTATCGGCATCATTACCCCGACCCTGATCGTCGGCGGTGTGCTCGGGCTGGGCAGTGAAATCCCCTATCTGGTCAGCATGGCGCTGATCGTATCCGGCGTGGGCACCTTTATTCAGGCGCGCCGCATCGGGCCGGTCGGCTCGGGACTACTCTGCGTGCAGGGCACCAGCTTTGCCTTCCTCAGCGCCATCCTGGCAGCCGGCTTCATGGTGAAGGCCAAGGGCGGCGGCCCCGACGAGATTCTTGCCACCATCTTCGGCGTCTGTTTCTTTGCCGCTTTCGTGGAGATCGCCCTCAGCCGGGTGATAGACAAGCTGAAGCGCATCATCACGCCGATTGTCACCGGCACCATCATCACGCTGATCGGTCTGTCGCTGATCAAAGTGGGCATGACCGACTTCGCCGGGGGATACGGTGCGGAAGATCTCGGATCGCCGGAAAACCTGACGCTGGGTTTTCTGGTACTGATCACCATCATCGCCTTTAACCGCTTCCAGTTTCAGATTCTGCGCCTGAGCGCGGTCATTGCCGGGCTGTCTATCGGTTTCGCCGCTGCCTGGGCGATGGGCAAAGTGGATTTCGGCGGTCTCGGAGATGTCACCCTGATCTCCATACCGGTCCCGTTCAAATATGGCTTCAGCTTCGATCTGGCGGCCTTTATCCCGATCGCCATCATCTTCCTGATTACTCCGCTGGAAACGACCGGCGACCTGACCGCCAACAGCATGGTTTCCCGTCAGCCGGTGAAAGGCCCTGTCTACCTGAACCGGATCAAGGCCGGCGTACTGGCCGATGGCTGCAATTCGGCGCTGGCCGCCACCTTCAATAGCCTGCCGATGACCACGTTCAGCCAGAACAACGGCGTGATTCAGCTGACCGGCGTGGCCAGCCGCCATGTGGCGCTGTTTATTGCCGGCATTCTGGTATTCCTCGGCCTGTTCCCGATCGTCGGCGGCGTGCTGCAGCAGATGCCGAAACCGGTGCTGGGCGGCGCCACCCTGATCATGTTCGGCACGGTGGCGGTGGCCGGCATCAAAATTCTGGCCGAGGCGGAGCTGAACCGGCGCAACATGCTGATCGTCGCCATCTCCATCGGCCTGGGCCTGGGCCTGGGAGTCGCCGGTGTACCTGAAGTCCTCAGCGCCCTGCCGGATACGATCAAAAACATCTTCGGCTCGCCGATTACCGTCGGTGCGCTCACGGCGATCACCTTGAACCTGATTCTGCCTGACGAAAGCAGCGCCCAGCAGCAGTTGGACCGCAGCGATGAAACCGCTGCCGAAGCGGTCAGCGGCGATCATCTCGAAGCGGACGGCCAGTCCTCAGCGGCAACCAGCAACTGATCATAGCGTTCTGTCGTTGCGAAGCGCACGGAATCCGAGTGCGTTTTGCCCACGGAACCAGACGCAGTTAATACAGCTCCGGTGGCGGACCTTTCCGGGTTGTTCGTCATCGGTATCTACATCCGGGCAAAAGACTAACGATTAGCGAAGGAGCCATCATGCCCACAAAAGATATTCAGCGTCTCTGGATCAAATCGCCCCTGGCCACCCTGGATAAACAGGCCGCCGGCGGCGTGGTAATCGAAAATGACCGGATCGTTGAAATTCTCGCCGCCGGCGAGCAACCCGCCCGTCCCATCACCGAAATCTTCGATGCGCGCGACCATATATTGTTGCCCGGCTTGGTGAATGCCCATCACCACTTCTACCAAACCCTGACCCGTGCCTATCCGCAAGCGCTCAATAAGGAACTGTTCCCCTGGCTGCAAAGCCTCTATCCCGTCTGGGCCGGTCTGACCCGGGAGATGGTGGCCGTGTCGACCCAGATCGCCCTGGCCGAGCTGCTGCTCTCCGGCTGCACCACCGCCAGCGATCACCACTACCTGTTCCCGCTCGGCCTGGAAGAGGCGATCGACATCCAGATGGAACAGGCGCACCGACTCGGCGTGCGCGTCCACCTGACCCGTGGTTCGATGAGCCTGGGGCAAGCCGATGGCGGCCTGCCGCCGCAGTCCACCGTTCAGGATGAGGCCACCATTCTGGCCGACAGCGAGCGGTTGATCCGGCGCTACCACCAGGCCGAGGATGGCGCGATGCGCCGGGTGGCCCTGGCGCCCTGCTCGCCGTTCTCGGTCAGCGAAGAGCTGATGCGCGCCTCGGCGGAACTGGCCCGGCAACACGGAGTGCGGCTGCACACCCATCTGGCGGAGACCCATGACGAGACCGACTTCTGCCTGCAGATGTTCGGCGTACGTCCGCTGGATTATCTGGAACGGGTCGGCTGGCTCAACGACAGCACCTGGCTGGCGCACGGCATCCATTTCAACGATGAGGAGATCAAGCGGCTGGGCCAGGCCGGTACCGGCATCTGCCACTGCCCCTCCTCCAACATGCTGCTCGCCTCCGGCCAGTGCCCGACGCTGGAGCTGGAAGCGGCCGGCAGCCCGGTGGGCCTCGGTGTCGACGGCTCGGCGTCCAACGACGGCTCCAACATGATCCAGGAGGTCCGCCAGGCATTTCTGCTGCAGCGGCTGCGCTATGGCGCCGCCGCAATCAGCCATCAGAAAGTGCTGAACTGGGCCACCGAGGGTTCGGCCCACTGCCTGGGCCGGGACGATATCGGCACCCTCGCCGTCGGCAAGCAAGCCGACCTGGCGCTGTTCAAGCTGGATGGCATCCGCTATGCCGGTGCCGGCGATCCGCTCGCCGCCCTGGTGCTCTGTGGCGCGGAAAAAGCGGACCGCATGATGGTGGCCGGACGCTGGCGGGTGATCGACGGTGAGGTCGTCGAGCTGGATCTGAACCGGCTGATCGCTCGCCAGAAAGAGCTGGCGACGCAGCTCGCCCAGACAACCTGAATCCAGCTGCCGCAGTCGATGAAGACAGCCGGGCCCGCCCGGCTGCACAGGCAGGTGCCGGCAGCAGACAAACCGTAACTCAATAAACTCAACCAAAATAAAAACAAACCTGAGGAACCCAAACCCATGAAACTGACAAAGTCCATGTTGCCCGCCCTGGCCGGAATCGCGCTGTCCACGTCGGTATCCGCCGAGATGATCTGGAGCGACATCAGCCTCACCTACCTGAACGGTAGCGATTACGAGGTCGGCGACCCTGATCGGGAGGTGTTTACCTTCGAACACGCCAGTGGTCACAGCTGGGGCGACACCTTCTTCTTCATGGACCGGTTGAAATCGGACAACGGCGATACCGAAACCTACTTCGAGTTCGCCCCGCGTCTGAGCCTCGGCTCGCTCAGCAACACGGACCTCTCCTTCGGTCCGGTCAAGGACCTGCTGATCACCACCACCTGGGAGAGCGGCGAAGGGTTCGACAACTGGCTGTACGGTCTGGCATTCAGCTTCGATCTGCCAGGCTTCCAGTACTTTAACGCCAACGTCTACAAGGTGGAAAACGAGAACATCGAGGACGATGAACAGCTGACCCTGACCTGGGGCGCGCCGTTCTCCATCGGCTCGGCCGAGTTTCTCTACGACGGCTTCCTCGATTGGAGCACCGCCCAGTCCGACCATGCCTCCGAAATGAATTTCACCTCGCAGCTGAAATGGAACGCCGGCAAGCTGATCGGCAGCAAGACGCCACTGTACGTCGGCCTGGAGTATGCCTACTGGAACAACAAATTCGGCATCAAGGGGGTCGATGAACGCAACCCCTCGCTGCTGCTGAAGTGGCATTTCTGATCACCACCGATATCTTCCCGTAAAGCCAGCATCCGCTTAATGCCGATCAGTTAAGCTCTTTAACTTGCTGATCAGGCAAGAGAAAATCCGGAATCCATGTTAAGGGTTCCGGATTTTTTTATGCATTTCAGTCAGGCAGTGGATGCCATCTCTCGCGTTT
>NZ_JAILYN010000048.1 GCF_019795155.1 Marinobacterium arenosum | reverse complement strand
TAATCGTTCCCCTTGCCGGGCCGACAGTGGACTTTCACCACCAAGTCATCCGGCCGCCACCACGCGTACCGGAACAGCGCCAGTCAAGGCGCTACGCGCCATGCCTGGCGCACACACAAAAAAAGGCAGCCTCGCGGCTGCCCAAGTGACCGATTCGGAGCACCCTGCCCGCTCCGAATCCGAACCCAAATACCTATCCCCTCCCTGCGAAATGTCGTAGCACCTTAATCAAAACCTCTGTTTCCTCGACCGAGCTTGAAACAGCCTCAACCGAGCAGCAACTGCGGCAGGAACAGCGAGACCTGCGGTACATAGGTGGTGATGATCAGGGTCGGAATCCAGGCGAACAGGATCATGATCAGGGTCGGCTTCAGCATCGCGCTGACCCGTACGTTGGTGACTCGTGATCCCAGATAGAGCAACGGTGCGGTGGGCGGCGTGATATTGCCCATACCCAGATTGACGCCGACGATGGCGGCGAACTGGATCGGATCGACGCCCAGCTCGGTGACGATCGGGAACAGCAGCGGCGACGCCAGCAGCACCCCGCTGACGTCGTCCATCAGCATGCCGATCAGAATCATCACCACGTTGATCATGATCAGCACCACGATCGGGTTGTCGGATACCGAGAAGATCAGCTCCTGGGCCAGGCCGGGGATATCCTCGAAGATCATCAGCCGGCTGACGATCATCACCATGAAGAACATCACCATCACCACCCCGGTGGTGGTGGCGGACTGTACCAACGCCTCTTTGAAGTTGTCTTTATTGAGCCCGCGGTAGATAAAGAAGCCCACCGGAATCGCGTAGACCACGGCGATACCTGCCGCTTCGGTCGGCGTCATGATACCGCCGTAGATACCGCCGAGGATCATGAACGGCATCAGCAACGCCGGCAGCGCGAAGCGCCCTTTCCTGACCACCTCGCCGCCGAAATCGTCGCTCGGCGGCAGTACCTTGATATCGTTATGTTTGCGCAGCATCAGGAAGTTAACGATGCACAGCAGGATCACCAGGATGATGCCCGGCACGATAGTGGCCAGGAAGCATTTCAGTACCGACTGCCGGGTGACCCAGGCATAGATGATCTGGATCGCGCTGGGCGGAATCAGCAGCCCCAGCGGTGCGGCATTGGTAATCAGCGCCGCCGACAGCCCTTCCGGATAGTTGGCCTTGCGCAGCTGCGGCATCATGATGCTGCCGATACAGGTCAGCGTGGCGGTGGCGCTACCGGCAATGGAGCCGAAGATGGCGCTGGCACCGACGGCGGCATAGGAGATACCGCCTTTGAAACGGCCGACAAACAGCTCGGCCAATTCCACCAGCGGCTGGGCGATCTTGCCCCGCTCCATGATGGTTCCCGCCATGATGAACAGCGGAATGGCCAGCAGCACCAGCACATTCATCCGCCAGTGGCCGGAGGTCAGGAAGCCGGCCGGATCATGATCACCGGTCAGCGACATATAGATCAGCGCCAGGCCGAAGGCGAACGGCACCGGAATGCCCGCCACCAGCGCAACACAGATCACCAGAAGTGTCAGCATAATCAACATGATTTTTTCCCGTTAGTTCTTTGCTTGGCAGCTGTGTTCAGATATGCGGCGGTGCTTCGTCGGCTTCCCAGGCCGGGCTCGGCCCGTCACGCAGCCCGCTGTAAAGGTGCAACGCGGTGTAGAAGGTCATCAGCAGGAAACCGACAAAGATGCCGAGCTTGGGAATAACGAACGGCAGTTCCAGCCCTGTCGTGGTCTGCCAGTGCGGATAGGCGGCGAGTTCTTCGGCCAGCATCAGCCAACCCCAGTAGGTCAGCACGACACCAATTAGTACCTCGACCAGAATAGTAAAATTGACCACCAGCCATTTGGTGCGCACATTATCGATCAGCGACAGCAGGAAGTCGGCTTTGACATGGGTATTTTCATAACTGCCCAATGCGCCGCCCAGAAAATAGATCCAGAACGCGATCATCAGCACCCACTCTTCATAGGCGAAAAGATCCGCTTCGAACAGATAGCGCAGGATAACCACAGCAAAAAACACGAAGGCCAAAATCAGGCTGGATATCGCCAGCAGATAGTGCTTGATACCAAGCAGAATACTCACCAGCTTGCCGAGTGGCCGCGGTATATTCAGATGCATACACTCGTACTCTTTTTATTATTGGAAAACGACGATATATAACGCCAACCTGCGGTCAGCGGCTTATCAATAGTTGATCAAAGGTAAAAGCCGGCGCCCCGGCCAGCCGGGCCGTGAATCGACTGGCGAGCGGGCGCCGGAGAATAGGACCGTCAGAGGTCGGCGACGATCTTATCGAGGATATCCTTGCCCAGCCGCTGCTCCAGCTTCGGCCAGGTTTTCGTGCGGATCTCTTGGGCGATCGCGCTACGCTCGGCATCGCTCAATGGCAGTACCTCCACGCCGAATGCCTGCAGTTTTTCCAGGTTGGCGGCGTCGTTTTTGCGGCTCCAGTCGACAAAGCCGGCCGACGCCCGGGTGAAGACATCTTTCACCACTTTACGTTGCTCGTCGTTGAGCTTTTTCTGCCAGGTTTTATTGCTGGCGTAGTAGGCGGTGTTTTCGACGAAGGCGTTGTACGGCACGTAGTGGCTGATCGCCTCCTTGAAGGTGGTATAGGTGGCTTCAGGCGTCGCACCGATCATGCCGTCGACCACCCCCTGCTGAATCGCCGGGAAGGCATCACCCCAGTCGATGGTGGTGGTCTTGTAGCCCAGATCCTTGGTCGCCAGTTTGGCGGCCTGGGCGCTCCATACGCGGATATTCTGGCCCTTCTCACCGGTGGTGCGATAGTTTTCCGGTACCGAGGAGGACATCACACCGATAAAGCCCTCGCCGGTAATGCCCAGCAGTTTCAGCCCCAGGTTATCCATCCGCTGTTCGAACAGGTTGTAGAAGTTGGAGCCTGGGCTGAACACCTTCTCCATCTCGTCATAGCTGGAGACCAGATAGGGTAACGAGTTGATCTCCAGTACCGGGTCCTTATGGCTGTAAACGAAGGCGTGTACGATATCGATGGTGCCACGTACCGCCTCGCCCATCAGCTGTTCGCCGGAGCCGAGTTGGCTGGCCATATAGAGTTTCACTTTCAAGTCCACCCCGGCCCCTTCCAGCTCTTTTTTGACCTGCTGCATCACTTCGGAAGCATACTGATCCGGCGCATGGGTGGTGGCAATTCGCAGCAGGGTCTCTGCCTGCACCGAACCGGACAACAGTGCACCAGACATCAGAGTGGTGGCAGCCGCCGCTTTCAAGCTGAACCCTTTCAAAATCTTCTTCATTGTTTACTCCGCGGTTTCCAGATGGAAAGTTGTTTTTATATTACGCGAGTGTTTCCTGCTGGCTTTTTATCAAACCACGTATTCCTACTAACGTGATCTAGCCGTTAAATCGACAGGAACGAATTAACTTATACCGCCAAGCCGGTGGGATCACCAGCAGCGCCCAAAAAACAAAAATCCGCCAGCAAACCGATGTTTATTTCGATTTGTAAATGGAAGTTACAATTTCTGTGCAGGGCCTGCGGAAACCGGCTTTAAGAAGAGAGGCTTATGCATATCGGCTGCGGATTTGTAAAACATAGCTGTTACATTCACTGCGATAATTAACAGCGTCATTTACATCTTTTTACATCAACTTACGCCAAAATCTGCCACAGCCCGGGGGCAGAGAAAATACAAACTTACCGCCGGTGAGACCGCGCTACAGCGACGGGACGGCGGACAGGGATCTCGGAGCATGGTGGATAAAACCGTAAAGAAACGACGGGGCAATAGCAGCCGCTCAGAACGCTCCGCGGCGGGAAAACAGCGCCGAACCGGAGCCCAGCAGCTCCGGTTCGCGCTTGACGACATCAGCCAGTGCGTCCCGACAGCGCAGGTCAGTGGCGATGGAATTGATGGTGATGATGGTGCCTTTTCCAGCCGCGATGATGGCGATGCTTGGAATAATGGCGTTTATGCCCATGGTGCCGTTTGTGAAGACCGTACCGGTACAGGTGGTGGTCAGGGTGCGCTCTATGTCGGGCGTGACGACGATCATCGAGCTCGTTGGCCAGAATCGCGCCGATGGCAATACCGCCCAACAGTGCGCCAAACTCATTGCCGCTGCGCTCGTAGACGATCGTTGGCGAGCGCTCTACGGTCCGATAGCCGTAAGTGTCATACCCTCTATACAGTTCCTCGGCGTAGCTCGGTGTGCTTAACAGCAACGCCAAACCACACAGGACTGTCAGTGTGGCTTTCATAACAGATACCTCTACTTTGCCAGAGATATCGTCAGTATCACCGTCAGCTCTCGAATCACCGCTTAATCGATACCATCCGGGAGATGTACCGACCGGAAACCCAGCTGGAGTACCCCGCTGTTAATACGATCATTCACGGCGAGCCCCGGATGGCAAACGGCCGGTCGCAGGAGAGCCCCACGACCGGCCGTTTTCAATCTAAATGACATGACGGAACGCCCGTCATGCTGACGGATCAGAAATCCACCACAACCTTGCCGTTCGGCACGCTGCAGCAGGTCAGGATGTAGCCTTCAGCGATATCCTCGTCGGTGATGCCGCCGTTGTGCTCCATCACCACCTCGCCTTCGGTCTTCTTCACCTTGCAGGTACCGCAGATCCCCATGCCACAGGCTTTCGGGATATGCAGCCCCAGCTTGGAAGCGGCGGTATGCACGGTCTCGCCCGGCGCGATAGTGACGCTCTTGCCGGTGGCGGTGAACTCGACCTGCACCATGTCGGACTGGGTGATGGCATCGGCCTCCTCCATCGCGATCTCGGCCTGCTCGATGGCTGCCTCTTCCACGTCTTCCGGCGTGGCCCCGAAGGATTCCTCGTGGTATCGGCTCATATCGAAGCCGTTCTGCTCCAGCAGGCGTTTCACCGCTTTCATGTAGGGCGTTGGGCCGCAGCAGAACACTTCGCGCTCCATGAAGTCCGGTGCGATCATCTCCAGTTTGACCTGGTCAAGATAGCCGCGATAACCGTACCAGGACTGGCCACGCTCATACTTCTCGCAGATCAGATGCAGCGAGAAGTTACTGATTCGTGAACACATGTGCTCCAGCTCGCGGTGGTAGATCACGTCACGCGGCGTACGGGCGCTATGGGCAAACACCATATCGACTTCGGCGTTGGTATCGAAGAACCAGCGCGCCATCGACATCACCGGCGTAATACCCACGCCGCCGGACAGCAGCAGCACTTTTTCGGACGGGTAATCGATACAGTTGAACAGCCCCACCGGGCCATGCACGGCGATTTCGTCACCGACATCCAGGTTGTCGTGCAACCAGTTGGACACCAGGCCACCCGGTACCCGCTTGACAGTGATCGAGAAGCTGTACGGCACCGACGGCGAACTGGAGATGGTGTAGGAACGCATGACCTGCTGGCCATTAATCTCCAGTTCCAGGGTCACGAACTGCCCCGGTTTGAAGAAGAACATCACCGGTTGTTCTGCCATGAAGCAGAAGGTCCGGACATCCCAGGTCTCATCGATCACCTTGACACAACGCATGTTGTGACGACCGTTGGCCCAGGTCTGGGTGTTGATCGGGCTGAAGGATTCGGAACTAACCGGTTTGGCGATGGCGTTTGTCATTTTCGTTATCTCTCATCTGGGCTAGGGCCGCTGCCTACATCCAGCAGGCGGGTAGCAATGCCCCATGTTGGGTGAGCTCATTCTGGTTCCGTCGCGACGGGGCCATTTAGCTGTTTGCGACACAAACTTGCCCATCCCCCACCTCATGCGGGATACAGTCGATCGACAGGTCGATTTTCATCTACATTGAGGTCGCAATCGGATAAACCCTGTAAACCTTGTTGATACAGGATTAGCGCAGACGCTCAGACCCGGATCGTTCGGACAACCGCTAGCCAAGGTCGGCGGCGTCAACCCCAAGAACCGTGTGCAACTTCAGGCAATCGCGCTGTGGCGCTGCCTACCCAAATCGACAAGGATAAAAACAAGATGAACGAACACGATCTGTTGAACATTAGCTACCCTAGTGTGGAGCAGGCCCGGTCCGAAATGGCACGGATGCTGGAGGAGCGGCCGCGTAATTATTCGCTGCCTCAACCGCTCTATAACGATCCGCATATGTTCCGGATCGATATGGAAGAAATTTTCCAGAAGGAGTGGTTGTTCGTTGGTATGAGCTCAGAGATCCCGAACCGAGGTGATTACTTTACCGTCGAGATCGGTCAGAACCCGGTACTGATCGTGCGTGGCGCAGAGGGCGAAATTAACGCCTTCCATAACAGCTGTCGTCACCGCGGCTCCCGCATCTGCGATTCGCACCGCGGCAAGGTGGCAAACCTGGTATGTCCGTACCACCAGTGGACGTACGACCTGAAAGGTAATCTGTTGTTTGCCGGCACCGAAATGGGTGACGCATTCGATATGAAACAGCACGGTCTAAAGAAGGCTCACTGCAAAGTGGGCGGTGGTTTCATCTTCATCAGCCTGGCGAAGGAAGAACCTCAGGGCGACTTCGATGAATTCCTCTCCTCCCTGGACGAATACATGGAACCGTACGATGTGGAGAACACCAAACTGGCGGTGGAATCCAACATGTATGAAAAAGCCAACTGGAAGTTGGTCATCGAAAACAACCGCGAGTGCTACCACTGCAACGGCAACCACCCGGAGCTGCTGAACACCCTGCTGGAGTGGGACGACACCAACGACCCCCGTGCCTCTCAGGCGTTCCTGGATCAGTACGCCCGTCAGTCCGCGGAGTGGGAAGCGGATAACATCCCGCATCAGCGTCGCGACCACGGCAACAACCGTAACCGCATCGTACGGATGCCGCTGAAAGATGGCGCCAAAGTAATGACCATCGACGGCGAAGCGGGCTGTAAGAAGCTGATGGGCCGTATCCGCAACCCGCAGATGGGCTCCATGCGCATCCTGCACCTGCCCAACTCCTGGAACCACATGCAGAGCGACCACTTCATCGTGTTCCGCGTACTGCCGGTCTCCGCGCAGGAGAGCATCGTGACCACCAAGTGGTTTGTACACAAAGATGCGGTGGAAGGCGTGGATTACGATCCGGCCCGTCTGCGTCAGGTGTGGGATGCCACCAATGATCAGGACCGCATCCTAGGTGAAGAGAACCAGCGCGGTATCAACTCGATCGGCTACGAGCCGGGCCCGTACTCCGAGACCTTCGAGTTCGGTGTGATCAACTTCATGGATTGGTACAGCGAAACCGTCCGCAAAAACCTGAACGGCAAATAAGAGCCTTTATTCGAGTCGGTTAAGCTCAACGAGCCACCGGTTAGGCAAGAGAAAATCCGGAATCCTGAGCCAGGGTTCCGGATTTTTTACTATTTAAGATGCCAGGAAACGTCTCAAGCGGAGCTATATGCGCCGATATTTCAGATCGTCATGCGGTTTGGTGGATATAGATAATCAAACCACATCCGCGCCAAGCCCCTTGACCCGCTCCAGCCACTCCTGCCGCTGCGCCTCATCGGAGTCGATCACCGGCCCGAACATATCACACTCTACCCGCTCAAAACCGCAGAACTTAAAGGTACCCAGATCCAACTGCTTTAACGCAGGCGCTCCCAACTCGTCGACATAGTATTCGGGCGGCGCATCCATGGTCATCAGGATACGTACGGACTTTCCACCCAGTAGTGGAATCGGATGCGGATTGCCCGCTTCAAAGTTGAAGGCAAAGCCTGGCAACAGGGTCCGGTCCAGCAGTCCCTTGAATTTCGCCGGGATACCAACCCACCAGATCGGCGTACAGATCAGCAGGTGCTCCGCCCAGACCAGTGCCTCCTGAAACGCTGCCAGCGAAGGCTCCAGCGGCTGAACACGGTCGTAGCCATGCTGAAGATCGGGATTAAAATCCATTGCTGCCAGTTGGAAGGTTCTGACCTCAGCCTCCGCCCGGGCTTCCTGGGCATAGGCCTCTGCCAGCAGCCCGCACAGGCTGCGCTGTTTGGGGTTGGCGTTCAACACCAGTACTCGCTTTTTCACGTGCTATCACTCTCAATGATTGAAAAAGCCGAGTCTAGAGTCTCCCCTAAGGGGGAGAGTCAACTACTATCCGGGCAGCGGTCGATCTCCGCACAGCACCTTTCCAGCCGGGCAAGCTGCACATCAATTTCCAGGCGGCGTTCGAGTAAGCGTTGCCGAATCTCCCCCAGAAACCGGAGGATTCGCGACCAGTCCACGTTGCCATCACGGTACTGGATGACGTCCGCCAATTCGCTCAGGGTTGCACCAAGCAACTTGGCCTCTTTTATCAGCAGCAGAATCTCGATATCCCGCTCGCGGTAGATGCGGTAGCGGCCGGATCGGGCCGGCACTTCGATAAGACCTTTGGCCTCGTAAAACCGGATCGCCTTGACCGTTAAACCGGTACGGCTAGCGACTTCGCCAATATACATAGCTGTTTCGTTACTGATGCTTACCAGGGGAGCGGTATTAAATCAGCGACTCCGCGGCGAGAACAAGCTTAGGAAACCTGCAAATAGGCGCCTTATGTTTTCTGTGGGGCTTTCCGGACTTGTTGACCACCACACAGGTTCCTCAGCTGGAAATGCTGACAGCCCCCTGCGGGTTGGCCGGATAGCTCCGGCCCACTCGCGTTAACGGGTGCCAGTACCGCTGCCAGCTTACGCCAACTCCGCCAGATAGGTATCCAGTGCCTGACGTACCTCCGGCAGCATCAGCTCACGCTTGGCGACCAGTTCGTCCATCAACTTGATCATCGCGCTACGCCGCTCCGCATCCTGCTTTTCAAACCAGCAAGCCGCCTGGCGGCACTGGGTGGCGGGATCGGAGTCCTGGCGCAGCGGCACACCGATACAGCTGAAACGTTCATACAGATCGTCCTGGTCGATCAGATCGGCAATCATCATGGCGTTCTCTCCCATCTCTGGTAACGCGAAAACCGGAACCCTTTTCGGGCCCCGGTTTTCAATTTTTTAGCTAGGTAGCCGGCATCGCTGGCCAACCACCTGCCAATTGGTTAACGGAGTTCGTGCTTGAGGCCCTTATACAGGCTGACGCACATCAGCAGCAAGATAACCGTGAACGGCAGCCCGGTGGTCACCGCGCCGGCCTGCAATGCAGACAGGGCTTCGGCACCGCCACCAAACAGCAGTACGCCGGCAATCAGGCCTTCCACAGTAGCCCAGAACACCCGCTGGCTGACCGGTGCGTCGACCTTGCCACCGGCGGTGATGCTGTCGATCACCAGCGAGCCGGAATCGGACGAGGTGATAAAGAACACCAGTACCAGCAGTACGGCGATGCCGGAGGTCAACTCGGCCAGCGGCAGGTTGGCCAGCATCTGGTACATAGACAGGGAAACATCTGACACCCCTTCAGCCAACGCACCGACACCCGCCTGCGCCTGATCCAGCGCGGTACCGCCGAATGCAGCCATCCAAACAGCGGACAGCAGGGTCGGGATCAGCAGTACGGCAATCATGAACTCACGTACGGTACGACCACGGGACACGCGGGCGATGAACATACCGACGAACGGTGACCAGGAGATCCACCAGGCCCAGTAGAACACGGTCCAGCCGTGGAACCAGGTTTCGTCTTCGCGGCCAACCCAGTTGCTCAACGGCAGGATGTTTTCGGCATAGCTGCCGAGCACGCCGAAGAAGTTGCTGAAGAAAGCGGTGATCGAACCGGCGACGATCACGAACAGCAACAACGCAAAGGCGATAACCATGTTGATATTACTGAGTACTTTGACGCCGCCATCCAGACCACGCACCACCGACATCAGTGCAATCAAGGTCACGACGATGATCACCGCGATCTGCAAAGCGATAGTATTTTCGATGCCGAACAGGAAGTTCAGACCGCCGGAAGCCTGCTGCGCCCCCAGCCCAAGCGAGGTCGCCAGACCGAAGATGGTGGCCAACACCGCCAACACGTCGATCACATGGCCGATCGGCCCCCAGACGCGCTCACCGAACAGCGGGTAGAACGCCGAGCGCAGGGTCAGCGGCAATCCTTTGTTATAGGTAAAGAAGCACAATGCCAGGCCGACCACACCGTAGATCGCCCAGGGATGCAGCCCCCAGTGGAACATGGTGGCGCCCATCGCCGCCGAGGCGCCTTCCGGCGTATTCGGTGCCGCATTCAGCGGAGTACCGTACCAGTTGGTGTAGTACGCGACCGGCTCGGCGACACTCCAGAACATCAGTCCGATGCCCATGCCCGCTGCGAACAGCATCGACAGCCAGGACCTGGTGCTGAAATCCGGTTTTGCGTCAACACCGCCCAGGCGGATCTTGCCCACCGGCAGGAAAATCATTGCCAGGCAGAAAATCACGAAGATATTCCCGCCGCCCATGATCAGCCAATCAAAATTGGTGATCGCCCAGCCCCGCGCACCGACCAGCAAATCCTTGGATTCGGCCGGAAACATCAGGGTTAACACAATGAACAATACAATGGCGGCGGCACTGGTCCCGAAGACGGGATTATGGATATCCATCCCCAGTACTTTGACATTGTCTTGTCCGAGTTCGTAGTCAGTATCATACGGATTTGAAACCGTGACCTGGTCGTCCATACGGCTACTCCCCAGCTAATTGTTTTTATTTTCGAAGTTGATTGCTTGATAGAAATCAACGTTTCTATACTACGAGCTTGATGGGGGTGAAGCTTTCTGATTACGACACCTACTTACTCATAGGAGACATCGACCACCCGGAATCGCCCTGCCCGGTTTGACAAAGTACCCATTCGAAACCAGCGCCTCACCGTCCCAGCCGCCACGACAGCTCGATAATTCAACCAGTTAGCGGGTATCTTTCAGGGATGTCATGGCCGTTGAGCAGAGCTCGCGGTGTATCAGGATGCAAGGAAAGGTATCGCGGTAAAAAGAAGGGATGATTGAAATGGAATAAAAAAAGGGGATGAAACATCCCCTAACAAACCAGCACGAGCCAGCGAACAATCATTTATCCAGTGCTGTATTTGGGTAGATAGCCCAAGATTTCCCAATTACCCCTCTTGGTGCCGAAATATAAAGATCCTTATATTTTTCAGCAACCCAAGAATATATTTATGAGCTAACTTGGGCGAGGCAGATATATACTAACTTTTCCGACAAACCTCGCTGTTCTCAATTCGACAGCCAGATACTTATTTACGACGATTGAGGGGGGCTCACCGGACTCAACCGACCATCCCCCCTACACGCAGAGCGCTAGCGCAGCACCCCTTCCTCGACCAGTAGCTTGAACAGCGCCTGGGCCTGCTCCTGCGCGGACTCGTTCTGCAGCACCTGGCCGCCACTGGCCTGAGACTTGGCGGTCGCCGCCTTGAAGCGATCCGCCGCGGTCTTGGCCTTGGCCACCTTCAGCCGCTTGGGCCGTTTGCGGGCCGGCGCTTCCTGCCACTGGCTGCGTAGCTGATCCTGCTGGGCATCGACCGACGCATTGTCGATCCGCGCCCGCCGGCCCGGACCATAGGCGCTCTGGCGCGGCGTTTCGGCGGCAAGATCGACGCTGGCAACGAACGGCAAACGCACCTTCAACGCCCGTCGCTGGCCACGCGGCAACGCCTGCAGGACCTCCGCTTCACCGTTTTCCACCTTGATGATGTCGGCGATCCGGGTGACCACCGGCCAACCCAACGCCTCGCCCAACAGGTAGGGGGTCATGCCGGAAGCCTCTCCGCTCTCGGCACGCACGCCGGTCAGCACGATATCCGGGCGCTTCTGTGCCAGGTAGCGGCCCAGCGCCGGCACCGCATCGCCGGCTGACGGCTGCTCCAGCAGCGTCATCTCCTTCAGCCCCATACCCAGGTAGCTACGTAGTACCTCCTGTTGCGCCTCACCGGCATGCAGCAGCTCCAGTCGCTCACCGACCAGCTTGAGGCCCAGCTCGACGGCACGGGCATCCTGCTCGGCGCGGCGGGCACGGCCGGACTTCGGGTGCTGGCCGATGGAGACCAGTACGGCAAGATTCAGATCATGCGGCATCTTCTGCACCTCCCTGACGGTGTTGTTCGACCAGCTGGATCAGCTCTGCCAGGATCTCCTGGCTGTCGCCGATCAGGCTCAGGTCGGCCCGTTTGACCATATCGCAACCGGCGTCAGTGTTGATCGCCACCACCTTGTCACATTGGCCGATCCCCTGCAGATGCTGGATCGCCCCGGAGATACCCACTGCAACATACACCCGCGCGGTCACCCAGGTGCCGGTGGCGCCAACCTGACGGAAGCGCGGCATAAAGCCGTCATCCACCGCCACGCGGGACGCCCCTTCGGTAGCACCCAGCACTTCGGCAGCCTTGTGGAATTGATCCCAGTCGTGGATGCCGTTACCGGCGGACAGGATAAATTCGGCCTCAGCCAACGGAATCTGGTTCGGGTCCACGGCCACCTGGCCGCGGTCTTCGATACGAACCAAGGTACCCGGCATGGTATCCAGCTCAATCGGCAATACCTCGTGGCGGGTCTCGTCGATCGGGTCGGCGCACTCCTCGGCCAACAGCAGCAACCGTGGCGTGTCGCGGGTGATATCGATCCGCTGACTGCCGCCGCGGCAGACCGCCGTGCTGCTGTCCACCTGCCAGGCCTGGGTAGCCGGCCGCTCGCCCAGCTTGGCCGCCAGCCGGCAGCCCAACTCATTACCACCGTTGATGCTGTCCGGGAACAGCCAGTAGCGCGGTTTCAGCTGGGATTCGATAACGCTCAACGCGGTCAACCGTGCCTCCGGACTGTAGCCGGCATAGGCTTCGCCCTCGAGGTGGATCAGTCGATCCACCCCCGCCTTATCAAACGCCTCCTCCTTGGATTCGCCGAACACCACGGCCACCACCGCGCCTTCGCCGTCGGACTCCCGTACCAGCTTGTGGGCCTGGCCCAACACATCTTTGTCGTGGCCGGTCAGTCGGCCGCCGACCATATCCATCACCGCCACCACGTAGAAGTCCGGCGTTACCACGGTGATCAGCGGCAATTGAACCTCTGCCGCCGCTTTCGCGCCGCCGCGGCGCTGGCCCAGCTGCGGACCGTTACCGGCCAGCCGGTCTATCCGCTTGATGCCGTTCGGGCCGATAAAGCCAACCGCGTGCGGATTGCGCCGGATCAGCCCGGAAGGCCCGCGAGTTTCAGCCGCCGGAGCGATCAGCTCGGCATGCTGCGGATGCAGTCGGTTGCGGGCGATCCACTCTTGGCGTGGATCGCGACGAATCAGATCACTCATCAGTGCACCTCCTCGACCAGGCTTTCGGCCACGATCTCAGCAATGTCCTTGACCTCTGGACGCGGCTCAACCACCCCTTCCAGCATCGCCGTACACTGCTGGCAACCGACGGCGACCAGTTCGGCACCGGTGGCCTTGACGTCCTCCATCCGCATATCGGCGATGCGTCGCTCGCCCGGAATATCGGTGATCGGCGCGCCACCACCACCGCCGCAGCAGCGGGAACGGAAGCCGGAACGTTCCATCTCGGCCAGCTCGATGCCCAGCTCATTGAGCAGCTCGCGCGGCGAATCGTATTCGCCGTTGTAGCGGCCCAGGTAGCAGGGGTCGTGATAGGTCACGGTGCCGCCCTTGTACATATCCAGCTTCAACATGCCGGCCTTCACCAGCTCATTGATGAAGGTGGTGTGGTGCAGCACCTCGTAGTCACCACCAAAGTCCTTGTACTCATTCTTCAGGCAGTGGAACGCATGCGGGTCAGTGGTGACGATCCGGTTGAACTTGTAACGGTTCAGCACCGCGATATTGCGCTTAGCCAGGCTCTGGAAGGTGGCGTCATCACCGAGGCGACGGGCCACATCACCGCTGTCGCGTTCCTCGTCGCCCAGCACCGCGAAGTCCACGTCGGCGGCCTTCAGCAGTTTGACGAACGCCCGCAGGATCCGCTGACTGCGCATATCGAAGGCACCGTCGCTGACCCAGAACAGTACATCGGTTTCCTTCACATCGGCCATCACCTTCAGGTTCTGGTCCGCCGCCCAGTTCATCCGGCCGCCCGGATCGAAACCGTTCGGGTTGTCCGTGGCGATCAGGTTGTCCAGCGTCTCGGCGCCCTTGTTCGGGGTATTGCCCTTCTCCATGGTCAGGAAACGGCGCATATCGACGATCGCGTCCACGTGCTCGATCATCATCGGGCACTCCTCGACACAGGCGCGGCAGGTGGTGCAGGACCAGAGCGTCTCCGGATTGACCAGCCCTTCGGTAATCACCTGGGTCGGTCCGCCCTTAGCCTGGCCCACCTCACGGCCCGGATAGGGGCTGCCGGCATACTTGGCATCGCTGCCGCCGGCCAGGCCGACCACCATATCCTGGATCAGCTTCTTCGGGTTCAGCGGCTGGCCGGCGGCGAATGCCGGACAGACCGCCTCGCAACGACCGCACTGTACGCAGGCGTCAAAGCCGAGCAGCTGGTTCCATTTGAAATCGGACGGTTTGGCGACACCCAGTACTTCGGCCCCCAGATCGACCGGCTTCAGACCGGTCGAACGGCCACCGCCGAAGCGCTCCGGACGACGGTGAAATGCCAGGTGCAGTGCGCCGGCGAAGGCGTGCTTCATCGGCCCGCCCCAGGTCATACCGAACAGCATCTCGCCCAAACCGTAGGCGATACCGATCAGCAGGATCACCGCCAGTACCCATCCGCCGAAGTCTTCCGGCAATACGCCGGCCACCGGCAGGGTGACGATAAAGAAGGTGACCGCGAACACCAGCAGGCTTTTCGGCAGCCGCATCCAGGGACCTTTCGACAACCGGGCCGGCGGATTTTGACGACGCTTGTAGACGAACAGCGCACCGACGAACATCAGCGCGGTCGCCGCCAGCAGCGCCCAGGCCAGGATCTTGCTATCCAGGCCGAACAGGTGCACCAGCACAATCAGCGCCAGCGACAACACGAAGCCACCACCGGTGGCGACGTGAGTATTGGACATATATTTATCGCGGCCCACCACATGGTGCAGATCCACCAGATAGCGGCGCGGCATCGCCATCAGGCCGGCGATCAGGCTCACCGACTCAGGCTGACCGGCACGCCACAGGTTGATACGGCGCACGGCGCCGATCACCAGCAGCGCCAGTGCCATTGTAATCAGAACAGGGAGTAATCCATCGAGGATCATGGTCTGCCCTCACTCGCAGGGGGGCGGCCGGACGGCCGCCCCGGAGTTGACAACGGTTCCAGCAGCTCAGCTACCGGAACTCTGACGAGCTGCCGCGCCCCGCCGATTGCACAGAGAGAAGTGCCGGCGCGGCAACCCGATCAGAGATCTTTACAGAGACGCAGCGCATCATAGATGGCAGCATGGGTGTTGCGCTGGGAGACGCAGTCGCCCAGGCGCCACAGGATCATGCCGTCACCGGACTCCGACAATACCGGCTGCGGCTCGGCCGCAAACAGCGTCTCGTTGTCGATCTGCCCCTTGTTGCGCGACTCTGCTTTCAACTCGTAGTACAGCGCCTCATTCGGACGGATGCCGTTCTCGACCACGATCTGGTCGACCACCCGCTCCTCTTGCTGGCCGGTGTACTCGTTCTCCAGCACCGCCACCAGCTTGTCGCCTTCACGGTAAACCTTCTCCAGCAGCAGGTCGGAGGTCATGATCACCTCCTTCTCGTACAGGCTGCGGTAGTAGGTCGGGAAGGTGGTACCGCCGATGCCGACGCCCGGCTTGATATCATCGGTGACCAGTTCGACCAGCGAGCCTTTCGACGCCAGGTAGTCGGCGGCGGACATGCCGGAGAATTCGCAGATGGTGTCGTAGATCAGCACGTTCTTGCCCGGCTCCACGGTACCGTTGAGGATATCCCAGCTGGAAACCACCAGCCCCTCCTCTGCGCCCCACTCCGGATTCTGATCGACGAACGGCCGGCCGCCGGTGGCCAGGATGCAGACGTCCGGTTTCAGGTCGCGGATCATGTCGGCGTTGGCTTCGCTGCCCAACCGCAGATCGACACCCAGACGGTCCAGCTCCATCGCCAACCAGCGGGTGATACCGGCCATCTGGTCGCGCTGCGGCGCCTTGGCGGCGATGCTGATCTGGCCGCCGAGCTCATCGGCTTTCTCCACCAGGGTCACCTTGTGTCCCCGTTCGGCCGCCACACGTGCGGCTTCCATACCGCCGGGACCACCACCGACAACCACCACGTTGCGGATCGGCCCTTCGGTTTTCTCGATGATGTGCGGCAGCCCCATGTACTCACGGGAGGTGGCTGCGTTCTGGATGCAGAGCACGTCCAGGCCCATGTACTGACGGTCGATGCAGTAGTTGGCGCCGACGCACTGACGGATCTGATCGACCTGGTTCATCTTGATCTTGGCGATCAGGTGCGGGTCGGCGATATGGGCCCGGGTCATGCCGACAAAATCGACGTAACCGGCTTCCAGGATACGCTGGGCCTGGTTCGGGTCCTTGATGTTCTGGGCGTGGATCACCGGTACGCTGACCACTTCCTTGATGCCGGCCGCCAGGTGCAGGAACGGCTCCGGCGGATAGCTCATGTTCGGGATCACGTTGGCCAGGGTGTTATGGGTGTCGCAGCCGGAGCCCACCACGCCGAAGTAGTCGACCATGCCGGTGGCATCGTAGTAGGCGGCGATCTGCTTCATATCGTCGTGGTTCAGACCGTCCGGATGGAACTCGTCACCGGTGATCCGCATGCCGACCACGAAGTCCGGGCCGACCGCCTCGCGCACCGCTTTCAGTACTTCCATACCGAAGCGCATGCGGTTTTCGAAGCTTCCGCCCCACTGGTCGGTACGCTTGTTGACGCGCGGCGACCAGAACTGGTCGATCATATGCTGGTGCACGGCGGACAACTCGACGCCGTCCAGGCCACCCTCTTTGGCACGCACCGCCGCCTTGGCGAAATCGCCGATCACCCGCCAGATCTCCTCCTCCTCGATGGTCTTGCAGGTGGCGCGGTGAACCGGCTCGCGAATGCCGGACGGCGACATCAGGTTCGGCCAGTTCTCACCGTCCCAGCGGGAGCGGCGCCCCATGTGGGTGATCTGGATCATGATCTTGCCGCCGTGCTTGTGCACCGCGTCAGCCAGGTTCTGGAAGTGCGGAATGATCCGGTCGGTGGACAGGTTGACCGAACTCCACCAGCTCTGCGGGCTATCGATGGAGACCACGCTGGAGCCGCCGCAGATACAGAGGCCACAACCACCCTTGGCCTTCTCCTCGTAGTATTTCACGTAGCGGTCGGTGGTCATGCCGCCGTCGGTGGCGTACACCTCGGCATGGGCGGTACTGACGATACGGTTGCGGATCGTCAGCTTGTTGATGTTGAGTGGCTGAAACAGTGCATCGAACTGGGACATGGTGTTACCCCGTAACTCTTGTCAGCAACCGGCTTGGCATCGGGCGTCGTTCTGGCGCCGGAAGGCGGGGTCCGGTTTTATTCATTTATTGTTGTTGTCCGGTTTGGCGGCCGGCCATACAGGCCCGCCGCCGGCAGAACCTTACAGCGGTGTTACTTCGAACAGGCCGTAATCGCAGCCTTCCTCGGCTTCACACTGGGTCTGTTCGGCCTTGGTGCGTACGCTGTAGCCCAGGCTTTCGGCGATCTGGTCCATCGCCCCGGCAAACCAGCCGGTGAACATGTAATCCACCTTGCGGTTGACCTTGCCGTACTGATAGACGAATGCCGAGTGCTCCAGGCGAACCCGGGCGGTACCCTTCTCGATATCCAGCTCCTCGGTGACGAAGAAGCCCCAGCCACGCTGGGAGAGCCGCTTCATGTAGTGATGCCAGACCGCCTCACCCTTCAGGCCGTGCTCGGCGGCTTCCTTCTCGCACCAGTAGTGGGCGGATTTGTAGCCGGCCTTGTAGAGGATCTCCGCGTAGCGCTCCGGCCCCAGCTCCTCTTCGATTCCCATATGGTTGTTGACGAAGAAGTGGCGCGGCACGTAGAGCATCGGCAGCGCGTCAGTGGTCCATACGCCGGTTTCATCATCGACATTGATCGGCATTTCCGGTGCGTGTACACCCATGGTCTTTCTCCTGATCTCTTTTTCTTGTATTGGTCGTTAACGGTGCAGCACGCGGCTTACTCGCCCCAGACGTCGGCCAGTACGCGCATCCAGTTTTCACCCATGATCTTGCGCACCGCCTGCTCGGAGAAACCGCGCTTGAGCAGCGCCTCGGTCAGGTTCGGGAACTCGCCGATGGTGCGGATCCCTTCCGGGTTGACGATCTTGCCGAAGCGGGTCAGCCGGCGGGCATAGCCCTTGTCGTGGGTCAGCCACTCGAAGAACTGCTGGTCATGCCCCTGGGTGAAATCGGTACCGATACCGACCTGGTCCTCACCGGCGATGTTGACCACGTACTCGATCGCTTCGACGTAATCTTCGATGGTGGAGTCGATGCCGTTCTTCAGGAAGGGCGCGAACATGGTGACGCCGATGAAGCCGCCACGGTCGGCGATGAACTTCAATTCCTCATCGGACTTGTTGCGCGGATGCTCCTTCAGACCGGCCGGCAGACAGTGGGAGTAGCAAACAGGCTTCTTGGACTCCAGAATCACCTCTTCGGAGGTTTTGGAACCAACGTGAGAAAGGTCGCACATCACGCCGACCCGGTTCATTTCGGCGACGATCTCGCGGCCGAAGTCGGACAGGCCACCATCACGCTCGTAGCAGCCAGTGCCAACCAGGTTCTGGGTGTTGTAGCACATCTGAACGATGCCGACGCCCAGATCCTTGAACACCTGCACATAACCTAGCTGATCCTCGTAGGCGTGGGCGTTCTGGAAGCCCATGATGATGCCGGTCTTACCCAGCTCCTTGGCACGACGAATATCGCGGGTGCTGTGCACCTTGAGCAACAGATCGCTGTTCTGCTCAATCAGGTTGTTCATCTCGACAATATTGTTAACGGTGTTCTGGAAACCTTCCCAGACCGATACCGTGCAGTTGGCGGCGGTCAGACCACCCTTCTGCATATCTTCGAACAGTTCGCGGTTCCACTTGGCGATGACCAGGCCGTCGATAACGACGGCGTCCTGATGCAGTTCCTTCGGATTCATTAGCTCACCTGCTGTTGGGCACGCTTGGATGCGTCTTATTGTTGTTCTCCGCTGTCCGTGACCTTGGCTACCTCAGGACAGCGCCTTAGCAGCAGTCTATCCATTGGCTTGTTTGGCAGATCACCAGAAACGACACCCAAATTTCCAAAACCGTCAGCAGCAGAATCAAATGGGTAAATAGACCGCAGAACCTGGCCGCCAACCGGAGCGATTCGACAAAGATGGATCAGACTCGGATGCAGCCGAACCTAAACGAAGGGGATGATTAGACGATATGCAGAGATAGAGGAGAGCCCAACAACGGGCCCGGCGCAGAGGCGGCCACCGGATGGCGACCGCCCTGCCCGTGATGGCGGGAAACGATCTACCAGGTCAGCAGGCGCCGCCTGCCACGGCCACCGAGCCGTAGCTCGGTTCGAACTTGGCTTCAGAGAGCGCCGCCACCGATACCGGCTTCAGCGCCCCATCCATTGCCGACCGGGCCAACAGGCTCTGCGGCAACAGCGGTTGCGGATCGCAGCCGACCGAGCCCTTCAGCCCGCGACGCTCGTCACGGGGCGGGATACCCAGGTAGGCACGATAACATTTGCTGAAATGCGGTGTTGAAACGAAGCCGCAGGCCGAAGCCACCTCGATGATCGACAACGAAGTCTGGCGCAGCAACTGGCGGGCCCGGGTCAGTCGCAGCTTCAGGTAGTAGCGCGACGGCGAACAACCCAGGTGCTTCTGGAACAGCCGCTCCAGCTGACGGCGCGACAGGCCTACATAGCTGGCCAGCTCATCCAGGTTGATCGGCTCCTCCAGATTACTCTCCATCAACGCCACCAGCTCGATCAACTTCGGCTGGGTGGTACCCAGAGTATGCCGCAACGGCACCCGCTGATGATCCTGCTCGGTACGAATACGGTCGCAGATAAACATCTCGGAGATAGCGGTCGACAACTCATTGCCGTGCTGCTGGCGGATCAGGCTGAGCATCATATCCAGCGGCACGATGCCGCCGGAGCTGGTCAGCCGGCTGGAGCTGATACTGAACAGCCGGTTGGTGCTGGCAACTTTCGGAAAAGCCTCGTGCAACGACGCCAGGCACTCCCAGTGGGCGCTACACTCCTGGCCGTCCAACAGGCCGGCCGCCGCCAGTACGTAGGCACCGGTACAAACCGCTCCCAGCTGTATGCCGCGACGGTCCAATGTCTGCAGCCATTTAAGCTGCTTCGGGGTGTAACTGCGGGTGATATTCACGCCACCCACGACGATTACCGTGTCGATCTCAAAACTATCGCCGATGCTGAGATCTGGTGTGATCTTCAAACCATCGCTGGCAGTGGTCGGTTCACCACTTTCGCTGATTGTGAACCAGTCGTAGAGCTCCTTGCCGGACAGCTGGTTGGCCATCCGCAACGGTTCAATCGCCGAGGACAGAGAGATCAGGGTAAAGTTGTTGAGCAATAGGAAGCCGATTCGGCGGGTGCCACCCTGCTGGCGGCTGGTACGGTTATCGTTGGTCATCGTCATCTGCGGGACTCCCAGCAGTCGCTGAAACTGCTGTCACGACGGTTAATCGCGATGTTTCTAATTTTTATTGTTCAGAATCAGCTCAAGCCCGATGCCCAAGACCGCAGGGTTCCTCACCGCCCTGTCGCACCTTGAGGGTAGTCCGGCCAGACCACCACAACCATCAGACTTGATGCAGATCAATTTTTTGCTGTCGGAAAAAATCTATACGCTTTTCGGTCCAGGCGAAACCGATATGTTGTACCCATGCGGAAATTTATTATTGCAGTACCGCAATAGTTGGGTTCATCCTATGACTATAGAATCCCGCCGCCGGGTACAACCAAGCTACCCCCGGCTTGAGACAGCTCCCTCATCCGTCCTACAATTTACAAAACAGCCATATTTATCAAGTAGTTACACAATGCATCATTGGGAAAGTATCGAAGCCTTTGTCAGGGTCGCGGAACAGGGAAGCTTTTCGGCGGCGGCCAACCGGATGCGGGTCTCCAGCTCGCATGTCAGTCGACTGATCAGCCGATTGGAAGCACGGCTGAACTCCCAGCTGCTGTATCGCACCACCCGCAAGGTCACCCTGACCGAAACCGGCCGGCTGTTCTATGAGCACTGCTGCCACTTGGTGGACGCGGTGGAAAACGCCGAACAGCAGATAGCCAAGCTCAATGACGAACCCCGCGGCCTGCTGCGCATCACCTGCGGCACCACCTTCGGCGAGCGTTTCATCGTGCCGATGATGAACCAGTTCATGCAGCAAAACCCGGGCCTCGAACTCCAGTTCCACCTGACCAACCGGCCGGTGGACCTGATCAGCGAGGGCTATGACCTGGCGATCCGCACCGGGGTATTGAAAGACTCCAGCCTGGTGGCCCGACGGCTTAGCGAACGGCGCGAATACATTGTCGCTTCGCCGGACTATGTGGAGCGCCAAGGCGCGCCGCAAACCCCGGCCGAACTGCAGCGACACAACTGCCTGGTCGGCACCAAAAATAGCTGGACCCTCAACCAGGACGGGCAACGGAAAGAGTTCCGGGTATCCGGCAACTGGCAGGCCAACTCGGGTTTCTCGGTGCTTAGCGCCGCATTGGCCGGCATCGGCATCGGCAACCTGCCCGATTACTATGTCGAGCCCTATCTGGCCGACAACCGGTTGGTTGAGTTGCTGGCAGACTATCGTTGCAAGGAAGCGGCAATCTGGGCGATCTACCCGAAGAGCCGCCACCTGTCACCAAAAATCCGCCAATGCGTGGATTTTCTGGTGGAAAAATTCGCCAATCCAGACTGGCGCACTCAACCGATCTGAACCCTCCGGGCCGGCCTTGTTCCGGCCCTTTTGGCCCACCGCCAGTTTCTGTTACACCATAACACATTGTCTCTATTGGATATGCGGATGCCTCTTCTGGACATGTTCGGCCGCCGGGATACCGCTAGTGTGAGGCGGTCCTGAAACAATAATAAGGAGAAGTGGATATGTGCAGCAGTCATTCCAACCGCGGCGTAGTCTACAAGGGTCCGGGTGAAGTCGCAGTCGAGTCCATCCCCTACCCCAAGCTCGAGATCGGCAATCGCAAGTGCGACCACGGCGTCATCCTGAAAGTGGTCACCACCAATATCTGCGGTAGCGACCAGCACATGGTGCGCGGCCGCACCACCGCGCCGTCCGGCCTGGTGCTGGGCCACGAGATCACCGGTCTGGTGGTCGAGTGCGGGCGCGACGTCGAATTCATCAAACAGGGCGACCTGGTATCGGTCCCCTTTAACATTGCCTGCGGTCGCTGCCGCAACTGTAAGGAAGGCAAGACCGGCATCTGCCTGAACGTCAACCCGGCGCGCCCCGGTGCCGCCTACGGTTACGTCGACATGGGCGGCTGGGTCGGTGGTCAGACCGAATACGTCATGGTGCCCTACGCCGATTTCAACCTGCTGAAGTTCCCGGACGCCGACCAGGCGATGGAGAAGATCCAGGACCTGACCCTGCTGTCCGATATCTTCCCGACCGGTTTCCACGGCTGCGTCACCGCCGGCGTTGGCCCGGGCTCCACCGTCTACATCGCCGGTGCCGGCCCGGTCGGCCTGGCCGCAGCGGTTTCCGCCCAGCTGCTGGGTGCCGCCTGCGTCATCGTCGGCGACATGATCGAAGACCGCCTGGCCCAGGCCCGCAGCTTCGGCTGCGAAACTATCGACCTGACCCAGGATGGCGACATGGCCGACAAGATCGAGGCGATCCTCGGCGAACGCGAAGTTGACGCCTTCGTCGACTGCGTGGGCTTCGAAGCTCACGCCTGCGGTTGCAACCACGGCAAGGAAGCACCGGCAACCGTTCTGAACTCGGCGATGCAGCTGACCCGCGCCGGCGGCCAGATCGGTATCCCGGGCCTGTACGTCACCGAAGACCCGGGCGCGGTCGACGACGCCGCCAAACAGGGTGCGCTGAGCATGCGCTTCGGCCTCGGCTGGGCCAAGTCCCACAGCTTCCACACCGGCCAGTGTCCGGTGATGAAGTATCACCGTCCGCTGATGCAGGCGATCCTGTTCGGCAAGGTGAAGATCGCCGACGCGGTCAACGTCAAGGTGATCAGCCTCGACGAAGCCCCGCAAGGCTACGCCGACTTCGACGGCGGCGCGGCGAAGAAATTCGTTATCGATCCGCACGGCTCCGTCGCCGCCTGAGCGAGCGTCTAGCCAATCAACACCGGGCTGCGGCCCGGTACTTTGCGAGCCCCTATCTCCGTTCCCGGGGCTCGCGCCCACTCTTTTTATCGTTAGTTGATTCCAGCTAAGAGCCCGTCACTAACTCATTGATTTATCAATTTCCGCAAAATCAAACTGATGATATTTAACCGCCCAGCGGATACCATGAGCCCTGTGTAGGTAGCCAACTGCCGACAGCTTTCAGGTTCCACCGCCCGAGACAATCGTCCATGCAAGACACCCTGAACAAACGCCATTTCAGCAACCGGATGCGGGATACCAACAGCCCGTTTCTGCCGGCCAGACCGCTGCCCGACAAGCCGATCCGGGTCAGTTTCGTTCTGCTGGAACACTTCTCGATGATGGCATTCACCGCGGCTGTGGATGCCCTGGTCACCGCCAATCTGGTCAGCACCACTCCACTGTTCAGTATCTCCAGCTATGGACTGGACAATCCCCAGGTACGCAGCGACCTGAGCATCGACATCTCGGCCAACGGTGAGCTGAACCAGCTGCACCTGGATGGTGACGGCGCAGTCGACGTGTTGATCGTCTGCGGTGGCTTTCGCTGTTCGCTGACCGAAAACCCGCTACTGACCAGCAAGCTCAAGACCGCCGCCAAGCGTCGAATCATTCTCGGCGGGCTCTGGAACGGTGCCATCGCGCTGGCCTATGCCGATCAGCTGAACGGGCGACGCTGTGCGCTGCACCCGGACAACCATGCTTTCATGCGGGAGACCTTCAATCAGGTCCAGCTGTCCAACCAGGCGCTGGAGATCGACGGCGACCGGATCACCAGCGCCGGCCCAAGCAGTGCACTGGAAATGATGCTGGCGCTGATCGAGCAACTGCACGATAGCAACATGGTGCGCGCCATCCGCGAGATCCTAAGCTGCGACAAGGGGGCCGACCCCAGTGCCACCGGCCTGGTGCAGACGGCTGACGACCCGAGCTTTCCGGATACGCTGCGCGAGCTGTTGCGGTTGATGAGCACCAATATCGAGGAACCGCTTAGCATTGACGAACTGGCCACCTGCGTCGGTAGTTCCCGGCGCCGGGTTGAACGGCTGTTCCAGACTCACCTCTCCACGCCACCGTCGCGCTACTACCTGGAGCTGCGCATCACCCACGCCCGCCGACTGCTGCTGCAGAGCAACGAATCGATCGCCAACATCGCGGTCGCCTGCGGCTTCCTCAGCTCGACCCATTTCAGCCACTGCTTCAAGGACTATTTCGGCGTGTCGCCGAGCCAGGCACGGCAGAAACATCGCACTGAGCAGGCTTAATTATTTACAACGCTAATTCTTTAAACCCAGGGATTAACAAGAGTTATATTAACGCCTATTCTTGAACTTTCTTGGCTACGGAATTAGTGATGAAAAACCTGCCGACGGATCTTCTTCGCACCTTTGTCGCTATCAGCGATCTGGGCGGATTTACCCAGGCCGGTGAACTGCTCGGTCGTTCTCAGCCGGCTATCAGCCTCCAGGTGAAACGGCTGGAAGAGTTGGTCAACGTACAGCTGTTCAACCGGGCTGGCGGCATGAAGCTGACCGAAGAGGGCCAGATACTCTACAGTTATGCCCGCAAAATTCTCGAACTCAACGACACTGCCGTCTCGCGCCTGACCACACCGGCGATCTCCGGCTCTGTCAGGTTGGGAATCCCGAACGACTTCGAAGTGTCCTTTCTGCCATTAACCCTGTCGAAATTTACCCGGGCCTACCCGGATGTCACGCTGGACGTGCAGACGGATCTGAGCATCAATCTGCGGCAGGATTTTCGCAAAGGCGCCTATGACCTGGTGATGTCGATGGACCAGTATCCGGAACACCAGTTCGGCGAAGACGACTATATTGTCGAACCGCTGTATTGGATCACAGGGCCCTCCTTCACACTGGATCAGGACCAGCCAATACCACTGGTGCTCTACCCCAAAGGCTGCATCTATCGCCAGCACATCATCGAGGCGCTGAACAAAGCCAACATCCCCTGGCGGGTGCTGTACAGCACCTCCAGCCTGCTGGGAATACAGTCGGCGATCGAGGCGGGTTTGGGGATCAGTGCGCTGGCCGTGAACACCGTACCCGGTTCGTTGAATGCTCACCAAACCTACGATCAACTGCCGGAACTGGGCAAGGTCACCATCGGCTTCAATTACGATAGCGGTAATCTGACCCCGGCGGCGCGGCTGTTACTGGATCATCTGCAACGGGGGCTGAAGGAAAGCCTGGTAAAACCAGCCACCTTCAACCTTTAGCACCAGACCCTGGTCAGCTCTTCCGTATCGATCTGAACCCGCAGATCCGGTGCCAGCCCGCTCAATGCCTGCAGCAGGTTCGCTTCGGAGATCGGCCGGCTCAGGTTGGCCCTGATACGGGAGCTGAATTGCTGCTCGCCCAGTGAGGGCTCCCCTATATAGTGCTGATTCAGTTGTTCGATATTGGCACCATGACTCTCGAGAATCAGCCGAATCTCATGATCGATGCCGAAACGGAAACTACCCGCCAGATCCAGCGTCAGCCTCACCCCTGCATCAAGATCATTCGCCGCGAGTTCCTGAATAGCTATCTGTAGCCCCTGCGATTCAACACGAGCGATGCTCTGGTACGCAAAATCTCGATACTGGCCCGGGAAACTCACCTTCACTAAGGCAACGAGCTTGCCCTCCATTACCGAGTGTTGGCTATCGAGAAAAACCCCTTCCAGCAACGCAAAGGATTCCGAGAATCGCTGCAGCAGATCGGGCCGGTCATCGCCAGAGATCGTTACCAACCAGGTCACCATAGCTAATCTCCAATACAGACAAAGCGAACAGTAAGGTGCGGACAGCCTCAGGCAGGCTTAATCAGCCCCGATTTGGCAGCCGGACCTCGACCGCCCCCGTGCCTGGGCATTCTCGCAAAGGTCAGTTGGCTCACCAGCACGTAGAGGCAACTCGATACCGCACATCCGTATAAGGGCCCTTCCACCCAACCGACATCGGTCATCAGTAGAAAACCCGCGCTGGTTGCGAAGCCCGAGCTCATCGCCGCAATAGCGCCATAGCCGTTGCCCCGCCAGAAACTTGAGATGAATACCGGACCGATCATGGCGGCCAACAACGTGCCGGTTCCCAGGATACCGAGCCAGGAGAGCATGAACGGCGGTGTATAGAGCATCATCAATAAGCCAATGACGCCCAAACCCAGTACCCACAGCCGGTTTATCCAAAGCAGCCGTTTTGCCGACGGGTTGCTGTCGGGGAACAACGCGGTGCGCAGGTCATGGGACGCTGCCGACGCCACCGTATGCAGCAGCGAGTTGGCCGTCGATTTCATCGCAAACAGAATGAACAGGGTAACTAAGCTGCCCAATGCCGGATGCAGATAGGTTGCCAGATACGCCGGCATCGTCTGGTCGGCCTGTGCCAGCGCGGGCTGCTGAACCCGCATATAGAGTCCCACGATCGGCACCAGGCTGAGCAGGCAGGCCAGCGGCGCCAGCCAGATTGCCACCCGGTGCATCTTCACCTCCGGTTTGATCGCCAGGAAGCGCACAGCCATATAGGGCAATACCGCGCTAAACAGGAAGGCATAGGGCAACACCAGGAATACCGCCCCCGGGCTTTCACCATAGGGCTGTGCGGAGATGGGATTGGCCAGTTGGGGATCGATGCTTGTCAGCTTTTCAAACAGCTCCACCAGACTGACATCAGTAAAGATCTGCACCATCATTATCAGCGCTGCACCGGCCATCCCCACCACCATCAGGGTGTCGGTCCAGGCCACAGCTGCCAGCCCGCCGAGCATGGTGTACAGGATGATCACCGAGATCATCAGCAAGGCGCTGCTATCCAGCTCGATGCCCAACCAGGATGCACCAAGCAATCCCACCGCCTTGATCTGACTGGTCAGGAACACCAGCAACAGGACGATGGTTATCGACGCCGCCACCCCTTTCAACCACCGAGCCACCGGCCCGTCGGCATGCAGTTGGGCGACATACTCGGGAATGGTGAAGCTTCCCAACCGTTCGGCCCGCTTGCGCATGAAGTCGGCAAAATAGAGCACGGCAAGCACCATCGCCGGCGCAAACATAAAGTTACCGAGGATTTCGATAGCGCCGAACTGGTAGGCCACGCCTGGCGATCCCATAAACCCCCAACCACTGAAGCCGGTCGCGGCAATCGTGCCGGCACCGACAAAGGGGCCAAGCGAACGCCCGGCCACCAGAAAGCCCGACTGATCATCCTGCACTACCCTGCTGGACAGGTAACCCAGATAGATAAGCACGGCAAAAGACACTAGCAAAATGGTCCAGTTGAATCCGCTATGGAATTCCATGGAGCGCACCTCCGCATAATTGTATTAACCGGGGAAAACCTGTGTTGCCGGGCGTTACAGATCAGGGAAGTCGCTACGGATGCGGTAGAGATATACCGCAGTGGTCCAGCCGAGGACGATCAGGTTTAAGGTCAGGAAACTGTCCATTACCCAGGAACTGGTCAACATGTTATGGCCTCTTCGAGCAGACCTGCCGCTGATTCAAAACATGCTTCCTTTCCGCTTAACCTTGGCAGACCCGGCTTTTGTTATTGTTAGTTCTCTGCAGTTGTCGCGATAACCGCAAACTCTCCGAGTAATACGGACGCCAATAAATCCCATTACGGCCATCCGTTTTCACTACTTTGGTGGCGCATGGATGTCATACCCGTGGCAATGAGATCCCGAATACGACAAGAAGCATGCTATCCCCGACACCCAAATAAACTAAATCAATATTTTAAATACCTGCATTTGGGTTGCTAATACCACGGAACTGCAGGGTATCCACGGCCACCTCGCATAACGAGGCGGCCGTCATTGGATCAATCCAGCAGAGTGGGCAGGAACAGGCTAAGTTCCGGGATAAAGGTGACGATAAACACCATCGGCAGATGTCCCAACAGCAGGAACTTCATGGTCGGGCCGATGTAGCGATCCAGCGGCAGCTTGGTCACCCCTCCCGCCATATAGAGCAGTGGCGCACAGGGGGGCGAGATATTTCCCAACCCCAGGTTGGTGCCGACAATCGCGGCGAAGTGGACCGGGTCAACGCCGATCTTCTGCACCACCGGCATCAGAATGATCGCCGCCAGCACGCCGCCGGACACATCGTCCACGATCATTCCCATGATCAGCAGCAGCAGGTTGATGATCAGCAGCAAGACGATCTTGTTGTCAGAAACACTGAGCAGCAGGTCGGCGAACTGGTTCGGAATCTGCGCCAGAATCATGCCGCGACTCATGATGAACAGGAAGAACAACACCATGATCACCGAGCCGGTCAGGATCGCCGCCTCCTTGGTGGCATGGAAAACATTATGGAAGGTCATGGTTCGGTAGATGATGAAACCCACCAGCAGCGTGTAGACCAGTGCCACTGCGCCCGCTTCGGTCGGCGTCGCCACCCCGCTGTAGATGCCGCCGAGGATAATGAACGGCATGATGATCGCCAGCGTGGCCTTCTTGCCGGTGGCCCAGATCTCCTGCCCCACTTCACGCAACGGCAAGCTTGGCGCCACCCGGATGCTGGTATTGTTGCGCAAGAACAGGAAATTGAGCACACAGTAGACCAGCGCCAGCAGGATACCCGGCAACATGGTCGCCAGAAACACCTTGGCAACCGACTGACGGGTGGCGATGGCGAACACGATCATCGGAATGCTTGGCGGGATCATCAGCGCCAGTACCGAAGACACCGCCACCAGCGCGGTGGCGTGGCCCTCCGGGTAACCTTCCTTGATCATCCGCGGCACCATGATGCGACCGATCGCCGCAATGGCAGCGGAGGCACTGCCGGAGATCGCCCCGAACATTGCACAACTCAGTACCGTCACCGCCCCCAGCCCACCCTTGGTGCGGCCGACGAAGCTGTTGACGAAATTCAGTAACCGTTCCGAGATGCCGCCGGTGCCCATCAGCGTACCAGCCACTACGAAAAGCGGCAGTGCCAGCAGTGAAAACGAGCCCACCTGGGCATACCCGTAGCCGGCATGGAAAGAGATATCGGTACCGCTCAGGACGCCGTAGATCAGCGCGCCGATACCGAATGAGAACCCCACCGGCACCTCAAGCAGCAGCAGGATAATGACAGCAGCGATAGTTAGGAAAAATACAGTCATGGCCACAACCTGTTTTACTTCTTGTTACCTTTGGCCATCGTCAGATCACGCGCTTCGGCGATTATCTGCAGGCAGTAATAGAACCCCATCAGGGTGAAGCCGGATACCATGCTGAAATCCCATAGATACTTGGGCCAGCGCATGTAAAGGCTCTTTCTACCGAGGTCGAGATTGAAGCTGGCAAAATCCCAGGCGTAGTAGCCGAAGATGCCGGTCGCCACAAGACAGGCCAGGCTGCCGGCCAGGCGGATGGCCCGGATCAGGCTCCTGTTTCTTATCAACAAGGCGACCACGCCGCCGGAGATATGGTCCTGGTCGCGGGTGGCATAGACCATGCCCATGAAGTACGCCCAGAGCGCCAGCATCGGGGCCAACTCCTCGATGCCGAGAAACGGCGATTCCAGGCCGTAGCGCATCAGTACCTGGCTGGCCATCAACAACCCCAGCAACAGGGTTGAGGCGACCATCAGCGCTGCAATCAGCTGCGCCAGCCAGTGCTCGGCCCGGAAGAACAGACTCTTGGCGGCATAGGGCAACGGCGGTACCGGTTTTACATGAGACGGGCCGATCAGATCGTCCGGATGGGTGTATTCGATCGTCATAGTTCAGCTCCTTAGGGCGCCAGCACGCTCAACCGCGCGATCAGGCTGGTCGCTGGTGCCCCGCACTGCGGTTGCAGAGTGTGGAAGAAACCGTAAACGTGGCGTCAGGCGTTGATGGGCCGACAGGCCAGGTGCCGTTGAACGACACAGCTACCCTGCCGGCCACGGTTAGGCAGACGCGGCCATTACAGGCCAGCGGTTACCTTCAGCTCGTCCATGACCTGCTTGCCCAGTAGCTTTTCCATGATCGGCCACTCGACATCCATTACCGTCTTCTTGTAGACGGCGGCCTGAGCGGGATCCTGCTCCAACACCTCGATGCCGGCGGCACGGATCTTGTCGAGCCACCCCTGGCTGAACGCCTCGGCGTTGTCCCATGCCCATTGCGTGGCGTGGTTTGCCGCCTGGTGCACCCATTGACGCTGCTGGTCGCTCAGGCCGGACAACCAGCTCTGGCTGGCGATCCAGAAGGTCGGTTCGAACGATTCACGGGTGTAGACGTAGGCACGCAAAACATCCCGGAACAGCAGTACTTCGTAAGGCGGGGAAAATGCCCGGCCGTCGATCGCGCCGGTCTGCAGTGCGGTGTGTACTTCGGAGAAGGCCATCGGTACGACCGAGAAGCCCAGCGCGCTGTAACGGTCGATCGCCATCGGATAGTTGGGCACGCGGATCTTGAAGCCCTTGGCATCTTGCGGAACGTTGACCGGCACATCGACACCCTTGCGTACCACATAGCCGGTAAAGTCGGTCGGCAGGGTACCGAGCAACTCCACGTTCAGCCCGCCGTAGATCTCTGAGAACAGCTTGTCCATCTTGCTGCCCGGCCCATAAACCTGGCGGGCACTGGCCCAGTCGTCAGCGACGTAGCCCAGGTTGGCGATATCGAGCCGCGGGTCCAGCTCCGAGTTGGACCAGGCCATGGTCATCGGCACCGCCCCCTGCATCACCTGTTCGGTGATGGTTGCCCAATCGCCCAGGTCTCCCCCGGGGTGATATTCAATCTTCATGGTGCCGCCGGACAGCTCATCAAGCTTGCTGATGAACACCTGGGAGACGCTGTTGAAGATATGGTCGGTCGGCATGACATGGGCCAGGATATGGCCACCGCCTGCCGCCTGTGCGGACTGCGGAATCGCGACCGCCAACGATGCGGCACTCAGGGCAACGGCTGCCAGTGCCCGCGTGAAGGTTTTGCGTAACTGGGTCATAGACCACCTCTTTGTTAGATTTATTGTCGTAGTGGAATCTGAACGGCTTGCGAATGACCGGCAGCCCCTTTAGGTGGCTGCCGGCGGGCAGTAAGTTAGCCCTTCACGATGTTGTATTCCGGGCCGAACGGGAAACGGGTGATGTTTTCAGCGCCGCTCTCGCCCACCACCAGGATGTCGTGCTCCCGGTAGCCGCCGGCGCCCGGCATCCCTTCCGGCAGCATCAGCATCGGCTCCATCGACACCACCATGCCCGGCTCCAGCACCGTGTCGATATCCTCGCGCAGCTCCAGTCCGGCTTCGCGGCCGTAGTAGTGGCTCAGGGTGCCGAACGAGTGGCCGTAACCGAAGGTGCGGTACTGCAGCACGTCGTGCTCCAGGAAGATCTCGTTCAGTTCGGCGGCGATATCGCAGCAGCGGGCACCCGGACGGATCAGCTCCAGACCGCGGCGGTGCACCTTGCAGTTGATCTCCCAGAGTTCCAGATGGCGGTCGGAGGCATATTCGGCGAACAGCGTACGCTCCAGGGCGGTGTAGTAACCGGCGATCATCGGGAAGGTGTTGAGGCTGAGAATGTCGCCCGCCTGCACCTTGCGGGAGGTCACCGGGTTGTGGGCCCCATCGGTGTTGATGCCGGACTGGAACCAGACCCAGGTATCCATCAACTCGCCATGCGGGAACGTACCGGCGATCTCGCGAACCATCGCCTGCACGCCGGCCAGCGCAATTTCGTACTCCGGCACTCCAACGGCGATCGCATCACGGATAGCGGCACCACCAACGTCGGCGACACGGGCGCCCTGCTTGATCAGCTCGATCTCTTCGGCCGACTTCACCATGCGCATCTTCATGGTCGGCGCACCGATATCTTCGAACCGGGATTCGGGCAGGATCGCCTTCATCTTCTCCAGGTTCTGCAGCGGCATATGGTCGAACTCGATACCGACCTTGCCGCCATCCTTGATCAGCTGCTGTACCGCATAGAAGAAGTTGTCTTTCTTCCAATCGGTGTAAACCACATTGTCGCCCAGCCGGTTACGCCGGTACGGCTGGCCACCGTCGATATTGGCGGTCACCGTGGTGAAAGAATCCTGGGTCACAACCAGGCCGTAGTCGCGGCCAAAGCGGCAGTACACGAAGTCGCTGTAGTAGTTGATGTTGTGGTAGGAGGTAAACAGCACCGCATGCAGGTCATTTTCCGCCATATAACGACGGAGTGTGTCCAAGCGCGATTTCATCTCCTGATCGGAGAAAGTCGGTCGCACCTTCTCGCCATTAGGGATGGAAAGCGTTTGTGGCATCTGCATATTTAGGTTCCTCTTATTTTTGTCTTTGTTTCAAACCAGCCCCTGCAACAGGTGGGCAGATATCGGTCAGGTGATCGCTTCCGGGCTTGCTGTGGCCATTCGCTGATCAACTGAAATTGATCCTAGTGCCGGCCACGACATAAGAAAAATCAATAGTTCAAATATTTGCATTTGCATCGCAAATACCTCAAGCAACACCCTTTGAAATCCGGGTCGAACTCGCACGCATTGCTGGAAGCAACACAGAGACGGAGTTCGACGCGGCGCCAACATCCAACAACTCTTCGAGGGCTGAATGGTGGTCTCATAACCGCCGGCCATCTGGACCTTATAAGGTCGAGGTAACAAAGCGAGGATTAGGGCTCGAAGATATCCGCCACAATGGTTGGAACCGACACCACCACTGCCGTGATCTGGAAAGAAGAGTTGATGATCGAGATACATGTAAACGGCGAGCCAATGAACCTGGCCCCGGACACCAGCTTGACTGATCTGCTTGCCAAGATGGAGCTGAGCGGAAGGCGCGTCGCCATCGAACGCAACCTGGAGATCGTGCCGCGTAGCCAGCACGGCACCACCCGGCTGGAGCATGGCGACCAGATTGAAGTGGTACAGGCTATTGGCGGTGGTTGAAGGGCTATTCGCGTTTCATACCAGTTCCCGGGCAGCCGGCGATTTAAAGAACAGGAGTCACTGATGACCGCACAGACAGCTATCTACTCTGACCCGTTGTTTATCGACGGCAAGGCCTATCACTCACGGCTGCTGGTCGGCACCGGCAAGTACCGAGACCTGGATGAAACCCGTCGGGCAATCGAGGCCAGCGGCGCCGAGATCGTCACCGTGGCGGTACGCCGCACCAATATCGGCCAGCATCCGGACGAGCCGAACCTGCTGGACGCGGTGCCGCCGGAAAAATACACCATCCTGCCGAACACCGCCGGCTGCTACACCGCCGCCGATGCCGTGCGTACCTGCAAGCTGGCCCGCGAACTGCTGGACGGCCACGATCTGGTCAAGCTGGAGGTATTGGGCGATCAGAAGACCCTCTACCCGAACATCGTCGAAACCCTGAAAGCCTGCGAGCAGCTGGTCCGGGACAACTTCAAGGTAATGGTCTATACCAACGACGATCCGATCGTCGCCAAGCAGCTGGAGGAGATGGGCTGCGTGGCGGTGATGCCGCTGGGCTCACTGATCGGCTCCGGGCTCGGCATCCTCAATCCGCACAATATCCGCATCATCATGGAGGAAGCCAACGTACCGGTGTTGGTCGATGCCGGTGTCGGCACCGCTTCCGACGCGGCGGTGGCGATGGAGATGGGTTGCGAGGCAGTGTTGATGAACACCGCCATCGCCGCCGCCAAGAACCCGATCCTGATGGCCTCGGCGATGAAAAAAGCGATCGAGGCCGGCCGTGAAGCTTACCTGGCCGGCCGGATGCCACGTAAAAAATACGCCAGCGCATCCAGCCCGCTGGACGGTACGATTGGCTGACAGCCCCGCGTAACAGAACAGGTCCCCTGGCACTCTCAGTGAACTGAGCAGCAAACCCGGCCCGGCACCCCGTGCCGGGCTTTTTTGTGGTTCATCGTCGTTTACCGGGAAAGGTTGCTTTGATCTTCATAAAGAAGTACTCGGTATCACGATAGCCATAAGCCATGCGCTTGATTACCTTGATCTTGTTGTTAATCCCCTCCAGCCGACTGGTGTGGAGGGGATGCTCCGCCGACGC
>NZ_JAILYN010000047.1 GCF_019795155.1 Marinobacterium arenosum | reverse complement strand
CGGACTGGTATCGCTGATGGGACAATACCATCGGCTCAAATGTATGACATGAACCGCCGTATACGGAACCGTACGTACGGTGGTGTGAGAGGACGGAGGCCGTGAGGCCTCCTCCTACTCGATCTGAGTTAACAGGTTTGAGTTAACAGTTCTGAGTTAACAGTTCTGAGTTGACGGCGCTGCGGCGTGGCTGTCGTCGGCGACCATTAAAAAGCCCGCGCTGTCTTTGACAACGCGGGCTTTGTTTCTAGCCTATGGCTTGCAGCTTGCAGCTTGCAGCTTGCAGCTTGCAGCTACGCTGGCGCCCTACAATTTAAACCGCTGCACCAGGCCTTCCAGCTGGTGAGCCAGCGAGCCCAGCTCGTGGGCCACGTTGTTAAGCTTGCCAGCCCGTTCAGAGGTGTTGCGTGCCGCGCTGGCGATTTCGGAAACGCTGCTTTCGACACTGGAGGCCATCTGGGTCTGCTCACGAACCGAGTTGGCTACTTCGTGGTTCATGTTATTGATCGAGCGGACCCCTTCGGCGATCTGGTGCAGCGCTTCGGAGGTGCGCTGGACATGGTCGACGCCGCTGCTGGCGCTATCCATCGCCCGCTCCATGGCGGTTACCGCTTCGCGGGCGTCGGCCTGCAACGCCTCGATGATCGCGTTGATCTCCTCGGTGGAGTTGTGGGTCCGGCTGGCCAGGGTGCGCACCTCATCGGCCACCACCGCGAAACCGCGGCCCTGCTCACCGGCACGGGCCGCTTCGATGGCGGCGTTCAACGCCAGCAGGTTGGTCTGCTCGGCGATCTTCTGGATCACCTCCAGTACCGTGCCGACGTTCTGGCTCTGCTCGTCCAGTTTGCGGATCACCCCGGTGGCCGCTTCGATGTTGCCTTTCAGCTCCTCCATCGAGGTGATCGCCTCGTCGGTGATGGCGTTGCCCTGTAGGCTCTGCTCCAGCGCCTCGTTGGACATCGTCACGGTATTCTCGGCGCTCTGCTCGACATTGCGGGTGGCTCCATCCATCTGGTTCATCGCCGCCGCCACAGCGTCGGTCTGCGCCTGCTGATTGGCCAGCGCACTATTGGCCAGCTCGGCGATGCTGTTGATCTGGCTGGACGAATCGCTGAGCCGGTGGCTGGTGGCGCTGACCTGGGTCAGGCTGTCCTGGAAGGTATGCAGCATCGAGTTGAAGGCGGTGGACATGGTGCCGATCTCATCGCCGGAGTTCACCTTGATGCGTTGGCTCAGGTCGGCGTCCTGTTCGATGGTGTGGATGGTCTTGCTGAGCTGGTTGATCGGGGTGACCACCAGCTTGCGCAGCAGCAGGCTGATCAGCAGCACCCCGGCGACGAACAGCCCCAGCTCCACCAGCGCCACGGTACGCAGGTTGTCGTTGATCTGACCGTCCAGCGAAGCGTAGTCATAGGTAACCCGTACCGCACCCAGCACGGTGCCTTCCGGCACCGCATGGCACAGCAGACAGTTGGTGCCCTTGTGTTCAGACAGGGCCTTCATCGGCGTGATCACAGTCAGCCGATGGCCTTCCTCGTCTTCGATATCCTCGATGATCTGTTCGCCGGCCATCGCCCGGCGGTCCAGTTCGTCCATGATTACCGCATCAGCAGAGCCGGGGCCGTACATGTTCTTGACCGCGTCGCCACGGATGATACGCGCCTCGATCAGATCCTCGTTGGACAGAATCTTCTTCTGCAGCGTTTGGCGGTTGGCCATGGCGCCGCTCAGCATCAGCATGTTGATGCTGTCGAAATAGGAGTCCGCGGTGTTGACCGTGGTGGTGTGGGCCACTTCACGGGCCAGCGAGGTTTCGCTGCGGTTGATCGCTGTCAGTGAGCTGATCAGCACCACCAGGAAGACCCCCGCGAGGGAGAGGTTGACTTTGGTCTGGATCGAGAGACTGGTCATGAATTTAGCCTGCCTGTGAACTGCGCAAGAACTTCGCAATGCTATCTGGTTATAGTTTTAGTTTTATTGGTTATCGAACATACCTTAATCAGCATGAGCTCGGAAGATACAGCCTGAACATTCTTTGCTCCGCAATCCAGATCAATAAAGTTCCAGATAATTCGCCGGCCCTAGGCCCTATTGGGTGGGAATTCGCCAATGCTTTTCAGCGGCTTGGGTGGAAACCCACCCATCCGGACAGCGCGGTCGGTCGGTGATTATGCCGGTCGAAATATTTCAACTTTATGATTTATAAGGGAAATGGATGAATTGTTGAGGGTTTTTTCAAAGTTGGTCCCGGTTTTGCTGTTAGTACATCAGGTTCCCGACGCGTTTTTGCGCGGGGCGAGGAACGATTCTGAAAAATAAGCAAAAGATCGACAGGAGAAACCTCATGCGTTTACTGACAGCTGCAGTTACCTCTCTGGCTCTGACTCTGGGTGCCCAGGCGGCGTCCGCGGCACCGGTTGAGATCAAGTTTTCCCACGTGGTGGCGGAAAACACCCCGAAAGGTCAGATGGCGACCAAATTTAAAGAGCTGGTGGACCAGCGTCTGGCCGGCAAGGTGGAAGTGAAGGTCTACCCGAACTCCCAGCTGTTCGGCGATAACAAGGTGCTGGAGGCGATGCTGCTGGGCGACGTGCAGATGGCTGCGCCGGCACTGTCCAAGTTCCAGAAGTACACCAAGCAGCTGCAGGTGTACGACCTGCCGTTCCTGTTCCAGGACATGGCGGCCGTGGATCGCTTCCAGCAGGGCCCGCAGGGGCAGGAGCTGCTGGGCTCGCTGAAGACGAAAGGGCTGGTGGGGCTGGGTTACCTGCACAACGGTATGAAGCAGCTGTCCGCCAGCGATCCGTTGCGGGTACCGGCTGACGCCAACGGCAAAAAGTTCCGCATCATGACCTCCGACGTGCTGCAGGCGCAGTTCGAAGCGGTTGACGCGGTGCCGCTGAAGAAGCCGTTCTCCGAAGTGTTCACCCTGCTGCAGACCAAGGCGATCGACGGCCAGGAGAACACCTGGTCCAACATCTACTCCAAGAAGTTCTACGAAGTACAGCCGTACATCACCGAGTCCAACCACGGCGTGCTGGACTACCTGGTGGTCTCTTCGGCTGAGTTCTGGCTGAGCCTGGACGAAGACCTGCGCACTGAAGTGAAGAAGGCGCTGGACGAAGCGATCGCCTACGGCAACAACATCGCCGCCGAGAAGGCCCGGGCCGACAAGCAGGCGATCATCGACTCCAAGCGTTCCGAAGTGATCGAGATCACCGCTGAAGAGCGTGCCCAGTGGGTTGAAGCGATGAAGCCGGTCTGGAAGCAGTTCGAAGGCGATATCGGTAAGGACGTGATCGACGCCGCGGTTGCCGCCAACCAGTAAGTCGTCAGGGGCGGTCCCGCGGGACCGTCCCCATCCCCGTGGGGTCCACGCAGGAGAGGGCATGACCGTGTCCTGCCCTGCGTATCGACCCCGGCGCGAGTTCTTGTTGAGGAAATCGTCATGTTGCGCAAGCTGATCAATCACCTGGAGGAGGGCTTCCTGTCCCTGCTGCTGGTTTCAATGACGCTGCTGGTGTTCGCCGAAGTGGTGCTGCGCTTCGGTTTCAATACCGGCCTGCACTGGGCGCAGGAGGTCACCCTGCTGCTCTCTGCCTGGTTCGTACTGTTCGGCGCCTCCTACGGCGTCAAGGTGGGCGCCCATATCGGCGTCGACGTGTTCGTCAAGCTATTGCCGCGCGGTCTGCACCGGACGGTGACCCTGGCGGCGGTCGGCCTGTGCCTGGTCTATTGCGGCCTGTTTCTGTACGGCTCCTGGATCTACCTGTCGAAGATGAAGATGATCGGCATCGAACTGGAGGACCTGCCGTTCCCGAAATGGATCGCCATGAGCATCCTGGTGATCGGTTTCGTGCTGTTGATCATCCGCTTCCTGCAGCTGGCCTGGAAAGTGATCCAGGGCGATGCCGAGGGCTTCCATTTTGCCGACGAAGCCAAGGAGTCGATGGAGATCGCCGAAGAGTTGAAAGCTGGCGTCGAGGATGACAGCAAACAGGAGGCCCGTTCATGACTATCGCAGTACTCTTTATCGCCCTGTTCGGCTGCATGTTGATGGGGATGCCGATCGCGATCGCGCTCGGACTGTCCTCGATCACCACCATCCTGCTGTTCTCGAACGACTCGCTGGCGTCGATCGCATTGAAGCTGTTCGAGGCCACCTCCGAGCACTACACGCTGCTGGCGATCCCGTTCTTTATCCTGTCGTCGGCGTTCCTGTCGACCGGCGGTGTCGCCAAGCGGCTGATCAACTTTGCCATCGACAGCATCGGCCATGTGCGCGGTGGCCTGGCGATGGCCTCGGTGATGGCCTGCATGCTGTTCGCGGCGGTGTCCGGCTCCTCGCCGGCCACGGTGGCGGCGATCGGCACCATCGTGATCGCCGGTATGGTACGTTCCGGTTATCCGGAGTCCTTCGCCGCCGGGGTGATCGCCAACGCCGGCACGCTGGGGATCCTGATCCCGCCGTCGATCGTAATGCTGGTCTACGCTGCGGCCACCGAGGTGTCCGCGTCGCGGATGTTCATGGCCGGCTTCATACCGGGCCTGATGATGGGTGGCTTGTTGATGCTGGCGATCTACATCGCCGCACGGATCAAGAAACTGCCGGCGCAGCCGTTCCCGGGCTTCCGCCAGTTGGCCCGTTCCGGGATGATCGCGCTGGGCGGTCTGATGCTGATCATCATCGTACTGGGCTCGATCTACGGCGGTATCGCCTCGCCAACCGAAGCGGCGGCGGTGGCAGCGGTCTATGCCTACCTGATCGCCGTGGTCGGGTATCGTGACATCGGCCCGATGAAAGGGGTGGTCTGGCGTAAGGCTGACGAAGCGCTGCCGACGGCGGTGGTGCGTAACGGTCTGCAGATGGTGCTGGCGTTGCCGAAGTCGGTGAGCCATCCGGAGGTACGCAAGGTAGTGCTGGATGCCTCCAAGGTATCGATGATGCTGCTGTTCATCATCGCTAACGCGATGCTGTTCGCCCACGTGCTGACCACCGAGCGGATTCCTCACAGCATCGCCGAGGTGATCATCGAGTGGGGGCTGCCGGCCTGGGGTTTCCTGATCGTGGTCAATATCCTGCTGCTGATTGCCGGCAACTTCATGGAGCCGTCGGCGATCCTGCTGATCATGGCGCCGATCCTGTTCCCGATCGCCACTCAGCTGGGCATCGATCCGATCCACTTGGGTATCATCATGGTGGTCAACATGGAGATCGGCATGCTGACGCCGCCAGTGGGGCTGAACCTGTTCGTCACCGCCGGTATCACCGGCCGCAATATGGTCTGGGTGATCCGTGCCTGCCTGCCGTGGCTGGGCCTGCTGTTGTTCTTCCTCGGCCTGATCACCTATATCCCGCAGATCTCGCTGTTCCTGCCGGAGCTGATCGATCAGATGCGTGGTTATAACTAAGTAGCCGAGGGCAATCGTTTTAACAGGAGACTGTACCTGTCGGTCGCCGGCCCTGTGCCAAGGGCGGCGATCGGCTGGACCTGAAGGGCCGTTGCAGGGCAGGGGGTTCTGAATACAGCGGTCTGGACAGTACCGGAGATCACCGCCGTTCCATACGGGGAGGCCGCACAGCGCCGGTGGCCGATCAGGTACAGCTCCTTTTTTCTTGCAGGAGCCTTCTGTCTCATCCTGGCGGAGCCTGCGCTCCGTCCGCTTCCTGAATGGGTGTCTTTATAGGCACCTTTTTTTTATTTCCGATTTCCGATGCGCGTTCCCCACTGCACCAAGCAAAACCACAACAGAGCGTTCACCATTTCGGTCACCGCCGGCCCGGCAGATCGGCGGGGCTGTGGCATAATAGCGGCTTTAGCGAATTACCGGATGCATAATCAGGATGCGTATCCCCCGTTTCTATCACCCCGGCCCGCTGCAGAGCGGCAGCGATGTCGAACTGGCTGACGATGCCGTGCAGCATATCGCCCGCGTATTGCGGATGCGTGCCGGCGAGTCGATCCAGCTGTTTAACGGCGACGGTGTCGAGTACGATGCGATACTCGCCATCGTCGAAAAGCGTCGGGTCAGCGCCCGGGTCGAGAAGGCTTGCCCCAGTGCAGTTGAATCGCCGCTGCAGGTGCATATCGGTCAGTCGATCTCGCGTGGCGAGCGGATGGACTTTGCGGTCCAGAAGGCCACCGAACTGGGTATGCGGCAGCTGACACCGTTGTTTTCCGAGCGCTGCGAGGTGAAACTCAACAGCGAGCGTCAGGACAAGCGTCAGCGCCACTGGCAGCAGGTGGCGGTCAGTGCCTGCGAGCAGTCCGGCCGCAGCCGGGTGCCCGAGATTCAGCCGGTGCAGAATCTGGCTGACTGGTGTCAAAGCGTACAGGCGGATCTGAAACTGGTGCTGCATCACCATACCGCGGCCCCGCTGGGTCAGCTGCCGCCGCCGGCCTCGGTGGCGTTGCTGATCGGCCCGGAAGGTGGCCTCAGCGATGCTGAAGTCGAGCTGGCGCAGGCCAACGGTTTTCAGCCGGTGGCGCTGGGACCGAGGGTGATGCGTACTGAAACCGCACCGGTGGCGGCGTTGTCGATCCTGCATTATCTGTGGGGCGATATGGCCGGCCAACAAACTCCGTAAGTTAGAGGTAGCACAGGTGAGCATAAAGCTGGGTATCGTGATGGACCCGATCGAGTCCATCAGCTTCAAGAAGGACAGTTCGCTGGCGATGCTCTGGGCCGCCCAGCGCAAGGGTTGGCAGCTCTGGTATATGGAGCAGTCCGATCTGTTCCTGCGGGATGGCGTGGTCAAGGCGCGGATGGCGCCGCTGACGGTGGCGATGGAGCCGGAAAACTGGTTCCAGCGCGGTGACTATCAGGAGCTGCCGCTGGCCGAGCTGGACGTGGTGCTGATGCGCAAGGACCCGCCGTTCGACAACGAATACATCTATTCCACCCACCTGCTGGCGATGGCCGAAAGCGATGGCGTACTGGTGGTCAACAACCCGCAGCGGCTGCGCGATTTCAACGAGAAGCTGTTCGCCACCCATTTCCCGCAGTGCTGTCCGCCGGTATTGGTGACCCGCAATGCCGATCAGCTGCGCGCCTTTCATGCCGAACATAAGGATGTGATCTTCAAGCCGCTGGATGGCATGGGTGGCAGCTCGATCTTTCGGATCACCGAAGATGGCGTCAACCTGGGGGTGATCATCGAGACCCTGACCCAGCACGGCAAGCAGACCATCATGGCGCAGAAGTACATCCCGGAGATCGTCGACGGCGACAAGCGGATCCTGCTGGTCGATGGCGAACCGGTACCCTATGCGCTGGCGCGTATTCCACAGGCCGGTGAGACCCGCGGCAACCTGGCCGTCGGCGGCCGTGGTGAAGGCCGTCCGCTGACCGAGCGCGACCGCTGGATCTGCCAGCAGGTGGCGCCGACCATCAAGGCGCACGGTCTGCTGTTCGTCGGCCTGGACGTGATCGGTGACTACCTCACCGAGATCAACGTCACCAGCCCAACCTGCATCCGCGAACTGGACGACCAGTTCGATCTGGATATCGGAATGCAGCTGATGGATGCGATCGAACGCCACCTGGCCGGCTGATCGGGGGCTGCGGTGACTAAGGGCGTTGCACAGACCGCCATGCAGTCGGCGGTCAGTGTCTGGGACCGGCTGGGGTTCACCCTGTTCATGGCGGTGGCGCTGCACGCCATGGTCATCCTGGGGGTCAGCTTCAGCGCCACGCCCGCGCCGCCGCCGACCAAGACCCTCGAGATCACCCTGGCCCAGTACCAGAGCAAACAGGCACCGAAAGAGGCCGATTTCATTGCTCAGGCCAACCAGCAGGGCAGTGGTACCGAAGACGAAAAACAGCGGCTGGCCACCACCGAACAGGCCGAGTTCCAGGCCCAGCAGAGCCAGCCGCTGACGGCGCAGCAGAATGCCGCTGAAACGCCGGTGAAACAGCCGCAGCCACCGGAGCCGGCCACCCGGGAGCTGAGTACCCAGCCGGAACGCTCGCCGGAAAAATCCAGCGCGGGCGATAAGAAAGTGGTGACCACGGTGGCTGACAGTAAGCGCAAGCAGGCGGACCAGCAGCACCAGGACAAGGCCGCCGCGCCGCCGCGCAGCACCGGCAGTGCCACCTCGCTGTTGGCCCGCAGCCTGGAGATCGCCAGTCTGCAGGCGCAGATCGACCATCAGCAGGAGTGGTTGGCCAAGCGGCCCAAAGTGCGTCGGCTGACCTCCACCGCCACCCGCTTCAGCGAGGATGCCGCCTATCTGGACAGCTGGCGGCGTAAGATCGAGATGGTGGGCAATCTCAACTATCCTGATGAAGCACGCCGACATAAAACCTATGGCAGTCTGAGGCTGTTGGTGTCGATCCTGCCGGACGGCTCGGTCAAGGAGATTCAGGTGCTCAAGTCGTCCGGGCACAAGGTGCTGGACGATGCGGCGGTGCGGATCGTCCGGTTGGCGGCGCCGTTCCAGCCGTTCCCGGTGGAGATGCGCAAGACCACCGATGTGCTGGAGGTCATCCGCACCTGGAAATTCGAAAAGCGGGCACAAGTATATTAGGTCGCCGGTGGAATCATCCCCGGGCCTGTTAACATGAACTGATCCACCGCATTGCTGCCTAACGGTCGAGGTGAGACGGTTGCAGCCATGCCGGGCATCCTGCTTCAGAAGGCAGGTGGCTGGCGGCCGTTGCGGTGCCATCAATCGCTATCTTACGCTGTATAAGGGGCAAGCAATGTCCGAATCCACCACTCTGAAAGGCCACTTCCTGCTGTCGATGCCCCATATGCAGGACCCGTTCTTCGCCCAGAGCCTGACCTACATCTGCGAACACGACAGTGAAGGAGCGATGGGGATCATCATCAACCGGCCGCTCGATTTCGACCTGCCGGCGCTGTTCCGTCACCTCGACCTGGAGGCCGATCCGGCGGTCAGCCCGACCCCGGTTTACGCCGGTGGGCCGGTGGCGATGGAGCGCGGCTTTATCCTCCATCCCAGTGGTGACGAGGCCGGCCACTGGACCAGTACGCTGGAGCTGGGCGACGGCGTGTCGCTGACCTCGTCGATGGATATTCTCGAGGCGATGGCGCATAACCGGGGCCCGCAAAAGGTGCTGGTGGCGCTGGGCTACGCCGGCTGGAGCGCCGGCCAGCTGGAAGATGAGATTACCCGCAATACCTGGTTAAGCTGTCCGGCCAATTTGGATATAATGTTCAGCACTCCGGCTGAGAATCGCCTGCAAGCCGCCGCGGCGCTGCTCGGGATCGACCTCAGCCTGCTGACAGCCCACTCCGGACACGCCTGATACTTAATGAGCAATGACTTTGCGCAGCTCCTGGCCTTCGACTTCGGCACCGGCCGCATCGGTGTCGCCTCGGGTCAGGCGCTGACTGGCAGCAGCACCGCATTGCCGCCGCTGGCGGCCCGTGACGGTGTCCCCGACTGGTCGCGGATCGATGCGATGATTGCCGAATGGAAACCCGATGCCCTGGTGGTCGGCGTTCCGCTTAACATGGACGGCACTATCAGCGAGATGGCCCGTCGCGCCCGCAAGTTCGCCAACCGGCTGCATGAACGCAGCAAGCTGCCCTGTTTCCTGGTCGACGAACGGTTGACCACCGCCGAAGCGAAGGAGATCCATTTCGCCCGCGGCGGCGGCAGCAATTTCCGCAAGGAGTCGGTGGACGGCATTGCCGCCCAGCTGATTCTTGAAAGCTGGTTGCAGAGCGACCGGCGCATCCCCAGCCACACCCGATTGGAGGATCTGTATGACCTCGGGAACCCTTAGTGTCGACGCGCTGCTGGACAAGATGAGCGGCGACCTGAAAGCGCTGATCAGCCAGCGCCAGATCGAAGACCCGCTGATGATCGGCATCCGCACCGGTGGTGTCTGGCTGGCGGAACGATTGCACAAGCAGCTGGAACTGACCAGCCCGCTGGGGGTGATGGATATCTCGTTCTACCGTGATGACTTCACCCAGGTGGGTTTGAATCCGAAGGTGCAGCCAACCCAGCTGCCCAGTGCCACCGAAGGCCGCCATATCCTGCTGGTGGACGATGTGATCATGAGCGGCCGCACCATCCGGGCGGCGCTGAATGAGATCTTCGACTATGGCCGGCCGGCGTCGGTCAGCCTGATCACCCTGCTCGACCTGCAACGCCGTGAACTGCCGATCCAGGCCGATGTGGTCGGCGGCACCCTGGCGCTGGCACCGGATCAGCAGGTCAAGCTGACCGGTCCGCAGCCGCTGACCCTGGAAATCCGCCAACGTACCTGATTTCGAGCCCACTATGTTTGAGCCCATTGATGCCAACCAGATTCAGCTGAACAGCGACGGCCAGCTGAAACACTTCCTGACCACCGAAGGTCTGTCCCGCGCGTTGCTGACCGAGATCCTCGATACCGCCGACTCGTTCCTCGATATGAGTGAGCAGCAGGTCAAGAAGGTGCCGCTGCTGCGCGGCAAGACGGTCGCCAACCTGTTCTTCGAGAACAGCACCCGCACCCTGTCGACCTTTGAACTGGCCGCCAAGCGGCTGTCCGCCGACGTGCTGAACCTCAACATCAGCACCTCCTCGACCGCCAAGGGTGAAACCCTGCGCGACACCCTGATGACATTGGAGGCGATGCACGCCGACATGTTCGTGGTGCGCCACTCCGACAGCGGCGCGGCCCACTTCATCGCCAAGCATGTCACCCCCAACGTGGCGGTGATCAACGCCGGTGACGGCCGTCATGCCCACCCGACCCAGGCGATGCTGGATATGCTGACCATCCGTCGCCACAAGGGCGATTTCGCACCGCTGACGGTGGCGATTGTCGGCGACATCCTGCACTCGCGGGTGGCCCGTTCGCAGATCCATGCGCTGCGTACCCTCGGTGCCGGCGAGGTGCGGGTGATCGCGCCGAAAACCCTGCTACCGCGCCATATCGAAGCGTTCGGCGTCAAGGTGTTCACCGACATGGCCGAAGGGTTGAAGGATGTCGATGTGGTGATGATGCTGCGGCTGCAGAAGGAGCGCATGAACAGCGCACTGCTGCCCAGCGAGTCGGAGTTCTACAAGTTGTACGGCCTGACCGAAGAGAAGTTGGCGATCGCCAAACCGGATTCGGTGGTGCTGCACCCGGGACCGATCAACCGCGGCGTCGAGATCGCCACCTCGGTGGCCGACGGGCCGCGCTCGCTGATCCTCAACCAGGTGACCAACGGCATCGCGGTACGGATGGCGGTGATGTCGATGGCGGTCAGCGGCCAGATGGTGGAAAAACAGAACGCCCGGCAGGGAGATAACGCATGAATATCCTGATCTCCGGCGGCCGGTTGATCGATCCGGCCAACAACATCGACCAACTCGCCGACCTCTATATCAGCGAAGGCCGGATCGCCGGCATTGGCGAGGCGCCGGCCGGTTTTGTCGCCGATCAGCAGATCGATGCCCAGGGCCAGGTGGTCTGCCCGGGGCTGATCGACCTGTGCGCCCACCTGCGCGAACCGGGTTATACCCAGAAGGGCAGTATCCGTAGCGAAACCCGCGCCGCAGCGGCAGGTGGCGTGACCACTCTGGTGACCCCGCCGACCACCAAGCCGGTGGTCGATAACCCGGCGGTGGCCGAGCTGATCCAGGACCGTGCCGAAGCGGCCGGCAATGCCCGGGTATTGCCGATGGGTGCGCTGACCCAGGGGCTGAACGGTGAACAGCTGGCGCCGCTGCACGCGCTGGCCAGCTCCGGCTGCATCGCCTTCAGTAACGGCCGTCATACGGTGCGCAACTCGCTGACCCTGATGCGGGCGCTGGAGTACGCCGCCACCCACGACCTGCTGGTGCAGTTCCAGCCACAGGACCCGGACCTGACCGGCAATGGCAGCATGCATGAAGACACCACCTGCACCCGGCTGGGCCTGAACGGCATCCCGGAAGCGGCGGAAACCGTCGATGTGTCCCGCTGTCTGCTGCTGGTGGAGCAGGCCGGCGTGCGTGCCCACTTCGGCCAGCTCTCCTGTGAGCGCTCGGTGAAGATGATCATGGATGCCCGCGAACGCGGCCTGCCGGTCAGCTGCGACGTGGCGATCCACCACTTCCTGCTGACCGATGCCAACGTCAACGGCTTCAACAGCGATTTCCACCTGATGCCGCCGCTGCGCAGCCAGCTGGACCGCGCCGGTCTGCGCCAGGCGCTGATGGCCGGCGGCATCCAGGCGATCTGCTCCGATCACCAGCCGCATGAGGCGGCCGCCAAGCAGGCGCCGTTCGCCGCCACCGAGCCGGGCATGATCGGCCTGGAAACCCTGTTGCCGCTGTCGCTGCTGCTGGTCGAGCAGGGCCTGCTGGAGCTGCCGCAGCTGATCGAGAAGCTGACCAGCGCGCCGGCGCAGATCCTCGGCCTGGCGCAGGCCGGTACGCTGAGCGTCGGTGCCGAGGCGGATGTCTGCGTGTTCGACCCGCAGCACAGCTGGACCTTCAGCGCCGACCAGATCCATTCGGCCGGCCAGAATACGCCGTTCCTCGACTTTGCGCTGAAAGGACGGGTAACCGCCACCCTGCTGGGTGGTGAGCTGGTTCACCAACTCGGTTGAGCAATCAAAGTTAACAGTTGGGAGTTTACAGTTGGCAGTTAACGGTGAGTCAGCGCACCGCTGCTGTTAACTGTCCACTTTCAACTGGTAACTACAATAAAAAAACCGGAGCCATAGGCTCCGGTTTTTTGTTGCGGCGCGTAAGGTGCTTCTTACAGGCCGGCGGCGTCGCGCAGGGCGTCGGCCTTGTCGGTGCGCTCCCAGGTGAACGCGGTGAAGGTGTCGTCACCGACGGTCATCTCGAACGGGTTGCGGCCGAAGTGACCGTAAGCCGCAGTCGGCTGGTACATCGGGTGCAGCAGGTCGAGCATCTTGGTGATCGCGTACGGACGCAGGTCGAAGTGCTCGCGGACCAGTTCGATGATCTTGTCGTCGGAGATCTTGCCGGTACCGAAGGTGTTGATCGATACGGAGGTCGGCTGGGCCACACCGATGGCGTAGGAAACCTGGATCTCGCAACGGTCGGCCAGGCCGGCGGCGACGATGTTCTTGGCCACGTAACGGCCGGCGTAAGCGGCGGAACGGTCAACCTTGGACGGGTCCTTGCCGGAGAACGCACCGCCGCCGTGACGGGCCATGCCGCCGTAGGTGTCGACGATGATCTTACGGCCGGTCAGGCCGCAGTCGCCCACCGGGCCGCCGATCACGAAGTTGCCGGTCGGGTTGATGTGGAACTGGGTGTCCTTGGTGATCCACTCCGCCGGGATCACGTGCTTGACGATCAACTCCATCACCGCTTCGCGCAGGTCGGACTGGGTAACGTCCGGGTTGTGCTGGGTGGACAGTACCAGCGCGTCGACCGCCACCGGCTTGCCGTTTTCGTAACGGAAGGTCAGCTGGGACTTGGCATCCGGACGCAGCCACGGCAGCAGGCCGGACTTGCGTGCTTCCGCCTGGCGCTCGACCAGACGGTGGGAGTAGGTGATCGGTGCCGGCATCAGCACGTCGGTTTCGTTGGAGGCGTAGCCGAACATCAGGCCCTGGTCGCCGGCACCCTGGTCTTCAGGCTTGCTGCGGTCAACGCCCTGGGCGATATCGATAGACTGCTTACCGATGATGTTGATGACGCCACAGGTTTCGCCGTCGTAGCCGACATCGGAGGAGGTGTAGCCGATGTCGCAGATCACCTTACGGACCAGCTCTTCCAGGTCGACCCAGGCGGAGGTGCTGATTTCGCCGGATACGATCGCGACACCCGTCTTGACCATGGTTTCACAGGCCACGCGGGCATACTTGTCCTCGGCGATGATGGCATCCAGCACCGCGTCGGAGATCTGGTCGGCAATCTTGTCCGGGTGTCCTTCGGACACGGACTCGGAAGTGAACAAGCTGTATTCGCTCATTGCTACTCGGGACCCTCAGAAATAGTCAAAGGAGATCAGCACGCCCGGAAAGGTAAGAAGGGCAGGCTGTATGAAATTTGAACGGTGCATTTTAGCGCTCCTTGGCCGTTAATGCATGATCTGGGGCCGCGATTGGCTGAAATTTTTCGATATTTACGTGAATAGCGTTCATTTTTGTCGATTTTGCCGCTTTGCCATTTGAAGCCTGTAGTCATCTGCGAGAAAATTGCGCCTTTCTGATCTCACCTTAATCGTGAACCTTCGTAATTTGGGCCAAGCCCAGGAGAATTTTTAATGTCCTCTCGCAGAGAACTTGCTAACGCGATTCGTGCGTTGAGCATGGATGCCGTTCAGAAAGCCAAGTCCGGTCACCCGGGTGCCCCGATGGGGATGGCGGATATCGCCGAGGTGCTGTGGAACGATTTCATGCGCCACAACCCGAACAACCCGCAGTGGTTCGACCGCGACCGCTTCATTCTGTCCAACGGCCATGGCTCCATGCTGATCTACAGCCTGCTGCACCTGACCGGCTACGACGTATCGATTGAGGACATCAAGAGCTTCCGCCAGCTGCACGCCAAGACCGCCGGCCACCCGGAATACGGCTACTGCCCGGGTGTCGAGACCACCACCGGCCCGCTGGGCCAGGGTATCACCAACGCGGTGGGCTTCGCGGTGGCAGAGAAGGTGCTGGCGGCTCAGTTCAACCGCGAAGGGCACGATATCGTCGACCACAACACCTACGTGTTCATGGGCGACGGCTGCATGATGGAGGGGATCTCCCACGAGGCCTGCTCACTGGCCGGTACCCTGGGGCTGGGCAAGCTGATCGCGTTTTGGGATGACAACGGCATCTCCATCGATGGTGAAGTTGAGGGCTGGTACACCGACGACAACGTCAAGCGTTTCGAATCCTACGGCTGGCAGGTGATTGACGGTGTCGACGGTCACGATCCGGATCAGATCCGCGCAGCCATTGTCGCTGCCCAGGAGAACACCGAGCAGCCGACGCTGATCTGCTGCAAGACCATCATCGGTTTCGGTTCACCGAACAAAGAAGGTAAGGAAGATTGCCACGGCGCACCGCTGGGTGATGACGAAATCGCCCTGACCCGCGAGCGCCTGGGTTGGCCGCACGCCGCGTTCGAGGTGCCGGAAGATATCTACGCCGACTGGGATGCCAAGGAAGCGGGGACGCACGCTGAAAACGAGTGGAACGAGCGCTTCGCCGCCTACCGTGCCGAGTTCCCGGAACTGGCCGACGAACTGCTGCGCCGTATCTCCGGCGAACTGCCGGCCGATTTCGCCGACAAGGCGGATGCCTGGATCGCTGAAGTGGCCGACAAGGGTGAAACCATCGCTTCCCGTAAAGCCTCCCAGAACGCCCTGAACGCCTACGGTCCGATGCTGCCGGAACTGCTCGGCGGTTCCGCCGACCTGGCCGGCTCCAACCTGACCCTGTGGTCCGGCGCCAAGGGGGTTTCCAAGGACGATGCGTCCGGCAACTACCTGTTCTACGGCGTGCGTGAGTTCGGCATGTCGGCGATCATGAACGGTATTGCCCTGCACGGCGGCTTCGTACCGTACGGCGCCACCTTCCTGGTGTTTATGGAATACGCCCGCAATGCGCTGCGCATGGCGGCGCTGATGAAACAGCGTGCGATCCACGTCTACACCCACGACTCCATCGGCCTGGGCGAAGATGGTCCGACTCACCAGCCGGTTGAGCAGGTTGCCAACCTGCGTCACACGCCGAACATGAGCTGCTGGCGTCCGTGCGACGCGGTCGAGTCCGCCGTCGCCTGGAAAATGGCGTTGCAGCGCAACGATGGCCCGACCGCCATGGTGTTCTCCCGCCAGGGTCTGGCGCACCAGCCGCGTAGCGCCGAGCAGATCGCCAACATCGCCCGCGGTGGTTACATCCTGCGTGATACCGACGGCCAGCCGGACGCGATCCTGATCGCTACTGGTTCCGAAGTGGGCCTGGCGGTCGACGCGGCCGAAGCGCTGGCTGCCGAAGGCAAGCAGGTTCGCGTGGTGTCGATGCCGGAAACCGGCCTGTTCGATAAGCAGGACGCCGACTACCGCGAATCCGTACTGCCCTCTGCCGTCACTGCCCGGGTGGCGGTGGAAGCATTGCAGGCGGACTTCTGGTACAAGTACGTCGGCCTGAACGGTGCTATCGTTGGCATGACCACCTTCGGTGAATCCGCCCCGGCCGGCGAGCTGTTCAAGCACTTCGGCTTCACCGTCGAGAACGTGGTGAACACCGTTAAGTCGGTACTCTAACTTTCGTCATCCAGGGGTCGCCACAGGTGACCCCTGCTGTTTCTGTGCGTTGTCGATGAGCTATCGTGTTGCTATTAACGGCTACGGCCGAATCGGACAGAGCGTGCTGCGCGCCATCTATGAAGCGGGTTATCGCGACCGGCTGCAGGTGGTTGCGCTCAACGAGCTGTCGGATATCGATACCGTCACCTACCTGACCCGCTACGACACCACCCATGGCCGCTTTCCGCTGCCGGTGGAACATGACGGCAGCCACCTGCTGATCAGCGGTGACCGTATCCGGGTGCTGAACGAGGAAGACCCGCGCAACCTGCCGTGGCGCGAGCTGGATGTCGACCTGGTGCTGGAGTGCTCCGGCACCTTCAAGGATCGTCATACCGCCGAGCTACACCTGGCCAAGGGCGCCAAGCGGCTGCTGTTCTCGCAGCCGGCCACCGCCGAGGTGGATGCCACCATCGTCTACGGCCTGAACCAGCAGGACCTGCGGCCGGACCACAGCGTGGTGTCGGCCGCCTCCTGTACCACCAATTGCGTGATACCGGTGCTGGAACTGCTGGACCGCGAGCTGGGCATCGTCAACGGGATGACCACCACCATCCATTCGGCGATGAACGACCAGCCGGTGATCGACAGCTACCACCAGACCGACCTGCGGCTGACCCGCAGTGCGCTGCAGTCGATCATTCCGGTGGATACCGGCCTCAACAAGGGGATCGACCGGTTGCTGCCGCACCTGGCCGGCAAGTTCGAGTGTCTGCACCTGCGGGTACCGACCATCAACGTGTCGGCGATGGATATGGCGATCAATGTGCGCCAGCCGACCGACCCGGCGTCGATCAACCGGATCATGCGTACGGCGGCGCACGGCCCGTTGAAAGGACTATTGGGTTATACCGATGAACCGCACGCCTCGGTAGACTTCAACCGCGATCCGCGCTCCGGCGTGGTGGACGGTACCCAGACCCGGGTCAGCGAAGGCACGCTGATCAAGATGCTGGTCTGGTTCGACAACGAGTGGGGCTTCGCCAACCGGATGCTGGATGTGGCGCAGTACTGGCTGACACAGAAATAAGCCTGACGATTTTGGCGTACTGCGCGGATCGCGCGGTACGCTGCCTGGGATTGTGAACAAGTTATAGAGTGTAAAAGATGTCCGTATTGAAGATGACAGAGCTGGATCTGAGCGGCAAGCGCGTGCTGATCCGTGAAGACCTGAACGTGCCGGTCAAAGAGGGCAACGTAACCTCCGACGCCCGTATCCGTGCGGCGCTGCCGACCATCGAGCTGGCGCTGAAGGCCGGTGCCAAGGTGATGGTGATGTCCCACCTGGGCCGTCCGACCGAAGGCGAATATGCCGAAGAGTTCTCGCTCAAGCCGGTGGCCGATCACCTGGCCGGTCTGCTGGGCCGCGACGTGCCGCTGATCAAGGACTGGGTCGACGGTGGTTTCGAGGTCGCCGAAGGCGAGCTGGTGCTGCTGGAAAACGTCCGCTTCAACGCCGGCGAGAAGAAGGACAACGAAGCACTGTCCCAGAAGATGGCGGCACTCTGTGACGTTTACGTGATGGATGCCTTCGGCACCGCTCACCGCGCCCAGGCGTCTACCCACGGTGTTGCCAAGTTCGCCCCGGTGGCTTGCGCCGGGCCGCTGCTGGCCGGTGAGCTGGATGCGCTCGGCAAGGCGCTGGACAATCCGGCCCGGCCGCTGGCGGCGATCGTCGGCGGCTCCAAGGTTTCCACTAAACTGGAAGTGCTGAACTCACTGTCCGACAAGGTCGATCAGCTGATCGTCGGCGGCGGTATCGCCAACACCTTCCTGGCGGCAGCCGGCAAGCCGGTTGGCAAGTCGTTGTGCGAGCATGACCTGGTGCCGGTGGCCAAGGCGCTGATGGAAAAAGTGAACATCCCGCTGCCGGTCGACGTGGTCACCGCCAAGGCGTTCGCCGAATCCGCCGCGGCCGAGATCAAGTCGGTCGACGACGTGGCCGAGGACGACATGATCCTGGATATCGGCCCGCAGTCTGCCCAGATGTTGGCTCAGCTGCTGGCCGGTGCCGGCACCATCATCTGGAACGGCCCGGTGGGTGTGTTCGAATTCGACCAGTTCGGCGACGGTACCCGTGCGCTGTCGCTGGCGATTGCCGCTAACCAGGGCTTTTCCATCGCCGGTGGTGGCGACACACTGGCAGCGGTAGACAAGTATAATATCGCCGACAAGGTCTCCTACATCTCCACCGGTGGCGGTGCGTTCCTCGAATTCGTGGAAGGCAAGGTGCTGCCGGCCGTGGCGATGCTGGAATCACGCGGCAACTGATTTCCGATGGGCCGGTGCGACCGGCCCGTCCCGATGAATTTTTAAGCGAAGGGTGACAACATGGCTCTGATCTCCATGCGCCAGCTGCTGGACCACGCCGCCGAACACGGCTATGGCATTCCGGCGTTCAACGTCAACAACCTGGAACAGATGCGCGCCATCATGGAAGCGGCCGCCAAGACCGATTCGCCGGTGATCGTGCAGGCTTCCGCCGGCGCGCGTAAATACGCCGGCTCCAACTTCCTGCGCCACATGATTCTGGCGGCGATCGACGAGTTCCCGCACGTGCCGGTCTGCATGCACCAGGATCACGGCACCTCGCCGGCGGTCTGCCAGCGCTCCATCGCGATGGGCTTCTCCTCTGTAATGATGGACGGCTCGCTGCGTGAAGACGGTAAGACTCCGTCCGACTACGAGTACAACGTCGACGTGACCCGTCGCACCGTCGAGATGGCGCACGCCTGCGGCGTCTCCGTCGAGGGCGAACTGGGCTGCCTGGGCTCGCTGGAAACCGGCCAGGCCGGTGAAGAGGACGGCATCGGTGCCGAGGGTACCCTGTCCCACGACCAGCTGCTGACCGATCCGGACGAAGCGGCCGACTTCGTGTCGAAGACCAACGTCGACGCCCTGGCGATCGCCTGCGGTACTTCCCACGGCGCCTACAAGTTCACCCGTCCGCCGACCGGCGACATCCTGGCGATCGACCGCATCAAGGCGATCCACGACCGTATCCCGAACACCCACCTGGTGATGCACGGTTCCTCCTCGGTACCGCAGGAGTGGCTGGCGGTGATCAACGAGTTCGGCGGCGAAATCCCGGAAACCTACGGTGTGCCGGTTGAGCAGATCGTCGAAGGGATCAAGCACGGCGTGCGCAAGGTCAACATCGACACCGACCTGCGCCTGGCTTCCACCGGTGCGGTACGCCGCTTCCTGGCGCAGAACCCGTCCGAGTTCGACCCGCGTAAGTTCCTGAAAGCGACGATGGTGGCGATGTCCGATATCTGTATCGACCGCTACGAAGCCTTCGGCTGTGCCGGCAACGCCAGCAAGATCCGCGCGATCTCGCTGGAAGATATGGCGACCAAGTACGAAGCCGGCGAGCTGGACGCCAAGGTCAACGCCTGATCGTCCACCCTCTGAGGTAACCTGAAAAGCCAGTCAGCGGCCGCCGCTGACTGGCTTTTTTGTTTATAGAGTGGACAGTTAACAGTGTTGAGCTGACAGACCGTAGACCCGCGCCCCGCAGAGGCGCGTCCCGCGGCGACAGTTTTTCACATTTCCTCTACACGGGGTCTCTTTGTCGATCAGTACGAGCCAGCAGTTCTATCACCGTCCGATCAACTTCGTCACAGACTCTCCAACCTTACAACAGCCGCCAACCCCCTCACGCCCCTCCGTTAACCACTATCTTTAAAGAGAAAACCGGGGTTGAAGTCCAATATAAAGGAAAAAATTCCTTCATCCTGTTGATGAATGAAATATGTCCTGTATATTGGATTTTTATTCGGTTTAACAACATTAATCTGCAGCAGGGTATCCGGCATGACGCGAGACGAATTCCTCCAGGGGTTGGCTGAGCAGTGTGAACAGCTGAAACGTGACGGCTTGTATAAGAGCGAGCGCCAGATTCTGTCGCCGCAGGCGGTCGATATCCGGCTCAGCGACGGTCACCAGGTGGTCAACTTCTGCGCCAACAACTACCTCGGCCTGGCCGACCATCCGGCGCTGATCGCCGCCGCCAAGCAGGGGCTGGACGAACACGGCTTCGGTATGGCGTCGGTGCGTTTCATCTGCGGCACCCAGGATATCCACAAGCAGCTGGAAGCGCGGCTGAGCCAGTTCCTCGGCACCGAGGACAGCATCCTCTACTCCTCCTGCTTCGATGCCAACGGTGGCCTGTTCGAGACCCTGTTGGGGCCGGAAGACGCGATCATCAGCGATGCCCTGAACCACGCCAGCATCATCGACGGGGTACGGCTCAGCAAGGCCAAGCGGTTCCGCTATGCCAACAACGACATGGCCGAGCTGGAGCAGCGTCTGCAGGAGGCGCAGGACTGCCGGGTGCGGCTGATTGCCACCGACGGGGTGTTCTCGATGGACGGGGTGATCGCCAACCTGGAGGCGGTCTGCGACCTGGCCGACAAGTACAACGCGCTGGTAATGGTGGACGACTCCCACGCGGTCGGTTTCGTCGGCGAGCAGGGCCGCGGCAGCCATGAATACTGCGGCGTGCTGGACCGGGTCGATATCCTGACCGGTACCTTCGGCAAGGCGCTGGGCGGTGCCTCGGGCGGCTACACCGCCGGCCGTAAAGAGGTGATCGACTGGCTGCGGCAGCGCTCACGTCCCTACCTGTTCTCCAACTCGGTGGCGCCGGCGATCGTCCAGGCAACCCTGGCGGCGCTGGACCTGGTCGAGCAGGGCGGCGAACTGCGCCAGCAGTTGCTGGACAATAGCGAGTACTTCCGTACCCGGATGAGCGAAGCCGGCTTCACGCTGGCCGGCAAGGACCACGCCATCATCCCGGTGATGATCGGCGACGCGGCGTTGGCCAGCGAGATGGCCGATCGGCTGCTGGCCGAGGATATCTACGTGATCGGTTTCTCCTACCCGGTGGTGCCGATGGGGCAGGCGCGGATCCGCACCCAGATGTCGGCGGCACACAGCCGCGAGCAGCTGGACCGGGCGATCGACGCCTTCACCCGTATCGGCCGCGAGCTGGGAGTGATCTGAGGAGATGAGCATGCGCGCATTGGCGAAACTGCACCCCGAAGAGGGGATCTGGCTGCACACCACCCAGCGACCGAAAATGGGTCACAACGACCTGCTGATCAAGATCCACAAGACCGCTATCTGCGGTACCGACGTGCATATCTATAATTGGGACCATTGGGCTGAGCAGACCATCCCGGTCGGCATGACCGTTGGCCACGAGTATGTCGGCGTGGTGGCCGATATCGGTTGCGAGGTGGAGGGTTTCAAGGTCGGTGACCGGGTCTCCGGTGAGGGCCACATCACCTGCGGCCACTGCCGCAACTGCCGGGCCGGTCGCCGTCACCTGTGCCGCAACACCGTCGGTGTCGGGGTTAACCGGGAGGGCGCGTTCGCCGAGTACCTGGTGATTCCGGCGATCAATGCGTTCAAGATACCGGACAATATCTCCGACGAGCTGGCGGCGATCTTCGACCCGTTCGGCAACGCGCTGCATACCGCGCTGTCGTTCGACCTGGTTGGCGAGGATGTGCTGGTCACCGGCGCCGGCCCGATCGGCATCATGGCGGCGGCGGTGGCACGTCATGTCGGCGCCCGCCACGTGGTGCTGACCGACGTTAATCCGTACCGGCTGGCGCTGGCCCGCACCATGGGTATCGAGCATACCGTCAACGTGGCCGAGCAGTCGCTGGACGAAGTCATGGCCGAACTGGGGATGAACGAGGGCTTCGATGTCGGTATGGAGATGTCCGGCGTGCCGGTCGCCTTCCGCGACATGCTGAAAGCGATGAATCACGGCGGCAAGATCGCTATGTTGGGGATCCCTTCCGACGAGATGGCGATCGACTGGAACCAGGTGATCTTCAAGGGGCTGACCATCAAGGGGATCTACGGCCGCGAGATGTTCGAGACCTGGTACAAGATGGCCTCGGTGATCCAGTCCGGTCTGGATCTGACCCCGCTGATCACCCACCGCTTCCCGGTCGATCAGTTCCAGCAGGGCTTTGACGTGATGCGCTCCGGCGAATCCGGCAAGGTGATTCTGGACTGGACTTAATCCTTTAAAGCTTGCGGAGCGCTTAGCGCTCCGCCTTATGCACCACTAAAAACGCCCGCGCAAGGCCCGGCCCCGGATTGCGGATGACATGCTGCACGTCGGCCGGGTAACGCAGCGTGTCGCCAGCCTGGGCGGTGGCCCGCACCTGGCCCTGCAGATTGATCTCTAGCGTGCCGTCGCTGACCGACAGGTGCTCTCGGGTGCCGCGGCTGTGCGGTTCCGAATCCAGCGCGCTGCCAGGCTGGATAATCAACTCATACCATTCGAACTCGGTGGCGGTGGCGATCGGGTTCAATGCCCGCAACTCGCAGCCCTCATCGTCACTCAACATTCGCGGCGTGCTCTGGGCACTTTGTTGCTCGATCGCCAGCTCGCTGTTGTCGACGCAACGGGCGGTCAGCTCATCGATGGACATGCCCAACGCTTGGGTGATATTCCACAGGCTGGTGAAGGTCGGGTTGGCATTGTCGCGCTCGATCTCGGACAGCATCGAACGGGAAACGTTGGAACGTTCGGCCAGCTGGGTCAGGTTCAGGCCGAGTTCCTTGCGGCGCTGCTTGATGGCGGCGCCCAGGTTGGGGGTGTTGCTGTGCGGCACGGCTGTTCTCTCAGACGGTGGCTCCGGTAGCGGAAACGCTGCCGAGCATGATACCAGAGAGCGGCCGGGGATGGTCTTTGTGCCGGCGCGGCGCTACATTGTGGATAAACGCCTGTCTTGCCGAGATCCCGCCCTGTGGATAAAACCCTGCGTCCCGAACTTTTTGTTGACCTGAACGAACTGGCGCCCGACATTCTGGTCGAGCTGAAATATTTCGACGGCGACAACTTCGTCGGCCAGCCGATTGACGGTTACCGGGCCAACCGCTGTTGGCTGACCCGGCCGGCAGCGACTGCTCTGGCCCATGTCCAGCGGCAGCTCAGTGAGGTCAGCCTGGGCTTGAAGGTGTTCGACGGCTACCGGCCGCAGCGGGCGGTCGACCACTTTATCCGCTGGACCGAAAGCCCGGGCGAGGGCGAGCGCAGGGCCGATTTCTTCCCCGATCTGAGCAAGTCGCAGCTGTTCAGCGAGGGCTACCTGATCCGTCGTTCCAGCCACAGCCGTGGCAGCACCGTCGATCTGACCCTGGTCGACGCCGCCAGCGGCGAGGAACTGGAGATGGGCACCCGGTTCGATCTCTTCGGCCCTGGCTCTTGGATCGACAGCCGGGCGGTCAGTGGCCAGGCCCAGGCCAACCGGCTGCTGCTGCGTGAACTGATGGGCCAGCACGGCTTCCTGCCGTTCCATCAGGAGTGGTGGCATTTCACCCTGCAGGATGAACCCTTCCCTGACCGCTATTTCGATTTCCCGGTGGAGTGAACGGCCGGCTGCCAAGTCCAGCCGCCGGCAGATGGTCGACACCTTCAAGCTACGGCTGCTCTTCTGTATCGATACCGCCCTGGTGACCGGCTGCCCGGCCGGCGCATTGTTGCGGGTGGCGTTCGAATGGCCCCGCGATCAGGCTGCGCCTTAGCGGTTTTCGAGGGGGAGGCCGTGGGGGATCGCCTGTTAGGGGCCGCGTTGTCGGTAGCGCGTTGCAACAAGTGGCTCGGTAACGGACCGCGGCTGGTGCCTTAGGGGGCACGCTGCATGGCATTTTAAGCGCCGCTAGCTATCGGATAGTGGCTACACTGTTAGCAAGATGCCAGATCCGAACCGCCGCGACTCGGAGTGAGCGCGGCTTCGAGACCGATTCCATGAGCCAACCTCCGGGCCATCGTAAACTGTCTGCCATTCTGAGCGCCGACGTCGTCGAATATTCGCGCCTGATGGAGCACGATGAGCAGGCTACGATCAATACGCTGAAAGAGTACCAGGCGGCGATCAGCCGGGTGATCACGCGCCATCAGGGGCGTATTGTCGATGCTCCCGGAGACAATATCCTGGCGGAGTTCCCCAGCGCAGTGGAGGCGGTCGAGGGCGCCGTCGAGATCCAGAAAGTGCTGGAAGGCCGCAACCTGGAACTGCCCGCCGAGCGGCGCATGGAGTTTCGCATCGGCGTCAACCTTGGCGACGTCGTCGAGGACGACGACGGCATCATCTTCGGCGATGGCGTCAATATCGCCGCACGGATGGAGGCACTGGCCGACCCCGGCGGCATCTGCATCTCCAGCCCCGTCTACGATGCCGTTTCGGGCAAGGCGCATTTCGGCTATGACTTCCTCGGCGAACAGCAGGTCAAGAATATCGCCAAGCCGATCAACGTCTACCGGGTGCGGGCACAGGATACAGCCGCTCCGTTAGGAAAGGGCTTGCCGCGTTTCGGTGGTTTGCTCGCCGCTATTGCGCTGACGGCCGGCCTGGCCTTGGGCGGTCTGACGGCCTGGCTGTTGGTTGACCGGCCGGCACCGCCGGTGACTCCGGTTGAGCAGACGGCCAGTCCGGCTGCTCAGCACGCCCCGATTCGCAACGGCGGGGAGTATCTGCTGGTCGGGGTATTGAGTGACCTCAGCGGCGTTACCGCATCCATTGGCCGTATCAATGCCCAGGCTTTCATCGATGCGGCCAACTGGATCAATGCCAACGGCGGTATCAACGGCAAGCTGATCGATCTCGATGTTGTCGATACCTCCTACCTGGTCTCCAGGGCTCTGGCTGCCTACCGTAAGTGGCAGACCCAGGGGGTACTTGCGATCCAGGGCGCCGGGACACCGATTACCGAGGCGCTGATCAAGTCGATCAGCGAGGACCAGGTGCCGATGTTCTCGTACTCCTATGCCGCCTCTCTGACCGACCCGACCGGCCTGCGCAGCCGCCGCGCGACACCGTACAATTTCTTTTATGGTCCTTCCTATTCGGACGGTTGTCGCGGCCTGGTGCAGTGGGCACACACGGATTGGCAGGCGCGCGGGGGCAACCGCGCGCCTCGCTTTGTGCATATCGGCGCCAATGAGCCCTACCCCAACGCGCCGAAAAAAGCCTGCCAGGCATTTGCCGTCGAGTTGGGTTTCGAAATACTGCCGTCCATCAGGCAGGCGATGGTGCCCGGGGATTTCAGTTCGCAGTGCCAACAATTGAAAGAGCTGACCGCGGATTATGCTTTTCTCGGCAATACCACAGGCTCTGTTACCGCGCTGTTGCGGGACTGCCACGCTACAGGCGTGGAAACCCAGTTCATGGTGAATGTCTGGGGCTTTGACGAGACCGTGATGAAAGCGGCCGGGGTTGCGGCCGATAGCGTGGTATGGGTGATGGGGGCGGTCAAGTGGGGCGACAATGTGCCGGGCATGTATCGGGTGCGGGAAGTCTCGAAGATGTCAGACCCGGCGGGTCGGAACTATCGGCCGGTTCACTATATCCGCAGTCTCTGTTCGATGTTCTATCTCAAGGAAGCGATGGAGTGGGCCGACCGCAATGGTGGCCTTAGCGGGCCGAATATACGTAGCGCCATCTACCAGCATCAGGACTGGATACCCGAAGGACTCGAGGGGGTCTGTTCACCGGCCACCTGGTCCCCCGAAGATCATCGCGGTGTCAATCGGGTGCTGATCTATCGTAGCCATATCAGCGGGCCGACCGAGGCCGGGGTTGCCGAGCTGATCGAGCTGGGTACCATCCGCATGGAACCGGTGCTGTCGGTCGATATCCCGCGCCGGCCCGAGTGGCTCGGCTTGTAACTTCATTACGTCACCGCGCTCGACATCGCTTAGGCGCCGGCTTGGCTATGCTGTGGCTTGCTGCACAGCTAGCAGAGCCGGGGCCGTGTGGAGATCGGCCTGATCCCTTGCACTATATCAATAATGGCTAATGTTGTTGTCGATTGCCCTTGAAGGCGGCGGTGTGCGTCCCCATGTTGATGTTCAAACGGCAGAGTAATTCACGCGCTTGCTCGCTGGAGGAGCGCATATAGCACGTTGGCGTTACGCGGCGTGGAATTAGAGGCCGTCGCAAAACTACTGCGCTCGGTGATACGGCGTTAAAAATCGGCTCATTGCGCTTGCGCAAAACGCCTGTAAGGCGGCCCGAAGGGCGAGCGGAGCGAGTAATATGCTCATTTACAGTACGTAAACTCCGCTTTTTCACCGATTTTTGCCTTGTCTCACCATCGCTCGCTACGTTTAGCGACAGCCTCAATAGGAGGCTACATGAGACCCGATAAATTCACTGCGAAACTGCAGGAAGCCCTGGCTGACGCCCAGTCCCTGGCGGTAGGCCGCGACCATAACTACATCGAACCGAGCCACCTGCTGGTGGCCCTGCTGGAACAACAGGGCGGCACCATCAAGCCGCTGCTGGTGCAGGCCGGCGGTAATATCGACAAGCTGCGCGGCGAACTGAACCGCGCACTGGACCGGCTGCCGACCATCCAGAACCCGGATGGCAACGTGCTCTGGTCGCAGGATGCCGGTCGACTGCTGAACCTGTGCGACAAGCTGGCCCAGAAGCGTGGCGACCAGTTCATCGCCTCCGAGTTGCTGGTATTGGCGCTACTGGACGACAAGTGCGAGGCGGGCAAGCTGCTGCGTGAATCCGGGGTCAACAAGGCTCAGCTGGAGAGTGCCATCATGCAGATGCGCGGCGGCCAGAGCGTCGACGATCCGAACGCCGAACAGAACCGCCAGGCATTGGACAAGTACTGTATCGACCTGACCGAGCGGGCCGAATCCGGCAAACTGGACCCGGTAATCGGTCGTGATGACGAGATCCGCCGCACCATCCAGGTGCTGCAGCGGCGCACCAAGAACAACCCGGTGCTGATCGGCGAGCCAGGGGTAGGTAAGACCGCCATCGTCGAGGGGCTGGCCCAGCGGATCGTCAACGGCGAGGTGCCGGAAGGGCTCAAGCGCAAGCGGGTGCTGGCGCTGGATATGGGTGCCCTGATCGCCGGTGCCAAGTTCCGTGGCGAGTTCGAGGAGCGCCTGAAAGCGGTGCTGAACGAACTGGCCAAGCAGGAGGGGCAGATCATCCTGTTTATCGACGAGCTGCACACCATGGTCGGTGCCGGCAAGGCCGAGGGCGCGATGGATGCCGGCAATATGCTGAAGCCTGCGCTGGCCCGTGGCGAGCTGCACTGCGTCGGTGCCACCACGCTGGACGAGTATCGCCAGTATGTCGAGAAGGATGCCGCGTTGGAGCGCCGCTTCCAGAAGGTGCTGGTCGACGAGCCGAACGAAGAGGATACCGTGGCGATCCTGCGTGGCCTGAAGGAGCGCTACGAAGTGCACCACGGCGTCGATATCACCGACTCGGCGATCATCGCCGCGGCCAAGCTGAGCCAGCGCTACATCACCGACCGCCAGTTGCCGGACAAGGCGATCGACCTGATCGACGAAGCCGCCTCCCGCATCCGCATGGAGATGGACTCCAAGCCGGAGGATATGGACCGCTTGGAGCGCCGCCTGATCCAATTGAAGATGGAGCGCGAGGCGCTGAAAAAAGAGACCGACGAGGCGACCCGCCAGCGGCTGGCCGATCTGGAAACGACTATCGGCAAGCTGGAGAAGGAGTACGCCGATCTGGACGAGCTCTGGCAGGCTGAAAAGCTGGCCTTGCAGGGCTCCCAGCAGGTCAAGGAGAAGTTGGAACAGGCCCGCACCGAACTGGAGCAGTACACCCGTGCCGGTGACCTGAGCAAGATGTCCGAACTGCAGTACGGGATCATTCCGGATCTCGAGAAGCAACTGGTCGCCGCGTCCGAAGCGGAAAGCCAGGGCACCCAGGGAACACTGCTGCGCAACAAGGTCACCGAGGAGGAGGTCGCCGAAGTGGTCTCCCGCTGGACCGGTATCCCGGTCAGCAAGATGCTGGAGGGTGAGCGCGACAAACTGCTGCGGATGGAAAGTGCCCTGCACGGCCGGGTGGTTGGCCAGGACGAGGCGGTGGTGGCGGTGTCCAACGCCGTGCGTCGCTCCCGCGCCGGGCTGGCCGATCCGAACCGGCCGAACGGCTCGTTCCTGTTCCTCGGTCCGACCGGGGTCGGTAAGACCGAGCTGTGCAAGGCACTGGCCAGCTTCCTGTTCGATACCGAGGAGGCGATGGTGCGGATCGACATGTCCGAGTTCATGGAGAAACACTCCGTGGCGCGGCTGATCGGTGCGCCGCCGGGCTATGTCGGCTACGAGGAGGGCGGTTACCTGACCGAAGCGGTGCGCCGCAAGCCCTACTCGGTACTGCTGTTGGATGAGGTGGAGAAGGCCCATCCGGATGTGTTCAACATCCTGCTGCAGGTGCTGGAGGATGGCCGCCTGACCGATGGCCAGGGCCGCACGGTAGACTTCCGCAATACCATCGTGGTGATGACCTCCAACCTGGGCTCCGACCTGATCCAGAACTTCAGCGACGATGACGACTACGAGCTGATGAAGCGGGCGGTGATGGAGGCGGTCGGTACTCACTTCCGGCCGGAGGTGATCAACCGGATCGACGAGGTGGTGGTGTTCCACAGCCTGCGTAAGGCGCAGGTTGCCGGCATCGCCGAGATCCAGCTCGACCGGCTGCGCAAGCGGCTGGCCGAACGCGAGCTGTCGATGACCCTGACCAGCACCGCGCTGGACAAGCTGGTGGAGGTCGGTTTCGAGCCGATCTACGGCGCCCGGCCGCTGAAGCGGGCGATCCAGCAGTGGATCGAGAACCCGCTGGCCCAGGCGATCCTGGCTGGCCAGTTCAAGCCGGGCAGCGAGATCGCGGTCGATGTGGCCGATGGCGAGTTCGTGTTCAGGTAATTGAACATCAAGCGTCCGTTTTGAAGTTAGGGCCTGCCGGGCAACCGGCGGGCTCTTTTATTTGAGGCCCGGCAGGCGCCTGAGGGTGGGTTAGATTTTGCTTGCATAAAAAGGTACATCGCCGTGACCTTTTCTCCGCCGCATTTAATCCTTTCAGTGTCGGAACCAGACAGCATCCGGCATTGCGCTGGCTCCATAATGCCTGATCTTTCATCGCCTTACCTGGAGCTGACATGTCCGATTTTATCACTGTACTACGCGAAACCTGCCCCACCCCTGTCGTTGATGCCACCAAGTGGATGCGCATCGGCGGTGACCCGCACACCGTAAACCTCAATGCCTACACATCTCAGGATGGCAGCAAGATCATGGGTACCTGGATCTGCACGCCGGGCAAATTTGAGGTGAACTACGACAAGTGGGAGTTCTGCCATTTCCTGGACGGTTACTGCATCGTCACTCCGGAAGGGGAGGAGCCGAAGCACCTGAAGGCCGGCGATGTGTTCGTGATCGAGCCCGGCATGAAAGGCACCTGGGAAGTGGTGGAGACAGTGCGCAAGTACTTCGTTTTTGCCTAGGGTATTTGAATTGGGCTTCGCCAAGCGGAGCCCCGCCACTAGCTCCATCCAGTATTGACGCTACGGGCTGATTCAACCGATTTTCCTGCTGCCGCGGTCATATCGGCCAGTCGTTCCCGCCGCGATTCTATAGCGACCTCATCCCATTCAGCATCATGCTCGGCAACCGGGCGGATGCCCTGAAACTGGCCGGCGGCATACACCTTCCGTTTGCTCGAGTCGCCGCCACTTTCCGTATCTACATATTGCACCGCGTTTGCTTACTGACCAGGCTACTCAGGTGTACGCTTCGTCACGAAGCGGGTCGCGTTTACCGATGTGCTCAACGGCAACCACCTATGGTGTTTTTTGTGGCTGATTGATGGTCGCTCGAACAATTGTCGGCATTTTGATCTGAATGGCTGGCGGTTGGGGCAAAGAATCTGGAAAATAACCCGTTAATTAAATCGGTTACGGAAGAGTCAGGGCCGAGTTTCAGGATCAGGCGCTGTTAAGAGAGTCCAGATGAGCAATGTTCGAGTACTGATTGTCGATGATGCCAAGTTCATTCGTGAACGGGTAACCAAGATCGTCAACGAGGCGTTCCCGGAATATGCGGTGGATGCGGCGATCAACGGCCTGGAAGCGATGGAGCTGATGCAGCGTCAGCCGTACGACATCATCCTCTGCGACTGGGAGATGCCGGAGGTCAGCGGGCTGGAACTGTTGCAGTGGACTCGCGCCGACGAAACCCACAAGGCGGTGCCGTTCCTGATGGTTACCAGCCGGGGCGAGCGTGGCTACGTGCTGAAGGCGATCCAGGCCGGCGTCAACGACTACCTCGGCAAACCGTTCAATGCCGAGCAGTTGACCGACAAGATGGTCAAGCTGCTGGCCAAGACCGGCAAACTGAGTGCCGAGAAGCAGCAGCGGGCGCAGGCGCTGATTGAACAGGATCTTGCCCGCCGTGCCGCCCGCCAAGCCGGCCAGCAGGCGCCGCAAGAAGCGGCCAAGCCGGCCGCCAACGCCAAGGGATTGGCCCAGTTGCGTACCAGCCAGGGGATCTACCGCTGTGCCATCAAGGACCTCAGCCTGCAGGAAGTGCTGGTGGTGGTGAAGAACGAGGGCGCCATTCCGCAGGTGCTGGAGCAGGTGGTGGTCGATATCGAACAGCTGTCCGGCGACAGTGTGGCACGGGTCAACGGCTTCATCCTGATGGTGCAGGCGCAGGAGAAGAAGCTCAATTCCACCTTCATCAACGTCAAGGTCCAGTTCGTCGACGACGACCCGGACAAGATGGCTCACCTGTCTAAATATATCGCCAGCGTACGCTGATACGACGTTGGTTACAGGCAAAAGACATAAAAAGAGCGACCCTAGGGTCGCTCTTTTTATCCGTCAGTTATGAGTTAACAGTGATGGGCTAACAGCGTTGCGTGGTCCATGCGCTCTAGGGGCGACACCGTACCCGATGCGAGCCTGAGCCACTGTTCACTCAAAACCGTTAACTCACGGCTGTTTATAAAAAAGCCGGGCATCCCGCCCGGCAACACAGTCACCCTTGCAGGTAGACCTTAATGGAACCTCAGTAGCCGAATGCCAGGTCGCGCAGGAACAGGCTGATCTGCGGGAAGAAGATCAACAGCACCGACACCGTCAGCAACATCAGGATGAACGGCGGCGTGCCCTTGACCACCTCGACGTAAGGCCGCTTGAAGATCGCGATGGCGGTGAAGATATCGCAGCCGAACGGCGGCGTGGCCGAGCCGATCGCGGTCTGCAGGGTGATGATCACGCCGACCAGGATCGGGTCGATACCGGAAGCCTTGATCACCGGTGCGAAGATCGGCACCAGGATCAGCATCACCACGATCGGATCGACGAACATGCAGCCGACGAAGAATGCCAGCGAGATGATCAGCAGGATCTCGATATCGGACATCGCCGACATGTTCAGCCCGCCGAGTAGCTCCTGCGGGATCATCGCGAACGAGATCATCCAGCTGAAGGCCGCGCCGGCCGCGATCAGGACAAACACCACGGCGGTGATGATGCCGGTGGACTGGGCTGTTTCGTGGATGTCGCGCAGCTTCATCGACTTGTAGACGAACAGTTCGAGGATCAGTGCGTAGAGCACCGATACCGATGCCGCTTCGGTTGGACTGAACACCCCCGAATAGATGCCGCCAATGGTGATCACCGGAAACATCAGCGCCGGGAACGCACGCCGGCAGGACTGCAGTCGCTCGCGCCAGCTGGCCTTCGGGATCACTTCGATCCCCTTGTAGACCGCGTAGATGTAGCAGTACAGCGAGAACATCGCCACCAGCAGCAGGCCCGGCCCGATACCGGCGATGAACAGCTCACCGACCGAGGCGCCGTAGATCACCCCGAAGATGATCATCCCCATGCTGGGCGGAATCAGGTAGGCCAGGTCACTGGCGTTGACGATCAGTGCCAGTACGAAGGAGTCCTGGTAGCCGTGCGCGCGCATCCGCGGTCGCATGGCGCTGCCCACCGCGACCACGGTGGCCTGGGTGGAGCCGGACACCGCACCGAACATCGCGCAGCTGACCGACGAGGTGATCGCCATACCGCCACGGACGTGGCCGATGAAGGCCATCGCCACGTCGATCAGACGGTTGGCGGCGATGCCGCGGGTGACGATATCCGCGGCCAGTACGAACATCGGGATCGCTACCAGAGAGGCGGGTTGCACGCCGCTGATCATCTGTTGGATGGCGGTCAGCGGACTGATCTCCAGTACGAAGTGGAAGCCGACCAGGGCCGCTATCAACAGTGGCATCATCATCGGAAAGCCGGCCAGCAGCAGCGCCAGCATCAGCAGGATAATTACAGTAGTCATCGCTCTGACCTCCGGTTAGATGGACTGCTCGGGCGAATCGTTCTCTTTCGTCTCCATCTCGTGAAACGAGTGGTAGACCTCCCGGTGCATCAGGTTGCGGATAAATGTCAGGCAGTACTGCACACCCATCATGAAGAAACCGACCGGGACCACGATGAAGGTGAGGTACATCGGCCATTGCAGCGCCGGTGTTACCCGGCCGATCCGTTCCACCTTCATGACGTAGAGGATGGAGTAGTAACAGAGGTAGAACATCACCGCTGCGGTCAGCAGGCTGATCGCCAGCATCAGCAGTTTGCGCGGGCGGACCCCGAGGGCGTCGTACATCGCCGTCATCCGGATATGGCGACCGTGGCGGGCCGCGAAGCTGGCGCCGATAAAGGTCACCACCAGGATCAGGAACTGGTTCAACTCCTCGGAAAAGTAGATGCTCTGGCCCAGTGCGAACCGGCCAACCACATTGGCGATGGAGTTCAGGGCGATCAGCAGAACTGCACTGGTGAGCAGAAAGGACTCGCTGCAGCCAACCGCCTGATCAATCCGGTGCAGCAGCCGCTGCAGGGGCGGCGGGCAGGGGGCGACAGAGGTGGAATGCTCGTACATGGGGGCCTCCGGTTATTATTATAATCATTACAATAGTAGTGGTCCTTGCGGTGATTGTAATGAAGTCATAAAAAAAACAGGTCGTCAAGCACCTCTGTTCACTATTCCAGGTAGCTCCACAGCCGAGCTTGCTCTGATTGTCATGAAATTATTTAAGAATTGACATGGTTTTTATGCCTGCTTATTGTGCTGGTTAATGTCCCTCACCGCAGTGCGGCTTCATGGGGCAGCAGACCGCTCTCAAAACAAAAACAAGTAGAGGCAAGTCGAAATGTTTGTTAAACGACTGAATAAAGCACTGGCATGTGGACTGGTATTGGGCATGGGACTGGCGGTACAGGGGGTACAGGCGGCGACCTGGAAGATCGCCATCGAAGAGATTCCGGGCAGCATCCAGGAAGCGCATGCCAAAAAACTGGGCGAACTGCTGGAGCAGAAGTCCGGCGGTGATATCAAATTGAAGGTTTTCCCGTTCGGCACCCTCGGCGATTCCGCCGATACCGTCGAGATGGTGGCCAACGGTGTGCTGCAGTTCACCACTGTCGGCACCGGCCATGTCGGCTCCTTCGTGCCGGAGATCCAGGTGCTGTCGGTACCCTACCTGCTCTCCGACCGGGATGCGGTCAACAAGCAGGTGCTGAAACACAGCAAGACCATCTATGACGACCTGGATGCCAACTTCCGTCAGTCGTCCCTGAAGCTGATGTCCGTGTATCCGGAAGGCGAGATGGTTTGGACCACCCGCCGGGAGATCCGCAAGCCGGCGGATTTCGCCAACTTCAAGATGCGCATCATGGCGTCGCCGATGCTGACCGAGACCTACCGGCAGTTCGGCGCCAATCCGACCCCGCTGCCGTTCTCGGAGGTCTACGGCGCATTGCAGCTGAGCATGGTGGACGGCCAGGAGAACCCGGTCTCGGCGATCGAGGAGATGAAGTTCTACGAGGTTACCGACTACATGATCTGGCCCGGCCATCAGCAATTCACCGCAGCGGTGTTGGCCAACCCGGACTGGTTCGACGAGCTGAGCGAGCAGCAGCAGAAGCTAGTCAAGGAAGCGATGGATGAGGCCGCCGATTATGTCTTCGACTACCAGAAGCGCCATAACGCGGCCCTGCTGGAGAAGATCAAGGCCAAGAAGCCGGATATTCAGATGATCGAGCTGTCCGACCAGGAGCGGGCCGCGTTTCGCCAGCGGGCCCAGGTATTGCAGCGCACCTTCGTTGAGATGGTCGGGCCGGGCGGCCAGCGGGTACTGGATGGCCTGGTGGCCGAGATCAAGCAGGCTGAACAGCAGTAAGTCAGTCTGTTAAGACGCGAAAACCCGGCCGAGGCCTAATGCCAGTCAGTTAAGCCAACTGACTGGCATTTTTCTTTCTCACGGGGTAGCGGCATGGGCAGCTCTTTAATGCCCGGGGATAACGCCGCTCTCGCCTTGTCGGCAACACGAAAGTG
>NZ_JAILYN010000046.1 GCF_019795155.1 Marinobacterium arenosum | reverse complement strand
CAACTGCTGATAACTCATGGTGGTACTTCTTCTACTTTGGCGAGCTGAAGCGTATCACTGTCAGCAGTTGGCCACCTCCCGCCTTTCAACCATGAGTGTTGCACTTATTATCTGAATTCAGGGGCACTCGATCCTGAATTTAAAACAAAAGTCTAACCTTGATTTATATCAACATAGCCGTATTTCAAACGGGAGTACTCTGCGCTCATAGCTTGGCAGAGCCTTAAAAACAGAGCCGTCCAAACGACTGTTTCAAACCAAGATAACAGTTAGCCGCGCAAGGTTAAAAAAGGCGCACAAAAGACAAATATAAAAAAAAAAACCGCCTTGCAGCGGTTTCTTTAATCATTCGGCGTTCAGGGGGTTTCCGGCGAGTGATTAAAATCGGCACCGAAGAATGCCTGCAGAGTAAAGATAACCAACGACACCATTCCCCAGGCCAGGCCGACCACCACGCCGGCATCGACGATGCCGCGCCAGGGCTGAGCCAGCAGATGCACCAGCTGCACCAGCGCGATAATGCCCAGCGTCAGGCAGACCGTAACGATCTGGCGACGGCGCTGGATATGGAAATAGCCCATGCAGAATGCCGGCGCCAACAGCAGCCGGACGGGCGTCACGTTGCGGGACAAGTAATGGATACGGGCCGCGACCCGCGGCGAAAACGCCTTCTGGAACCCCCGGTAGCCTTCGGCAAAGCCCATAAAGACGATACTGAACGCCAGGGCCAGCCAGTGGTACCAGCTGAGCGACAGGTCCAGTGTCTGCAGGGCGATCCCACCCAGACGATAAATGGCCCCGCCCAACAGCAGACAGATCCCTGCCAGGCCCCACAAAGCTGCTAGATAACCGATCACTGCTACTTCGATCCCATGGTTAGAACAAGGCAGCAATTATAAACCCTGCCAGGCCATGGATAAATCTGCCTCGGGTGGCGATCTCAAAAACTCACATCCAGTGACGAGCCGACCCGCTCAACCGCTTGCCCAGGCCACAGCCCTTCAATCCGTCCGCCAGGGGCGCAACGTAATCCACCAACTGCCGGACACCCCACTGGTGACTGACAGGCAAAACCCGGACCACATCACCCGATTCCTGCAGTGGCGCGGGTGCGGCATGAAAGGCGTCGCTGATCGCGGGCCGAAACTGTAAACCATAAGGAACAAGATCGCTGACCGGCGCCAATCGATCTTCGTTCTCTATCCGTAGTACCGCCAACACGGTCATTCCGTCACAGAGCGGATCCAACCATTGCTGGCTGGATGGGACCGTCGACTGCGGCATTCCGAATCCTGTACCAACCTCACTGTCACAAGCCTCCCCCCAGGCCGGTAACAGCGCAACCAGCAACAGCGCGCTCAGTAGCGAAACAGTGCGATCGTAATCAGCCATGATGTTCCCCCTCGCTTAGCCTGAAACGCATCCCTGTCGGCCCCGGCCACCCAGCAGGCGAGCCGTACCTGTCAGAGATGATGTCCATTCGGTTTTCCGACCGTCGGTACGGACGCTTCATCATCCTCATCCCAGAGGATCACGCCCATCTCCTGATATGACTGCGAGAGATACCGCTGGCCGGGTATACATTGCCCTTGGTATGACGAAGAGGGCAGCAGCTGGGCTCCATGGGTCGTCAACAGGTCCGCCCCCAGGTACAGCAGCAGAATCAACAACAACCGACGCCATTGTTTTTGTATATCGAATTGAGCCGGGACTGGTGTCATACCTGTGCGCCTCTCGTCGACAAACCGGTTGCCATAGAAACAGCAAGATACGCACCAAAATATCTAATCGACTGTTATATAAGAGAAAATATACAAAGCTAGAAAAAGAGCGTAAATTTTACGAAAAAATCACGCCACAGCTGTAAATCATGATTTACACCTGCGGCAGGCCATTTATCTAACTAGTTGTTTTAAAAAGAATATAAACAGAGGCGGGATTGTAAATTTCGGGACAAGCGGGGCCGGCAAAACCATTCAACCAGCGCTCAGGAGTCGGCTACCAGGTCGTACTTGTTCAGCAGCCGATACAGGGTTACCCGGGAAACGCCCAGCTCGCGCGCCGTCTGGGAGACGTTGTTGGTATTGCGGACCAGTGCCGCCCGGATCGCCCGCTCCTCGGCCCGCTCGCGAATCTGCTCCAGGGTCAGTACCAGCGCCTCATCCTCGACATGTTCCAGCCCCAGGTCGACCGGATTGATCCGTCGCCCCTCACACATCACCAGCGCCCGCCGAACCCGGTTGATCATCTCGCGCACGTTACCCGGCCATTGGTGGTTGTTCATCGCCACCAGCGAGCGACGGGTAAAACCGCGGATAGTGCGGCCGGCATCGCCCTTGAACTTGTTAAAGAAGAAGCGGGCCAGCACCTCGATATCCTGCACCCGTTCGCGCAACGGCGGCGAATTCAGGTTGAGCACGTTGAGCCGGTAGAAAAGGTCCTGGCGGAAGCGTCCGTGCTCTACCGCCTGGGCCAGATTGACGTGGGTGGCGGCGATCACCCGGGCATTGACCCGGATCGATTCGGTACCGCCAACCCGTTGAATGGTGCCCTCCTGCAGGAAACGCAGCAGGTTGACCTGCAACCCCAACGGCAGATCGCCGATCTCGTCCAGAAACAACGAACCGCCCTCCGCCGCTTCGATCCAGCCGATCTTGCGCTGGTTGGCACCGGTAAAGGCGCCCTTCTCGTAACCGAACAGCTCTGAATTGATCAGGTTGTCCGGCAGCGCGCCGCAGTTGACCGCGATAAAGGGCCCCTTGCGTTGCGGCGAGCGTTCATGCACCGCACGGGCGATCAGTTCCTTGCCGGTACCACTCTCACCGGTAACCAGCACCGGTGCATCGACTCCGGCAACCCGGCGGATCGACACGAACAGCTTACGCATCGCCGGTGAGGTACCGACCATCTCGTAGTCGTTGTAGGAGATATCGTGGTGGCTGTGCTGACGCAGGCAGGCCATGCCATAGGCGTGACCCAGCGTGGAGATCAACCCCTGCACGCCGCTGTGGATCGGCAACGTGAAATAGTCGACGAAGTTTTCATGGATCAACCGGCACAGCTGCCCCTGCTGCAATGCCTCGGCGTGGGCCAGCGCTACCCAGGCGATATTGTCGCGGGTGGCAAACAGCTGTTCGGCATCGGGAATCTGCTGCGGTCGCAGGCCATCGACATGGACCAGCCCGACCCGATAACAATTGCTCTCCAGCAGCTGGTTGGCATGGTTGATATCGCAGGCGACATCCACCTGCCAGCCGTTTTCACTGATCACACCGCCCAGATCTTCCTGCTGCACCGAGGGACGCAGGTACAAAAGCGCCCGCCCCTCGTCTACCGCGCCGGTCAAATCCTTCATGTTCCCCCTCCAGCCTGATCAAAACGATCGGTACTGAATGACCACAGCGTTCCGGACATACCGGCTCTCGACGTTAACCGGCCGGGCCATCGGGCCTGGCGGGTACGGCTGAGGAGCCGGAGGAGCCATGATCGCAGTGTAGACAGGGTTCAGGGGATGCGACAGCGAAGCGCTGTCGACGGGTGTACAGGTTCGCTGTGTTTACAGGCCAGTGTAAAGCTGGGGAAACAGCTCTGTACACACCCTTTACAGGGGCTCGGCGCGGCTCAATGGCCGGCCCCGGCGCCCCGAGGATAACTGACAAAAAACTGCACCGGGCGGCCGCCGAAGGGGCCGCCCGGTGCCTGCGGACACGCCTCAGCTCATATACTGGCCGCCGTTGACCGACAGGTTGGTGCCGGTGATGAAACCGGCGTTGTCGTCGGTCAGGAACGCCACCGCGCGAGCGATCTCCTCCGGCTGGCCGAGCCGGCCGACCGGGATGCCGGCGACAATTGACTCCAATACGTTCTCCGGCACCTGGCGCACCATCGGAGTATCGATATAGCCCGGCGATACCGCGTTGACGGTCACCCCCTTGCGAGCGCCCTCCTGGGCGATGGCGCGGGTGAAGCCGTAGATACCGGCCTTGGCCGCCGAGTAGTTGGCCTGGCCGAACTGGCCCTTCTCGCCGTTCAGCGAGGAGATATTGACGATCCGGCCCCAACCGCGCGTGCACATCCGGTCGAACAGCGGCTGGCACATGTTGAACATCGAATCCAGGTTGGTGCGCAGTACCGCCTGCCACTTCTCCGGCGTCATCCGCTTCAGCGGTGCGTCGCGGGTGATGCCGGCGTTGTTGACCAGCACCTCGATCGGCCCGACCTGCTGCTCCACCCCCTCGATGAACGTGCTGCAGCTGTCGTAGTCGCTGACATCCAGCGGGAAGATCTCGATCGGATAGCCGGCCTGTTCCATCGCCTGCTGCCATTCGCGGGCCGGCTGTTCGTCGCCCGGCAGATAGCTGCCGACCACCTGGCGGCCCTGTTCCACCAGCGCCTTGCACATCGCCTCACCCAGTCCGCCGGCCGCGCCGGTTACCACCGCTACACGTTTCTCGTTCATCGTCGTTCCTCGTTATTTTTCGTTTTTTTCGTTTTTTTCGTTTTTTTCGTTCTTTTCGCTTTATTTTGTCTGCGTCGTATTTGGCGGCTGTTGTTCCGTGTCGCCGGCAACGCACGCTATCGCACGCTATCGCACGCGCTCGCGAACCGCTTTGGCCGGCTTGCCAAGCGAAGTCTCGAACGCCTTTCCGGTAGCCGCCTCACCACTGGCCAGATACTGCTGGCTGTTACTTTCCACCCGGGCCAGGTCGTACCGGTAATTGACCATCAAGGCCATCGACTGGCGCAGCCCCTTGCTGGAGCGGTCAGCCAGCCAGTTCAGCTGGGCGATCTCGGCGCCGTTGCTGAGGTGGAAATGGGCCACCGGATCGAGCGCCCGGCGGTCGCTCTTACGCTCGCGGGCCAGATAGTGGGCCGCCAACCGCTGCAGCGGCTCACGCAGCAATTCGGCGCGTGCCGGATCGCTCGGCCAGTCGCTCTCGCCCTGGGCGCTGCGCAGCAACGGCAGGGCCGTATCATTGCCAAGCAGCTCGATCAGCTGCTGATCCTCGACCTGCTTCAGCCAGCGGCTGAAACCGGGGATCGGCGACAGCGTGGCGAACTGCTTCAGCGCCGGAAACTCCTGCTGCAGCAGGCCGACCACCCGCTTGATCAGGAAGTTGCCGAAGCTGATGCCGGCCAACCCCTGCTGGGCGTTGGAGATCGAGTAGAAGATCGCCGTGTCGGCCTGGGCCAGCGCCTGCAACGGAGCCTCCTCGTCCAGCAACTGCTGGATGTTGTCGGCCAGCCCGTTAACCAGCGCCACCTCGACGAAGATCAGTGGCTCGCCGGGCATATTGGGATGGAAGAAGGCGAAGCAGCGGCGGTCGGAGTCGAGCCGGTTCTTCAAATCCTCCCAGCTCTGGATCTCATGCACCGCCTCGTAGGCGATCAATTTCTCCAGCAGCTCCGCCGGCGACTGCCAGCTGATCCGCTCCAGGTTCAGCAGGCCGACGTCGAACCAGTGGATCAGCAACCGCTTCAGGTCCGCCTCCAGCGCCGCCAGCGCCGGCGATTCGCGCCGGTGCAACAGCAGTTCGGCCCGCATATCGACCAGGAACTTGACCCCCTCCGGCAGCTCGGTGAACTGCTTCAGCAGCTGCATCCGCGGCGGATCGAGCAGCTCCTGCAGCGCCAGCCGGGCCTCCACCCGGCGTGGACCTTCGGCATCGCGCCAGGCGCTGATCGCCTGTTCGATCTCGCCGTCATCGCGGTCGAACTCCTCGGCCAGCAGCTGCAGGAAGCGACGACGCCCCTCGGCGTCCAGCGCCATATAGGCATGACCCAGTTGGGCGGTGCGGGCGCGGGCCGATACCTCCTGGCCCTGGACTTCCAGACAGGCCCGCATCCACTGACGGAGCTGGTCGAGGTCCTCGTCGGGCAGCTGCGGCTGCAAGCTCACCGACTGATGGTTGCGGCCATTACCGGCGGCGCCGCGCCATACCTGGCGCAGGTGGCGCCAGGTCTTGTCCAGAAAGGTCTGTCCGCTACGGGTATCCATAAGAGCCTCCTCAGCACCGACGGGCTGCCGGTCACGCTGGCTGGGTTCAGTGTTGCGCCGACGTTAGCAAAGCCGACGATTATTTCCAAGGGTTTATACTTGTTTTTATAAGTATTAACGATTGCAATTTTAGGAAAATGGCTTTTAAGATGGGTTCAAACCGCTGACCTGCCATTGGGCCGGACAGCCCCCCGTTGCCTTTCTGAAAACAAGGAGCCCTCCCATGCAGGACCTGCACGGCTACTACCTGGAAGACCTCGAAGTCGGCATGACCGCCCGCTACGCCAAGACTGTCACCGAAGCGGACGTGATTCTGTTCGCCGGCATCTCCGGCGACGACAACCCGGTGCATATCAACGCCGAATACGCCGCCCAGACCATGTTCGGCCAGCGCATCGTGCACGGCATGTACAGCGCCGCACTGATCTCGGCGGTACTGGGCACCCGGATGCCCGGCCCGGGCGCGATCTATATTGATCAACAGCTGAAGTTCAAGGCGCCGGTGCATATCGGCGACACCGTCACCGCCACCGCCAAGGTGCTGGAGATCGACCAGCAACGCCGCCGCGTCAAGCTGGAGACAATCTGCACCGTTGGCGACAAGGTGGTCGCCGAAGGGATTGCTACTAACATGGTAGACCGCCGGCCGGCCTGAGGAGGAAGCACCATGCTGATCGATGCACAACGCAGCGCACTGCTGCTGATCGACGTTCAGGAAAAACTGCTGCCCGGCATCCATGACCGGGAGGCATTCGTCGAAAACTGCCGCTGGCTGCTGGATGTCGCCAAGCTGGTCGATATCCCGCTGCTGGCCTCCGAGCAGTATCCGCAGGGGGTCGGCCCGACTACCGAGACACTGCTTGAGCGGCTGCCGGCCGACAAAGTGTTCGGCAAGACCCACTTCTCGGCGGTACAGGCCCCCGAGGTCGGCCCACAGATCGAGGCGCTGGACCGCGAGCAGATCGTGATCTGCGGCATGGAAGCCCACGTCTGCGTCCTGCAGACCGCACTGGACCTGCGCGCCCGCGGCAAGCAGGTGTTCGTGGTGGCCGACGCGATCTCGTCGCGCAGCGCGCTGGATGTGGAGCTGGCGATCGCCCGGATGCGCGAGGAGGGCATTCGCATCGTCAGCCGCGAGATGGTGGCGTTCGAGTGGATCGGCCGCTCCGACGCCAAGCCGTTCAAGGCGTTCAGCACCGGCTTCCTGAAATGATCCGCCGCTGAACCGCAACGGGGCCGCCGTGCAGCGCGGGCGGTCGCCCGGCTATAGCCGGGTGGATGACTGACGCGCGGCCCTGACAGATAGCTCGACCCACCCACCGGTGGGTCAGTAACCCGAGAGCGTCAGGCATGAATAACAATAAGCACGATCCCTACGCGATGGGGCTGGAGCAGAATCCGGCCAACTATCTCCCGCTGACCCCGACCACCTTTCTGGACCGCGCCGCGCGGGTCTATCCCGAGCATAACGCGATCGTTTACGACAACCTGCAACGCAGCTGGGCCGACACCTACAGGCGCTGCCGCCAGCTGGCCTCGGCGCTGAGCCAGCGCGGCATCGGCCGCGGCGATACGGTGGCTGCGCTGCTGCCCAATATCCCCGAGATGCTGGAGCTGCACTTCGCGGTGCCGATGACCGGCGCGGTGCTGAATGCCCAGAATACCCGGCTGGACGCCGAGACGATCGCCTTCATGCTGGACCACGCCAACGCCAGGGTGGTAGTCACCGACCGCGAGTTCTCCGCCACCATGAAACGCGCGCTGCAGCTCTGCCAGGCCGAGCCGTTGGTGATCGACGTGGACGATCCGCAGTTTGCCGGCGGCGAGTTGCTCGGCACGCTGAACTTCGAACAGCTGCTGGCCGAGGGCGACCCCGACTACCAGTGGCAGCGACCGACCGACGAATGGCAGGCGATTACCCTGAACTACACCTCCGGCACCACCGGCAACCCCAAGGGGGTGGTCTACCACCATCGCGGCGCCCACCTCAACGCGGTCAGCAACGTGATCGGCCAGAACCTGCCGCCGCACGCGGTCTACCTCTGGACCCTGCCGATGTTCCACTGCAACGGCTGGTGCTATCCCTGGTCGGTCACCGCCGTGGCAGGCACCCATGTCTGCCTGCGCCATGTACGCGCCGACGCGGTGTTCGAGGCGATCCGCGCCCACGGCGTGACCCATTTCTGCGGTGCGCCGATCGTGCTGAACATGCTGCTCAACGCCGACCCAGCCTACCACCGGATGGTCGAGCACCCGGTCACCGTCACCACCGGCGGCGCACCGCCACCGGCCGCGGTGATCGAGGGGATGGAGCGGATCGGCATCGAGGTGGTGCACGCCTACGGCCTGACCGAAAGCTACGGTCCGGCGGTGTTCTGCGACTTCCAGCAGGCCTGGGCCGACCTGCCGCAAGCCGACAAGGCGGCCAAGATGTCCCGCCAGGGGGTCCGTGCACCGATGCTGGACGAGCTGATGGTGGCCGAGCCCGCCACACTGGCGCCGGTGCCGATGGACGGCCGCACGCTGGGCGAGGTCTACATGCGCGGCAACACGGTGATGAAGGGCTACCTTAACAACCCGCAGGCTTCGGCCGACGCCTTCGAGGGCGGCTGGTTCCACACCGGCGACCTGGCGGTCTGGCACCCGGACGGCTATATCGAGGTCAAGGACCGCTCCAAGGACATCATCATCTCCGGCGGCGAGAACATCTCCACCATCGAGGTGGAGGACTGCCTGTACCGCCACCCGGCGATCCTCGAGGCAGCGGTGGTCGCCAAACCGGACGAGCACTGGGGCGAGGTGCCCTGCGCCTTCGTCACCCTGAAGCCGGGCGAGAGCCTGACCGAGCGGGAGGTGATCGAGTTCTGCCGCCAGAACCTGGCGCACTTCAAGTGCCCCAAGGCGGTGGCCTTCAGCGAGCTGCCGAAGACCTCCACCGGCAAGGTGCAGAAGTTCGCCCTCAGGGAGCAAGCCCTCGCCCTCTGAGTTCCGCCGCCCCAGAGCGCGGGCAGCTCCGGCTGCCCGCTTCTGTTACCATTCGGAGCATCCTATTTTGCTGCTCAGCCAATCCGAACCGATGCCGGACCACCCGACCCCGCAACAGGGCCGCGCCGCCCTGACCGATGACGCCGAACGCAACCGGCTGCTGGCCGAGATGGCCGAGCAGTCGACCGACATGATCTCGCGCCACACCCCCGGTGACTGGCGTTTCATCTACGCCTCGCCGGCGGTGACCCATCTGCTCGGCTACAGCGTCGAGGAGATCATCGGCCTGTCGGCCTACGACCTCTACCACCCGGATGACGTCGAGGACTTCAAGAAGCGCGCCCCCAGCGTCAGCTACGAACGCGGCCTGTACACCCACACCTACCGCTTCCGCTGCAAGGACGGCCATTACACCTGGCTGGAGAGCACCAGCCGCTCGCTGCGCGATGCCGACACCGGCGAGCTGATCGAGATCCTGGTGGTATCACGCGACGCCAGCCGCCGCATCAAGGCGGAGCAGGCCAACCGCCGCATGGCGCGGGTGCTGGAGATCAGCAGCGATCTGGTCTGTTTCGCCAACCCCGACGGCCATATCACCTACCTGAACGAGGCCGCCCGCCAGACGCTGGGCTGCGAACACCCGGAGCTGACCGACCTGCAGCTGGGCGCGCTGTTCCCGGCCCACGGCTACCAGCAGCTGACCGGCCAGGCACTGCCGGCCGCCGGCGAACAGGGCCGCTGGCGCGGCGAGATCGAACTCTGGTCGCAGGCCCGCCAGCGGCCGATCCCGGTGATGCTGGAGCTGCTGGCGCACCGCTCGCTGGATGGCCGGATCGACTACTACTCGCTGGTCGCCCGCGACCTGAGCGGCCAGAAAGCGGCCGAAGCGGCCCAGCGTCAGCACCAGGCCGAGCTGAGCCACGCCACCCGGCTGATCAGCATCGGCGAGATGGCCTCCGGCCTGGCCCACGAACTGAACCAGCCGCTGACCGCGATCAACAACTACGTGCAGGGCATTCTGCGCCGTATCGACCTGCAGCCACCGCCGACGCTGGACGAGCTGCGCCCGCCGCTGGAGCGGATCGGCCGCACCTCGTTGCGATCCGGCGAGATCATCCACCGGATGATGGACTTCGCCCGCAAGAGCGAGCCACAACGTCTGCCACAGCCGCTGCCGGCGATCGTCGACGAGCTGCTGGATTTCTGCCAATACAGCGCCAAGCGCCACAACGTGCAGCTCAGCCAGCGACTGCCGGCCGAGCTACCGGCGGTGATCGCCGACCGGGTGCAGCTGGAACAGGTACTGCTGAACCTGCTGATCAACGCCCTCGAAGCCTGCAGCCGACCAGAGCAGCAGACTCCGCTGCAGGTCTGGCTGGACGCTTCAGCGGCCGGCAACGATCAGGTTATAATCCGCGTCTGCGATCAGGGCCCCGGCCTGCCGGACAGCGACAGCGAGCAACTGTTCGAGCAGTTCGTCACCACCAAGCCGGAGGGACTCGGCCTGGGGCTGGCGATCAGCCGCTCGCTGATCGAAGCCCACGGCGGCCAGCTATGGGCGGAAAACCGCATCGACGGCGGCGCCTGCTTCTGTTTTACGCTGCACAGCGACCAGCCGGCGAGCGGCCAACCGCCGGAAACACCGTCACAAGAAAATTGAAGGAAACGATGAGCGATAGCAGCCAGCCGATTGTCTATGTGGTCGACGACGACGCCGATGTGCGCGACTCCCTGCAGTGGCTGCTGGAATCGGTCGGTCTGCGGGTGCAAAGTTTCGGCACCGCCCAGGCGTTTTTCGACGGCTACCCGGCCGGCCAGAGCGGCTGCCTGGTGATGGACGTGCGGATGCCGGGGCTGTCCGGTCTCAGCGCCCAGACCAAGCTGGCCGAACTGGCCATCGATATCCCGGTGATCATGATCTCGGCGCACGGCAATGTGGATATGGCGGTCACCGCGATGACCCAGGGCGCGCTGACCTTCATCGAAAAGCCGTTCAACGACCAGCTGCTGCTGGACCAGGTGCAGGCCGCCCTGCAACGCGACCAGCAACGGCGCCAGGGGTTGGCACGCAAACAGCAGCTACAGCAACGCTACGACAGCCTGACCAAGCGCGAGAAGCAGGTGTTCGAGCGGGTGGTGCAGGGGCTGACCAACAACGAGATCGCCGACCAGTTGGCGATCAACCGCAAGACCGTCGAGGGCCACCGCGCCCATATGATGAACAAGATGGCCGCCGAGTCGCTGCCGGAACTGATCCAGATGGCGCTCAGCCTGGGGCTGGTCGGCGCGTACTGATTTTTTTGATAGTCGATCTGCGTAGCGAGAACGGTGGGGCGCATCGGAGGGGTCATTGAAGGAGCGACTTTAGCAGCGACCTGCCGTGGTTCTTTCGAAAACCGCAGCCTGTCGCCCGCAGAGCGGGCTGCTACGGCAGGACACTCGTAGCAGCGGGCTCCGACCGCGACGGAGCTGGCAGAGTCCGGAGAAGTCGCCCACCTACAAAACGCGCCTTGTAGAAGCAGCTTCAGCCGCGACCATTTCCCCTAGCACGCCCGTTCAACGCTCGACATAGGGATTGCCGTTGCCCTGGATCGCCCTGATCCGTTGATTGCGCTGCCGCTCCCAGTCATCGACCGGATCGGCCCGGTGCCAGGCCTCGAACAGTCGGCGCTGCTGCCGGCTCAGGCGCAACTGGTAGCGGTCCTCCATATAGAAGTAGATCCGCGCGATATCGCCGCGTATCGCCTCGGCCGGCTCCACCACCCGGGCCTTGAAATCCACCTCGAAATCGCACTGGCCGTAGCGTCGCGGCTCGCCCTCCAGCAAGCTGAAGCGGAAGTTGGAGCGGTCGCCGTTCAGCTCGCCGATCGCCGGCACCAGGTTGTGCAGGTCCGCTTCCATCCGGCGGAATTCAGGGTCTTGTCGGCAGGCTCTGCGGCCACCCTGCTGCCAGCACTGGCGCTGATGGCCGAACGCCCAGGCCGGCATCACATGCTCCCATTCGATCCGGGTCGCCCGGGTCTGGCTTTTGCGCAGCCGGTAACCGCAGCTGGCCGGCTGCGGCCGCAACTTGCGTCCTTCCTGCCGGTAATCACAGCCGCAGTAGAAGGTCTGTTGGTGGTCGGCGTATATCTCACCGGCCAGCTTCTTGGCCTGGCGGAACGAGCTTGGCGGCTCGGCCAGGGCTGTACCGGCGTAAAAAAGCGCCAGCAGCAGAGTACAACTTCGCAACAACGGAATACGAAACCTCTAACGAACGAAACGACAAAACAACAAAATAATGAGATAACGAAAACAATAAAAACCGCCGGCCCTGCGACCGGCGGTTTCTTCAATATCCACAGGCACGCTTATCCACAGCGCCCGGGTTTGGAGACGGCTATCGTAGATTTACACACAAGCTACGGTTATGCACAGCCCGCCGCCAAGTATCAATAGAATTACTTCTCCAGAAAACCGCGCTGCTGCAGGAACGGCAGCATGTGCGGACGCGCTTCCTTGACCAGCATGCCGGAGATCTGCTCGCTCCAGCTCATATCCTTGGTGCCACCGGTGCGGGTCTGGTAGTACTCGCGCACCAGCTTGTCGTAGTCGGCCAGGGTTTCAGCGTCGGCGCTGTCGTCGTAACGCTCCTGTTTCAACACCATCGACAGCGGCAGGCGCGGTTTCACTTCCGGATTCTGATCCGGGTAGCCCAGGCAGAGGCCGAATACCGGGTAGACCAGTTCCGGCAGGTTCAGCAGGTCGGCCACCTCGGCGATCTTGTTACGCAGGCCACCGATATAGACGGCGCCCAGACCGAGGGACTCTGCCGCTACCACCAGGTTCTGGGCAAACAGAGCGCAGTCCAGCGAGGCGGTCAGGAACTGCTCGGTATAGCCTGATTGCATCTCGGCGTCGTGCATCCCGCAGGCCAGCTGGTGACGCTTCATATCGGCACAGAACACCAGGAACTGCGGCGCCGATGCGACATAGGCCTGGCCGCCGGCATACTCGGCCAACTTGGCGCGGCTATCGGGATTGCTGATCTGGATCACCGTACACGCCTGGATAAAGCTGGAGGTCGCCGCCGCCTGGCCGGCCTGCACCAGCTGTTCGATGACGGCCTGCTCGACCGGCTGGTCGGTAAACTTGCGGATGGAACGGTGCGATTTCAGCAGATCGATAACCGGGTTCATGAGTAACTCCTGAATTAAACCTACCGCGCCATAGTAAGCAAAGCCGCACGCCACCGCCAGCAGGGCAACAGTGCGTTGTGGATAAGTTCCTTCAGGGCGGCCTGTCGATAAGGGAAAACCCTGCAAAATCCTGTTAAGCTGTCCTCCCACGTCATTCACATAAATCATCCACAGAGTCATAGTTTCCATGTCTGACGCCCTGATCATCGCCGCCGCCAAGACCGTCGACAACGTTGGCAGCCAGCAACACTGCCTGCAACTGGAAGAGCAGATCCAGCAGTTGGGAATTCCGCTGCATGAGCTGGTGATCGAGCCGCTCAGCGCTGACTGGCACAGCCCGGAGCCGGACAACCACTTCCGCAGCGGTTGCGCGCCGATCGAGGCGCTGGCCCGTGCCCGACAACTGATCGAACAGGGCGAACAGGCGGTGCTGATCAGCGGCGAAGACCTGCTCAAGAGCGGCTACGAGCGTAACGAGCGGCTGCGGCTGATGGCGGTCTACGGCAACGATTACCCGCTGACCGAGGCCTACAACGATCTGGCCGAGCACTTCCTGAAACAGCACGCTATCGACGAAGCCCATTTCCGCGAACTGGCCCACTGCCTGTTCGAGAACTACAAACTCAGCTACCGCAACACCCTGGCCGACGATTACAGGCCGGAGCTGCTGCCGGACGAGCGTTGGCACCGGCCGATCACCTCACTGTTTCGCGGCGTCGACTGCGCCAACCCGCTGGTCGATTTCTCCGGTCGGATGCTGATCTGCTCGACGGAGCTGGCCGAACGGCTGCAGGTTCCGGCAAACGAAAGCATTCAGATCAAGGGGGTCGGGCTGGGCCGGCTGGCGGGCGACGGCCGCGACTATATCGACCGGATCGCCAGCTACGACCACCTGCGCGAAGCCTACCTGCAGTGCTGTGCCCAGTCCGACATCGACTTCGCCGCGAGATTCCGCGCCGGCGAGGCATTGCTGGAAGCCTACACCTGCTATCCGGTGGTACCAATGGCGTTCCTGCTGGTCAGCGGCCTGGTGGACCTGCTGGAGGAGATCCCCGCCTTCCTCGAACAGCACAGCATCACCGTTACCGGCGGCATGAACCTGGCCCGTGCGCCCTGGAACAACCCGGCACTGAACGGCCTGATCAGCATGCATCACCGACTGCTGGCGGGCGACGAGCAGTTCGGCCTGGTTCACGGCAACGGTGGCCTGGGCTACCGCCAGGGGGTGGCGCTGCTGGCGCGTTACCCCGCCGCCGGATAAGCCCTGCTATTTAGCCAATGGGGACGGTCTCGTTCCCCCTTCTCTTGCCCTTTTCACGCCAGTCAGTCCACTGATGATGGGACAGTCTCCGCCGCTGTGGAGATCCGGCAGCGATCCCGATAGACAGCTGACCTTTTTGCTCAAAGAAGAACACAAATTCATTGCTAATGCGAATCTGTTGCATTTGCATTAGCAATTATTTATTCTTCGCTACATTCTTGAGGACCCATTCACCTTCCGATCATGACCTCGTAGATAACCTTCGCAGCGCCATTACATAACCGCTCAGTGGCCGGTCGGCGAATCAATAACAGCCAGGGAGTCAGTATCGTGCCCCAGCTTGCCCCACCATTGCCGTATTCCAGCCCGGCTTCGCCCTGGCTGCAACGGCTGTTTAAACCCTTCCGCCGCACCGGACAACGCTGGCGTGGCGGCATCAAGCTGGCAGACCATAAGGCGCTGTCCAACCAGACACCGATCCAGCAGATAGCTGTTAAAGGCCTCCGAATCGCCGTACCGCTGGGCGACGGCCGTCGCCAGGTAGAGCCCTGCGTGGTTGCCGGCCAACAGGTGCTAAAAGGCGAACTGATTGGCCGCGGGGAACCGATGAGCCTCTGGGCCCACGCCTCCACCTCGGGTCGGGTGGCGGCGATAGAACGGGCCTATCCGGCCGACCGGGATCAGCCGGTGCCGGTTGTCATTATTGAAGCCGATGGCCGGGACAGGTGGATCGAGCGGCAGCCGGTCAACACGCCCCAAAACGCCGCCGAACTGGCCCAGTTCAGCCTGCAGATGGGGCTAATCGGGCTGGGCGGCGCCGGCTTCCCGACCGGCATCAAGATCGCCGGGTCCCAGCAATCCGATCTGTTGCTGATCAACGGTGCCGAGTGCGAACCCTTCGTCACCTGCGACGACCGCCTGATGCGGGAACGGGCCGATACCATCATTGCCGCCGCCGATTATCTTAGCCGGGTGCTGGAGATTGCCCAGGTCCGTATCGGTGTCGAGCCCAACAAGCCTGAAGCGCTGGCGGCACTCAACGCAGCGGTCGCCGCCACCGGCAGCCGCGTGCAGATTTGCCGATTGCCGCACCGCTATCCGGCCGGTGGCCAGCCGATGCTGGTCAAGAGCCTCAGCGGACGAACGCTGTCACCGGGCATGCTGCCGGCGGAAGTCGGCGTGATGGTGCTGAACGTAGCCACCCTACATGCGCTGGGCCGAGCGGTGTTTCATGGCGAGCCGCTGGTGTCGCGGGTGGTCACGCTGACCGGTGATGTCGACAAGCCCGGCAACGTGGAGGTGCCGATCGGCATGCCGGTTCCGGCGCTGCTGGCTGCGGCGCAACCCCGCGACCAACAGCGCGGCGTGCAGGTCGGTGGGCCGATGATGGGACGGGAGCTGTCCCACCCCAACGCGGTAATCAGCAAGACCAGCAGTTGCCTGATCGTCCGCTGCGACGACCTGTTTCCGCCGCGCCCACCGGCCGGTGACTGTATCCGTTGCAATCGCTGTGTCGACGTCTGCCCGATGGCGTTGCAACCACTCAAGCTGTACGCCGCCAGCCAGCGTGCGGATCGTATTACCCTACAGCAGGAACAGCTCGCCGCCTGTATCGAATGCGGTGCCTGCAGCCACGTCTGCCCCAGCAATCTACCTCTGCGGGACAGCTTTCGTGACGCCAAGCGCGAATTGCTGGCGGGAGCCCGGCAATGAAGCTGGCCCCGACATCCGTGCGTGGCATCATGCTGGCGGTCTCGGTGGCGCTGCTGCCCGGTATTGCCTTGCAGGCCTGGCAGTTCGGCCCGGCGGTCTGGCTGCAGACCGGCTGGTGTACGCTGTTCGCGCTGCTGCTGGAGGCACTGTGCCTGCGGCTGCGCCAGTTGCCGGTACGCCAAGGACTGAGCGACTTCAGCTGGCTGGTCTGCGGCCTACTGCTGGGCCAGGCATTACCGTTGATGGTACCGGCTTGGATGATGCTGGTGGCCGCCCTAGTCGCCCTGGGGCTAACCAAGCATGCTAGCGGCGGCCTCGGCCAAAATCGGCTGAACCCGGTGATGGCGGGCCTTGGCGTTATAGCCGTTTGCTTTTACCAGCAGCTTTACCCGGCACCTTCAGCCCAGCTTCCCTGGACACAAGGCCTGAGCATCCAGCAGGTGTTGGCCCAGCAATGGCTACTGGAACCACGCCTGCAACTGGACAGTCTGAGCGGCGCCACCCCGCTGGCCCATGATCAGCTGGCCGATGCCTCGCCCTACGTTGCCTGGATCGGCTATCTGGCGGGCGGTTTGCTGCTGGTGCTTCTCCGTGTAATCCGACTGGAGATCCCGCTGGCGATGGCGGCCAGCTCGGTCCTGCTATGCATACTGGCCGGCCATCCGCCGCTGGAAGCACTGTATAGCCTGACCCTGGGTGGCTTCATCTTTGCCGCTTTCTTTATCGCCACCGATCCGGTCACCAGCCCCGACAGCCGCTTCGGCCGTATTCTGTTTGGCGCGGCGATTGGCGCGATCACCGAGCTGGTCCGGGAGTTCGGCCTCTATGCCGATGGTCTCTGCTTCGCGGTGCTAGCCGGCAACCTGCTGGTAACGCAGCTGGATGCCCTGAGCCGACGGCTGTTTCAGCCCTGGTACAGGGTAAAAATGAACTGAGGTTGCCGGGCAACAACGGCTACCCGCAGCGATGCCCGGTCACGGTTACTTTTAGCAAGGGCTTATAACAACAAGTAAGAAACGCCTGGTGCCGGCAAGAGGAGTCGAACCTCCGACCTTCGCATTACGAATGCGCTGCTCTACCAACTGAGCTATGCCGGCGCGGGCCTTCCTATTTCTAATAGCACACCCCGGCCGGCAAGCCGCGTCCGATATCGCAAGCCCCGGCTATTTTCGATCATTTACGATACCAAGAGGCGCGCCAACCGAGCGGCTACCGAAAATCCCCTCCACCCCACGACTCAACCGCGGCTCTCTTCTGTCTGCCGTGTCTAATTGATGCCCGAGGTACGGGCACTATACGGCCAGGTGCGCTACGGAAATACCTCCCTCTGGCGACGGAAGTTCGTCTATCGCTAGAACAGTATCCGTTCGCAGATCGCGGCATTGTTGGGAAGAAGGTCAGCGGGGGTCGGTCAAGCATCTGGAGATCAGATCGCCGAACACCTCCACCTATAGCTGCCGGCGATGTACCGGATCAGCTGATGTCAGAGGCCCGGATGAGTTGCACAGTGACAGACAAGGCTTGATTTAAGAAGAAATAAGCAGAGCGGATGACGTCGGGCGCCAACAGGCGCCCGACGCAACAGCGGGTGTTACTCGGTCCGGAAGCGGCTGACCAGCTGCTGCTGCCCCGCCGACAGCTGTGCCAGGGTGTCGGCGCTGCCCTGCACCTGGCTCGAGGCGCTGCTGGCCTCGACCGCGCCGTCATGGATATCGGTCATGTTGCGGTTGATCTCCTCGGCCACCTGGTGCTGCTGTTCTGCCGCCGCAGCAATCTGGGTGGTCATATCACGGATGGTGGTTACCGCCTGCTGAATCGACTCGAACACTTCGCGGGTCCCGCCCGCCTGTTCGACGGTCTGGTTGGAGTGTTCCAGGCTGGTCGCCAGCTTGGCCGATACGGTATCGGTGCGCTGGCGCAGGCCGGTCAGCAGTTTATCGATCTCTTCGGTGGATTCGGCCGTACGTCGCGCCAGGGTCCGCACTTCATCGGCCACCACCGCGAAGCCGCGCCCCTGTTCGCCGGCCCGGGCCGCCTCGATCGCCGCGTTCAGCGCCAGCAGGTTGGTCTGGTCGGCGATATCGCGGATAGTGTCGAGGATCAGGGTGATATTGCTGGACTCGTTGGCCAGCTCGACCATCGCCGAGTTCGACTCCGACAGCGCCGTCACCAGCTGCTCCACCGCACCGGACATCTGCTGAATATGCTCCCGTCCCTGCACCACCTGTTGCTGCCCTTCGTCGGCGGCGCTGGCTGCCAGTGAACAGTTGGACGCCACCTCGTTGGCGGTCGCCACCATCTCCTGGAAGGCGGCCGCCACCTGGTCGATCGCCTGGCTCTGACGGTCGGAGATACTCTTGACCGTATTGACCACCCCCTGGGTTTCGTCGGAGACGTTCTTCACGTCACCGGCGTTGCTCTTGATCTGGGCCACCAGCTCGTTGATCGAACCGACAAAGCTGTTGAAGGCGGTCGCCATGGTGCCCACCTCGTCGCGGCTGTTGATCTCCAGCCGCCGGGTCAGGTCACCTTCACCGGAGGCGATATTCTGCAGACCACCGGTGATCTGCTGCATCGGCCGGGTGATCAGCCGGGCCAGCCAGGTGCCCAGCAGCAGGAACAGCACCACCATTGACGCCGCGATCAGCAGGATGGTCCAACTCAGCTGGTTGGCTTCGGCATAGACTTCGCTGCTGGGCACGAAACCGATGAACTTCCAGCCCAGCTGTGGCGATACGTAGGTATTGGTAATCCAGCGGTCGCCATCCAGCGTGACCTCCCTCAGACCGGAACGGCTGTCGGCCAGTTCGGCGTAGAAGCCGCCCAGCGAATCCAGCGCCTTGAAGTTGTGTTCGGTATTGGACGGATCGGCCAGCACCGTGCCGGTATCCTCCACCAGCATCACGAAGCCGGAGCCACCGAAGGTTACCTGCTTGACCATCTCGGTCAGCTTGGACAGGGTCACATCCACCCCGACCACACCGAACAAGCCATCGCGGGCTTCGAAACGCTGCAGGTAATCCAGCAGCGGCGCACCGGAGGTGATGTCCTCATACGCCGGCACCCGGGTCGCCTCGCGGGCCTCGCGGGCGTTGATGAACCAGGGCCGCTTGCGTGGGTCGTAGTTGGCGCCGTTTTCGCCCTTCGGCCACTGGATATAACCACCGTCGCTGAGACCGAGGTAGACGTAGGCCAGATCCGGATGGGACTCACCGAACTCGGCCATCAGTCGGTAGGCTTCCTGCTCAACCGCCGAGTTCTGGTCCGGCGTCATCGGCGCCGAGGGTTTATCCACGTACTTCGCCACCGAGCTGTCCAGCTGGCGCAGGCTGGCGTTGCTGGCCAGGAAGGCGGCATCCTCCGCCAGACCATTCAGATACAGTGAAAAAGCATTATCGACCTGCCGAATTTCCTTGGCACTACTGGTTTCGAACACGCGGAGCGCGCTATCCCTGATATTCAGAATGACCGTTGCCGAGACGATCAGCACCGGCACCAGGACACTGGCCATCAATGCCAGAAGGAACTTCACTCGAATACTCATCACTACATCCAGCCCTTGTGATTGAGAAAGAAGGTGCACCCATCCCAATAAACAGCGAAACCACCGGCGGCATGGCTTCGCCAGCAGGCGATCGAAGATCCCCATCGGACAGGCAGAGGGCCTAGTAGAATTCAACTTTTGGCTAATTGTCCAGCGCAAAGTGACTGCCCCGTAGCTGTCGAACGGGGGTTGTCGCAACCACGCATGACAATGTCGCGACTACATAGCAGGCACCCGATAGCGCGCTGATCGCCGAGTATTCGAGGAAAGGTAACAGCATGAGAGCCGACAGCTAGGTCAACCAACACGAATGCGCACAACAACGGAGAGAGTTCGGCTAATAAGCCTGTATTGCCGCTGACTCACAGACAGCATGGCGCGACCGGCGTGGAGCGACCAACGTGCCGCGGCCGAACTCCGGGCAGCGCCTGCCGGGAGTCCGCCGCTGAAGGTGGGCTATGACAGCCGGAACTCGGCGATCATCTCCCGCAGCTGCTCCGCTAATCCGGCCAGTTCGGCACTGGATGCCGCCGTCTGCTTGGCGCCGACCGCCGTCTGCTCGCTGGCTTCGCTGATATTGGTGATACTGCGGTTGATCTCGTCGGTCACCGCGACCTGCTGCTCGGCCGCACTGGCGACCTGGGTGTTCATATCGTTGATCACGCCGATCGCATCGGTGATCGCATCCAGCGCCTGGTCGGCTTCCGCCGCCTGTTGCAGGGTGGTCTGGGCCTGTGTCTGACTGTTGGCCATCACCGCCACCGCCTGCCGGGTGCCCGATTGCAGCTGCTGGATCATCTCCTCGATCTCCTGCGTTGACGCCTGGGTCTGCTCGGCCAGCGTCCGCACCTCGTCGGCCACCACCGCAAATCCCCGCCCCTGGGTGCCAGCACGGGCCGCCTCAATGGCTGCATTCAACGCCAGCAGGTTGGTCTTGTCAGCAATATTGCGAATGACCTCGATCACTGAGCTAATCTTGCCACTGTTCGCTTCCAGCGACTGGATAACCCCGGACGCCTTGTCTACTTCCGCCGCCAGCCCCTCGATAGCGGTCACCGCCTGCTGAACCACCTGCTTGCCGTGGCCGGCTGACGCGGTGGCGGAGCAGGCGGCATCGGCCGCATCGGCCGTACTTTGGGCGACATTCTGCACCGTCGACGCCATCTCATTGATGGCGGCTGCCACCTGATCGGTATCCTGTTGCTGTTGCTGGGCATTGATACTGGTCTGCTCGGTCACCGCCGAGGTCTGCTCGGCCGCCGCCGCCAGCCCGTCGCTGGATTGCCGGATATTACCGACCAGCCCGCGCAGCTTGTCGGTCATCTCGCACATCGCGCTATACATCCCGGTGCGTGCATTGTCGGAAAACTGCATAGCCAGATCACCGTCCGCGATACGGCGTGCCATCGAGGCCATCTCGACCGGCTCGGCGCCGAGCGGCGTCAATACCAACCGCCGTAGTCCCCAGCCCAGCAGCACGCTGAACAGCAACAGCAATGCGGACATCACCATCAGGAGTGTGAATAGCCGATCGCCGCTGGCAATATATTGATCGACGGTGTGGCGGGTACGATCGTCGAGCATCGTAAAGAACTCATTGACCGGCGCCATGATCTTGGCCTTTTCCTGGTGATAGCGCGGGTTGTGCAGCAGCTCGGCAGCCATCTCGGAGTCGGGCTCTGCACGCCGGTTGAAATGACCTGTGCCATCATCGAACAACCCCCTGGTGGCATTCATCGCGATGGTTTCCATCTTCACCAACTCATCCGAATTGGCCTGGGCAGCGGCCAGCTTGGCCATCTCCTGCTGGGTGAAACCGGCTTCACGCATCAACGTATCAAGCGAGATGGTCTCACCGTCCGACGACGGCTTACGGCCATCCGCCGCCATAAAATCCCAGTAGATCCGTTCATAATGCTGCGGCCTGGGCTTGTCGCCATTACGAATCGCCAATACATCCGCATACTGCTGCTCAAACCGGCTATCGCCGGTCAGCACGTAGGTTCGCGCCAGACGGGTCAGATCGTCCGAACTCTGCCGCAGTTCATCGGCCAACAGGTAGGATTCATAGCGGGTTTCCTGGCTGTCAATCAGCTCCTGCTGATTTTGAAAAACCAGGTAAACCACGATCACCAAGCTAACGGAGAAGGCCAACATGGTGGCGAAGATAAGATAGATCAGTTTCCTGACTGAGATCGTCGATTCCATTTCCAGCTTCCTTAAAGCCTGTCCTTTTGGGGGCCCCGCAATGAAGAGGCCCAGGCACCGCTTCATCGGCCAACGGTTTGCCGATGAATAAACCGTCCGCCCATCTCAAGCCTGATCGCCCGGCCCTATGCAGCGCCGGCATTAGTCATAAGATGTTAATAGACGAAGGTCTAATCAAAAATCGCCGACACAATAGACAAAAACTTGAGGGAAGTCATGCTTATATAATAAAAAATCAGTAATAGATTGATCGATCAATAAAAATAGAACCCGTAGCACCAGACCGCCTTATAAATTGAACAAACGCTCTATTAAAACCAAAACGTTAGTATATTTTTAGCCAGATAAACAAGTTAAATAGCAGGGGGAAACGTCGCACCCGTTCAAAAGGCAGGGTTTCGATCGGGTTTGATGGAAAGGTATTCTCTTTACCGAGTTAAATCAGAAGCGCAGATGTTCAGCTAAGGAAACTGTGATCAAGTCCACGCCATGAGACAATAGCGGCCATCATCTGCATCAAGGAAAGCTCGGATGGATCAGCCATGCCAGCATCAGCCCCTGCAGTTCATTGGCGATCTGCGGCTTGGACAGGTAGTCCATCGCCATACCCTGCTGGGTGTCCATGCGAACGGAATAAGATACAAAGAGAAGCTCAAACTAGTTTGGTTCGAATAAGGGCTCTTACCTGCCGGCACCCGCATCAGTGTTCGCGGAAATGTTTGCAGCTTTCAGGTTCGCATTCAGACGCGAACCAGTCGCCACTGTACGCAGAGAAGTACGCACAAAACTGATACGCATTCAGGTGCGCATCAACAGAGGCTAACACTAGCGTTACCCCCTTACGCGCAGACAAAATAGTCAGAGCAGTTGCAGGTGCAACTGCTTCAGGATGCTCTCAAGCAAACCTGCTCTGTGCCTACCTCGTCCACTGTGCCGCAGTCGTGATCAGGAGAACCATCATCCAGTGTCAGTTGCTGGCGCTGGAAGGACTCGGTTGCCGAGTACAGTCATTGGCGCAGGTGTTGTCACGGCGATGTGACCTACTGGGGTGATACCCACTCGGAGCAAGCGCCTTAAGGCCACCGTTCCTCAATCAGCTCGCCCTCGGGGCTGTAGCAGTAGGTGATCCGGGCAAAGTGAAAGCGGATATCACTGCCGGTTGCGATGAACTCACCGTCGCAGCCGGGATGAATAAAGCCGGAGGGTTTACTGCCTACATACGAGAATGTTCCATCCGTCTCCAGGCTATAGTCGCCGGTGAATGACTGCAGGCGTCGACTGCCGCAGACCAGACAAGCCTCATCCCCTCGGCGTTTTTCAATTATGACCAAGCGCTGTATCAAGGATTTTCTTCTCTCTTCAAGCCATTCCCTGTGCCCTTGATGGCTGTTGAAAGTCCGCATGAACAAGCGCTTAATCCAGGTATTTGTTAGCTGAGCCAACTCGGCATCGATCCCTTCAAGCTCCTGCTGTGTCCGGGGCGAATCCTCAAAGTGCTCCACCGGCCGCAGTGCGGCACAGGTTTCACACCAGCCGAGAGTGCTGTAAACCGGCACTTCAACGTCACTGTCCAGATAAACTCGATGCTTGTTCAACTGCGCTGGAGACCAGCCTTCGCCGCATTTATTGCAGGTCAGATTAATATGGGGGACGGACATCCTTGTGCTCCTTCAGTTAATCAACGCCATGCCTGTTGTCGCCACTACTTCCTGCTAGCGCTCAACGGCGTCTGATAAATCCTTCATTCTGCCCTCCCTGGTCCCTGTTCGCCGCTTCGCTCGGGTTAATCGTCTCCAACGGCAGGGCGTTGAGTTCATCCCGTGCCGTGCGCCAGCTTGGGTAGTGCTCATCCAAAATGGCCGTGAACCGTTCGCTGTGGGTTGGTTCCACCAGATGCGCCACTTCATGTAGCACGATGTAGTCCAGCAGCTCCTTGGGCTTCTTCACCAACTCGGTATTCAGGCGGATGTTACCGGCCCGGTGGTTGCAGCTGCCCCATTTGGTTTTCATCTTCTGCAGATAGTAACCGGCAACCTTTACACCCAGCCGTTGCTCCCACTTCTGGATCAGGGGCTGCACCGCTTTATGCAGCAGCTGCTTGTGCCAGTTATGGATCACCTCGGCACGCTTGGCGTGATCGCTGCCTGGCCGCACGGTCAGCAGGATGCGAGTATGGTTCCAGGTGACACCGGGCTTGGTGTCCTTTTCTTCCACTTCGAGCAGGTAGCGCTGGCCCCACAGGTACAGGCTTTCCCGTGTTATGTACTGGCGAGGCTCTTCCCGTGTCTGCTGCTGCAGCTTGGCCTGTTGGTCCCGAATCCAGCCCAGTTTGGTGATGGCATAGGCGCGGGCCACATCCAGCCGGGTACTGGTCGGGGCCACCAGCGTGACTTCGCCATCGGGCGGGTGGACGCTGAGATGTACGTTCTTCACCGCCTTGCGGGTAACCTGAATCCTGACCTCGCCCAGCTCGATCAACTCGGTCATTGATAGCCTTCCTGCTGTTTGATCAGCTCAAACAGCGCCAGCGTGGCTTCACGGTTTTTGCCCATGATCGGGTGCAGCGCATTGAGTACCTGTTTTTCACGGGTCTCGTCACCTTTCCAGTTGGCCGGTGCCTGTTCACGCATGGCGCGGTCGATCTCAAGGGTAATCTGCACCAGGTCATTTTCCTCGCCATCCTCTCCATCGCGTACCTCCCAGGTCGGGACTGCCAACACCAAGATATCCGGCAGGTTGTTGTAGAGGGTTTGGGCCTCTCGGTTACCCTCAAGCGCAGCCGGTATGGCCGTGTCACCTTTACCACTGGTCATGTTTTTGACCAGCTCTTCGGCACGTTGCAGAAACTCCTGGTAGGTCAGGGTCTGTTTGCGCCAGTCCAGAATCAGGTCATCCAGCAGCTTGGAGATCTTCTCGTAGAAACGCGGATCGGTGAGCTGATCGCGGATAATGGTCTTGCGCACGTTGTTGATGATGCCCTCGGCCACCGCGTTCTTCGACAGTTTGCCCTTTGAGTTCAGCTTCTTGGCAATGGCATCGTGTACGCCGGTTTCGATGATCAGCTCAACCAGCGAGTAGCTGTCTACAGCGCCCAAGTCAGTCGCCTGATCTGCTTGAATGTAGGTATTGATCAGGTGGCGCATGTCAGCCTCAAACGGCTTGATATCCAGCTCTTCACCGGAGTAGTGCTTGATGGCGTCGCGGACCTCGGCAAAGAATGCGGTTTCGCGGTTCAGCTTATCGATCTCGTTGGCCGGATAACCGGCCTCTTCCAGGTGCTGGGACACATCCGAGAAGGCACGGATGAACGCCGCTGTGGCCTTGTAGAAGGTGATACGGAGCGCTTCTGTTTCCTCCAGCGCCTTGGGGTCGTTGATGTCGCCGCAGAAGGTATGAATGTAATCCTCGATTTCGCGCGGCGGCAGCACCGGCTCACACAGATACATCAACGCCTCGCGGGCTTCTTCCAGCTTGCGGCAGCCCTCTTCCAGCCAGTTTTTCAGCTCCACGTTGTTTTCAGCAACACCGCCACCGCTATCCAAGTCCAGTTCATCCGAGCTGTAAACCGAAATGGCGTTCTGCACATCACCGAAGAGATGAACAAAATCAACGATATGACCGTATTCCTTGTCCTCGCCATCCAGCCGGTTGGTGCGGCAGATCGCCTGGAACAGGTTGTGGTCACGCAGTTCGTTGTCGAGATAGATATAGGTGCAGGAGGGCGCATCAAAACCGGTCAGCAGCTTGCTCACCACAATCAGCAGCTTCAGGCTGGCGGGCTCTTCCTTGAAACGTCGCTTCATCTCCTCTTCATACTGCTTGGTGCCCGGATAATCCTTCAACACATACTGGGTGTAGGTATCAAATTTGTACCGCTCGTCACTGTCGGCCGGTTCGCGGGAGATGGCGTTATGGTTCGGCTCGAATGAAGTAATGATGCCGCAGTACTTGCCGAAGCTGGTGCCCTGCAGCAGCCGGAAGTAATGGCAGGCATCGTAGATGGAGGCGGCCACCAGTATGGCCGTGCCCCGGTTGTTGTTCAGGCGCGGCTTGAGGCTGAAATCTTCGATGATGTTGGCAATGATCCGCTCCTTGCGCTCTTTGGCACTCATCAGCTCTTCCAGCTTGGCCCAACGCTTACGCAGCGCCGCCTTCTGGTAGTTGTTCAGGTTTTTGGTTTTTTCTTCAAACCAGTTATCAATCGACTTTTGAGAGGTCAGCCGCTGGGGTACATCGCGGGCTTCATACTTGAGGTCCAGCACCACGCCATCGGCCACGGCCTGCGGGAACTTGTAGGTGTGAATGTAGCGGCCAAATACCTCGCGGGTGGTTTGCTTGTCCTTGCGCAGCAGCGGCGTACCGGTAAAGCCGATAAAGATGGCGTCTTCCAGCCAGCGCTTCATCTGCTTGTTCATGCGCCCGCCCTGGGTACGGTGGCACTCATCCACAAATACATAGAAGCGGCCATGAAGCGGCGGTGGCGGGCCATCCAGATCACTGGGATCGAACTTGTGTACCAGCGCACACAACAGGCGGGGAGTGGTGGCACCCAGCTTGCTGACCAGCTGTGCCCGTGAGGCGATGCGTGGTGAAGGGTCATCCTCGCCGACCACTCCGGCGTTGCGCATCACGCCTTCGATCTGCTTGTCCAGCTCGTCACGGTCGGTCACCACCAGCACGCGGGCTTCGGGATCATGCTCCATCAGCCACTTGGCCAGCAGCACCATCAGGATGCTTTTGCCACTGCCCTGGGTATGCCAGATGACACCGCCTTCACGTTCGGCGATGCGTGTTTGCGCGGCCTTGATACCGGCATACTGGTGCTGGCGCGGCACTTTTTTCAGCCCTCCATCAAAGATGATGAAGTTGTAGATCAGATCCAGCAGCCGTGTCTTATCGCAGATCTGCGCCAGCGGCTGGTCCAGCAGGGTGCCTGGCGTGCGCTTGCCGCTGTTGGATTCATCCTTCCACTGCACATAGAACTGTTCCGGTGTGCCGGTGGTACCGTATCTCAAACCCTGGGAGTCGTTACCGGCCAGCAGCAGTTGCGAGGTGGCGAAGAAGTCCCGATTGAAAATCTTTTCCTGATTGCTGATCAGCTGGCGTATGCCATCTCCCACTTCCACCGAGCTGCGCTTCAGCTCGATCACGGCAATGGCGATACCGTTCAGGTAGATCACCAGATCGGGGCGGCGCTCATGCCCGCCTTTGAGCGTGACCTCTTCCACCAGGGCAAAGTCATTGCGCTCCGGGTGTTCCCAGTCGATCAGCTTTACATCTTCATGGGGTTTACCGGGCGACAGCAGTACCTTGATTGGGTAACGCAGCAGGTTATACACGCGCATATTGGCCTGATAGAGCGTATCGCTGCCCACCTCCGCCGCTGTTTGCAGCTTTAACAGCGCAGCGGCGACATGCTGATCGGAGTAGCCGCGACGGCGCAGGCTGGCGCTGAGGAATTCCGGCTCTATGCAGCGGTTTTCTTCGCGCTTGCTCCAGTCACCGAGGAAGCCATACCCCAGGCCTCCTTCTTCAACCGGTGCGGTGAACAGCTCCACCACACGGTTTTGGGTTTTGCGTTCCGGGCGAGGTACAGCGTAAGTCATGGCATCCTCTCCTATGACGGGGTGTCGTTAGTCCTGTTCGCGGCTCAACCTGAGCGCGCATTGATAATAAATTCATGCAGTTGGGCCAACAGGCCTGATTAATCTGCTTTCCCGGGCTGCAGTTCTCGTTCAATCTGTTCAATGCTGGGCAGGTCGGTTTCCAGCTCGGCAGGCAGGGCTTCCTGCAGCTTGTATTCGGCAATGCCCATCGGCTGGCTCTTGTCGCTCAGCGCGTATTCGGCCACCACCTTGTTTTTACTCTTGCACAGCAACAGGCCGATGCTGGCGTTATCCTGATCGCCCTTGATCTGTCGGTCTACGGCGGTGAGGTAGAAGCCCAGCTGCCCCAGATGTTCGGGTTTGAACTTACCGGTCTTGAGTTCAATGACCACATAGCAGCGCAGCTTCAGATGATAGAACAGCAGGTCGATGAAGAACTCTTCGCCGCCCACGTCCAGCAGCACCTGACGCCCGACAAAGGCAAAACCTGCACCCAGCTCCAGCAGGAACTCGGTGACATGGCGCACCAGTGCGCTTTCGACAGCACGTTCCTGCGCCTCTTCGCCGAGATTGAGGAAATCAAAGCGGTAGGGGTCTTTCAGTGATTCACGGGCCAGATCCGACTGGGCCTTGGGCAGACGTGCCTCGAAGTTGGTCACGGCCTTGCCCTGGCGCTCCAGCAGACCGGATTCGATCTGCATCACCAGCACATTGCGCGACCAGTTGTGTTCCAGCGTCGCCTGAGCGTAGGCCAGCCGCTGGGCGCTGTCTTTCAGCTTGCTCAACAGCACCAGATTGTGGCCCCAGGGCAATTGTCCAACAGCCTGTTGGACAATCTCGACATCCGGCCAGGCTTCGGCAAAAGCGCGCATATACATGAGGTTGGAGCGGGAAAAGCCCTTCATATCCGGGAAAGCGGTGCGCAGATCGTGTACCAGACGCTCGATCACCTTGGCCCCCCAGCCCTGCTCGGCCTGCCGTTGCAGAATATCCTGCCCGATCTGCCAGTACAGCTGAATCAGCTCCCGATTCACCGCCAGGCTGGCGCGTTGCTGGGCATGGTGAATACGGCTCTTCAGGTCGGTCAGCCAGTCGCTGTAACCGTCCGGCGGCGTGGTCAGGGATACCGGCTTGTTACTCATACCAGACGCGTCCTCCCGGTCAGCAGCTCCTGCATCATGCCCTGTTTCAGCTCGGCGGTTTTACTGCGGCGCTGTTCGAGGGCTTGGATTTCGGTGTCCATGTCAGAAATTACGGCGGCAATTGCCTCTTGCTCACTCTGTTTTGGAAATTTCATTTTCAACGACAGTAGTGCAGGCTTGGATATATTTTTCATACTGCCGCTTGTACCGGTTGCCATCTCTCGCAAAGCGTTGCGGTACGATGGACTGCATAGCATGTAACTCATCCATTTTACGCAAACACCAGCACTCTTCTTAAACTGCGCCATCCAAATACGATCTGGTAAATAAATCCAATTCAGATCATCGCTGACATAAGCTGTTTCGCCGACCAAGTTGGGGGTGTTCATCCGGCTTATTAGAATTGTGTCTTTCTTGGGTGTAAGGGTGGCGCGAGAGAGGTCCTTATCTACAATCACCTTTGTTTCGGTGATATCGAGAGTCCCGTTTTCGAGTGCAGATGTTTTCAGTACTGAAGGCCTGCCTTCGATAGACATATCGGTCGTGGAGTTAACGCTAACACCCGCGTCTAGTTTTTCAATGACTTCTCCAAGCTGCCTTGTTACCCACTCCCCCTCAAAACCCGGCAGGCGGGTTTCGCCGGTAAGGAGCTGCTGCATGGCGGCCTGTTTGATATCGCGCTTTTTGGCGATCAAGCGATCCAGTTCTTCCAGTAGGACATCCATATCGCTTAGGGCTGTGGCGATGGCGCTTTGATCTTTTTCTGGAGGAATAGGCACTTTAACAGCAGCAAGGGCTTTAGCGCTGATGTGAACGACTGCATCCCCCTGTCCCTTACTTGATTTCTGGCGAACTGCCGGCGGAGCATTGAGTACATAACCAAGAAACGCAGGGATCATTTTACGCTGTCGAAGTATAACAATGTCGCCGCCAGCATATGCCTCATCTTCGCTGATAAAAGCAACGGCTTTCCCTATTTCAGATTTTGTTTCACCTGAGCCAGCAAAAAGCACATCACCTATGTGCAACCGCCTCGCAGTCTTGGCGACCTCCTGCGAAATATGGCTAACATAAGATCTAACTATATCATTGTGATGCGTATATATTTCACCATATCGGATGCAGGGTATATTTCCGCTGGTGCTATCACTTCGCTTGACCCCTTGGCCCTTGTAGAAGACACCAATTTCACTAAGTGGCCATACACTCCAATCCTCAGGAATCACGCCAACCTCAGTCTGCTTATACCCCACCGGCACCGCCGGAATCTCCGCCACAAACTCATACCCCGGCGACACTTCCTGCACACCCATCACCTTCTTGTTCATGCCCAGCGTGCTCCCATCTTTTTCAGATGCTCATCCACTTTGGCCGACAGGGTGTCTACCCGCTGGGTCAGTTCAGGGAGTGGCGTGGCATAACGGTCAGCCAGCTGGCGCACGCGGCCGGTGAGGGTCTGGGATACGCGCTCCAGCTCGTTCTGTACCGAGGTTTCCAGTGCGGCGAGCCACTTGTCATCCACCACCAGGGTTTTGATCTCGTCGACGCTGAGTTTGGCGTACTGGTCGTAGGCGAGCTGATCCAGCGCGGCGTCTTTCTCCTTGATCGTTTTCTTCAGTTCGGTCTGCTGGTCGATCAGCGCCAGATAGTCGGCAATGACTTTAAGGTCGGTGAGCTGTTCGCGCAGCGGCTCAACGGACAACTGTGCCCGGTAGTCGGCTTCAAGCTCGGTCAGCAGTGCCTTGAGCTGCTTGCTGTGCTGTTTGCAGGCCTTGTCGGTGTCGATATAGCTGGCCAGCACCGATTTTTCACCGCCGCTGTCAGTGCAGTCGTGGCGGTCTTTGACATCCTTGAGCACCAGCTTGCCCTTGGCATTTTTCAGCGGCGTCACGAAAACGTGGCTGCTCAGCTCGGTCAGCTCTGCCTCGGTGGCATCCAGGTCGGCTTTCAGGCCGGTGTAATGGGCGTATTTTGCGGGAGCATCTTCTTTCAGGGCGTCCAGCATGGCCTGAATAAAGGCTTCCTGTGCATCGCCCTTGCTGGATACATCGCGCAGTGCGCCTTCATCACCGCCGTGCTCCTCTTCCAGCTCGGTCAATCGGCTGCTGGCGCTGTCCAGCTCGGCCTGCAGGGCATCCAGCGCGGCCTGCTCGTCGGCAAAGTAACGCGCCACGATGTAGGGTTTGGGGATCAGGTCGCAGGCCCAGCCCTTGTCTTTGGTCTGGCCCTTTTTCTTGCCGCTGGTGATCTCTTCAACAATACGCTTGGGTTCGGCGACCCAGCCATCGGCGGTGATCTCGTAGGCATCGTCCTGCAGGGTGTCGGCCCAGTAATCCATCAGGTGCTGGTAGATATCGTAGGGGTTGAGCAGGGGCGCCTTGCGGAAGCTGTCCAGCAGGTCTTCACCCACCTCAGTGATCAGCTCCTTGGGGTTGTCATCGATATCGAAGTCTTTGAACACCGGGGTGTTGCGCGTGCGCCACTGGGCAAAAAGGCCATCAACAGTGCTGCGAAAACCGGCAAACTCGGGGTGCTGCAGAATGGCGGTTTTGAGTGCGCCGGGGTCCACTGCAAGGTCGGCATAGCCTGGGTGGGCATTGGCAGTGAACAGCGCCTGACGCAACCCCGGCAACGCCTGCCAGTAGGCCGACAGACCCGGAATGGGCGGCAGGGCGTTGGCATCACCGTCGATATCGCGCACGGGAATGCCGCCGTTCAGATGGGCATGAATATCGTGCAGGTCTTCCGGCTCGCTGGTGTCGATATAGCGCGGCAGGTTGAGGTTGTAATCGTTCCTGGCATCGGTGATCTCGTCAAAGGGCACCATGCGCGCATAGCCGGGCACGCTGTTGAGCTTGTTGAAGGTATCCACAATGCGGTGGATATCCTGCTCGCGCAGCCGGTTCTTGTTGCCATCCTTGATGAAGCCCTTGGCGGCATCGATCATAAAGATGCCTTTGCGTGCCTGCGCATTCTCCTTGTCCAACACCAGAATGCAGGCGGGGATGCCGGTGCCGTAAAACAGGTTGGCAGGCAGGCCGATGATGCCTTTCAGATAGCCGGAGCGCACCAGCTGCTGGCGAATCACGGCCTCGGCATTGCCACGGAATAGCACGCCGTGAGGCAGAATCACCGCCGCTTTGCCGGTGCTGTTCATGGAGCGGATCACATGCAGCAGGTAGGCGTAATCCCCCTGCTTGGCCGGTGGCACACCCCAGCTGAAACGCTGGTAGGGGTCATCGTCCACGGCGATGCCGGTACTCCAGGCCTTGTCCGAAAACGGCGGGTTGGCGACCACGTAGTCATAGGTGCGCAGCTGCTCGCCATCTTTGAACTTGGGATTGGCGAGGGTGTTGCCCTGTACGATGTTGGCGGTCGGGAAGTCGTGCAGGATCATGTTCATGCGCGCCAGACCGGCGGTGCTGACATCCTTTTCCTGTCCCTCAAGGGTAATGTGCTTGCCGGCCTCGGCGGCCACCTTCAACAGCAGGGAGCCGGAGCCACAGGTCGGGTCATAGGCCACGGTGCGGGCGGTGGTGTTGTGCGGCCCTATGCCCAGCACCTGCGCCAGAATGCGGCTTACTTCGGAGGGGGTATAGAACTGCCCCTTGCTCTTGCCGCTCTCGCTGGCGAAGTGACGCATCAGGTATTCGTAGGCATCGCCCAGAATATCGTCATGCTCGGCCCGGTTCTTGGCGAAATTAAGCTCGGGCTTCTGAAAGATGGAGATGAGATCGGTCAGGCGATCGACCATCGCCTTGCCTTCGCCCAGCTTGTTGGGGTCGTTGAAGTCCGGGAAGTCGCTGCGTGACAGGCGATCGTTGGCCTCGATCAGCGGCTGAATGATCTGCGTGTTGATCTTGTCACCGATATCCGCCTTGCCCTTGAGCTGGACCATATCGTGGAAGCTGGCGCCGTCAGGGATAGTAACCGGCGGGGCAAAGTCATCCGAATCCGCATACTTGTCGGTGATGTATTTGATGAACAGCATAAACAGGACATAGTCCTTGTACTGTGAAGCGTCCATGCCGCCACGCAGAGCATCGCATGAGGCCCAAAGAGACGAGTACAGTTCCGATTTTTTGATGGCCATTCAGTGTTCCCGAGTTGTCGCTGTAATGTTGTTCGGCATCATATCAAATGGACGCGAACAGGTAGCCGCAACAGGGAAGAATATTCAGACCACCGGGGACCTGATCAGTCGCTTGGGTATGGTAGGGCGAATGAGAAACGATGAGTGCAGCAACGAGGGGAGACGCAATGCCAGAGTTTGAGCAATACGACAAGGATCATGCCGAAATTGTGGCTATGATGAAGTCTTACTCGATTGAGAATCAAATGCTTATCTTGTGTATCCGACAAGAAGATCTGCTGGTGCCGCCTGAGGTATACCTGGACAGGCTTTATAGCGTCGAAACGATTGAAGATGCCCGGCAGCTCAGGGCATTGCAGAAACCTCATCAAAGGTAACAATGGCGAGCCGAACACCGCTTTTGCAGTCTCGCAAATTCTGGAAGCAGATTTTGGAATTCTATATTTTTTAAGTGGTTACTTACACGGGAGTACTAGAAAAAGTGGCGCGCCCGGCGGGATTACTCGGCTTCGCCTCGCCCTTCGGGTCGTTGCCTTCGGCAACATGGTCTCGCTTCGCTCGGCTCGAACCCCATCGGGGCTTCTCAACCCTCCAGGCACAGGCAGCTCTGAATTTGCATCGAGCAAGTGATTATTTCGGGAGAGCTTGGAAAAAGTGGCGCGCCTGGAGGGATTCAGGAGCCCTCGGTATCACACATAATGCATTGAATTATAAGGCCAATAACGAGCCGTGCGCCAGCAAAAGCAACACAATGTGATACCGAAAGTGATACCCAAGAGTAAAACACCCCTCCGAATCTGCTAGCGAAGTGTCTTGAGCTGAATCCAGTCGATCAAACCACCCTCTGGATCAGCAGAGCAACCAGTGCCCTTGAAAGACAATGCTTAGTTACGCGAACTGATGAGCTGCTATAGTATCCATCTCAGTCTAAGGGCATTTGCTTAAGGATGACCAAATGAAAAAACGCGCCCCGAAAAGTAAAGATACTACCGGCAACGAAGGCAAGTCCTCCGGCTCAGGGAAGCGAATACAGATAAGCAACAAGAAGGACAGAGGGCGAAATATCGTTGGTGATAGTGACAGAGCCAGTGATGGTGTGTCCGACACTCTAAAGCCTCCACCCCGTCCTGATCAGTAAGCCGAGCCATGACCCCTAAAGACATTACCGATGGACATTGGACCCACTTGTTTTCTGTGCGCCGATCTATTCGCTATCACATGCGACGACAGGCGTACTATGAACGTTCCCACCGTGTAGCGACTGCTACTGCGGTAATATTTGGTTCAGCTACGGTTGTAGGAGCCCTGCAATCCCTTAATCCAGCACTCCTAGCCTCTTGTGCTGCATTAGTTTCCGTAACCTCCACAGTGGACTTGATTGCCGGACATGCTCAGAAAGCATGGCTCCACGCAGACTTGAAACGGCGCTTCATTGAGTTAGAAAAGACTCAGTTGATGGGGGGTATGACGGATGACACCAACTTGGTCGAATTGCACTGCGCAAGGATAATGATTGAGGCTGAAGAGCCTCCGATATACAGGGCGTTAGATGTACGCTGTCACAACGAGACAGTGCAAGCGGAGGGCTTGAAAGAAGAACACACCAAACAACTTCCTTGGCTCCAGCGAATTACGGCGCAATGGTACTCGTGGTAGCCCCAACCACTTAGTAAATCAAACAAAAATTGGCAGAAAAATCAGAGAGGCCGATACCGTGGTGTAGTGAAGTTGTACTTCCCCCATATCCCCGTACCTCTTTTCGAAGAAGAAGACCTTCGAGCAAATCAATCACCAAACCACATTGATTTATCTCGACCCTGTAAATAATTCTGTGTAACTGCCAAGGTTAAATATAGTCCGCCAAGCGGTCTTCAAATTCGATCATAAAGCGGTTCAGGGCAGCCTTCCAGTTCCTGATGGGCATTGTCCATTTTT
>NZ_JAILYN010000045.1 GCF_019795155.1 Marinobacterium arenosum | reverse complement strand
CTTGCCTTGATAAAGCTTTTGTTGCCTTATCCCGACAAGCGCCCACACGAATTACTTGATCAATTTGTTAAAGAGCGTGCTGAGCGTTCTGCTCAAGCGAGGCGCATATTCTAGCGAACCCCGTTTCGCTGTCAACCGTTTTTTTCAACTTTCGTCGCCGTGGCGACTGCTGTGAAGCGACTGAGAGCGGGTCGGTTATTATCGTTAATTTCGATTAGAAATCAACAACTTATTTCCGACCTTCCCGGCTTGCTGAGCGGCCGTTTCAGGCTGTCTCCCCAAGCAAGGAGGCGCATTCTACAGACCCCACCGAGGGAGTCAACCGGCCGAACGCAAAAAGTTTAAAAAATATGACAGGCACAAAAAAGGCACCCAGCCGGGTGCCTCCTTGTACCGCTGCCCTATAGTTAACTTTAGGCCAGCCACTCCGCTCACGCCAACGTGAACAGGTGATGCTTTTTCTTACCCAGTTTCACCATGAAGAACTTGCCGAAAACTGCACGATCCGCAGCAAAGACTGTCGCGGCATTCATGTTGTCCTCGACACCGCAGGCCTCGCCGTTGACCACAACCGCATTACGCTGCAGCGCGTCCTTGACCTGTTTGCCACCCGGTGCCATACCGGCCTCCGACAGCAATGTGGTCAGCGGATGCTCGGTGAAATCGCCCGGCAGCGCGGACGACGGCAGACCATCCAGACTCAGCTGCTGATAGTCGGATTCGCTCAGTTCCGCCAAGTCACCGGAGAACAGCGCCTGGGTAATCCGCTGCGCAGCGGCCAGCCCGGCTTCACCATGCACCAGCTTGGTCACTTCACGCGCCAGCACTGCCTGCGCTTCCGGACGCCCCTCACGGGCCGCGTCCGCCTGCTCGATGGCATCGATCTCTTCGACCGGCAGGAAAGTGAAGAATTTCAGGAAGCGGTACACGTCGGCATCCGGCGTCTGCAACCAGAACTGGTAGAACGCGTACGGAGAGGTCTTCGCCGCATCCAGCCAGACCGCACCACCTTCGGTCTTACCGAACTTGGTACCGTCCGACTTGGTGATCAGCGGCAGCGTCATGCCATGCACCTGGGCGCCGTTCATGCGGCGGGTCAGTTCGATACCGCCGGTGATATTGCCCCACTGATCGGAGCCACCGATCTGCAGACTACAGCCGTACATTTTATTCAGCTGCTGGAAGTCGAAGGACTGCAGAATCTGGTAGGTAAACTCGGTGAACGAGATACCGCTACCCTCCCGTTCGATCCGCTGCTTGACCGACTCCTTGGCGATCATCTTGTTAACCGAGAAGTGCTTGCCGACATCACGCAGGAAGCTCAGTACATCGACGCCGGCAGTCCAGTCGTAGTTGTTGGCCAGGATTGCGCCATCTTCATCATTGAATTCGATGAAGCGGCTGATCTGGTTTTTCAGGCAGTTACTCCACTGGGCAACGATCTCGGTGGAGTTCAGCTGGCGTTCCTGATCCTTGAAACTCGGGTCACCGATCATGCCGGTAGCGCCACCAACCAGGGCGACTGGCCGATGGCCATAGTCCTGGAATCGCTTCAGCATCAGCAGGGGTACCAGGTGGCCGAGATGCAGACTGTCCGCTGTCGGATCAAAGCCGCAATAGAGCGTCACCGGGCCGGCGGCCAGGTGCTGTTCCAACTCCTCTTCGCTGGTCGTCTGCGCGATCAGCCCACGAGCTTTCAAATCCTGAAGAAGCGTCATCTCGCTCATGCTCTCTGTGTACCCCACATAGTGAATAGCCTGTAATTCAAGCGCTGTTAATAAGTCCGGGCATAGTTTACCCACAGCCAGACGGGCAAACAAATGCCAACCCCGGGAACTTCCGAACAAGTCTATTGCCTTCTCTTACATAAAACAGCCGATCAGTAATAATCAAAAAGCATAAGCACTCTGACAGAGCCGCCCCGCAGTCGACTATAGATAAAGACCCCTAGCGGCCAGTCAGAGATTGCCCCAAAAGATAACCGGTCAAATTCCGCCGCGACGGGGGTCAATTTCCAGCCAATTCTGCCGACATGACTATATGAAATATGCGTATAATGCCGCTTTAACAATAACCAGAAACAGGAGTCAGGGGTGCTAGCAGCGCAGTTGAAAGAGAAGCTGTCCGCAGTTTCAGGCAAACTTCATTTTCCAACCGTCCACCTGGTTGCCGTGTCCATCTGTGTTGTGATTCTGGCTATTACGCTGACCCTGCTGCCCTCCAAGCGGGTCGAGGCGACCCGTAGCAGCCAACCGCTGGAGCTTGAAGTGGCGGCCCCGGAACCGGCGCTGAGCAAAACCGACCCGATCGCCGCGCTGGCGGACAAAGTCGCGCCGCAACCGGAACAAACTCCGCCGCCCCCTGCCGCAGCGCAGGAGAACTGGCTCAAGTTCAAGGTCGGCAAGGGCGACACCCTGTCCGGCATGTTCGACAAGGCCGGCCTGCCGGCCCGCACCGCGCTGGCGGTGGCCAATGCCGCCAAAGGCAAAAAAGCCTTCAACCGGATCTATCCGGGTGAAAGCCTGCAGTTCCTGATCGAGGACGGCGAACTGGTCAAGGCCCGCCATGTCCACAACCGTCTTAGCAGCACCATCGCCCTGCGCACCGACCAAGGCTTCCGGATCGACACCATCGAGCGCGCGCCTGATATCGAACTGCGCTATACCGAGGCGGTGATCGACGACTCCATGTTCCTGGCCGGCGAGCGCGCCGGTATGCCCAGCCGCATCATCATGTCAATGGCCAGCATTTTCGGCTGGGATATCGACTTTGCGATGGATATCCGCAAAGGCGACCGGTTCAATATCCTCTATGAGGAGAAATACCTCGACGGCGAGAAGATCGGCACCGGTGCGATCGTTGCCGCCGAGTTCACCAACCAGGGCCGCACCTATACCGCCCTGCGTTACACTGATCGTGACGGCAATACCAGCTACTACACGCCGGACGGCCGCAGCATGCGCAAAGCCTTCCTGCGCACCCCGGTCGACTTCGCCCGCATCAGTTCCTACTTCAACCTGAAGCGTAAGCACCCGATCCTGAACCGGATTCGCGCACACAAAGGGGTCGATTATGCGGCCAGCACCGGCACCCCGATCCGCGCCGCCGGGGACGGCAAGATCATCCACCGGGGCCGCAAGGGTGGCTACGGCAACGCCGTCATACTGCAGCACGGCAGCAATATCACCACCCTCTACGCCCATATGAACAATTACCGTCGCGGCCAGAAAGTCGGCAGCAAGGTCAAACAGGGCGACATCATCGGCTATGTCGGTAAAACCGGCCTGGCCAGCGGCCCGCACCTGCATTATGAATTCCGCGTCAACGGCGTTCACAAGAACCCGCTGAAGGTGAAATTGCCGGACGCGGCGCCGATCCGCAAAGGTGAACGGGAGCGCTTTGCCGAAATGGCCTCGCTGCTGCTGACCCAGTTGCGCAGCCAGAACGGCGCCCTGCTGGCCAGCAGCGACAGCGATAAAGACCAACCGCACGACAATGAAGGCTGATCTCTACATCGGCCTGATGTCCGGCACCAGCCTGGACAGCATCGACGCGGTTGCGGCCCGGTTCACGCCCGAATTTGAGTTGATAGGCCACTGCAGTTGCGAACTGCCGGAAGCGTTGCGCGACAGCATCCTGCAACTAACCCAGCCGGGCGACAACGAGATCGACCAGCTGGGCGAGCTGGATCTGGCACTGGGCCGGGAGTTTGCCGCCGCCGCCAACCAGTTGATTCGACAGCTGGACCTGAACACCGATCAGGTCGCCGCGATCGGCAGTCACGGCCAGACTATCCGCCACCGGCCGGCGCAGCAGTTCACGCTGCAGATCGGCGACCCCAACAGCATCGCCGAACTGACCGGCATCACCACTATTGCCGATTTCCGCCGTCGTGACATGGCCGCCGGCGGCCAGGGCGCACCGCTGGTACCCGCCTTCCATGAAGCGCTGTTCCGCAGTGCGCACCGTAACCGCTATATCGTCAATATCGGCGGCATGGCCAATGTGACCCGCTTGCCGGCCGACCGCAGCCAGCCGGTCTGGGGCTACGACACCGGGCCCGGCAACGTGCTGCTGGACAGCTGGATTCAACGGCAGCAGGGGCTCGGCTATGACCACAACGGCCAGTGGGCCAGCCAGGGCAAGCCGCATCAGCCGCTGTTGACGCAGTTGCTGGCCCTGCCCTATTTCCAGCAACCACCGCCGAAAAGCACCGGCCGTGAACAGTTCAACCAAGCCTGGCTCGACCAGCATCTGGCAGGACTCGATGCAGCCGTGGTGGCGGTCGATGTACAGGCAACCTTGCTTGAGCTGACCGCCCATTCCATCAGCGACCAGATCCGCCTGCAGCCCGATTGGCAGCACAGTGAGGTGTACCTGTGCGGTGGTGGCGCCCACAACGCTGTGCTGCGACAGCGTATCCAGCAACTGCTGACCCCGGCCAAAGTAACCACGACTGAAGCACTGGGATTGGCACCCGACTGGGTTGAAGCGGCAGCTTTCGCCTGGCTGGCCTATCGTACCCAAACCCGCAAACCCGGCTCGCTGGCCAGTGTCACCGGCGCGCAGGGCGATCGCATACTGGGCGCCATCTACCCTGCCTGACCGCGGTCATGGCTAAATTGGAACGCGCTCAGCGGACTGAATTAGGCCAATCAAGGCCAATCCGTAAGAATCCGTCGATCAATTTGATTCAGGAAGATCAGAAATAACGGAAGCCCTGCCGCTTCAGGCGACGCTCTTCCGACGGGCCAAACGGCACCGTTTCGATAAAGGCGGGCAGTTCCGAGCGCTGGACATTGTTGACCCGCATCCAGCTCTCGCAGACTTTCACATCGATCACCCGGAAGGCGTCCAACTGGGCAGCCAGGTCGATCAGCTTACGGTATCGCTGCCGGTTTGCGGCACGAAATACCTCCGCTTCGCTACCATGCAGGATAAAGACGATCGGCTCGAAGTCGTTATAGTCGCGCGCCTGCTCCACCAGTGAACTGGCGCGCTGCAATATCGCTTCGATCTCCATTGGGGAGTGGACCCGGATCTCGGCAAGATACCCGCCACCGGGTTCAATGGGCGACTGCAGCGGCTGTGCCGGTGCGGCGCTGCCATACAGCGCCAACACCAGAGCCATCAGCCTGACCAAGCTCATAATGCCCTCCAGAGCACCACCGAGCCGCCCAACGAGCGATCAGATCGAGAAGGAGGAGCCACACCCGCAAGTGGTGCTGGCATTGGGGTTGCTTACGACGAACTGCGAGCCCTGCAACCCCTCCTTGTAATCCACCTGGGCGCCCGCCAGATACTGGAAGCTCATCGCGTCGACCACCAGAGTGACGCCCTGGTTTTCCACCGCGGTATCATCGTCGGCAACGTTTTCATCGAACGTGAAGCCATAGGAGAAACCGGCACAACCGCCGCCGGTGATATACACCCGCAGCTTGAGGTTGTCGTTTTCCTCCTCCTCAATGAGGCGTCGCACCTTCAAGGCCGCCGTATCGGTAAAGGTCAACGGTACGTTCTGGTCAGCGGATTCTGTCATCGATACTCACACCTGTGGATTTTGCAGGCCCTATTATCCTCTTACCCTACAAAAGCAGTCAAGTATTAGGAACCTGCGAACAAGTCCCTTGGGCCTCTGGCTTTCGGAGCGGTCAGAGATCAATACCCACACTCAAGGGCATAAAGGCAACGATTACAGGCGTACTGGTTGTCCCCGGCGCGCCGGCCGGACGTAAATCGTTAACGCAGAGCTCTGATCGCCCGGGTGCCGGACCACCGAAAGCCCCGGAGGGCGGGCTCTATAACGGCCAGATGCTTTGTCAGGCAGCTTGGAAAGGACGCGTCATTCCGCTGCGCTGCCTTTCGCGCATCTGGCCGTTATAGAGCCCGCAGAGAACATAAGGGACTTATTCGCAGGTTCCTTAGGGCATCAGGGCAACCTGCTCCAGGCCACAGGTCTCATCGAAGCCGAACAGGATGTTCATATTCTGGACGGCCTGGCCGGCGGCCCCCTTGACCAGGTTGTCGATCACCGACAGTACTACCACGGTATCGTCACCCTGCGGCCGGTGCACCGCAATCCGGCACATGTTGGAGCCCTTGGCGCTACGGGTCTGCGGATGGCTGCCGGCCGGCATCACATCAACGAACGGCTCATTGGCGTAGCGCTCTTCGAACAGCTGCTGCAAGCCCGGATCGACCGGATCCTTCAGCACCCCGTACAGGGTAGCGTGGATACCACGGATCATTGGCGTCAGGTGCGGTACGAAGGTCAAGTTGACCGGCCGACCCGCCGCTTCGCTCAGCCCCTGCTTGATCTCCGGCAGATGGCGGTGGCCGTGCACGCCGTAGGCGTTCATGCTTTCGCTGGCTTCGCACAGCAGGGTGCCGACGTTGGCACCGCGGCCGGCGCCGCTGACACCGGATTTACAATCGGCGATCAGCCGCCGTCGGTCGATCAACTGGCGCTCGATCAGCGGCAGGAAGCCCAGCTGGGCGGCGGTCGGGTAGCAGCCCGGACAGGCGATCAGCTGTGCTTCGCGAATCTGTTCGCGGTGCACCTCCGGCAAGCCATAGACCGCCTGGGCGGCCAGTTCCGGCGCGGTATGCTCCATACCGTACCACTTGGACCAGAGCTCCAGGTCACGGATCCGGAAATCGGCCCCCAGGTCGATCACCTTGACGCCACGCGCCACCAGCTCCGGCGCCATGCTCATCGCCACGCCGTGCGGGGTGGCGAAGAACACCAGGTCGCAACGGGCCAGGGTATCGACGCTCGGCACGCTGAATGCCAGATCATGGTGGCCGCGCAGGTTCGGGAACATATCGGCAACGCGGATACCCTCTTCCGAACGGGAGGTGATCACCTCCACTTTCACCTGCGGGTGGTTCGCCAGAATCCGCAGCAGCTCGACACCGGTATAGCCGGTGCCACCTACGATACCTACCTTGATCACAGCCATCTCTCCTACCAGCCCGGCAAACAGCCGGACGCAAAGATCATCTTAAAACCGCCACGCCCCATGCAAAGCGCCGCGGCCCAAACCCGTGGACCCGTTCAAATAGCAGAGTGACGTAAAAAAAACGGGCCGGTTCTGGTAACGTATGATACTCGCCAGTGGCCCCAAAGACTATTGAGACACAGTGATAAGATAAGGCTGTCGTCGCCCCCAGCCAGATCGGCCACCGGCACTCGGCCCTGCACACAGACAATAACTCGAACAGGCTGAACCCGACTCGATGGATAACCCCCTTTGGTCGCTGGAGAACTTTCGCGACCGCCTGGCCCATACCGATGCCCTGCCCCAGCTGGTAATACTGGGGGTACTGTCCGGCATCGCCACCGCACTGCTGATTTCGCTGTTCCGGTTGATGGTGGCTGCACCGCTGGAGTTTCTGCTGCCCCATGCCGATGCCTTCGAATCCATGCCCGGCTGGGCCCGCTTCCTGCTGCCGGTGGCCGGCAGCCTGGCACTGATCGCCCTGCTGGCCAGCATTCCGGCCGCCGCCCGCAAGGTCGGCGTGGTGCATGTACTGGAGCGGATCAGCTATCACCAGAGCCAGCTGCCGCTGGGCAACATGCTGAACCAGCTGGCCTGCGCCAGCATTGCGCTGATCAGCGGCCATTCGGTCGGTCGTGAAGGCCCGGCAATCCATATCGGCGCCGCCTGCAGCAGCCTGCTCGGCCAATACCTCCACCTGCCCAACAACTCGTTGCGACTGCTGGTCGGCTGCGGCAGCGCCGCCGCCATCGCCGCCGCCTTCAACACCCCACTGGCCGGGGTGATCTTCGCCATGGAGGTGATCCTGCTGGAATATTCGGCGGTCGGTTTCGTGCCGATCATGGTCGCCGCGGTCACCGCCGATGTCACCAACCGGCTGCTGCTCGGCAGCGAGGCGGTGCTGGATGTGCCGTCGCTGACCATCGCCTCACTGGCCGAGGTGCCCTACATCATGCTGGTCGGCGTGCTGATCGGCCTGATTGCCGCCGCATTCAACCATATCGTCCGACAGACCATCCGGCTGTCTGAGCTTCCACTGTCGCTGCGGCTGCTCTGCGCCGGCCTGCTGACCGGCCTGGTCGCGCTCTGGGTGCCGGAGGTGATGGGGATCGGTTACGACAGCGTCTCCGCCAGCCTGTCCGGCACCTTCGGCTTACAGACGCTGTTGATCCTGCTGCTCGCCAAGGGCCTGCTGACCCCGCTGATCATCGGCCTGGGCGTGCCGGGCGGTTCGATCGGCCCGACCTTCTTTATCGGCGCCATGGCCGGCGGCGCGATGGGGCAGATCGGCGCCAGCCTGGTCGATCTGCAGGTTTCAGAATCCGGCTTCTATGCCATGCTCGGCATGGGCGCGATGATGGGCGCGGTGCTCAATGCCCCGCTGGCGGCGCTGACCGCACTGTTGGAACTAACCGGCAATCCCAATATTATCCTGCCCGGCATGATCGCCATCGTCATCGGCAACCTGACCGTCCGCTACCTGCTGAACACCCCGTCGCTGTTTATCACCACGTTACGCGCCCAGGGACTGGACTACCGCGACCAGCCGCTGAGCCAGGCGCTGTCGCGCGCCGCCGTCGGCAGTCTGATGAGCCGTCAGTTCCAGCTGAGCGAGGCTTCGCTGCCCCGCAGCGAAGCCGAACAGCTGTGCCATCAGCATACCGAACTGCTGATCCGCCGCGACAACCAGTACGCCCTGCTGCCCTGCGCCGACCTGCGCCAGTGGCTCGACCAGCACCCGGAAGCCCCAAGTGCCGAGCTGTTCGAGATTCCGGCGATGCGTCGCGACCTGGCGCCGATCTCGTTCCGCGCCACCCTGAAAGAAGCACTCGACAACATGAACAAACAGGGCGTCGACACCCTCTATGTCGAATCGAACCGGGGTGCGATCCTCGGCCTGCTCAGCCGCCAACAGCTCGAACAATACTACCTGCAGGAGCAACACTGATGTCCCGACCGACCCTGCGTGGCCTCTACGCCATTACCGACAGCACCCTGATGGCCGACGACCGACGACTGCTCGACTCGGTCGAGCAGGCCCTGCGCGGCGGCGCCCGGATCGTGCAATACCGCGACAAGTCCGACGACGATGCCAAGCGGTTGCGCCAGGCCAGCGCACTGAACGAACTCTGCCGCCGGTTCGAGATACCGTTGATCATCAACGACGACCCGCAACTGGCCCATCGGAGCGGTGCCGCCGGGGTCCACCTCGGCCAGCAGGATGGCGCCCTGGCCGAAACCCGCCAACTGCTGGGCGCCGAGGCGATCATCGGCATCACCTGCCACGATTCCCTCGCCCTGGCGCAGCACGCCGCCCGGGGCGGCGCCGACTATGTCGCTTTCGGTGCCTTCTTCCCGTCGCGCACCAAGCCCGATGCCCGGCCGGCGCGACTGTCGGTATTGGACGAGGCTCGCCGGCAGGTCCAGCTACCGACAGTGGCGATCGGCGGCATTAGCGTGGATAATGCCGGCCAAATCATCGCGGCCGGCGCCGACATGGTGGCGGTGGTGCACGCACTGTTCGCCGCCGACGATATCCGCGCCCAGGCGCGCCGCTTCCAGCAACAGTTCTGAATATCCATTTTTTATTTTTACTTCTTTTCATTTTTCCAATTGATCGACAGGGAGACTGACCATGTCCCGTTCCGAAACGCTGTTCGAACAAGCGCAAGCCCATATCCCGGGCGGCGTTAACTCCCCGGTACGCGCCTTCAAAGGCGTCGGTGGCACGCCGCTGTTCTTCAAATCCGGCCAGGGCGCCTACCTGCTGGACGAAGACGGCAAGCGCTATATCGACTACGTCGGTTCCTGGGGGCCGATGATCCTCGGCCACGCCGATGAACGGGTGGTCGGCGCGGTACGCGCGGCACTGGACAACGGCCTGGGCTTCGGTGCACCGACCGAGATCGAGATCGAGATGGCCGACAAGGTCTGCCAGCTGATGCCGAACATCGAGATGGTACGGATGGTCAGCTCCGGCACCGAAGCGACCATGAGCGCGATCCGGCTGGCACGCGGCTACACCGGTCGCGACAAGATCGTCAAGTTCGAGGGCTGCTACCACGGCCACTCCGACTCGCTGCTGGTCAAGGCCGGCTCCGGCGCACTGACCCTGGGCGAGCCGAACTCGCCGGGGGTACCGGCGGCACTGGCCGAACACACCATCACGCTGAACTTCAACGACCTCGATTCGGTACGCCAGGCGTTCGCCGAGATCGGCGAGCAGATCGCCTGCATCATCGTCGAACCGGTGGCCGGCAACATGAACTGCATCCCGCCGCAGGACGGCTTCCTGCAGGGGCTGCGCGAGGTCTGCGACCAGCATGGCAGCGTGCTGATCTTCGACGAGGTGATGACCGGCTTCCGGGTGGCGCTGGGCGGCGCCCAGGCGGTCTACGGCGTCAAGCCGGACCTGACCACCCTGGGCAAGGTGATCGGCGGCGGTCTGCCGGTCGGCGCCTTCGGCGGCAAGCGCGAGATCATGCAGCATATCGCCCCGCTCGGCCCGGTCTACCAGGCCGGCACCCTGTCCGGCAATCCGCTGGCGATGGCCGCCGGCCTGGCGATGCTGAACGCGATCAGCGAACCGGGCTTCTACCAGCAGCTGTCCGCCAAGGTGGAACTGCTGACCCAGGGGCTGGAAGCGGTCGCCGCCGCCAACGGCGTACCGTTCACCACCAGCCGGGTCGGCGGCATGTTCGGCCTGTTCTTCACCGACCAGGCCCAGGTGACCAGCTTCGCCGAATCCACCGCCTGCGATGCCGACAAGTTCGGCCGCTTCTTCCACGGCATGCTGCAGGAAGGTGTCTACCTGGCACCGTCGGCGTTCGAAGCCGGCTTCGTCTCCGCCGCCCACAGCCAGGCGGATATCGAGGCGACCATCGCCGCGGCCGACAGCGTGTTTGCCAAGCTGGCCTAAGCCATGATGGAGATGCTGAACAGCCTGGTACTGCTGCTGGCAGCGGCTATCGCCGCCGGCCTGCTGTACCGCGGCGCCGAACGGGTTGCCGAGCAGCAGCGTGGGCATCTGCTGGTGCTTAGCCTGGCCAGCGGCTTTATCGCCCTGTCCGGGCTGGCCGAGCTGCTGCTGGATAGCACCGGCCAGGACAGCCAGACGCTGAAGCGGCTGCTGACCAACCTGGCCGACTATGCCGCGCTGCCGCTGATCGGCAGCGCACTGCTGGCGCTGGCGCGCGGCTGGCAGTGGAGCCAGGCCGCTTGGGGACGCTGGCTGCTGGTGCTGTTCGCGCTGTTCGAGCTGTTCCGACGGGCGGAACTGGGCAACGACTACAGCGCGGCACTGGTATTGGTGGTGGCCGCCTGCTGGCTGCTCGGCAGCCTGTTGCTGGGCGCCGCTCGCCAGCCGTTGCTGCTGCTCGGCGCGCTGCTGGCGGCCGCTACGCTGGTACTGCTCAGTCCGCACAGCCCACTGGCAGCGACCGGCCTGCCGCAGCTCTACGGTCTCGGCCTGGCGGTTGCGCTTCTTTTACTGGCTAGCCAATTGCCGGCGACGTTGCAGGCCAGCACCGGAAAGGCAAGCTAAGCTAGCCATTCAGGCTAGCTGTAGGAACAGCTCAGGCTGGGCAGAGTCAGTCGCAACCTGAACGTTTTACGGTCGCTCGCAAAGCGAGCTGCTACAAAGCTTAGCTCCCGCAGCTGCACAGCAAACATAGAAAAGCCCGCTCAGTTGAGCGGGCTTTTGTTTTTAACAATTTGTTTTTAATAATGATTCAGGCCATGGGAGCAATCAGTAGCGGGCAGCCCGTTCGCGCGCCTCGCGCGCGCCCTGGCGGTCACCATCAGCCTGGCGCACGTCGGCCACCAGCAGCCACAATGCCCTCTGCATCGCCGGTTGGCCACCGGACAGTTCCAGTCCGCGCAGCGCCAGCTGCTCGGCCTGGCGGTACTGCTGCTGACGGCGCCGCAGCTCCGCCAACTGGTAGTAGACTTCGGGGTCGCGCGGCGCGATCCGCTGGGCCCGTTCCAGGCTGCTCTGGGCGGCCAGCAGCTCGCCCTGAGCGGCCTGCTGGCGGGCATTGTTCAACAACGCCACCACCGCCGCATTACGCGGCTGCCGGCTCTGCGGCGGCAGCACCGGCAGCGGCGCGGCCTGCGGCGCCTGATCCGGCACGGATGAATTTAACGGCGCGCTCTCCAGCGGCCGGGTCTGCAACACCGGCGGAGCCACCGGGGTCACGGTAACGCCGCTGGACTCCCGGCGCGATTCGATCTGTACCTCCCCGCCGGCGGGCGCCGAGCGATCCTCCACCGGCACCCGGTAGCCCTGGCCGGCACAACCGGCCAGCAACGTGACCGCCAGCGCCGCCATGGGCAAGCGAATGGATTGTACCGATCGAACTCTCTGCATCATCTTGGTCACCTGAACCATTGTCTAAACCACTTCAGCGGCGTTTCAAAGGCCTGCAATTGGCGGGCGCAGGCGACCGCCTCATGCGGCGCACTGCCGATCACAAACGGTAGCTGGCGCGCGCCCTCGCAGCCTTCGGCGGAGCGCAGCCCGCTGGCATCGTCTATCCAGACATACTCAATATTTTCCGGCCGGGTGGCGTAAAACGGCTGCGGCCTCTCCAGCCGCATCAACTCGGTCCAGACCCTGAGAGCACCGCCACTGCCGGTGAACGGCAGTTTGCCATTATCGTCCCGCCCCAGCCAGACCACCGCCAGGCGATCGCCGGCAAAGCCGGCAAACCAGCTGTCGCGCTGATCGTTCGAGGTGCCGGTCTTGCCGGCCAGGTTCAGCTCCGCCGGCAGTTGGCTGTAGGCGTAGCGGGCGGTGCCTTCGCGGGCCACCTCCTGCAGCGCATACTGGATCAGGTGGATGGTCTCCGGCGCCACCTGCTGCTCCACCGCATAGGGGTAGCGGGACAGTTCGCGGTTCTCGGCATCGGTCACCATCCGGATCGCGCGCAGCGGCGTACGGAAGCCGTTGGCGGCGATGGTCTGGTAGATCTGCGCCATATCGACCGGGGCCAGGTTGGCAGCGCCGAGGAACAGCGACGGATAGGGGTTCAGCTCCTCGCGCACGCCCAAGCGGTGCAGCATGTCGACCACCGTGCCGGTGCCGATATCCAACCCCAGCCGGGCGGTAGACTGGTTGTAGGACAGTGCCAATGAACGGTGCAGCGGCACCAGGCCGTGGCTGAGCCGGTCGAAATTCTGCGGCTGCCAGGCGCTACCGTCCGGCTGGCGCAGCTTGATCGGTTCATCATCGAGGATCGAGGCCAGGGTGTAGCCCTTCTCCAATGCCGCCAGGTAGAGCGCCGGCTTGACCAGCGAGCCGATCGGCCGGCGCATGTCCAGCGCCCGGTTGAAGCCCTGGTAGCGTACGTTGCGACCGCCGATCAGCGCCAGCACTTCGCCGGTCTGCGGATCGGTCACCACCATGCTGCCCTCCAGCTGCTCCTTCTGCTTCGGATGGCGTTTCTCCAGCTGGCCGATGGTGCGCCCCAGCGCCGTCGCCGCCCGATGCTGGACCAGCGGGTCCAGACTGGTGAACACCCGCAGCCCCTCGGAGCTGAGTGCTTCCTGCGGATACTCGTCGCGCAGCTGGCGCTTGACCAGATCCAGGTAGGCCGGATAGGCCCCCTTATGCAGCCCCTGCTTCTTGACCACCCCCAAGGGCTGACTCTGCGCCTGGGCCATCTGCTGCTGGCTGATCACCCCCTGATCGGCCAGCACTTTCAGCACCAGGTCGCGGCGCCGCTTGGCCCGCGCCGGGTTCCGGCGCGGATCGTAGTAGGAGGGCCCCTTGACCAAGCCGGCCAGCAGCGCCACCTGGTGCAGCTGCAGTTCGCGGATCGGCTGGGCGAAGTAATATTGACTGGCCAGCCCAAAGCCATGGATCGCCCGGTTGCCGGACTGCCCCAGGTAGACCTCGTTCAGGTAGGCTTCGAGAATCTCGTCCTTGTCGTAATGCAGGTCCAGCAGGATCGCCATCGGCAGTTCCAGCAGCTTGCGGGCCAGCGAGCGCTCCGAGGTCAGGTAGAAGTTCTTGACCAGCTGCTGGGTCAAGGTCGAGCCGCCCTGCACGAAACGGCGCGCCTTCAGGTTGACCCACATCGCCCGGCTGATCCCCTTCAGCGAGATGCCGTGATGCTGGTAGAAATCCCGGTCCTCGACCTGGATCAGCGCCTGGGTCAGATATTCCGGCGCCTCCGCCAAGCGGATCAGATCACGGTCCTCGTGATCCTGCGGATAGATGCCGCCGATCAGGATCGGCTCCAGCCGCACCAGCGGCAGATTGCCGCCACTGCGGTTGCGAATCGACTGCAACTGCCCGCCGCCGAACGCCAACATCAGGTCACGGGGCGGCTCCTCACCATCGGGGAAGTGGAAACCACGGGTCTGCACCCGCACCCGCTGGCTGGCCCACTCCACCGTGCCGGCCTGGTTGGCATGGCGCACAAAGCGGTAACCGAGCCCTTTCAATTCCTGTTTCAGATCATCGCGTGACAGCGTCTGGCCGGGGTACAACTCCAGCGGACGGGCATAGACCTTGGCCGGCACAGCCCAGCGTTTGCCTTCGAACTTGTCGCGGATCTGGGCATCCAGATAGATCAGTCCGAAGCTGCCGAGCACCAGCAAGACCACGGAAAGCTTGAGGAAAAACAGCAGGATAGGACGAAGAAACCGGCGCTTGGCCGGCTTGTTGGGTGTCCGCTTTCGGCTGCGGGCGTTTCTCTTTTTAGTCATACGCTAAGTATAATGCCTTCCCAAACCCACCGATACAGAGGTTCCGCTCTGGCTCGGTGCGACCACCAGCGGCGGACTCCTATGTACCCAGAACTGATTGAAGCCCTTCAGAATCCGGCAGCTTACCCCCATCCTGTGAGCGAACCGATACAGGTGATCGAGACCCATATCTCCTGGCTGCTGCTGACCGGCGAGTTCGCCTACAAGATCAAGAAACCGGTCGACTTCGGCTTCCTCGACTTCACCACCCTGGAACAGCGCAAACATTGCTGCGAAGAGGAGCTGCGCCTGAACCAGCGGCTGGCGCCGGACATCTACCAGCAGGTGGTGGCAATCTGCGGCAGCGCCAATGAACCGGTGCTGGACGCGGACGACGAGCCGTTCGAATACGCGGTGCGCATGCGCCAGTTCAACCCGGACGAACGACTGGACATTCTACTGCGGGCAAACCGATTCCCAGCTGAATGGATCGACCGGTTGGCGGAACAGATCGCCGACTTCCACAGCCGCATCCCGATCGTCGCCAGCGACAGCCCCTGGGGCGAGCCCGACACCATCTGGGACGTGGTGTCCGACAATTTCCTGCATATCGGCAACGTGCTGGACAGCGCCGACGACTGGCAGCAGCTGCAGCGGTTGTCGAACCGCACCGCCCAGCAGTTCCGGGCGCTCACCGACCTGATCCGCCAGCGCAAGGCCGGCGGCCATGTGCGCGAGTGCCACGGCGACCTGCACCTGGGCAACATCAATCTGTTTAACGGTGAACTGCGGTTGTTCGACTGCATCGAGTTCAACCTGCAGTTCCGCTGGATCGACACCATCTGCGACCTGGCCTTCCTGCTGATGGACCTGGAGGCCAACGGCCAGTTCCGCTGGGCGTCGCGCTGCCTGAACCAGTACCTGGAACTGGGCGGCGACTACGAAGGGGTGCAGCTGCTGAACTTCTACAAGGCCTACCGGGCGATGGTGCGGGCCAAGGTGGCGATGATCGGCATGCACAAGGATATCGACGAGTTCCGCCACTATGCCGCACTGGCCAACCGCTACGCCAACCGGCCGCAGCCGGTGCTGTACCTGATGAACGGTGTCTCCGGCAGTGGCAAGAGCACCCTCAGCGACCAGATGATCGAGCAGCTGGGCATCATCCGGATCCGTTCCGATGTCGAGCGCAAGCGGCTGTTCGCCGAACTGAGCCGCGAGGGACAGCAGCTGGAGCTGTATGGCAAGCAGATGAACGTCCACACCTACAACCACTTGCTGCACACCAGCCGCGCGCTGCTGCAGGCCGGCTACTCGGTGGTGGTGGACGCCACGTTCATCCGCCGCCGCAGCCGGCTCAGCTACGCCGAGATGGCCCACCAGTTGCGGGTACCGATGCGCATCCTGAGCTGCAGCTGCGATCCGCAGGTGCTGGAGCAGCGACTGGAGGAACGCACCCGCCAGGGCGGCGACCCGTCCGATGCCGACGTGGCGATCATGCAATCGCAACTGGAAAATCTGCAGCCGCTCGGCGAAGACGAACTGCCGTACAGCTACACCCTGGACAGCGAAGACCCGCAGGCGGTCGACAAATTGATCGCCCGGCTAAGGGCCGACGGCCTGGTCGAGTCGACTCTGTAACTGCAGTCCCTGCGGATGCCAGTGGGCCTGTACCTGCAGGCCGTACAAGGCACTGAGATTGGCGGAATCCAGCACCTCACGCGGTGCGCCGTCCGCCAATACCCGGCCCTCCTTCAGCAATACCACCCGGTCGGCGTATTGGGCCGCCAGCACCGGGTCGTGCAGCACCGCCAGCACTCCGACCCCAGCCGCCACCCGTTGCCGCAACAGATGCAGCGCCAGGTGCTGATGGCGCAGGTCCATCGCCGCCAGCGGCTCGTCCAACAGCAGCCAGCGACAGTCGGTACCGCACTGGGCCAGCACCCGCGCCAACTGCACCCGCTGCTGTTCGCCGCCGGACAGGGTCAGGTAGTCCTGATCGGCATGCGGCTGCAGTTCCAGCTCAGCCAGCCGCAGTTGCGCCACCTTGAGGGTGTCGGCGTCGCTGAGCTGCAACGGATAGGCACCCAACGCCACCACCTGCTCGGCGCTGAAGGCGAAATTCAGTTGCTGGCGCTGCAGCAGCACCGCCAGCCGCAGCGCGCGCCACTCAAGTGCCAGCGCCGCCAACGGCTGGCCGTCCAGCGATACCGTGCCGCTATCCGCTTCCTGCAGGCCGGCGGCCAGCTGCAGCAGGGTCGACTTGCCGGCGCCGTTCGGCCCCAGCAGTATCGTGAGTTCAGCCTCCTGCAGCGTCAGGCTGACGTCATCGAGACAGGCATGACCGCCATGCCGGACCCGCAGCGAATCCAATTGCAGCATCAGAACCTCCGCCGGTACAGGATCATCGACAGGAAGAAGGGCCCGCCGACCATCGCCGTAACGATGCCGATCGGCAGCTCCGACGGACTCAGCAGGGTACGCGACATCAGATCCGCCAGGGTCAGGAACAGCGCACCAAGCAGCGCCGACAGCGGCAGCAGGTGACGGTGATCCGGGCCGCACAGCAGCCGTACCCAGTGCGGCACCACCAGCCCGACGAAGCCGATCATGCCGGCCAGCGAAACCACCACCGCCACGCCCAGCGCCGCCAAGATCACCAGCCGGCGGCGTAGCTGATGCACCGGCACCCCGAGCGCCACCGCCTCGCGGTCGCCCAGCAGCATCAGGTTGAGCCGCTGGCCGTAGCGCAGCAACGCGCCGATCACCAGCACGGCGACCGGCAGCATCACCACCACCTCGGCCCAGCCTCCCTGCTGGAAGCCGCCCAGCAGCCAGTACAGACTCTGACGCAGCGACAGGTCATCGGCCAGGTACTGAAACAGGTTGATGATCGCCGCCGCCAGCGAATTGATGGCGATACCGGCCAATAGCATGGTGGTCACCGACAGGCCGGTACCGGTGCGGGCGATCCGTGCCACCAGCAGCGTGGTCAGCAGACCGCCACCGAACGCCGCCAACGGCAGCAGCAACAGACCGACAAATCCGCCGAGCAGGCTGCCGCCCATGACCAGCAGCGCCACCGCCGCCAGCCCGGCGCCGGCCGACACGCCGATCAGGCTCGGGTCGGCCAGCGGATTGCGGAACAACGCCTGCACCACCGCGCCGGTCAATCCCAGCAGGGCACCGCCGAGCAGGGTCAGCAGCAACCGGGGCAGGCGCAGTTCCAACAGCACCATCATGGTGGCGGAATCGGCCTGCCAGAGCTCCGACCACTGCAGCGCGATCACGCCGCTGCCCAGCGACAGCAGCGCCAATAAAGGAAGTGCCAGTAGCAGCAACCGGGTCAGCATAGCGGGGGAAACGATCAACGGCGTTGGTCCTTCAATTGAAAATCGACCGGTATCTTCACATAGGAAGCCACCGGACGGCCATGACGGATGGCCGGTTTGAAGCGCCAGCGGCGGGCGGCCTGCTCGGCGGCGCGGTCCAGCACCGGATAGCCGGAACTGCGTACCACCTCGACCGCCGTCACCCTGCCCACGGCATCCAGCTGCAGCTGCAGCAGTACCTGGCCCTGCCAGCCGCGACGCAGCGCCCGCAGCGGATAGTCCGGCGGTGTGGCCGGCATGGCATATTGCGGCGCTTGCAGCTCCACCGGCCCCTCTTCCGGCGCTGGCGCTAACGACTCAGCAGCCGCAGCCGGTGCCTCCGCACCCTGCTCGGACGGTGATGGCGCCGATTGGCGTGCCTGCGCCCGCTGTTTCACTGCCGGAGGCGGGACGACTGGCGTAGCCTTGGCAGCGCTCGGCGTTGGCCGCCGAGTCTCGACCGTTTTTTTTACGATCGGTGGCGGTTCAGGCTCCGGTTCGGGTGTCAATTGAAGCGCTGGCTCTGGCTCTGGCTCTGGCTCTGGCTCTATCAGAGGCTCCGACTCGGCACGTTCCAGGGATTCGACCGTTTCTCGGCGGGGCGCCGGCACCAGTCGGGTCTGCAGTGGCCCGGCCCAGCCCGACGGGCGACCCGGTGGCTGCGCCGGTTGCTGCGAACGGTACCACCAGATCCCACCGGCCAGCACCAGATGCAGCAGCAGCGACAGCAGCAGTGCCGGGATCAGTGAAAACAGGGATTGGTGGGAAATGTCAGTCATCCTGGCCGCTATTATAGCGGGCGCAGCCGGCCGCTGGTTGAAGCCTGTGCAAACCGACTTTAACTCTGTTCAGGCATGCAGTACCTTACGCCACCAACCCACCACCCTGTAGCAAGGAGATCCGATGATCCGCCTGTGCGCCGAAAACGAGATTGCAGACAACAGCGCCAAGGGGCTGCAGGCCGGCGAGCGCGCCCTGGTCGCGGTGCGCAAGCACGGCCAACTCTACCTGTACGAGAACAACTGCCCGCACCGCAGCATCCCGCTGGAGTGGATGCCGGACCAGTTCCTGGATGTGGAAAAGAACTTCCTGCAGTGTGCCACCCACGGTGCACTGTTCAAGATCGACAGCGGCGAGTGCGTGTTCGGTCCCTGCGTCGGCGATGCGTTAACCTCGGTCCCGTTCGAGCTGCGCGACGGCGCGCTCTGGATCAACCAAGGCTGACCCTCAAAACTCGACCGGCAGTCGCTCGGTCAGCACCACCCGCTCGGGCGTCGGCTGGCCGCCATAGGCCAGTAGCTCCACCCCGGCGGCGGCCGCTTCGCGCAGCAGGCGGCCGTATTGCGGATCGATATGGTCGGCCGGCCGTACCCGCCGGATGCCGCCGTGCGGCACACAGAACAGCATCACCGCCCGCTGTCCCTGAGCCACCATCTGCATCAGTTCACGCAGGTGCTTGGCGCCACGGGCGGTCACCGCATCGGGAAAACTGCCCCAGCCAGCCTCCTCCAGCAGGGTAACGTTCTTGATCTCCACCCAGGCATCCGGTCGTTCGCCGCCACTCAACAACAGGTCGATGCGGCTGTTTTCACCGTACTTCACTTCCTGCCGTATCGAGGCATACCCCTGCAACTCGCCAACCACGCCATTCTCGATCGCCTCGCGCACCAGCGCATTGGCACGGCCGGTATTGATACAGGCCAACGCCCCGGGCTGCACCTCGACCAGTTCCCAGCCGAGCCGATATTTGCGCTTGGGGTTGTGCGAGTCGAGCAGCCAGACCCGGCTGCCCGGGGTGGCGCAGTTCTTCATCGAACCGGTATTCGGGCAGTGGGCGGTCAACTGGCTGCCGTCGGCCAGTTCGATGTCGGCCAGGAAACGCTTGTAACGGCGGATCAGCCGCCCTTCGATCAGTGATTCCAGCTCCATCAGCGGCCGATCCGGCGTTGCAGCCGCTCCAGCGCCAATTCGATCCGGTCCAACCCGGTGGTGTAGGAGAAGCGGATATATTGGTCGGCGTGGTGGCTGCCGAAATCGACGCCCGGCGTCACTGCCACCTTATCCTGCTCCAGCAGCGACCAGCAGTAGTCGAAGGTGTTGCTGGTCAGGTGACTGGCACCGGCGTAGACGTAGAACGCCCCTTCCGGGGTCACCGGGATATCGAAGCCCAGCTCGCGCAGACCGCCGACCAGCAGGTCGCGGCGCTCGGCGAACGCCTGCCGGCGCTGCTCCAGAATCTCCAGCGTCTGCGGTTTGAACGCTGCCAACGCGGCGTACTGGGAGATGGTGCAGGGCGAGATGAACAGGTTCTGGGCCAGCTTTTCCACCTCCGGCGCCGCCGCTTCCGGCACCACCATCCAGCCGAGCCGCCAGCCGGTCATGCCGAAATACTTGGAGAAGCTGTTGATCACGAAAGCATCCGGATCGACCTCCAGCACCGAGCTGGCGTCGAAACCGTAGGTCAGGCCATGGTAGAGCTCGTCGACCACCAGCTGGCCATCCAGTTGGCGCACGGTTTCCGAGATCGCCCGCAGCTGGTCGCGGCCGACCACCGCGCCGGTCGGATTGGACGGCGAGGCCAGCAACACCCCGGCGGTCTGCGGCTGCCAGTGCTGCTCGATCAGCGCCGGCGTCAGCTGGAAGTTGTCGCTGGCATCGACCGGCACCAACTGGCCGCGCGCCTCGATCAGCCGCAGGAACTGGCGGTTACAGGGGTAGCCCGGGTCGCTCATCATAAAGCTGCGGCCCTGCTCGGCCAGCAGTGAGAACACCATCAGCAGCGCGCCCGATGCGCCCGAGGTGACGATAATCCGCTGCGGCGGGATATCCAGCCCGTAGCGGGTCCGGTACCAGTCGGAGATCGCTTCGCGCAGCGGCATGATGCCGGCCGAGGCGGTGTATTGGGTCAGCCCCTGCTCGATCGCCGCCTTGGCGGCCTCGGCGATCGGCGCAGCGGTAGCGAAGTCCGGCTCGCCAGCCTCCATATGCACCACGTCATGGCCCAGTGCGTCCAGTTCCTTGGCACGCTTGAGCAGATCCATCACCTTGAACGACTGAATGTCGACCGCCCGCCGGGTCCACTGCGCTGTCATACTCGCTACTCCCACTCACCAACTCTATTTAAAGGGCGCATTATATTCGCTCGATGAAGAAATGGATAAATCTCCCTGCTCAGCGAGTAGCGAGCTCCTTCGATGGCTACCGGGTTATCCGAGGCGTCGCGAGTCACAAGATTTACCAGTGCATTTGAACAGCGACCGCAGGCGGAATTTTACAACCACTGCAGACTGGACTAGACATAACTCTTATAAGGCTCTCCGGCTTCCCGATTTGTCAAAAAAGGGACTGGTGCAACGTCGAGGCTTCTGGTAACTTCTGCTGCCTTTCGTGGCGTCGGGAACAGGTTCCGGCACCATTCACAGGCAGGTGAAAACGCCATAGATTCGGCGATAATTTTGAGTGAGGCAGTGCCCATGCCAAACAGTAATGACACCCAATTCACACACTTCGAGCCCTATCCGATCCGGAAAGACGAAGAGTACATGTGTGAAGCACAATGCGATCATTTCCGCGGCATCCTCAACTCTTGGAAGCGGGAGCTGATGGAGGAGGTCGACAGCACCATCCACCATCTGCAGGAAGAGGCCACCAACTTCGCCGATCCGAGCGACCGCGCCAGCCAGGAGGAGGAGTTCAGCCTGGAACTGCGTACTCGCGACCGCGAACGCAAGCTGATCAAAAAGATTGACGAAGCGCTGGAGCGGATTGAAGAGGACGACTACGGTTTCTGCGATGCCTGCGGCATCGAGATCGGTATCCGCCGCCTGGAGGCCCGTCCGACAGCGACCCTGTGCATCGACTGCAAGACGCTGGCCGAAATCAAAGAAAAGCAGCTCGGCAGCTGACCTGAGCGGGCCGGCGCCCCCGGCCCCTGCTTACACGCATAGGCTGTGAGTTATATCGGTCGCTTCGCGCCCTCTCCAACAGGGTTGTTGCACTTCGGCTCGCTACTGGCTGCACTGGCCAGCTATCTGGATGCGCGCGCCCGGCAGGGGCGCTGGCTACTGCGCATCGAAGACCTCGATCCTCCCCGCGAACACCCCGGCGCCCGCATCGTCATCCCCCAGACCCTGGAACGGTTCGGCCTGCATTGGGATGGCCCGATCAGCTACCAGAGCGACCGTCTGCACCACTACCAACAAGCGCTGGAACAGCTGCTCGAGCAACAGAGCGCCTACCGCTGCGACTGCTCACGCAGCGCCATTCAGAAACGCACCGGCAGCAACCTGTACGACCGCTACTGCCTGCTGCAACCGCCGCATGAACAGCAGCAGTGTGCCATCCGTGTTCACGTGGATAGCCGGTCGCTGGCTTTCGACGACCAGATCCAGGGACCACAGCAGTACCGGCTCGACCAGGACAGCGGCGATTTCGTGATCCGCCGCAAGGACGGCCTGTTCGCCTACCAGTTGGCGGTGGTGGTGGACGATTACCTGCAAGGGATCAGCCATGTCGTGCGCGGCTGCGACCTGCTCGACGAGACCCCGAAGCAGATCCGTCTGCAGCGGCTGCTCGGCTACCCGCAGCCGCATTACTGCCATATCCCGGTGGCCAGCAACGCCGCCGGCCAGAAGCTCAGCAAGCAGACTTTCGCCGCGCCACTGGACGACCAGCAACCGGTGCCGCAGCTGCTGGCGGCACTGCGCTTCCTCGGCCAGCGGCCGGACAGCACCCTGACCGACGCCCGCGCTGAGGAACTGCTGAGCTGGGCGGTCGAAAACTGGCGACCGGAGCAGATTCCGCGCCGGCCCAGCATCCACTGGCAGGGCTGACCATGTACCTGCATCGCCTACTGCTGTTGCTGATCCCCGCCGTCTACCTGATGCTGCCGATGGTGGTCGACTGGTGGCAGAGCCATCCGGAACCCTGGTTCCAGCCGTTCGTCGCCTGGCTGGCACTGGTGCTGTTTCTTTTACTGCTCGATATGAGGCGCCGTGACGATGTTTAGCCTGCCAGAACTTGTACTGATCGGGATCGCCTATCTGCTGTTCCTGTTCGGCGCCGCCTACCTGACCGAGCGTGGCTGGATCCCATCGCGCCTGGTTCGCCACCCGCTCACCCATGTGTTGTCGATCGGCGTGTACGCCAGTGTCTGGTCCTTCTACGGCGCCTTCGGCCTGGCCGAAGAGGGCGGCTACACCTTCCTGGTCTCCTACGCCGGCGCAGCCGCGGCCTTTGCCCTGGCGCCGGCGCTGCTGATACCGATCCTGCGGATCACCCGCACCTACCAGCTCAGTTCGCTGGCCGACCTGTTCGCATTCCGCTTCCGCAGCGGCGCGCTGGGCACCCTTACCAGCCTGCTGACCGTGCTGGCCACCCTGCCGCTGCTGTCGATCCAGATCGGCGCGGTGGCAGACGCCCTGCACCTGATCAATGGCGACTTCAACGCCGATCAGATCGCCTTCGGTTTCTGCGGCGTGATCGCGCTGTTCGCGATCCTGTTCGGCGCCCGCCACGCCGCCCTGCGCACCCAGCACCCCGGCCTGGTGGTGGCGATGGCGGTGGAGTCGCTGATCAAGCTGGTGGCGATTCTGCTGATCGGACTCTATGCGCTGTTCGTGGTGCTGGGCGGCACGGAAGGGCTGCAAGCCTGGCTGATCGCCAACCCGGATGCCGGCAAAGACCTGTTCCAGAACGTCGACAGCGGCCTGTGGCGTTCGCTGGTATTGGCGTTCTTCGCCTCCGCGGTGGTGATGCCGCACATGTTCCACATGCTGTTCACCGAAAACGCCTCCGACGAAACCCTCTACAAGGCCTCCTGGGGGATGCCGCTGTTCCTGCTGCTGATGGCACTGGGCGTGCCGGTGATCCTGTGGGCCGGCCAGGCGCTGGGGGTCGGTGGCGAAGCGCACCACGTAATGTTCTACCTGGGCATGCAGCTGGGCTCCGAATGGCTGACGGTGCTGGCCTTTATCGGCGGCCTGTCCGCCGCCAGCGGGATCCTGATCGTCGCCACCGTATCAATGGCCTCGATGCTGCAAAACCACCTGATCCTGCCACTGATCCCGCTGCCCGACACCACCCGCTTCTATGCCTGGCTGCTCTGGCTGCGGCGTACCCTGATCGTCACCCTGGTGCTGGCCAGCTACCTGTTCTACCGGTTGATCGCCAGCGACTCCGATCTGCAGCCGCTCGGCATCATCACCGTGTTTGCGTTCCTGCAGTTCCTGCCGGCGCTGCTGGCCACCCTGTACTGGGCCCGCGCCAACCGCTGGGGGGTGATCATCGGCCTGCTGGTCGGCATGAGCAGCTGGTTGCTGACCATGCTGCTGCCGCTGTTCCATGAAGCAGGCCAGAGCATGCCGTTCCAGCTGGCCGCCACCCACTGGGACCAGACCGCGATGATGTCGCTGCTGCTCAATGCGGTGGTGATGATCTGCATCTCGCTGCTGACGCCGAGCAGCCCGGAGGAGCAGCGCTCCGCCGAAGCCTGCCTGGTCAACGCCCTGCAACAGCCGAATACCGACCCGCTGCAAGCCAGTCGGCCGGAGGATTTCGTCAGCCTGCTGTCGCCCCGGCTCGGTGCCGACGCCGCCCGCCGGGAGGTACGCCTGGCGGCCGAGATGCTGGCCCTGAGCGATCAGCATCTGCGACCGATCGACCTGCTGCGCCTGCGCAGCCAGCTGGAACATAATTTGTCCGGCCTGCTCGGTCCGGTCGAGGCCGCCTCGATGCTGGAACCGCTCAGCCGCAAGGGCCCGGCGGTCGGCTTCAAGGCGCGCAACGTGCATCTGCTGGAGACCCAGCTGGAAAACTACCAGGAGCAGGTGACCGGCCTGGCGGCGGAACTGGACAAGCTGCGTCGCTACCACAAGCTGACCCTGCAGAAACTGCCGATCGGCGTCTGCACGCTGGACGGCGACAGCCAGGTGTTGTTGTGGAACGCCGAGATGGAGCGTTACACCGAACTGGACGCCGACGACTGCGTCGGCACCCGGCTCGACGCCCTCCCCGCCCCCTGGGGAGAACTGCTCAGCGAGTTCATCCAGCAACCGGAGGGCCATCTGCCCAGCCACTGTCTGGAGCGGGCCGGCAGCCACCGCTGGTACGGGCTGCATAAAGCCCGGCTGAGCAACAAGCCGGACAGCGGTATGGTGATCCTGATGGAGGACGAAACCGAAGACCACCTGATGCAGCAGACCATGGCACACAGCGAGCGACTGGCGTCGATCGGCCGCTTCGCCGCCGGCGTGGCCCACGAGATTGGCAACCCGGTAACCGGCATCGCCTGCCTGGCACAGAACCTGAAGCTGGAGACCGACAATCCCGATATCCTGGAGACCGGCGACCAGATCGTCGGCCAGACCAAACGGATCGGCCGGATCGTCGACTCGCTGGTGCGTTTCGCCCATGCCGGTCGCCAGGAACCGACCCGTGAGCACCAGCCGGTCAGCCTGTTCGAGTGCGTCGCCGAGGCGATCCAGCTGATCTCACTGGATACCCGCGGCAAGCAGCAGCACTACCTCAACGAGGTACCGCCGGAGATCCGGGTGTCCGGCAACCCGCAGCAGCTGCTGCAGGTGTTCGTCAACCTGCTCAACAATGCCAGCGACGCCTCGGAACTGAATGGCCGGATCTGGATCGACGCCTGGCTGGAGGAGGAAGCGGTGATCGTCACGGTAACCGACGAGGGCAGCGGCATTCCGCCGGAACTGCAGAAACAGCTGTTCGAGCCGTTCTTCACCACCAAGGAACCCGGCAAGGGCACCGGACTGGGTTTGGCACTGGTGTACAATATCGTCGAGGAACATTATGGTAATATTGAAATTATCAGTCCCGCCAACAACAAGCAGAATAAAGGCACTCAAGTCGTAATTACCCTGCCGTGCGATATGCCGGCAGCCGGTAGTGACACCGCCCGTAGTGAGTATGGTGAAGGTCAATGAGCCAGATTCTGATTGTTGAAGACGAACCGATCATCCGTTCCGCATTGCGCAAGCTGCTGGAAAAGAACGACTACCAGGTCGCCGACGCCGGCTCGGTCGACGAGGCCGAACAGCAGTACAAGCTGGACCAGTTCAACCTGATCATCAGTGACCTGCGGCTGCCCGGCGCACCCGGTACCGACCTGATCAACAAGGCCGGCAGCGTGCCGGTGCTGATCATGACCAGTTACGCCAGCCTGCGCTCGGCGGTCGATGCGATGAAACTGGGCGCGGTCGACTACATTGCCAAGCCGTTCGATCACGACGAGATGCTCAACTCGGTGCAGAACATCCTGTCGCACCGCCAGACTGCCGCCTCGGTGCAGGAACTGTCCGACAACCAGGCCAACAACGGCAAGACCGAAATCATCGGCAGCTGCCAGCCGATGCAGGAGCTGTTCCGGCGCATCGAAAAGGTGGCTCGCACCGACGCCACGGTACTGATCCAGGGTGAATCCGGCACCGGCAAGGAGCTGGCCGCCCGCGCCATCCACGAGCAGAGCGCCCGCGCCCATTCGCCGATGATCTCGGTGAACTGCGCGGCGATCCCGGAAACCCTGATCGAATCCGAATTGTTCGGCCATGAGAAAGGCGCCTTTACCGGCGCCACCAGCGGCCGCAGCGGCCTGATCGAAGCCGCCGACGGCGGCACCCTGTTCCTCGACGAGATCGGCGAACTGCCGCTGGAAGCCCAGGCCCGCCTGCTGCGCTTCCTGCAGGAGGGCGAGATCCGCCGGGTCGGCTCGGTACAGCCCAAGCAGGTCGACGTGCGGCTTATCGCCGCCACCCACCGCAACCTGAAGCAGCTGGCCAAGCAGGGCGAGTTCCGCGAAGACCTCTACTACCGGCTCTACGTGATGGAGCTGCGCATGCCGCCACTGCGCGAGCGCAGCGACGATATCATCGAGATCGCCAGCCGACTGCTGGCGCGCAGCTGTCGCCGACTGGGCCGCGAGTCGCTGAAGTTCAGCCCGGCCTCGCTTGACGTAATGCGCCGCTACCGCTGGCCGGGCAATGTCCGCGAACTGGAAAACGCCATCGAGCGGGCGGTGATCCTGGCCGATGACGACCAGATCAGCCCGGAGCTGCTCGGCCTCGACCTGGAACCGGACACCCTGGCCGACATCGAAAAGCGCTATGCGGTTCAGCACGGGGGGACCGCCGCCGACAGCAGCGGTGGGGAGACTACCGACGAGGGCGAGCCGGACACGGCAACCAGCGGCCAGACCGGCCTGTCGCTGGATGACTACTTCCAGCGTTTCGTGCTGGAGAACCAGGACCAGATGAGCGAAACCGAGCTGGCCAAGAAGCTCGGCGTCAGCCGCAAGTGTCTGTGGGAACGACGCCAGAAACTGGGCATCCCGCGCAAACCCCGCAAGTAACGGTTACCCCCGCATATCCCCACACTTTCTACAGGTAACACTTTGCCGCGCCCCAAGTGTTACCTCACTACCCAACCGACCGAAACGAAAGGTAACAAAGCCGCAACAAAACGTTGTCCAGATCATACCAAAAAATTATTTTTCATTTAATAACAATAACTTAAAAAAACTGGCACAGCGCTCGCATTATATTTAGTACAACAACAAAAACACGCTTAACGCCGCAACCATCAATAAAAATAAAAATAGGTCGTGAGCAGTTGGGCCCAGTGCCTCGAATAAAAATAACAATGGGGCTTCGACGGCTGATCGCAGGGCAGATACAACGTCCCGAATCGGCGCTCTTAGATCCAACAACAACAAGCTAAAGCTCGTGTTGTTTTCTGAGTTGCGATCAGCTTCCATCCCTCCCCCGAGTTATCACTCAACAGATTTTCCGCTTCCAGCTGCCGCCAAGCCCGCTCCTGTCGCCGCTCCAGCGCCCGTCCCTTATACTGAATCGGCAACAATGATATGATGCGCGACTTTCTAAACTGGCCTGGATTCTTAACAACAGTCATATGAAATTCCTTTCGAACATCGCTGGACGGTTCTTCAAGCGCAAGGCTCCGCTTACCGACGGACAGAGCGCCGACCAAGCCTTCGGCGGCGAAACACGCCCGCACGGCAAGGTGGTCATCCCGGAAGCGGAGCACGGTATTGACCGTCGCCGGCTGGATGAGAACGCCAACAAGGTCGTCTACCGACTGCTCGATGATGGTCATGAAGCCTATCTGGTGGGCGGCTGTATCCGCGACCTATTGACCGGCCAGCGACCGAAGGATTTCGACGTCGCTACCGGTGCCCACCCGGAGATGGCCCATGAACTGTTCCGCCGATCGCGACTGATCGGCCGCCGCTTCAAGCTGCTGCATGTCCGCTTTGGCCGCGAGGTCATTGAAGTGGCCACCTTCCGAGCCGGTCACGATACTCATCCGGCCAACGAGGGCGGCGATCACGGCCGCCAGTCCGAAAGCGGCTTGATCCTGCGCGATAACGTCTACGGTACGCTGGAAGAGGATGCGCTGCGACGCGACTTCACCGTCAACGCGCTCTACTACGACCTGGCCAACCACAGCGTGGTCGACTTCGCCAACGGCTACCAGGACATCAAGGATAAGGTGATCCGCATGATCGGTGATCCGGAGGAGCGCTATCGCGAAGATCCGGTGCGGATGCTGCGGGCGGTACGCTTCGCCGCCAAGCTGGAGTTCGATATCGAGCCGGCCACCGCCGCACCTATCGATGAACTGGCCCCGCTACTGCGCGACATCGCTCCGGCCCGGTTGTTCGACGAATCACTGAAACTGTTCCAGTCCGGCCACGCCGAACGGGTCTACCGGCTGATGCAGCAGCACAACCTGTTCGGCCAGCTGTTCCCGCAGGCCGCCGCTTCGATTCGCAACCCCGGCAACTACCCGGTCGAAGAGCTGCTGCTGAACGCGCTGCGCAATACCGACCGTCGCATCCGCCAGCGCAAGAGCGTCACCCCGGCATTCCTCTATGCCGCACTGCTCTGGTACCCGATGCAGCAGCGGATGGATCAACTGTTGAAGCAGAACCGAATGCCGCCACTGCAGGCGCTGCACGAAGCCGCCAACGAGGTGATTGGCCAGCAGGTTCGCTCCACCGCCATTCCGCGCCGCTTCTCCACACCGATCCGCGAAATCTGGGAGCTGCAACTGCGCCTGCCGCGCCGCCAGGGCAACCGCGCCGAACGGCTGATGGAACACCCGCGTTTCCGCGCCGCCTACGACCTGTTGCTGCTGCGTGAAAACAGCGGCGAGGATCTTGGCGGCCTGAGCCAGTGGTGGACCGATTTCCAGAACGCCAACTCGGTCGACCGCGACAGCCTGCAACAGCACACCGATGATGACGAGCCCAAGCGTAAGCCGCGCCGTCGCCGGCGGCCGTCCCGCAAGCGCAGCAACAGCGGCAGCCAGTCAAACCCGGAACAGCAGGACTGACATGATCCGCTGCTATATCGGCTTGGGCAGTAACCTGGAAGATCCGCGCGGGCAGGTCAGCCGCGCCCTGCAGGAACTCGAACAGATTCCACAGAGCCAATTGGTTACCGCCTCCAGCCTGTACCGTTCTGATCCGGTCGGCCCGCCGGGTCAGCCGGACTACATCAACGCGGTCGCCTGCCTGGACAGTGCACTGGAGCCGTACGCCCTGCTCGACCAGCTGCAGGCGATCGAACAGGCCCACCAGCGGGTGCGCAAGATCCACTGGGGGCCACGCACCCTGGACCTCGACCTGCTGCTGTACGGCGATCAGATCATCGCCAGCGAACGGCTGACAGTGCCACACGCCTTCATGAAGGAGCGCAGCTTCGTACTCTGGCCGCTGGCCGAGATCGCTCCGCAACTGCGGCTGCCGGACGGCAGCGATCTGCAACGGCTATTAGCCCAATGCCCTATGGGCACCTTGCAGCAGATACCGGTATAATCCCGCGCCAGTTTTTGAACGGCCCTGCCGCGCGCCCTGAACGGGCCGGCAGGGCCGCTAACGCGGCTGCTTCAGCCCTGATTGGATAGCATCATGAAAACCTTCCACACCATTGCAGAACTGCGTGAGACGTTGCAACAGGAGCGCGCCGCCGGCAAACGGATCGGCCTGGTGCCGACCATGGGCAACCTGCACGAAGGGCACCTGCAGCTGGTCCGCCAGGCGGCCGCCAACGCCGATATCGTAGTCGCCTCGATCTTCGTCAACCCGCTGCAGTTCGGCGCCGGCGAAGACCTGGAGAAATACCCGCGCACCCTGGCCGAAGACAAGCAACAGCTGATTGAAGCCGGCTGCCACTACCTGTTCGCGCCCAGCGATGAGGAGATGTACCCCAACGGCCGCGAGCACCAGACCGAGGTCGAGGTGCCGGAGATCTCCAACATGTACTGCGGCGCCAGCCGACCGGGCCACTTTCGCGGCGTCACTACCGTGGTCTGCAAGCTGTTCGGCATCGTCCGGCCCGACCTGGCGGTGTTCGGCGAGAAGGATTTCCAGCAGCTGCTGGTGATCCGCCGGATGACCGAGGACCTGTTCCTGCCGGTGGAGATCCAGGGCGCGCCGATCGCCCGCGACGAACGCGGCCTGGCACTGAGCTCCCGCAATGGCTACCTGACCGCCGAAGAGATGGAGGTCGCCCCGGCGCTGCAGCAGGCCCTGCAGGATGCCAAAGCGGCGATCGAAGCCGGCCAACGCGACTTCGCAGCGGTACAGGAAAAGGCTCAGCAGCAGCTGGAAGCGGTTGGTTTCAAGCGCGATTATTTCAGCGTCTGCCGCCGCCAGGACCTGCATGCAGCCAACGCCGGCGATGACCAGCTGGTTATCCTGGCCGCCGCCTACCTGGGCCGCGCCCGGCTGATCGACAATATCGTTATCGATCTCTGAGCGACAACCGACACCTCAGGGAGACCCCGGTCTCCCTGCACTGCTCCGCCCTTCCCACCGCCCCGCCGCCGCTTTCATCCGACAACGATGGTTACACCATTGGTCGTGCTGGCCCCTTTCAGATAGCGCTGCTAACCTAGCTGAGTTGGTCCGCCGGCTGACACAGAGCCGTCACCTGCTTGACAAGGGCGTGGCCGGTCCGCAGACTGACATTTTTGCTGCACCGCAATATAACAACAATACCGGGCACGCAGGCGCCGTACCAGAGAGGCTCTGCAACCGCACGTTCATCTGACCGTCGTAAACTGCCCATGAATCAATCCGACAAATGGAAAAGAGGCTCAACATGCGTGATGTCGTAATTGTCGCAGCCGGTCGTACCGCTATCGGCGCATTTAACGGCTCCCTGTCCTCCATCCAGGCTTCCGACCTGGGTGCGACGGTAATCAAGTCCCTGCTGGAAAAGGTTTCGCTGGACCCGGCCCAGGTCGACGAGGTGATCCTCGGCCAGGTGCTGACCGCCGGTACCGGCCAGAACCCGGCTCGCCAGGCGATGATCCACGCCGGCATCCCGCAGGAAGTTCCGGCGATGACCATCAACAAGGTGTGCGGCTCCGGCCTGAAGGCACTGCAGTTGGCGACCCAGGCGATCCGCTGCGGCGACGCCGACGTTGTCGTCGCCGGCGGCCAGGAGAACATGAGCCTGTCGCCGCACGTGCTGCCGAACTCCCGTAACGGCGCCCGCATGGGCGACTGGAAGATGGTCGACACCATGATCAAGGACGGCCTGTGGGACGCGTTCAACGACTACCACATGGGTATCACCACCGAGAATATCGTCGACAAGTACGGCTTCAGCCGCGAGGAACAGGACGCCTTCGCTGCCGCGTCCCAGAACAAGGCCGAAGCCGCGGTGACCTCCGGTCGCTTCCAGGATGAGATCATCCCGGTCAGCATCCCGCAGCGCAAGGGTGACCCGATCGTGTTCGACACCGACGAACAGCCGCGCTTCGGCGTGACCGCCGAGGCGCTCGGCAAATTGCGCCCGGCGTTCAAGAAGGACGGCACCGTCACCGCCGGTAACGCTTCCACCCTCAACGACGGCGCCGCCGCGGTGATCCTCTGCTCCGCCGAGAAAGCCGCCGAGCTGGGCCTGACGCCGCTGGCCCGCATCAAGGGTTACGCCTCTGCCGGTGTCGATCCGGCGATCATGGGCACCGGCCCGATCTGCGCCACCACCAAGGCGCTGCAGAAAGCCGGCTGGTCGATCGACGAGCTGGAGCTGGTCGAAGCCAACGAAGCCTTCGCCGCCCAGGCGATGTCGGTCAACAAGGAACTGGGCTGGAACACCGATATCGTCAACGTCAACGGCGGCGCAATCGCGCTGGGCCACCCGATCGGCGCCTCCGGCTGCCGTGTCCTGGTGACCCTGATTCACGAGATGATCAAGCGTGACGCCAAGAAAGGCCTGGCCACGCTGTGCATCGGCGGCGGCATGGGTACCGCGCTGGCGATCGAGCGCGACTAAGCGTCGACTCGGACAGCCGAAACAAAAAACCGCAGCTTTCGCTGCGGTTTTTTTATGGCTGCACTACCGGTTATGCAAGCAGGTTATGGTGGGCCTGGCCCGACACCGCTTATGCCGTCGCAATGGCGCCCTTGCCGACCCCTTCGAATGCCCGTACCAGCACCTGGGCGTCAGGGTGCTGCTGCTTGATCCGCCCGGCCAGGTGACTGGCGATCAGTTCGACGGTGGTTTCAGTATCCATCAGGTAGCAGCAACGGGCCGGCAGGCTCAGTTCGAACTCGCCCTGCGGCGCCCGGTAGGCGTAGTGGTGCAGTTCGCCGATATCGCCGTCCAGGTGCGCTTCGGTGCCGATATAGATATCACGCAGAGTGTCCGCCCACCGGGCCTCCAGCGCCTCGTCGCGCTGGTCGTCCAGGTAGATCTCGATCTTCGAACGGTGGCCGTGGGCAATCCGTTGGCAGTTGCCGTCGTGCTTCTCCAGGCCATGGCTGTAGTGGTAGAAAGCACCGTCGATCCGCTCCGGCACGAAACTCAGCGACAGCCCCTTCACCTGTTCGGGGAACAGTGCCAGCAGCTGTTCGCGGCACCAACTGGCCAGAGTATGTTCGTTGATCTCCGGCACGCCAACCAGGGCGATCGCCTGCTCAGGCGCGCGGCAGTGGAACGGCAGACCGTCGGCGTAAAGCCAGTCCACCCGGGTGTAGCCGTCGGCCTGCTGGATGCTCAGCCGCGGCATGCCGGTCGGCACCACCAGGGCATGGTCGATCGTGGTATCGAACCACTGCTTGACCCGTTTCTTGACGATGCCGAAGTCACAGATCATCCCCTCCTCGTTAAGACTGCCGTCCAGCTCAAGCTGTACCAGCCAGGACTCGCCCAGCAGGCCGCGCTGCGGATGGAGGTAGGAGAAATCAACGTTGGTCAGGTTTTCGACAAAGAGTTTCACGGGTTGGCTACTGTCCAATCGGGTTAGGGATGACACCAGCCGGGCTGGCGGTGCGGCGGCTATATTAACGCAAACCGTTCGCGTCTTCATTCGGGTATAATGGCTCGTTACACTAAGCCTAGGCCATCCGGCGAGTCACGCCGGCGGACCAGAACAGTCAGGATGCCATGCGACTCGATAAATACCTCTCCCACAGCACCGGCCTGTCCCGCAAGGAGATTCACCGGCTGCTGCATGCCGGCAAGATCACCCTCAACGAGCAACCGGTGCGCAACGCCGGCCTGAAGGTCAGCGAGCAGGATGACATCTACCTGGACGGCTTCCCGGTGGAGGCGCCCGGCGCCCGCTATCTCATGCTGAACAAGCCGGTCGACTTCGTCTGCGCAAACAGCGACGGCAGCTATCCGACGGTACTCAGCCTGATCGACCTGCCGCGGGCCGACGAGATGCATATCTGCGGCCGGCTCGACGTGGACACCACCGGGCTGGTGCTGATCACCAACGACGGCAAGTGGGCCCACCGGGTCACCTCGCCGCGCCACAAGACCGGCAAACGCTACCGGGTCTGGACCAGCGATCCGATTCCGGCCGAGGCGGTCGCGCGTTTCGCCGAAGGGGTGATGCTCAACGGCGAGGACAAGCCGACGCTGCCGGCCGAGCTGGAGATCGTTGCCGAGAACGAAGCACTGCTGACCCTGCAGGAGGGCCGCTACCACCAGGTGAAGCGGATGTTCGCCGCGCTCGGCAACCATGTACAGCGCCTGCACCGCGAGCAGATCGGCACCATCAGCCTGGACGAGGAGCTGGAACCGGGCGAGTACCGCCTGCTGACCGAGGACGAGGTGAAGGGAATCTGATGAGCGACCCGGCTTTCGAACTGCTGCGTCCCACCCTGCAACGTACCGATGGCAACAGCCTGTGGATCGCCGACGAAAACCTGCTTGGCGCCCGCCTGACGGTGAATCCGGCGGTACTGGCGATCAGCAACCGCTTCGACCTGGCCCACCAACTGCAGCAAGCCGGCTGGCGCAGTGAGTTCAGCGATTTCGACCTCAGCGGGATCGCAGACGGCAGCATCGACCGGCTGATCTACCGGGTATCCAAGGAGAAACCGGTCGTTCACCACATTATCAATGAGGCCTACCGGCTGCTGAAACCCGGTGGCCAGCTGCTGCTGGCCGGCGCCAAGGGCGAAGGGATCAAGAGCTATATCGACAAGGCCGGCAAGCTGTTCCACGGCGACTGCGATGCCGAAAAGGCCAGCAAGGATTACTGGTTGGCGACCCTGACCCGGCCCGACGAGCCGGCCGGCCCGGAACTGGACGACCAGGATTACCGCCAGCTGCGCGAATGCCTGGCCGACGACCGGTTCAGCTTCAGCAGCAAGCCGGGCCAGTATGGCTGGAACAAGCTCGACAAGGGCAGCGCCCTGCTGATCGAACAGCTGCCGCAGTTTCTCGAAGCCCTGCCCGGCGCGCCCGAACGTATCTTGGACCTAGGCTGCGGCTACGGCTACCTGGCCCTGCATGCCAGCCGGCTCGGCGCACCGGTCACCGCCACCGATAACAACGCCGCGGCGCTGACCAGCTGCAAGGCGAATTTTGCGCGCTACGCCATCGACGGCGAGGTGATCGCCGCCGACTGTGCCGACCGGATCGACGGACGTTACGAGCTGATCCTCTGCAACCCGCCGTTCCACGCCGGCTTCAGCGTCGAAGGCGACCTGACCGACCGTTTCCTGCAGGCCGCCCACGACCGCCTCAGCCGGCACGGTATCGCCTGCTTCGTGGTCAACCAGCATATCCCGCTGGAGCGCAAGGCAGCACCGCTGTTCGGACAGGTCGAAACCCTGCTGGATAGCGGAAACTTCAAGCTGGTTCGACTGTCCCAGCCTCGATAACCCTGAACCGTTGTGACCATGATTACCGAGTACATACGCCAAAGCCTGTTCTTTTTCCGCGGCCACCTGAACGTCATCGCCCGTATCCAGCTGCCGTTCCTGCTGCTGATCAACCTGTTCGGCACCCTGTCGGCCAGCGACATGGAACCGGGCAGCCCGCAGCAACAGCAGATGCTGGCGGCGATGGCGATCGCCAACTTCCTGCTGATCCCACTGTACTGGGGCGCCACCATCGCCTATCTGGGCTCGGTGGTCGACAACCAGCCATTGAGCCCGCTGAACGCGCTGGGCCGGGCGCTGACCCGCTGGCGCTCGCTGCTGCTGGTCTACATGCTGACCGGTCTGGCGGCGTTCGGCGGCTTCATGTTGTTTATCGTGCCCGGCATCTTCCTGCTGATCCGGCTCGGCTTCGCCGACTATATCTGCGTGCTGGAACGCCAGGGCTCGATGGCGTCGCTGCGCCAGAGCTGGCAGCAGACCGAGGACTACTTCTGGACGTTGCTGAAGGGGTTGGCGGTACTGTTCGTCGCTCTCAGCGGCAGCGAGATCCTGCTGGAGCTGCTGTTGGATCAGCTGTTCGGCAACAGCCTCTGGACCGCGCTGCCACTGAACATCCTGTTCGGCCTGCTGCATACCCTGCTGACCGTGTACGGTTTCCGGATCTACTGCGTGATGCGCGAGGAGCAGCCGGCACCAAGCAACCCTCCCCAGTAGGAAATGGGATGGACCCACCCTCCCTCTCAGCGCGCCTACGCTGAGAAGGTCACCCAAACCGAAAGAGAGGGGTCCATCTCATGCAAGTTAAGACACTGGCTATCGATCTTGGCAAATC
>NZ_JAILYN010000044.1 GCF_019795155.1 Marinobacterium arenosum | reverse complement strand
AGCAGCGGGCTTGGCATGCCCTTTGGGTACTGACCGCGACAAGAGATAGTTCTATCGGCACCCAAAGCGGTCGCCCTCGGAGCGGGCTGCTACGGCGCTCAGCCCTGTAGCAGCGGGCTCGGCATGCCCTTTGGGTACTGACCGCGACAGGAGATGGTTCTATTGGCACCCAAAGCGGTCGCCCTCGGAGCGGGCTGTTACGGAGCTCAGCCCTGTAGCAGCGGGCTTGGCATGCCCTTTGGGTACTGACCGCGACAAGAGATGGTTCTATTGGCACCAGAAGCGGTCGCCCTCGGAGCGGGCTGCTACGGCGCTCGGCCTTGTAGCAGCGGGCTCGGCATGCCCTTTGGGTACTGACCGCGACAGGAGATGGTTCTATTGGCACCCAAAGCGGTCGCCCTCGGAGCGGGCTGTTACGACTCAATCCGCAGTCTTGTAGGGTGGGCACGTTGTGCCCACGCGGGAATTTTTACCTGAGGTAGATGACTCCCGCTAAAGCGCGAAGAAGCAATAAAAAGACGGAGGGGATAACCCCTCCGTCTAGCTGGTAATACCCTCTGTTAGAACGAATTATCGTTTGGCAGCGGGCAACCAAGGTTGTTGTCGCTATCCAGCTCGCCGGCCAGCATCAGGATGGTGTCCCGATCGCCGGTGGCCAGTGCGGCGTTCACCGCATTGATCACCGCCGTTGCGGTGCGCGGATAGTCGACCCCGCTGTGAGCGGCGTTCAGGATGGACGCCACTGCGGCACGCAGCAGGATTTTCGCCGCGCCACGGATGGTTTCACCACCGTCATAGCCCAGCGCATCCAGCAAGGTGTCGCTGTCGGAGATCGCATCCTTACCATTCTTGTAATTGTTCGGAATGTTGAATACCGATACCACTGTCTGGTTCGGGCTGTAGACCTGCCAGCTACCGGTGCTGTTTTTCCAGAAGCCCGGCGTACAGCCTTCATCACCCGGGATGATCTCATTGACGTAGCGGCAGACGACAATCTCGTCCTCGTCGACACGAATGGTCGCCAGGGTGCCGGCAATGGTGGTGTCGGCATCCAGCGAGCCGTCCGGGTTGCGGCAAGACACACTGAGGAACAGGGTGTCAGGCGGCAGACCGGTTTCGTCCACGGTGTAAACCGTCGGCATGCCGAAGGTGGTGGCCACGGAGATCGGCTCGGTCTTGGCGAAGCCGTCGGTCGCCGGCGTCTGCACCGGACCGTGCGGCGAACCGGTGGTATCGCCACCGATCACCGGTGTCAGGCTCGGCACCAGCAAGCCACCGCCGGTGTAGTCGAAGGTGAGGCCACCACTGCCACGCAACTCTTTCTCGATAATGATGGTAGCCGGACCCGGCAGAGCCACCGGGCAGGTCACGGTCGCCGGTGCGGTCGGGCCGATCTGGTTCGGGAAGCCTTGCGGGCTGTAAACCGCATCGGCGCTGTTGGTTACCCCGTTGCCCAGATCACCGAACTCCGGTGTATACGACAGGGTGAAGCTGATCGACTCGTCTTTCGCCAGCATCGCCAGCGCATCCTGGGTCGCCTGCGGCAGCAGATGGAGAATGCTGTCGTTCGCCATATCGCTAAGCAGCGGATCGGTCAGGCTGACCAGGTCCATCAGCGGGGTGTCGGCAGAGCTGGTATTGGTCAGGGTGAAGCGGAAATCGAGCGGCTCGCCTACTTTCCAGGCACGCTCGTTAATGCCGTCACCGATACCTACCGGGCACTCCTTAACCAGCGTGAAGCTCGGCTGGAACAGGTTCAGACTGTGGTCGTCGCTGTCGGTCAGACTGACGCCGCTGCCGTTCGGCAGATCGTTATAGGTGGCGGTCACCAGGTTGTTGAGCGGATCGGCATCGCCGGCCTGGACCACATAGGGCGCGCTGAACATACAGCTGTCGCCGGCCATTCCCTGCGGCTGCAGGGTATCGCAACCGGCTGCGCTGGCGGCTGCGGTCAGATCCATCTCGGTTTCATCGTCGAACATACCGTCGCCATCTTTATCGAACAGGTCGATAACGCTCTGCAGATGGACCGGCGCAACGCCGGTATTGCTGATGGTGTAGTCGTAGTTGGCGGTATCGGTCACTTTCGACAGGGTATCGCCATCTTTGACGATCTCGATACTGCACAGCGGGAAGGCGGCCAAGCCGAAGTCCTTCAGCTCGGCGTTGAAGGTGTCTTCGGAGCCCGGCGAGCTGCGGGTTTTGGAGATCACGCTGCCGATACAGGGGGTTCTGCCCAGTACCGCGGTGACATCCACCACCATCTCGGTGAACAGGTTGGTATCGATGCTATCGACCATATTGCCGTGGCGGTCGAAACTGTCCCAGTCACCACTGGCAATCGGCTCGTCGTTGTTGAAGGCGCAGATGGTATCGGCGGCGTTGCAGCCGACACTGTTGGAATCCTCGATCTTGACGTATTCGCTACCGTCCCACTCGCGGATCTCGACCGCGCCTATGCCGCCACCGTTCAGGAAGTCCATGGTGACGTGGAAGTCGCCGATCGAACGGCTACCGCTGAACTCGCAGGGCGGGTCGTCCATTGTCGCATCGGTAACGCCGGCCGGGCCGGGCAGTACCATGTCGTCGTCGCAGGGCTCGACCTTGTCCACGCCATGGGCGATGGCGTTGAACTCGTTATCGATATGTACCACGCCGTTATTGGCCAGGCGCTCGGTGCCGATATAGATGATCAGGTGGCCGTCGGCCGGATTGATCTTGGCGGCGAAGTAGATGTTCGCCAGGTCGGATTTCGGCGGTATACCGCCGGCGCTATCCCAGTTCCAGGTTTCGGGCAGGTCGTTGTTCTTGTTGCTGCCGGCAAAGGCGGTCAATTCCACCAAGTTGCCGACGCCAAGGTAATCCTGGATAAAGGCGACCTCGGTGAAACCGAAGGTGATGTAATCCGGCGTACCGATCGGTGCCAGCACATCCTTCGGGTTGCCATCGGCGTCAAAGAGCGCATTCCAGTCCGGCAGTGCGGTCTCTTGCAGAATATTGGCCGGGGCGCCTGCCGCCGATTCATCTGCCCCTATCTCGAACATATTGGTGTCATCGACGGCTTTGACCACGGAGACGACCAATAAGCCAGCTAACAGCACCAGGCTGGCCAGCAACGTGGTCAGTCTGAATATGGGTGAAAACGTTCGCATCTCCCACCTCCTCGATAACCGACTTGCCTAACCGGGTACCGTGGACTTGGCCTTGCGGCCGTGCCGGATTTACCAGAGGAAGCAAAGGATTATATTCCCACCCGGCCACGCAAAGCTGATTAATGTAACCTCTCCCATTAACAACCGTTATGAGAGAGGTTCCTCCTTACTGCGGGAATCAGGGGCGCAAGGTACTCGATCAATGGCTATTGAGCCCAGCAATCTCCCGCTGAAGAAACCCGAAAGACGTATCTTTCTCACAGCTTTCAAAAGCAAAAATCATGCCTTGCATGTAACGCATTGTTTATTTGGAGGGTTTAATGTGGCATGCCGAAAAGTGGATTGAAAACTGTTAGTCTTTCTGTACAGTCTTCAGGATAAGCTCCTAATATACTGATATTTTAAGATAAGCTATTTTGATATATACGGCTTTAGAGAATCATGGAAGTGATTAAATAGGGGCGGTGACTGGTATTACACCGAAAAATTTAGGAGGGTGGAAATTAGTTGTAAATTATCTGTAGCAGTTTCTTGTGTTTTATAAATCTTATTGAACAGCTGTAACCATTTTGATCTTTCACCGCATGCGGTAAATGGGCACCAGCCAGACCGATCGGTCATGGCGTTTCCGAAACCTTAACAGGGATTGCAGCAGCGCCCGAGCCACAGGGTTAAGCATGAAAAAATGCGGCACACCAATGGGACCTTGATGTGCCGCATGGGAATGCAGACTGCATTCCGGGTGGGGTCTCGAAAGCCGAGGCTTTCCCACGGGATTAAGCAGGTTTCAGGCCAATCCCATAATGTATTGATATTTATAAAGTTACGCTTTTAGAAGCAGGGCGCTTACTAGCAACTTGTAAGTTTTTAGTTACAGTTTTGTCCCGCCGGGCCCGGTTCGAGTAACTGTTTCTAACAACCCGATTCGGTTCCTCGGCGATTTCGGAAGCTTCCAGTTCCGGCATGGGGGATATGTGCCGCGTGCTGTACAGTATTTGGTCGTCCAGCGTGTTAGTACGACAGTAAAGCCGCCGGTTATCAATAGGTTAGAGTGTCACTGCAGAATAAACGTTAACCGGCGGCGTCGATTCGTAAGTCAATTTTTGCACCTCCACTAATATCGACCAATGTGTCCGAGTTTTTATCCTTGTATTTCAGCCAGATAGGTTGAAGGCATAGTTATTGCTAACTCAAGCACATGGAAGGTCCGTCTTCCAACTTCCCTAATCCAAAGGCCAGGCATTGGCTATCAAGCCCCTCAATCAGAGGGTCAGAACGGGATCTCCGCGTCAGCGAGGTCATGCCGGCACGCCTGTCGGGGCAGGGTGGGTCTCAAGCCGGACGGAGAGCTTCCAATTGAGGCGTTACAGGGCTTCAGGTGGTTGTTAGCGACGTGGTATCCGCTGCACTTGGATGCAGGCAACGTAACGCCGGATTCTAATTAAGGTTGCCGCCCCTTGGGATAGCGCGTGGTAACCCTGGGAGGTGAGTTATGCCTAGGCTCTCATCATTATTCAAAATCACGTCCTTCCTGCTGGGCTGTATGTTCGCGACGGGGCTGCTGGTTGTCTACACCGCGCATGCGGTGCATGACCTCGGTGTCTTCGAGCTGGACAACAGCGTCAATGGCGCCAACGCCATTGACGAAGCGGTAGTGGGGGATGACTGGGCGACCACCGATCCGGTGGTCTGCGCAGGCACCGGAGAAGCGAGTTGTGGCCTGGTTTCCGGGCCCTTCGTTGATCCGGACGCACCGGGCGGCATGGCCTTCAAGAGCCTGTTCGTAGACGACCCGGACGGCACCGGCAATATGGATGACATCTTCACCGGTGGTGGTTCCAAGGACGACCTGGATGTCAGCAACTGGCAGTGGACCGACGGTTCGGCGCCCGACAAAAACGACCTGTTGCCGGTCGGTGCCGCCGCCTACTTGGAAAGCGGCGAGCTGCTGATCTACCTGTACGGGACGCTGTTTGCACCCAACGGCGACGCCGCCATCGGCGCCTGGCTGTTCAAGAAGAATATCGGCCTCTGTGCCGACGGCAGCTTCGGCGTGGTGGACCCGGACACCGGGCTCTGTCTCGCCAGCCAGCCGGCCGAGCTGCATACCGAAGGCGACATCTTCGTGGTGTCCGAAACCACCAACGGTGGCCGCGAAATCAATATGCAGGTGTTCAAATGGGTCGGCAGCAACGCCGCCGCCTGTACCAGCGGTACCCTGGAGCCGCCGAGAGACAATCTCTGCAAGGTCTTCGATGAGTCGGTGGCGGTCTGCGGCGTAACGCCGATGGACGTGGCCTGCGGGTCGATGAACACCGTACCGACCGAATCGCCCGATACCTGGGGCTTCATGTCCAAGTTCCCGCCGGCTAACGGTCCGGCCAGTCCGGCCGGTACCGACGGCATTCAGAACGACGACTTCCCCGAAACCAGCCTGTTCGAAGCGGGTTTCGACTTTACCGCGCTGTTTCCCGGCGAGATCGGCTGCTTCAACAGCTTCCTGATGAACACCCGGACCTCGCAGAGCGTGCGGGCGCAGTTGAAGGACTTGGCGTTGGGCAACTTCCCGCTGTGCGGTATCGAGGTGACCAAAACGGGGCCGGATCTGTCCAAGATCGGCGACGATGTCACCTACACCGTTACGGTTGAAAACACCGGCGCAATCCCCGCTTACCTGGATTCCATCGTTGATGATGTATTCGGTGATCTGACCGGCGAGAGCGGTGCCGATTGCGCGGTGCTGGACCCGGGTGAAACCTGCTCGTTTGACTTCACGCGCGCGGTACCGGCCGATGCGCCGGACCCGCTGATCAATGAAGTGACCGCCACGTACAACTCGCAGTCCGACCTGGCGGGCGATGAACTGGTGGAGAGCGATAGCCATGAGTTGAACCTGTTCCAGCCCAGCTACAGCCTGGTGAAAGAGTGTCCGGTGGGGATCGGTACCGGTCTGGACGATCGGGCCTGGAAGGTGGGCGAACCGCTCGACTTCCGCTTTACCCTGACCAACACCAGCTCGGCTGACACACCGGTGATGGACCTGGTCAGCCTGACCGATCCGCTGCTCAGCGATATGGCGGACGACAGTATTCTCCATCTACTGCCGGCCGGCAAACAGGCGGAACTCGCCCAGCTGTCGCAGGATGAGACCATCACCTTCGTGCTGTCCTATACCCCGACGTCGGATGACTTCGCCGGTGGCGGCGTGACCAACACCGCCGATGCGGTGTACAACCCGGACGGTTTCCCGAATCAGGTAGCGCCGAATGACGGTACGCCGGCATCGGTCTTCTGCCCGGTGGCATTGCCGGGCCCGGCCACCATCATCATCGAGAAGGAACTGCGTGGCGGTGGCGGCGTACAGTTCACCTATACCGGTACCGGTCTGCTGGTTCCGGGGCTGACGCCGGTGATCGGTGGCGATACCACCGGTTCACCGCATGGCGCGGTGCGCGATCCGGCGGTTGACGGCTTTGCGGTCAGCGATGCGATCTCGGTACCGACGACCTTTGGTACAGCGACGCAGTACAGCGTTGAGGAAACCGGCCTGCCGCCGGGCACCTCGTTCGAAAGCCTGTCCTGCCGCAACCCTGACGGTTCGCTGGACAGTGACAGCAGCGGCTCGGGCGCGACCGCAACGATCAACGTCGATGAAGATGAGATCGTGATCTGCCGCTTTATCAATATCGTGGCACCGAAGCTGACCTTGGTGAAATCGGTGACCAACGACAACGGCGGTACCGCCGTGGTGACCGACTGGACCCTGACCGCCAGCGGCCCGACCGGCTTCAGCGGCACCAGCGGGGTCAGCAGCGATGCCAACTTCGACCAGGGCACCTACGACCTGTCGGAAACCGGCCCGAGCGGCTACAGCGCCTCCAGCTGGAGCTGCGTCGGCGGCAGCCAGGATGACGGCGACACCATCACCCTGGGACTGGGTGAAAGTGCCACCTGTACCATCGTCAACGACGACGATCCGCCGAGCCTGACGCTGATCAAGCAGGTGATTAATGATAACGGCGGCACCGCGGTGGTTAACGACTGGACCCTGATCGCCACTGGCCCGACCGGCTTCAGTGGCACCAGCGGGGTCAGCAGCGATGCCGGCTTCGACCAGGGCACCTACGACCTGTCGGAAACCGGCCCGAGCGGCTACAGCGCCTCCAGCTGGAGCTGCGTCGGCGGCAGCCAGGATGATGGCGATACCATCACCGTTGGCCTGGGTGAAAGCGCCACCTGTACCATCGTCAACGACGACGATCCGCCGAGCCTGACGCTGATCAAGCAGGTGATCAATGACAACGGCGGTACCGCACTGGTAGCCGACTGGACCCTGTTCGCCAGCGGCCCGACCGGCTTCAGCGGCACCAGCGGGGTCAGCAGCGATGCCAGCTTCGACCAGGGCACCTACGACCTGTCGGAAACCGGCCCGAGCGGCTACAGCGCCTCCAGCTGGAGTTGTGTCGGCGGCAGCCAGGATGATGGCGATACCATCACCTTGGGACTGGGTGAAAGTGCCACCTGTACCATCGTCAACGACGACGACCCGCCGAGCCTGACGCTGATCAAGCAGGTGATTAATGATAACGGCGGCACCGCACTGGTAGCCGACTGGACCCTGTTCGCCAGCGGCCCGACCGGCTTCAGCGGCACCAGCGGGGTCAGCGGCGATGCCAGCTTCGACCAGGGCACCTACGACCTGTCGGAAAGCGGCCCGAGCGGCTACAGCGCCTCCAGCTGGAGCTGCGTCGGCGGCAGCCAGGATGATAGCGATACCATCACCCTGGGACTGGGTGAAAGTGCCACCTGTACCATCGTCAACGACGATATCCCGCCGAATATCACGCTGATCAAACAGGTGATCAACGATGATGGCGGTACAGCCGGGCCGGATGACTTTGGCCTGACCATTGGTGGTACGCCGGTCAACTCCGGTCAGACCCTCGATGTAAACGCCAATGTGGCCATCGCACTGGATGAGGCGGGGCTGTTCGACTACGAGTTCATCTCGATCGGCGCGGCCTCCGGCGATTCCGCGAAATGCCCGGATGTCCTTGGCGGCACCGTGACGCTCGACGAAGGAGAGAGCATCACCTGTACCATCGTCAACGACGATATCCAGCGTGATCTCTGCGTTGATCCGGCCACTGGATTGGTCACCAAGCCGCGCACCCTGACACTGGGGTATGAAACCGATAACGACAGCCTGTTTGTCGGTGAACCTCAGGAGGGCAACGAGGTGATCATCGATCCGGACGATCCGGCATTTGCTGGCTTACCTGATCCGGCCTTCATCGTCGTCATCGATCACCGGGGCAACAACATCAGCCCGGCGGTCGGTTACTTCGAAGTCGTCGATGGCGGTTCCTTCACCATCGAAGGTACAGCTGGCAAGCGTATCTCGCCGCGCCATAGATTCTTCATCTATGACAATCCGGCGTTGGTATCACCGATCCAGACTGTGCAGTTCCATACCTCCTGTTCACAGCCGCTCACAGCTGGTGACGAGTACGGCGGTATCACTGTCGAGTCTGCGACCCATTAACCGTTAGCAGGGGAGAACAAGGGGCCGGGTTATCCCGGCCCCTTTTTATTGGGCGCCATTGGGTTAATAGCGTCCGGTAACGATTGTTGCAACGCTGTAACAGTGTATCTGCTCCAAAAATCCGTATTTAAATTCAACCACTTAGCCGATTTTTTGCTGTGTTAACTGGTCAACAGTCAACGGTATAACGTTCAGAAAATGTTACAGCTGCCTGTAAAAATCTCCAGCCAAACGATGTTCGGCTCAAGTAATGTCTATAAAAACAATAGGTTATATCAAGGGTACGCTTGTTGCATGTTAATGGCGCGAGGAAGCCTCAGCTTCCTTTTCCCTTATCCGCAGGGTCAGGCAGTCGCCATGGGTGTCGTCAACACAACGAATACACGCACGACGAATTACGCAAGCCCAAGCGACAAAGTGTTCTTTATTCCTGTTGGGGCGGGACGGGGTCTCGAGCTGTAAGGAGACTTTTACGATCAGTCATCTGGCGTTACAGGATTACTATCGAAGCAGTCCAGCCGATTACCGCTTCAGACTGCACGACGCCGGGAAGCTAATCAAGGCCACCGCCCGATGGGACTTCGGGCGGTAGCCAATGGAGGTGAGACATGCCTCGGTTCTCATCGATTTTCAAAATCACGTCCTTCCTGATGGGCTGTATCTTCGCGACGGGCCTGGTGGTGATGTTCACCGCGCATGCGGTGCATGACCTCGGCATCTTCGAGTTGGATAACAGTACCGAAGGGGCGGACGCTTTTGTTGAGTCCAGTGCAGACTGGGCGACCACCAACTGTCCCGGCCCGGAAGCCAGCTGTGGCCTGGTATCCGGGCCTAATGTAGACCCGGATAATCCGGGCGGCGGCGCTTTCGAAAGTCTGTTTATCGCCGACCCCGACAGTACCGGCAATATGGACGATATCTTTACCGGCGGCGGCTCCAAGGATGACCTGGATGTCAGCGAGTGGCAGTGGACATTCGGCTCGACGCCGGACAAGGATGACCTGCTGCCGATCGGTGCGGCTGCCTACTTGAATGGCGACCTGCTGATCTACATGTTCGGTACTCTGTTCGCGCCCAACGGCGATGCGTCGATCGGCGCCTGGCTGTTCAAGAAAAATATCGGCGCCTGTCCGGACGGGTCCTTTGGTGTTATTGACGACGAAGGCAACTGCCTGAGCAACCAGCCGGAAGAGCTGCACACCGTCGGCGACGTATTCGTGGTCTCGGAAACCACCAACGGTGGCCGAGAGATCAATATGCAGGTGTTCCAGTGGGTCGGCAGTGATGCGGCCGCCTGTGCCGCCATCGGCGGAACACTGGAACCGCCGCGGGATACCCTCTGTAAGGTACTGGACGAGACCATGGCGGTCTGCGACAGCTCGCTAATGGATGACGATGCCTGCGGCAGCATGAACCGGGTACCGACCGAGTCGCCGGATACCTGGGGCTTCATGTCCAAGTTTCCGCCAGCTAATGGTCCGGCCAGCCCGGCCGGTACCGATGGTATCCAGAACGACGATTTCCCGGCTACCAGCTTCTTCGAAGCGGGCTTCAACTTCACCGCGCTGTTCCCGGGCCAGGTGGGTTGCTTCAACACCTTCCTGATGAACACCCGTACCTCGCAGAGCGTGCGTGCCCAGCTGAAAGACCTGGCATTGGGCGGCTTCCCGCTGTGCGGCATCAAGGTCACCAAAGAGGGGCCGGAACTGTCCAAGATCGGTGACGAGGTTACCTATACTGTCACCATCGAAAATACCGGCTTCATTCCCGCCTATCGGGTAAGCATCAGCGACGATATCTTCGGCGATCTGACCGGCGAGAGTGGCGTTGACTGCGAAGTTCTGCAGCCGGACACCTCCTGCTCGTTCCAGTTCACCCGCACGGTACCGTCCGATGCATCGGACCCGCTGGTGAATCTGGTGACCGCGCTGTACAACTCCCAGGCCGACGCCAATGGCGATGATCTCTCCGCTGCGGACGACCATACCTTGGAGCTGTTCCAGCCCAGCTTTAGCCTGACCAAGGAGTGTCCGGTGGGCATAGGCACAGGTACCGACGACCGCGCCTGGAAAGTGGCCGAAACGCTCGATTTCCGCTTCACCCTGACCAACACCAGTTCATCCGACACGCCGTTGATGGAGCTGGTCAGCCTGACCGACCCGCTGCTGAGCGATGCGATGGACGACAGCATCCTGCACCTGCTGCCGGCAGGTACTCAGCAGGCGCTGATGGAACTGAGTGAAGGCGAGTCGATCAGCTTTACCCTGCCGTACAGTCCGACCTCCGACGACTTCACCGGCGGTGGTGTGACCAATGTCGCGGATGCGGTGTACAGCCCGCAGGACTTCCCGAACCAGATCAGCGCCAATGACGGCACGCCGGCCATGGTGACCTGTCCGGTCGCGCTGCCGGGTCCGGCCACCATCATCATCGAGAAGGAGCTGCGCGGTGGTGACGGCGTTGAATTCACCTTCACCGGCAGCGGCCTGCTGGTACCGGGGCTGACACCGGTGATCGGTGGTGACACCAGTACCTCGCCGCACGGTGCGGTACGCGATCCGGCGGTCGATGGCTTCGCCATGACCGAAGCGATCTCGGTACCGACCACCTTTGGTGCGCCGACCCAGTACAGCGTCGAAGAAATCGGCCTGCCGGCGGGTACGTCGTTCGACAGCGTATCCTGCCGTAACCCGGACGGTTCGCTCGATGCGGACAGCAGCGTCAGCGGTGCACTGGCGACCATCAACGTCGATGAAGATGAGATCGTTGTCTGCCGCTTCATCAACACCATTGCGCCGAAGCTGACCCTGGCCAAGATTGTCACCAACGATAACGGTGGCACTGCTCAGGTTGGCGATTTCGATCTGCATGTCAGCGGTGGGGTCTACAACGGCACCGAGGTGTTCAAGAACGGCGATATGCCGGCGGTAGAAGCGGGCGTGAGTTACAGTGTCAGCGAAACCCTGGTCGCCGGCTACAGCCAGACCGGGCTCAGCTGTGTCGATGACAATAGCCTGCTGCCGGTCAGCCATCCGGTCACTCTGGACTTCGGCCAGGCGGTCACCTGTACCATCAGCAACGACGACGACGAACCGAGTCTGACGCTGATCAAGCAGGTGATCAACGACAACGGCGGCACCGCACTGGTAACCGACTGGACCCTGACCGCCAGCGGCCCGACTGGGTTCTCCGGCACCAGCGGCGTCAGCGGCGGGGCTGGTTTCAATGTCGGCAGCTATGACCTGTCCGAGTCCGGCCCGTCCGGTTACAGCGCCAGTGACTGGAGCTGCGTCGGCGGCACTCAGCAGGACGGCGATACCATCAGCGTCGGCCTGGGTGAGAGCGCGACCTGTACCATCGTCAACGACGACAACCCGCCGAGCCTGACCCTGATTAAACAGGTGATCAATAACAACGGTGGTACTGCGGTAGTGACCGACTGGACCCTGACCGCCAGCGGTCCGTCCGGCTTCTCCGGCACCAGTGGCGTCAGCGGTGGCGCCGACTTTGTCGCCGGCAGCTATGACCTGTCCGAGTCCGGCCCGTCCGGTTACAGCGCCAGCAGTTGGAGCTGTGTCGGCGGCACTCAGCAGGACGGCGATACCATCAGCGTCGGCCTCGGTGAGAGCGCCACCTGTACCATCGTCAACGACGATGTTCCGCCGAGCCTGACGCTGATCAAGCAGGTGATCAATGACAATGGCGGTACCGCGCTGGTCACCGACTGGACGCTGTTCGCCAATGGCCCGACCGGCTTCTCCGGCACCAGCGGCGTCAGCAGCGATGCCGGTTTCAGTGCCGGTAGTTATGACCTGTCCGAGTCCGGCCCGGCCAACTACAGCGCCAGCGATTGGAGCTGTGTCGGCGGCAGCCAGCAGGATGGTGACACCATCAACCTGGGACTGGGTGAGAGCGCCACCTGTACCATCGTCAACGACGACAATCCGCCAAGCCTGACCCTCATTAAAGAGGTGATCAATGACAACGGCGGTACTGCTGTCGTAACCGATTGGACCCTGACCGCCAGCGGTCCGTCCGGCTTCTCCGGCACCAGTGGCGTCAGCGGTGGTGCCGACTTTGTTGCCGGCAGCTATGACCTGTCCGAGTCCGGCCCGTCCGGTTACAGCGCCAGTGACTGGAGCTGTGTCGGTGGCAGCCAGCTGGATGGTGACACCATCAGCGTTGGTCTCGGTGAGAGCGCCACCTGTACCATCGTCAACGACGACAACCCGCCAAGCCTGACGCTGATCAAGCAGGTGATCAATGACAATGGCGGTACTGCTGTCGTAACCGACTGGACCCTGTTCGCCAATGGCCCGACCGGCTTCTCCGGCACCAGCGGTGTCAGCAGCGATGCCGGTTTCAGTGCCGGCAGCTATGACCTGTCCGAGTCCGGCCCGGCCAACTACAGCGCCAGCGACTGGAGCTGTGTCGGCGGCAGCCAGCAGGATGGTGACACCATCAGCCTGGGACTGGGTGAAAGCGCGACCTGTACCATCGTCAATGACGACAATCCGCCGAGCCTGACGCTGATCAAGCAGGTGATCAACGACGACGGCGGTATGGCACTGGTGACCGACTGGACCCTGTTCGCCAATGGCCCGACCGGCTTCTCCGGTACTAGCGGTGTCAGCAGTGATGCCGGTTTCAATGCCGGCAGCTATGACCTGTCCGAGTCCGGTCCGGCCGGCTACAGCGCCAGCGACTGGAGCTGTGTCGGTGGCAGCCAGTTGGATGGTGACACCATCAGCCTGGGATTGGGGGATAGTGCGACCTGTACCATCATCAACGACGATATCGCTCCGACCCTCGAGGTGATCAAGCTGCTGGTTCCGGAAACCGACAGTGGCCTGTTCAACCTGTTGATCGATGGCGTTGCCTACGCGACCGATGTTGGCCATAACGGCACCACCGGTATGGTTGAGGTAACCGCCGGCGATATGCATGTGGTCAGTGAGACTGCGGGTACAGGCACCAGCCTGGCCAGCTATGAGACCCTGATCGGTGGCGATTGCGCCCCGGATGGTACGGTGACATTGGCACTGGCGGAGGTCAGGGTGTGTACGATCACCAATACCTTCCTGCCGGGTGACGAAGGCTGTACCCCGGGCTATTGGAAAGTACCGCAGCATCATGACTCCTGGATGGAAACACCGTACAGCCCTGATCAGCTGTTGAGCTCTGTCTTCAACATGCAGGGTATGACCGACCTGAACGGCGACGGCATGGAAGATACGCTGCTGGATGCGCTCAATTATAACGGCGGTACAGGCGTTGATGGCGCGGCCCGCATCCTGATGCGGGCGGCCGTTGCGGCACTGCTGAACGAGGCGTCCTCGGTGCAGTTCTCCGTCAGCGGCGTGATCGGTCTGGTGAACGACGCACTGGCGACCATGAGTCGTGAACAGATGCTGATGCTCGCTAAGAAGCTGGACGATGCCAACAACACCGGCGAATGCCCGCTCAACTGAGCATCAGGTGATATCGATTGAACTGAACCTACGGGAGTAGAAAAGAAAAGGCGAGGGGAGACCCTCGCCTTTTCACGTTTTCAGACTTCGGCTGTCATTCAAGCGTTACTTGTTACGGCCGTTGCCTTTGTTGCCGTTGCCGTTACCGCCGCTACTGCCGCCCTGCAGGCCGATATAAACCGTCGCGGTGTCGTACTTGGCGCCATCGAAGATGGTGTAGCTGAAGCTGTCGCTGTCCTTGAAGCTGCGCGCCGGCGTGTAGGTGACGGTGCCGTTGCTGTTGATCCGTACGCTACCTTTCGCGCCCTGAGTGACGCTGGTGACTTTCAGCGCATCACCGTCCGGGTCGTAGTCATTGCTCAGCACCGGAATGGTGACCGCTGTCTCGCTGCTCAGGCTCACACTGTCGTTAACCGCCACCGGCGCGCTGTTGCCGCTGGTGCTGCCGGTCACGTTGACGGTGACATTGGCGCTGGCGCTGCCGCCTTTACCGTCGCTGACGCTGTAGCTGAACACCTCGGTGCCGCTGAAGCCGTTGGCCGGCGTGAAGGTGATGGTGCCGTTGCTGTTGATCTTGGCGCTGCCATAGACACCGCTGACATTGCTAACGGTCAGGCTATCGCCGTCCGGATCGCTGTCGTTGGCCAGTACATTGATGGTCACCGCCGTGTTCTGGCTGGTGCTGGCGCTGTCGCTGTAGGCCACCGGTGCATTGTTGGCGGTCGGGTTATCGACGACGTAGGTCACCGTGCCTGTTGCGCTGTTGCTGCCGCTGACACCGGTCACGTTGAGGTTATAGAAACCGTCGCTCGCGCTGCTGGCGGAAGTCACCTGTAGGTTGGTGGTCAGGCTGGCACCCGGGGCCAGGCTGGCGCTGCTCTTGCTGAAGTAGGTCGACCAGCCGGACGGCTTGCTGCTGCTCAGCGAGAAGCTGCGGCTGCTGCAGGCGCTGCTGTCGCGGTTGGTCAGCGTCACGCTGTAGCTGACCTGGCTGCCGGCCGCGGCCCACTGGGTACTCGGGCTCAGGCTGATCGACGGGTTGGCCGGCACGCAGCTGCTGCCACCGCTACCGCCACTGCCGTTGACTGTCACGTCGATACGGGCGCTGTTGCTGTCCAGCCAGCTTGTGCTGAAGCTGACACCGGCCGTGCTGTCGCTGTAGCTGCGTCCTTCCTCGAGCGCGGCATCATACATCCCGGAGCTGCTGCCCGGGGTCATATCCAGCAGGTAGCTGCTGTTGGCGTTGGACTTGTTGCCGCTGTGCACGGTTACGCCGTTCAGGTAGTTGATCTGGCTGCCGTAGCCGCTCAGTCCGCTGTCGAAACCTTTCGGCTGGCGGTATTCCAGGTAGTACCAGGTCTTCTGGCCGGTAGCGGCATCGGTTCCCTTGAGAATTTTCAGCGCCTTGGCATTGCCGTTCTGGTCCTCGTACGGCGACAGGGTGTAGTTGCCGCTGGAGGTCACGGTGATCAGCTGCGGCGAGCTACCGTAGCCCAGCCAGCCCAGACGGTCCTTCTGGAAGGCGTTGAAATGGCCGTTAAAGCCGGCACCCATGGTGTCCGGGAAATCGCCATACTCGGTAACCGAGCAGCTTGAACCCAGGGTGCTGCTGCCGCAGTTCATGTCGTGGGAGTGGCCCAGACCGAAGTTGTGGCCCAGTTCATGGGCAAAGATATTCCACAGGTACTGCCCGTTGATCCAGGCCTTGGAGGGCGCGCCGCCAACAGTGCCGAGACCGGAGAAGCCGCAGGAGGAGTTTTTCGGCCACACGTAAACCAGGCGGTCATAGTTGGCCAGGTTGTAACCGGCTTTCTGCGCCTTTTCGTTGGCCAGCGAGCTATAGGTGCCGGTCGGGCAGCCCGACTGGGAGGCAGCGATGGTCATCCAGCCGGTGACATCGGCGTTCAGCCAAGTCTGGCCATAGGAGTTCTCGCGCATGAAGTCGTTGACCTTGCCGTTGACCAGGCTGCTGATCTGCGACTGGCTCCACGGCTGCGCGCTGTTGTCCTGGAAGTTGACCAGCATCACCAGGGTGCGCTGTTCGCCGAAGGTGTTGGAGACCGGGCCCGGCTCGCCGCCATTGCCGCTGCCGTCCAGCGCCAGGGTCTGGATGCCGGACTCATCCGCATTCAGTACCAGGTCGCCATCGGCTTCGTTGGTTTCAGTGCCGGTCAGCAGTTGGCCGTCAACACTGACCTGAGTACCACTACGGTACTCGGCCGGTTTGCCGGCGAAATGCAGCTCGAGGCGCTCGCCGACATTGGTTTTCAGGTAATGGCGCAGCTTATGGCTGCCATCTTCGTAATCTTCATAGACGACTTCCAGCGCGCCTTCGGTGGCGAAGCGCTGCTCCAGTTTTTCCAGCACTTCGGCCGGCATGCCCACCTGCTTGTCTTCGGGAATCGCTACGCGCAGTACTTCGGCCGGGTCGCTTTCCAGCAACTGAGCCAGGTACTGCTGGCGGGCTTCAGCTTTGGCCAGCAGGTTTTCCAGGGCGCGGGACTTTTCTGCGCCACGGGCTTTAGTCCACTGTTTTTTGCTGGCGATCAGCTCCAGGGTGGCATCGCCGGCCGCCTTGCGCAGGGCGGCCGGGGTCGCGGCGGCGACTTCGTGACCATGGGCGTGGCCGTGGCTGTGCGCGATAGCTTCTGCCAGGGTGTTGGTAGAAAAGGCCAGGGCAGAACTCAGGCCGAGTGCGACCGTCAGTCGGGCGATGGATGTCCGCTGCATTTGGATCTCCGCTTGTCGTGTATAAGCGAAAGATCCTCAACGACAGACTCTCCTGAGGATTTACTCTCCTTCGGCGGTCCGGCTATCCACAATGTGGACCCGTGACTTTGCGCCGCCCAATTACTCGGGCTTTGCCTTTATCGGGAGAGGATCTTTCGATGTTTCTTCACTGCGGTACTGTTTTCCCGCAGCAGGAATTCATTCGGCATGACTGTTGGCTGGATGCGTACTTGCATTAGGGAAGGGGCTGCCTTCCGCCAACTTCACTGTTACCGGATACGTTCCCTGTCCGCTTCTCAAGCGACAGTCATTCCGGTATCAACCGGGCGAAACACCCGGCTAAAAGATGTATATCTCTGTTAAGCCGGCGGAACTATAACATAGGGATTGTTCAACATTTATACAGATTTGGAATAAACGGCCGTTTGAATACTGTTGCTTTTCAGCGACAGTGTCAGGCAGACGCCAATTCGAAGATGTCGGGAATTACAGCAGGGGGCGGGGACTCAGTGCTGAGCATCGGACGGGGTGGGCAGCACTTCTACTTCGGAATAGCCCGCCTCGTCCCAGAGTACGATTCGAGGAAAGGCGGTGCGATGAATCAGGCTGTAATAGAGCGTACGACGTCCGTGGCGGCTGCGGACCATCACATGGTCACCAGCAGGCGCTGGGGTGTTGGCTTGAGCCGGCGTAGCGGGAAGCGTCCGACCTCCTGCGTCATCGTCTTCACTGGCCGGCCCGTTATATGGAGGATGATTGAACGGGCCCATTGGCGTTGCCTCTACACTCTATGATAGTGCAGAAGCAAACATCAGACCATTTCCATAACCTTTTGTAATTCATAGGTTAGTGGCTATGGCCACGCCATGTGTTTGTTCTGGTTTGTTAACGCTGATTAACAATTTCAGCCTGTTCAATGGCGTTCGCTGGATTCGCGAATGGCATATTTCTCAATCAGTCGGTACAGCGTCACCCGGGAGACGCCCAGCAGTTTGGCAGCGTTCGATATGTTGTGCCGGGTATGGTGCAACGAGCATTTCACCGCCAGTTCCTCGGCTTTGGAGCGCGCTTCGTCCAGTGTCATCACCTTGCCATTGGTGACCGCTTCGCCCAGGCCCAGGTCGTGGGGGGTAATCAACCGGTTCTCGCTCATCACCAGGGCCCGCCTGATCCGGTTAATCATCTCGCGGATATTGCCGGGCCAGTTGTATTGCGCCATCGACTGCAACGCCTGGTTGGTAAAGCCCTTGGTGCGGGTGCCGTACTCGCGGGCGAACTTGTGGAAGAAGTAGCGCGCCAGCAGTTCGATATCCTGATCACGCTGCGCCAATGGCGGCATATCCACCGACAGTACGTTGAGCCGGTAGTAGAGGTCTTCACGGAAGCGGCCCCGTTCCACCGCCTGTTCGAGGTTAACGTGGGTGGCGGCGATCACCCGGGCGTCGATCTCCAGGCTCTCGTTACTGCCCAGCCGTTCGATGGTGCTCTCCTCGAGAAAGCGCAGCAGGTACACCTGCAGGTCGAGTGGCAGGTCACCGATCTCATCCAGGAAGATGGTGCCATGCTGGGCGGCTTCGATGCGGCCGATCTTGCGTTTGAACGCGCCGGTGAAGGCGCCTTTCTCATGGCCGAACAGCTCGGCATGGATCAGCGTGTCGGGCAGGGCGCCGCAGTTGACTGCCACGAACGGATACTCACGACGTTCGGAGCGCTGGTGTATCGCCCGCGCCACCATCTCCTTACCCGTACCGGTATCGCCGCGGATCAGCACCGGTGCATCGACACCGGCAATTTTGCGGACCTGCTGGAACACCCGGGTGATCGGCTGACTGGCGCCGACCATCTGGTTCTCCTCCACCATCAACGGCATGCCCTGCGTTTCGTCGCGCAGCATCGAAATGCCGTAGGCATGGCCCAGCGCCGCCTTCAGGTAGGATGAGGCATCGCTCATTAGAGGCAGCGTGAAGTAGTCGTAAAAGTGTTCGTAGATCATGCGGCGGAACGACTGGTCGGATAGATCCTCAGATTTGGTCAGCGCAATCCAGGCGGTGCCTTCGTCACCCTCGTAAAACAGGCTGTCCAGTTCGTTCAGTTGATTGCTGGAAGGATTAACCACCCGTGCCAGCCCGACATGGTAGTGGTAGTTGTTCATACGTGCACAGGCCAGGGGGCAGGAGGTGACCCGCTCTATCTCCCAATCGGGGAACTTCAGATTGACGTCGGTATCTTCGCCGTCGTCGGAGAGGTCTAGAAATAATGCCCGGCGTGCTTGCATTCCCTCGCTATGGAACTCAGCAGGAGTATTCATAACGAAATGCCCGTGTTAATGATGTATTACAGCTCAGTTCATCTTGTGAATAAGCCTAGTTCATGACATGACGGGTTTTGTTGAAAATCGTGCAACTACTCGCGGGATTGCATGCGTTCATTGCACGTCTCTGTATCCATTAGTTAACAGGTGGCCTGAATTGGAACGTTTTTGTTAACAGGTTGGTGCTTAAGCTGTCGTTGGGCGGACTGTTTCATTTGAGAGGCAAAGCGTAAAGCCGCCAACTATATTTACAGCACGCCCAACAGGGGGTGCGTTATGTACAGCAACTACTTCGGATTATCGGAACCGCCGTTTGCGATCGCGCCCGATCCGCGTTACCTCTATCTTAGCGACCAGCACCGTGAGGCGCTGGCCCACTTGCTGTATGGGATAGACAGCAATGGCGGCTTTATCCTGCTGACCGGCGAGGTGGGTACCGGCAAGACCACGGTCTGTCGCTGTCTGCTGGATCAACTGCCGGAGCACACTAATGTCGCCTTCATCCTGAACCCGAAATACAGCGTGCAGGAGTTGCTGGAAGCGATCTGCGATGAGCTGGATATCCGGGCGGTGGGCGAAAAGGACAGTATCAAGGGCTACATCGATGCGTTGAACCGTTATCTGCTCGCCGCGCATACAAGGGGCGAGAAAACCGTGTTGATCATCGACGAGGCACAGAATTTGTCGGTCGATGTGCTGGAACAGATACGCCTGTTGACCAACCTGGAGACCGACTCGCACAAATTGCTGCAGATCATTCTGATCGGTCAGCCGGAGCTGTTGGACAAGCTTTCCCGACCGGAACTGCGCCAGCTGAACCAGCGCATTACCGCTCGATTCCACCTCGATGCGCTCAGCAAGGAGGAGTTGCACGCCTATATTCAGCACCGCTTGTCCGTGGCCGGCATGGAGGGCGAGCTGTTTACCGCAGCCACCCGCGAAAAGTTGTACAAGTTGAGTGGCGGCGTGCCTCGCCTGGTTAACGTACTGTGCGACCGGGCACTGCTGGGAGCCTATGTAAAGCGGGACACCTGCGTCGATCTGAAGACCCTGAAAAAGGCTGCCGAAGAGGTGATGGGGCAGCCAGGCGGTACTGCCAAACCGCGGGATTATCGGCCGGTTTTACTATTGTGCCTGTTGCTGGTGGCCATCGGTTGGCTGTTCACGCCGCAATTTCGTGAGCTGATCGGTCCGCAACCTGCGGCCTTACCGGATGACAACGCCAGTGGTAACACAATCGTTACAGCGCCCGAAGCGGCAGAACCAACAGGGGAGCCTGCAGGCAGTCCCGGTGTGGCCAACGCCACGACAGCGGTAATCCCACCGCAAACAACGCAAATAACACAAACAGCGCCACAAGGCGAACAGCTTGATCAGTCGGTGGTCGATGAAGACCTTTCCGGCCGCTTCTCCAACCCCGCCACCTGGCAGTGGGAGCAGGGGACCGATCTCAGCTTGACCCAGGTGATGGCGTTTCAGTCGTTGTTCAACCGCTGGGGGCTGCAGTATGACCCGGTCAGCCAGCCGGTATTGTGCACCTTTGCCCGCCAGCACGGGCTCGGCTGTCTGGCACAGAACACCACCTTCGATGAGTTCATCAAGCTGAACCGGCCGGCGGTAATGAAGCTGTTCAACGCCCAGGGACAGGAGTTCTACGCCACACTGTTGGAGATCGACGGCGAGGTGGCCAAGGTCAGCGTCGCCAACGAACTGCGTGAAGTCCGACTGGAGGAGCTGAAACTCTGGCAGGTCAACCAATACCTGCTGCTGTGGAAGCCGCCGCCGGGCTACCGTGCTCCGCTGCAACCCGGCACCACTGACGATATGGTGATCTGGCTGGATCGTCAGCTGGCCGTACTTCAGGGGCGCGACCCACGTTCCTGGCGCCGGCGTACCTATGACAATGCACTGGTGCGTCAGGTCAAGCGATTCCAATCCAGCAATAACCTGATGATCGACGGGGTGTTCGGGCCTCGCACCGCTATTCTGTTGAACAGCCAGACCGATAATACGGTGCCGAGGCTCGATGGGATGCCAAGGGGGTAGCTCGTGTCCTTTATCCTTGATGCTCTGAAACGGTCGGAACGGGAACGCCATCGGGGCGACATCCCGACCCTCGATAGCCAACATACGGAGCTGCACCAGCCGGATAATAGCCGAAACTGGCTACGCTACTGGCCGGTGATCGCGCTGCTGGCGGCTATCGGCGCGATACTCTGGCTGGTGGTTAGGACGGGAACGTCACCATTTGCACCAGTCGCAGCGGTGACTCCAGCCAAGGCACCGATGGTTGATACCGATAATAAACCGCGTCAGCAGCAACCGCTGCCGGTAAAGGTAGCGGACCCGCCACTGCGCAACGATAGCTGGCTGCTCAGCGTGCCGTCCGATATAGAAAAGATGAAAGGGGTCAAGATTCAACTCGGCGAGGTGGATCGAGAGGCTCCGTTGCCCGGGCCAACAGCGAAAACGACGCCTGTGGTTCGCAAAACCGCGCCTGCAAGCCAGCAGCTTGCCAGTACGGCTACCGCCGCGTCGGCAACGTCGGCAACGCAGGCCGATACAGCCAAACCTGCAGCACTGCCACAGGCAGACCCGACCACCCGCGCGGCAGTAACTAACGACCGTTATCGGGGGCTTCCCAATATGCGCCAGCTGAGCCCGGCGGAGCAGCGTAAAATCCCCGCCGTTACCTTCACCGTCCATGTCTATGACAAGGACCCCGCCAATCGCATGGTGCGGATGGAAGGCACTACCTATCGCGAGGGGATGCAGTTGAAGCCGGGCTTGCGGCTGGTGGAGATCACCCCGGACGGGGTTGTACTTAACAACCAGGGCACCAAATTCTGGCGTAATATATTACGTTGACATTCCGTCATATCTACTTGATATAATTGCAATTATATCTGCAATAGCCTGTTTTCTTTCCAGCGCGACCTCCATCCGAAATAGGTATCTCAGGCGGTTTGTTCAGACAGGACCGTGGCGGCTTTCCCATTGCCGGGGGCGTGATACTCACCGGCAATGTCCTCTATTATCAATTATTCGACCGTTTCTGTTCTTGTCGACTCCTGGCGCTGACCATAAGAATAAGTGGATACCCGAATCCGGATCGGCGCGGCTGCCATCCGGGTACTCCGTTGAAATCCAGGTGAGAATAATGAAAACAAGAATCCTCGACGCTGCCGACAATGCCCATCAATACCCGTTGCTGATTAAAAGCCTGTTGCTGTCCGGTTCGCGCAACGAACCGGACCGCGAGATCGTTTACGGCGATCGCACCCGCTACAGTTACCACACCCTGCAGCAACGGATCCGCCGGCTGGCCAACGTACTGACCAACGCCGGGATTGGCGCCGGTGATACCGTGGCGGTCATGGACTGGGACAGCCACCGTTACCTTGAAGCCTATTTTGCCGTGCCGATGATCGGTGCCGTGCTGCACCATGTGAACGTGCGGCTCAGCCCCGAGCAGATCGCCTACACTATGAACCACGCCGAAGACCACCTGGTGCTGGTGCACGATGACTTCGTCGCGGTGACGGAGCACCTGGCGGATCAACTGCCGACGGTACGCGGCTATATCCAGCTGACCGACCAGGAGCAGCCGGTATCGACCACGCTGAATAGCCTCGGTGAATACGAAGCGCTGCTGGATGGCGCCACCGACCACTACGATTTCCCTGATTTCGACGAAAACTCGATCGCCACCACCTTCTACACCACCGGTACCACCGGCAATCCGAAAGGGGTCTACTTCAGTCACCGCCAGCTGGTGCTGCACACCCTGAACATGATCGCCAGCCTGGCGGCCTATGAAGGTCAGCCGTTGCTGCGTTCGGATGACGTCTATATGCCGATGACGCCGATGTTCCATGTCCATGCCTGGGGCGTGCCCTATGCCGCCACCATGCTGGGGGTGAAGCAGGTCTATCCGGGGCGTTACGAGCCCAACAAGCTGGTGAAACTGTACCGCGACGAAGGGGTTACCTTCTCGCACGGGGTACCGGCGGTACTGCAGATGATCCTCAACTGCGACGAAGCTACCGATACCGATCTGGGCAACTGGAAGATGCTGACCGGCGGCAGCGCGCCGACGCTGGGTCTGGCGCAGCAGATGGCCGAGCGGGGCGTGCAGTTCTTCACCGCCTACGGGATGTCGGAAACCTGCCCGCTGCTGACCACCACCTATCTTCGCCAGCCGCAACGCGACCTGCCGATGGCCGAGCAGATGCCGCACCGGATCAAGACTGGCCTGCCGGTTGGGATGGTCGATCTGCGCATCGTCGACCCGGCGGGCAACGAGGTGGCGCATGACGGCGAAGCGATGGGCGAAGTGGTGGTTCGCGCGCCCTGGCTGACCCAGGGCTACTACAAGGAGCCGGAGAAGGGCGCCGAGCTGTGGCAGGACGGCTGGCTGCATACCGGTGACGTCGGCTCGATCGGCCCGGACGGCAACCTGGTGATCAAGGACCGGATCAAGGACGTGATCAAGACCGGCGGAGAATGGATCTCCTCACTGGCGCTGGAGAGCCTGATCAGCCAGCACCCGGCGGTGGTCGAGGTGGCGGTCGTCGGCATTCCGGATGAGCGCTGGGACGAGCGCCCCTATGCGATGGTTGTCGCGGCCGCTGACAGCGAGCTGGACGCCGCCACCATTCAGCAACACCTGCAGCAGTTCGTCGACAACGGCACCATCAACAAATGGGCGGTGCCGCAGCAGATTGCTATCGTCGGCGAGATTCCCAAGACCAGTGTCGGCAAGATCAATAAGAAACTGATCCGCACGCAAGTCACCGGCTAAGTACCCAGGCCGATTCGACCGCCCGCTTATGAATAAAAATAGCGGGCGGCTTACCATCTTCTGATAAGGCTCCCGTATGAACGCGATCATTAGCGCATTTCCCGATGTTCCCGCCACCGGCGATCTGCAACAGGTGGCGCCGGGCGTGCTCTGGCTGAAGATGCCGCTGCCGTTCGCACTGGACCACATCAATCTCTACCTGATAGATGACTGTGACGGCTGGGTTGCGGTCGATAGCGGCCTGGCCGGTGAGGACAGCCGCAATATCTGGCGGCAGATCCTGTCGCGGCCGCTGCTGCTGGGCAAGCCACTGAAACAGCTGATCGTCACCCATTTTCACCCGGACCACCTCGGCGGTGCCGGCTGGCTTTGCCAACACTTTAATCTGCCGCTGGCGATCACCGGGCCGGAATACGAGACCGCGGCGGCGTTTTTACGCGATGCCGGGCAAGCTGGTGATTACCGTTTACAGCGGCTGCTGGATTATTTCCATGGCCTGGGGATGAGTGACGAGATCGCCCAACGGATCATCAATGCCACCGACAGCATGGCGCGGGCCTATGACCCGCTGCCCGGCCAGTACCAACAACTGGAGCAGGGCACCTTGATGAAGATCGGCGGTCGCGATTGGCAGGTCTCCGTTGCCGACGGCCACTCGCCTGCCCACGCCACCCTCTACTGCGCCGAATTGAACCTGCTGATATCCGGCGATCAGGTGTTGCCACGGATCAGCTCCAACGTCAGCGTGCGGATCGAAGCACCGCAGGCCAACCCTTTGCGCTGTTGGCTCAAGGCGCTGGAGAGGTTGCACCAGTTGCCGGATGACACCCTGGTTCTGCCGGCCCATGACCAGCCGTTTTACGGTCTGCATCGGCGGCTCGACCAGCTGACCGAAGAGCATCGACAGATGCTGGAGCTGGTCGAGCAGAGCTGTCGGCAGCCTAAAACCGTAATGGAGCTGCTGCCGATCATGTATTCCCGCAAGTTGGGGGACTTCGATCTGCTGCTGGCCAGCGGCGAATGCCTGGCGCACCTGCATTACCTGATTGAACAGCAGCTCATCGTCCGCCAGGTCCGTACAGACGGTGTTGTGATCTACCTCCGGGTCAGCCGGTAACGCGGACAGCCCCAAAAGCTGGCACGGTCGATGCTTAATCCCTGTTGATAGTGAAAAATCGGTTAGAAAAGGCGGTTTTTCGTCGATTCTGACCGTTTTTTTGCCGTTCGAATATCAGCCATCGGCAGGCGATTGCCGCCATGGAAACAGGGAGGTACCACCTTGATCATCAACCAAACCACTGCATCAACGCCGTTTTCGTCCAATACGGCACGAACCCAGGCAACTCCATCGGCGAACGGTCAGACAAACACAGTAGCCTCCACCCAGGCAGTGGAGACCGAGAGCCAGGAAAAAAAGACGGATTATGCCGCGCTGCTGGCACTGATGATTGAAAACGTGCACAACTTCCGGCCGGCGGATGAGACCGAGGAGGAGAAGACTCAAGAGGAGCTGGAAGCGGAGCTGCGAAAACTGGGCGATTCGGATGACTCGGAGCAAGACCAGTCTTCGGTGGGCGAGATACCGGCTCGCTTTCGAGCCTTGCTGAGCGATCAGGACTTGTCGCCGGCGGATATAGAGGAGCGCCTGCGGATGATGAAACTGCCGGACGAGCTGTCCGACGACGAGCTGGCGGCAGCAGATTCTGATGAGCAGCAGCAGGAACGGGTCGATCAGCAGATCGAACAGAATATCGATAACCGCCTGGCCAACAGTCAGGATGCAGAGTTGAGCACAATGATCAGCAGCCAGCCGCCGCAAACGACCAGCCTGCTGCAACAGATCGAGCAGAGCCGGCAAAGCCTGCTGGGCGATCCGATCGAACCCTATGAGCGTTAAGCTGGGCGTGCTGCCCGACGGGAGAGTGTCCTCAGCTATAGGCTTGGCTTTTTCGACGTTCGTGGCCTGTCGCCCTCGGAGCGGGCTGCTACGACGCGTAGCAGCGGGCTCCGACCGCGACGGGGTTCCGTAACGATGCTAAAAAACTTACAGCAGGCCGGCGAACTCCAACGCCGCCTTGACGTTTGCCTTGCCGGCTTCGGACATCGGTACGATCGGCAGGCGGGCATCTTCGTTGCACAGACCCAGCAGGGAAGCGGCATATTTCACACCAGCCGGGCTCGGCTCGGCAAACAGCGCCTTGTGCAGCGGCGCCAGTCGGTCGTGAATCTCCAATGCCTGGGCGTAATTACCGGACTGACAGGCCTCCTGCATCTGGGCGCAGAGTGCCGGTGCCACGTTGGCGGTCACCGAGATGCAACCATGGCCGCCGGACGCGTTGTAGGCCACCGCCGTCATATCCTCGCCGGACAGGAAGCTGAATTCGCCGTCGATCGCCATCCGCTCCAGGCTGATCCGCGCCAGGTCACCGGTTGCGTCCTTGACACCCACTACCCGCGGCAGTTCTGCCAACCGTGCCATGGTGGCCGGCTGTACATCGACCACCGCCCGCGGCGGAATGTTGTAGATGATCACCGGAATCTCGATGGCATCGTGGATCATTTTGAACTGCTGATACAGGCCTTCCTGGTTCGGACGGTTGTAGTAGCCCGCCACGCTGAGGATCGCGTCGGCGCCGGCGTCCTGGGCATGGCGGGAATATTCCACCGCCTCGGCCGGGTTGTTGGAGCCGGCACCGGCAACAACCGGTACCCGGCCCGCGGTTTCCTCGACCACGATCTCGATCACCCGCTTGTGTTCTGTCTCGCTCAGGGTCGGCGATTCGCCTGTGGTGCCGACCGGCACCAGTCCGTGGGTACCGCTCTCGATCTGCCAGTTCACCATCTTGCGCAGCGCCGCCTCATCCACGGCACCATCACGGAAGGGGGTAATCAGGGCGACATAAGAACCGCGAAACATAGGGCATCTCCTTGGAAACAAGTATCAAAAAACCCGGTGGCGTGTTGCGCGACCGGGTTTCTGGTATCTATTGTGAACTGGCCTGTCAGGCCACCACACACCACCGAGCCGCAGGGGATACCCCCGGTTTATCGCTCTTTCGTTTAAGGTGTTGGCGGACAGTGAACACGGTCAGTCACTCGAAATTCAGTTTAAGGTTCGTACGCTGGCCTGAGCGGGAATGCGAATCACATCAGCCCGGCTTACGATACGCTATGGTCGTGCACTTTATCGAACTTTATACAGTCGAACAACACTTTTAAGAATTTAATTTTATTTAAATAGGCGAAACGAAATAATATTTGGCAATTTCATCTTTGCCTTGCAGGAAGCCGTTGTAGGGTGGGCACGTTTTTTGTGCCCACGCGGCTCTGCCTATTTCTCCACCGTTGTGATCCTTAGCGCGCCGGTCAGCGTTTTGTGCACCGGGCAGCGATCGGCGATCTGCAGCAACCGCTGGCGCTGCTCGTCGGTTAGTTCGCCGCGCAGTCTGACCTGGCGTTCGAGCAGCTCCAGCCGCTGCTGTTCATCCTCGCAGTGCTCGCAATCCTCGTTGTAGTGACGGGCGTGGCGCAACTCCACGCTGACATCCTCCAACGGCAGTTTCTTATGGTTGGCGTACATCCGGATGGTCATCGAGGTGCAGGCGCCCAGCGCCGCCAGCAGATGCTCGTAGGGATCGGGCCCCAGGTTCAGGCCGCCCACCTGGGTCGGTTCGTCCGCCAGCCAGAAGTGGCTGTCGCTGAACACGTTGCGGGTGAACTGGTGGTTACGCTCCTCGACACGCACATGGCCGGTATGCAGCTCGTTCTGTTGCGGTCGGCTGAAGCTGTAGTCCGGCAGGTAGCGACTGGCCCAGGCGGCGATGCAGCCGGCGACGTACTCGGAATCCGCCTTATCGGTCAGCAGGTGGTCGGCGGAATCCAGGCTGATAAAGCTTTTCGGATGCTTGGCCGCCTGGTAGATCGCCTGGGCTTCATTGATCGACACCACCGTATCCACGGGCGAGTGCATCACCAACAGGGCCTTTTTCAGCGCCGCCAGCCGGCTGCTGTCGTGGGCGGCGATATCGTCCAGAAACTGCTTCTTGATGGTGAAGGGCCGGCCTGCCAGCATCACCTGCGCTTCGCCCTCCGCTTCGATCCGCTTGATATCGCAGCCGAACTGCTTGGCGACATGGCCGGCGTTGGCCGGCGCGCCAATGGTGGCCACAGCGACCGCCTCCGGCACCTGAAACGCCGCCTGCAATGCAGCCGCGCCACCGAGACTATGGCCGATCAGCAGCGCCGGTGCCTGGTAGCGCTGACGGAGAAAATCGGCGGCGGCAACCAGATCCTGCACGTTGGAGGAGAAATTGGTGTTGGCGAAATCGCCGTCGCTGTTGCCCAGCCCGGTAAAGTCGAAGCGCATGACGGCGATCCCCTGGGCCACCAGCGCGCGGGCGATTCGTGAAGCCGCCGCGATATCCTTGCCGCAGGTAAAGCAGTGCGCGAACAGTGCATAGCCGCGGATCTCGTGCGCCGGCGATTCCAGCAGGCCGGCCAGCCTGTTGTCGCCATTGTCGAATTCCACTCTGAGTCTGGCTGTCATCGGGAGGCCCCTCGAATTGGCAGGAATGATGGTCTTTCGACTATAGCAAAGCGGACGCGGTTCGCCGGACCGCCGACCGCCAGCCACAGGCGTTACACTGTAGGTAGTGCTGCTGTGCAATAGATGAAAGAAACGCCGGCGATGAAGATTCAGTTACTATCCGACCTGCATATCGAGTTCTTTGGCGACGCGGTGGAGCGGTTTCATATCGAGCCCACCGACGCCGAGCTGATCGTACTGGCCGGTGATATCGGAGTCGGCACCGACGGCATGCAGTGGGCGATCGAGCAGGCGGAACGCCTCGGTCGGCCGATCCTTTACGTGCCGGGCAACCACGAATACTACTTTCAGGATCTGCCAACCAACCGCCGAGCACTGCGGGAGTTGAGCGCCGATAGCCCGGTCCAGCTGCTGGATGACGACCAATGGATCAGCCAAGGCGTACGCTTCCTGGGCTGCACCCTGTGGACCGATTACCGCGCGACCCGGCAGCGCAAGAAATCGCTGGATGCCGCCCGCCGGATGATGAACGACCACCGGCTGATCGTGAACGGCGAGCGGGTGTTCAGCCCGGAAGACGCGGAGCAACTCCACCAGCGGTCGCTGGCCTGGCTGAAAGATCGGCTTGGCGAGCCGTTCGCCGGCAGAACGGTGGTGATCAGCCACCATGGCCCCAGTCCGCTGGCCCAGCATCCCGGCTTCCCGATGCACGCCATCACCGGTGCCTTCTGGAGCGATCTGGAGTACCTGATGGGGGCGCCGATCGATCTCTGGCTGTTCGGCCACACCCATATGTGTCTGGATGAAACTATCAACGGTACCCGGCTGGTCAGCAACCAGCAGGGGTACCGACGCGGCCTGGACCAGCCCTGGGAGGTAAGGGAGTACGATCCCGGTTTTGTATTGGAGCTTTGAATAACTCCCCCTCGCATCGCCCCATGCTGTCGCGTACTATCGGCATTGGCACCACAACTAGTGCGGTAACCCTATGACTAGTAAGGAAAAACGCCCCGTTTTATACTCTTTCCGCCGCTGTCCGTATGCGATCCGTGCGCGGCTGGCGATCGCCTATGCCGGCATCCCGGTGGAGCTGCGCGAAGTCGTTCTGAAGGACAAGCCCGCCGAGCTTTTGGCCGCGTCGGCGAAGGGCACCGTGCCGGTGCTGGTATTGCCGGAGGGACGGGTGATCGACGAGAGCCGCGATATCATGCGCTGGGCATTGCAGCAGGCGGACCCGGACGGCTGGCTGTTCTGCGACGATAACGATTGGGTTTGGGAGATGGAGGGGCTGATTCAGGAGAACGACTTCGTGTTCAAGCAGCATCTCGATCGCTACAAGTACGCCGACCGTTATCCCGAACGGCCGATGGAGTACCACCGTGAGCAATGTGAAGTGACCCTGCGCAAGCTGGAGACCCACCTGGAGCGCAATGGCGGATATCTGGTTTGCCGCCGGCCCACGCTGGCCGATATGGCTATCTTTCCGTTCATCCGCCAGTTCGCCCATGTCGACCGCACCTGGTTTGCCCAGAGCCCCTATCCGAAGTTGCAGCACTGGCTCGACAACCTGCTGGCATCAGAGCTGTTCAGGGCGGTGATGGATAAGTACCCGCGGTGGCAGCCCGGCCAGCCGGGCGTGGTTTTCGCTCAAACGGAGTAGGACGGAGAATTGTCGCTACCGCCATCGACACCATTGCAGCAACGGCTGCGGCGCGCTGCTATGATGGCGTCCCCGTAGTCTGATCAAGGCCGATCTGTAATGTCTCTCTCCCTGAAAGCCGACTGGCTTTATCGCCTGCTCGGTGCCAACTGGCGCCAGTTGTGCCTGTCCGAGCAAGAGTTGATCGTCGACCAGCAGCCCGCACTGCCGCTGACCGATCTCTGCGCCCGGCCGGTGGTCGAGCCCGGTATGCTGTCGGCCACACTGCGGCTCAGCCTGGCAGGAGGGCAGCAGCTCAGGATATGTGCATTGCCGAAAGTGCAGGCGCAAGCACTGGCGGATCGACTCGACAGCCAGCGTTACAAGCTGCTGGCCCCCTTGATCAACGGTCAGGCAAAGGCGCTGCAGCACGCACTGCGACAGCCCGGCTATCTGCGCCAGGACCGGTTCCTAAAACTGCAGCAACGGGCTCGCCAGGCGGCCGCCCGTTTCGGCGAGTTGCCACCGGCCGAGCGGTTCGACGAGCACTTCCGGCAACCGTTCGAATGGTTGCGGGTGCTGGCCGAGGCGGATAACGGCCTGCTGGAACGCCACCAACAACGGTTCATCGCGGCTGAAACAGCCTGTTTTGCAGAATTCTTCGACAACGTGGAAGCCAATCCGTTGACCGAGCGCCAGCGGGCCGCCTGCGTGATCGACGAGCGCAACAACCTGGTGCTGGCCGGCGCGGGTACCGGCAAGACCAGCACCCTGGTCGGCCGTGCCGGCTATCTGATTAAAAGCAGCAAAGTCCAGCCAAATCAAATTCTTATGCTGGCTTTTGCCAGTAAAGCTGCAGACGAGATGCGCCAGCGGCTGGCGGGCAAGCTGGGGGCGGATAGCGAAGGGTTGGCGGTCTATACCTTTCACGCCCTCGGCCGGCAGATCATCGCCCAGGTGGAGGGCGCTCAGCCGGATATGACGCTGATGGCGGAGGACGCCGGGCTACGCCGCCACTATGTCGACCAGTGCTTCAACCATCTGCTGCAACAGGATGAGGGCTACAAGCGCAAGGCGCTGCGTTACTTCGCCCGCTACCTTTATCCGGCCGCCAACCCATTCGATTTCAATACCGAAGGTGACTACCTGAACTTTCTGGTCGAGAACGAGATCGTCACCCTGAAGGGTGAACAGGTGCGCGGCTACCAGGAGTGCCTGATCGCCAACTTCCTGTTCCGCAACGGCATCGAATACCAGTACGAAGCTCGCTATCGTATCGATACCCGCACGCCTCAGCACCGCGCCTATCATCCCGACTTCTACCTGCCGGAGTTCGACCTCTATATCGAACACTTCGGCATCGACCGGCAGGGCAATACCGCCCCCTGGATCGATCCGACAGAGTATCAGGCCGCCATCGACTGGAAACGTGCCAGCCATGCCCGGCACGGCACGACGCTGATCGAAAGTTTCCATTACCAGTGGCTGGACGGCAGCTTGCTCTCCACCCTTGAAAAGAACCTCAAGCGGGCGGGTGTCCAGTTCCGGCCGCTGCCGGGCAAGGCGGTGCTGGATACCCTGCGCGAGTTCGGTGCGGTCAGCCGGATGTCGGAGCTGCTGCACGCGATGCTCGGCCGCGCCAAGGCGGGCAACTATGACCATTCAGCATTCCAGCAGCTGGTGCGGGAGGCGGACGAGCCGGACTATCTGCAGGCGGCGATCGACCTGCTGGAGCCGATCCTGGATCACTACCAGCGGCTGCTGCAGGACAACCGCCAGATCGACTTCGACGATATGATCAACCGGGCGATCGACCATGTGCGTAGCGGCCGCTTCCGCTCGCCCTGGCGGCAGATCATGGTCGACGAGTTCCAGGATATTTCGCGGCCACGGGCCGAGCTGATCAAGGCACTGAAAGAGCAGGGCGACGGCGCCACGCTGTTCTGCGTCGGCGACGACTGGCAGTCGATCTACCGCTTCACCGGCAGCGACCTGTCGCTGACCACCGGCTTCGCCGAGTTCTTCGGCCCGAGCGCGGTTACCGCGCTGGACAAGACCTACCGTTTCAACAACCGGATCTGCGAGCTGGCCTCGGCCTTCGTGATGCGCAACCCGGCCCAGGTACGCAAGCAACTGGACACCCATCTCAAGGTCGAGCATCCGGCGGTGTCGCTGCTGCGCTGCGGTTACGGCGCCAAGGATGCCGACAAACCGTTGCGCCAGGTGCTGACCCGGCTGAGCGAGATCGCCGAGCCGGACAGCTCGGTGCTGCTGCTGGCCCGCTACAGCTTTAGCCTGCCCGATGCCGACCGGTTGGCGGCGCTGCGCCGCGAGTTCCCGGGTCTGCGGATCGGCCGATTGACCATCCATGCCAGCAAGGGGCGCGAAGCCGATTACGTGGTGGTACTGGATATGGTCAGCGGTCAGTACGGTTTTCCGACCGAAAAGCAGACCCATCCGCTACTGGAAGCGATGCTGCCGGCGCCGGAGCCTTACGCCCATGCCGAGGAGCGCCGGCTGTTCTATGTCGCACTGACCCGTGCCCGTCACCGGGTCTACCTGGTCAGCGATATGAGCCGAGCCTCCGCATTCGTCAAGGAATTGATCGAGCAGGAGTATCCGCTGGTGACTGACGAGTTCGACACCGCTTTGGCGCAGCAACTCTATCAGCTGATCGGCTGTCCGCGCTGCCAGAGCGGCACTCTGCAGGAGAAGCAGGGTCAGTACGGCCGCTTCTACGGCTGCTCGCTCTATCCGCGCTGCGACCACAGCGAGCCGGGTTGTCCGAGCTGCCAGGCACCGATGCAACGGCAGCACGGCATCCGCCGCTGCCTGAACCCGCAGTGCGGTGACTGGCAGCCTAGCTGCCCACAGTGTGAGGCCCCGATGATCCGCCGGTCTGGAAAAAACGGCGAGTTCTGGGGCTGCAGCCGCTACCGGGGAGATCAATCAGATAGTTGTAAAGGCACCCGGCCACTGGATTCAGTGGCGCCATCGGACAACTCCGAAGCTGCATAGTCGGGCGGACTGTGCCTCACTAAATAGCAGCCACTGTTCCTATCCGCTGGTTCGAAACTTGCGACTGGTTCGATCGATACAGGGAGTTGCCGGAAAACACATGACAAATCGTCAGTTTCCGGCAACAAAACGGTAATGGCTTGCCGCTGGCGGCAACTGCATGCCGGGCAGGCTGAACTAGAGGATTGGATATGACATTCAGCTCCGCACTTTATCGTACCCCCAGCCAGACGCCGCTGGAGATGTACGATGCGGCGATCAATGCCAAGCAAAAGGGCGAGCAGGGCTCGGTTTCAAGCGAGGTGTTCGGCAACCTGATCGAGATGATGATCAGCAACGCCAAGGAGATGCGCGAGGCCGACGAGCTGGAATCGCAACGCCAGAGCAGCGACGCCAGCTCGGAATATCGCAAGGAGAGCAAGGAATACAAGGAACTTGAGAAGTACAACCACGAAAGCGAGATGAAATCGCTGGCGGTGCAGCAGGAGATGCTGCAGGCAACAATTCAGCACAACGATTTCAGCCCCGGCGTTACCAGCAGCAACAATGAAGGGGCCGGCAACGGCGGTGTGCTGGTCGAGCAGCACAGCGCTCGCGCGAAAGCGGCGCTGACGCCTGCCGGCTTCAGTTTCGGAGAAATTGACAGCTCCACCAACGGCCGGCTGGACAGCCGGTCCGGGCAGAATGTCGCCGGCGGTATGGTAGCCTACATTGAACAGAGCCAGCAGATGGCTGCCGGAAACAGTAGCAACAGCGTCGATCCCAGCCGGCTGGCCAGCAAGGGCCGCTAAATCGCCGAGCTCCCCCTGAATGCCGGTAAAGCAATTTATCGGCATTGTTTTTTAACCTTATGATTATATTGTCTTTTTAATGCAGAAAAGGGCTGGCCTTTCGTTTGCCATTGGCGCTACGCTTTAATCCTTCGGTTTCATCTCAGATCACCCCTCCACCCGACAGCGGTGGATAAATCCGCTAGAATCCTTTGTCCTACCTATTAACTGGGTTATTTTGGTTGTTTCGATAACCGTATTCTTCGGGCAATCAGCGGCCATAAGCAAGCAAACGCCCAGATTAAAAAAACAGTTCAAAAAACAGATCAAAAGAAGTAGCCAGCCCTATGGACAGCCAGACCCATGCCAGCGCGCTCGACACGCTCCGCTTCGATAACCGCTTTACCCGCGAGCTGCCGGCCGACCCGATCGACGACAACTACTGCCGCCAGGTCACCGGTGCCTGCTTTTCCCGGGTGCAGCCACGCTCCGTAATCAAGCCACAACTGGTGGCCTTTGCACGCGAGGTGGCCGCTCAGCTGGGGCTGTCCGAAGAGGCCTGCCGTTCAGAAGCATTCGCCGAAGTGTTTGTCGGTAACCGGCTGCTGGACGGGATGGAGCCGTTCGCGATGTGCTACGGTGGCCACCAGTTCGGCAACTGGGCCGGCCAGTTGGGCGACGGTCGGGCGATCAATCTGGGCGAGGTGCTCAACGCTCAGGGCGAACGCTATACGTTGCAACTGAAGGGCGCCGGTCCGACACCCTATGCCCGGCAGGCCGATGGCCTGGCGGTACTGCGCTCATCGGTGCGGGAATTTCTCTGCAGCGAGGCGATGCACCACCTGGGCGTACCGACCACCCGGGCGCTGAGCCTGGTGTTGACCGGCGAGCAGGTCAGCCGCGATATGTTCTACGACGGCCATCCAAAGCTGGAACCGGGTGCGGTGGTGTGCCGGGTGGCACCGTCGTTCCTGCGCTTCGGCAGTTTCCAGATCCTGTCCGCCCGGCGGGATCACACGCTGCTCAAACAGCTGCTGGATTACTGCATCCGCACCGATTTCCCCGAACTTGGCGAGCCCTCGCCCGAGGTCTACGCCGCTTGGTTCGAGGAGGTCTGCCGCCGCACCGCCGAGATGATCGTCCACTGGATGCGGGTCGGCTTCGTGCACGGGGTAATGAATACCGACAATATGTCGGTGCTCGGGCTGACTATCGATTACGGCCCCTACGGCTGGCTGGAGGATTTCGACCCGGACTGGACGCCCAACACCACCGATGCGCACCAGCGCCGCTACCGTTACGGTCAGCAGCCGCAGATCGCGATGTGGAATCTGGTGCAGCTGGCCAACGCCATCTACCCGCTGCTGGAGCATACCGAGCCGTTCCAGCGCGGTCTGGACGCCTACGCCGACACCTACGAGCGGGCTAATACCCGGATGCTGGCACACAAGCTGGGGTTGCAGGACTACCAGGCCGACAGCGACGACGGTCTGACCACCGAACTGCTGGTGATACTGCAGCTGGTCGAAACCGATATGACGCTGTTTTACCGCTGCCTGGCCGAGGTGGAGCTGGCGAAAGCGACTGACAGCAATATCAGCGATACGGAATTGATGGAACCGCTGATGGAGGCTTACTACCGTCCATCCGAACTAACTGATGACTACCGCCAGCGGCTGCGCGGCTGGCTGTCGCAGTACGCGGCACGGGCCGCCAGCGACCCGCTGGATGATAACGCCCGCCGTCAGTTGATGAACCGCACCAATCCGAAATACGTGCTACGCAACTACCTGGCCCAGCTGGCGATCGACCAGGCGGAGCAGGGTGAGTTCTCGATGATCGAGGAATTGCTGGAGGTATTGCGCCACCCTTACGACGACCAGCCCGGCATGGAAAAGTACGCCGAAAAGCGGCCGGACTGGGCCCGCACCAAGCCTGGCTGTTCGATGCTGTCCTGTAGTTCTTAATATCGCAGGGGCGCGGCTTTCGAAATCCACGGCCTGTCGCCCTCTGAGCGGGCTGCTTGTATCTCTCGTTGATGGGTGATTAGCTACCGCCCATCGCAAGGAGCCGGTGAGCCAGGCGGGCTGCGAAGTCGAAAAGACTGCCCTGTAGATGAGGCCCCGGCTCCTATT
>NZ_JAILYN010000043.1 GCF_019795155.1 Marinobacterium arenosum | reverse complement strand
TTAGGTTGCTTGCCTTGATAAAGCTTTTGTTGCCTTATCCCGACAAGCGCCCACACGAATTACTTGATCAATTTGTTAAAGAGCGTGCTGAGCGTTCTGCTCAAGCGAGGCGCATATTCTAGCAAACCCCGCTTCGCTGTCAACCGTTTTTTTCAACTTTCGCCGCCGTGGCGACTACTGTGAAGCGGCTGAAAGCGGGTCGGTTATTATCGTTAATTTCGATTAAAAATCAACAACTTATTTCCGACCTTCCCGGCTTGCTGAGTGGCCGTTTCAGGCTGTCTCCCCAAGCGAGGAGGCGCATTCTACAGACCCCACCGAGGGAGTCAACAGCTTCTTTTCAAAAAGATCTTTTTTATTCTATTTGAGGAAGCATCGGATCGATTAAAAATGAATAGATGCTTAATGTTTAACCAGCGCCAACCAGAAGGCTATAAACATAGCTAACAGGTACGTTAAAAAACGATAGTTGCTCTTAACCAGGCTTAGGAATACGGCGGCGTTGCCACCAACCCAGTAATACCAACAGTGCCAGTACCGGCAGATAGAACCACTGTTTGTCGGGTCGCTCGGTCTCGATCAACAGGTGCTGTATCTCCCAGTCGAAGTCGATACCCGCCTTCTCCGCCGGACTGGCAAAGGCCACCATATCGACGATCACCTTGTCTTCCTCCATGACCAAACCAAGTCCCATCTGTTCCAGCCGGGCGGTACTGTCCGGCGGTCCCTGTACCGGCAGCTCGACAATCTTGGTCACATAATCACCATCGATGGTTTCCCCGGCCACCGACAACCGCAATTGACTACCTTGCGGCATCTGTTCCACCACCGAGGAAATTTCGCTGGCGGGCACCAATCGTTGCGGTGGGTAGAGCTGATCCCACCAGAAACCGGGGCGAAACATCGAAAAAGCGATCAGCAAGAGCAGCAGGGATTCATACCAACGGCTGCGCACAAACCAGAACCCCTGGGTTGCCGCGGCAAACGTTAGCATTGCGACAACAGCAGCAAAGATAGTCATTAGCAGGTGCCAGACACTGTCGATACCGATCAGCAGCAACTCAGTGTTGAAGATGAACATGAACGGCAATACGGCAGTACGTATGTCGTAGGTAAAGCCCTGTATCCCGGTACGGATCGGATCCGAACGGGCAATCGCGGCGGCGGCAAACGCGGCCAACCCCACCGGCGGGGTGTCATCCGCCAGAATACCGAAGTAGAACACAAACAGGTGTACCGCGATCAGCGGCACCAGCAGGCCATGCTGGGCGCCGAGGGTCACGATCACCGGCGCCATCAGGGTTGAGACGACAATATAGTTGGCGGTAGTGGGTAATCCCATACCGAGTATCAGACTGATCACCGCAGTGAACAACAGCATCAGCAGTACATTACCGCCGGAGATGAATTCGACGAACTCGGTCATCACCAGACCGATACCGGTCAGGGTGACAGTACCGACCACGATTCCCGCCGCCGCCGTGGCCACACCGATACCGATCATATTACGCGCTCCGCCGATCAAGCCATCCAGCAGATCCCGACCGCCCTGCCAGAGTTCCTGCTGCCAGGCCTGGCGGCGGAACAGCGCCTTCAGCGGCTTATGGCTGATCACAATGACGATCATGAACATCGTCGACCAGTAGGCCGACAGCCCGGGGGAGAATCGCTCCACCGTCAAACACCAGACCAGCACCACCACCGGCAGCAGATAGTAGAGGCCGGATTTCACGGTGACGCCGACATCCGGCAGGGAAACGATCTCCAGGTTCGGATCATCGAACTCCAGGTCCGGATAACCGGCAGCGTATCGAACCAGTAATAGATAGACCACCAGCAACAGCCCACTGGCAATCGGGTAGGCCCAGTTGCCCAGCAGCCCCTTGGTCCAGCCGAAGCCGTAATAGACCGCATAGGAGACCAGGATCAGCCCGACAATAATTGAACACCAGCCGAGCAGCCGCTGTGGCAGGGTCGCCTGGTGGCGACGTGGCAGCCCCTCCATGCCGGCCTTGCAGGCTTCCAGATGCACGATATAGACCAGTGCGATATAGGAGATCAGTGCCGGCAGGATGGCATGCTTGATCACCTCCAGGTAGGAGATGCCGACATACTCCACCATCAGGAACGCGGCGGCCCCCATGATCGGCGGCGTCAGCTGACCGTTGGTGGATGCGGCCACCTCCACTGCGCCGGCCTTGTAGCCCGGGAAGCCGACCCGTTTCATCAGCGGGATGGTGAAGGTGCCGGTGGTGACCACATTGGCGATCGACGAACCCGACACCAACCCGCTGAGCCCGGAGGAGACCACCGAGGCCTTGGCCGGCCCGCCACGCATATGCCCCAATAGCGAGAAGGCGACCTGGGTGAAGTAGTGGCCGGCCCCGGCCCGGTCCAGCAAGGCGCCGAACAGCACGAACAGGAACACGAAGCTGGTCGACACCCCCAGAGCCACCCCGAACACCCCTTCGGTACTGAGCCACTGATGCGACATCGCCTTGTTGAGGCTAGCGCCCTTATGGGCGATCACATCCGGCATATGGGGCCCGGCAAAGGTGTAGAACAGGAACAGCCCGGCCACCACCATCAGCGGCGGCCCCAAGGAACGTCGGGTCGCTTCCAGCAGCAATGCCATACCGCAGACCGCCACCACGATATCGACGGTATTGGGCGCACCGGCCCGGCCCGACAGTTCGGTATGGAAGATCACCAGGTAGGAGGCGGCGAAAGCACCGGCGAAGGCATACAGCCAGTCGTGCAGCGGTACATGGCTGCGCGGCGACGCAGAGAACGCCGGGAATGCGGTGTAGGCCAGGAAAATGGCAAAGCTCAGGTGGATCGCGCGGGCCTCGGTGTCGTTGAACACCCCGAAGTTCAGCACAAACGGCAACGGCGACGCATACCAGAGTTGAAACAGCGCCCAGGCCAGGGCAATCCCGGAGATTACCCATTTGACTTTGCCTACAGGTACACGACCGCCGCTATCGGCGGCGGCGGCCATGTCGGCCGCCTTCTGATGCTCTGATCCCTTCACGGCAACCTCTTCGCCTCAGTTCAGGCGCAGGCTAGCGGGCCAGCACCTGGCAGCGGTCCCTACAGCAGCCCCGCTTCGCGGTAGTATTTTTCGGCCCCCGGATGCAGCGGTGCCGACAGGCCGTCCGTTACCATCTCCTCTCTCTTCAGGTTGCCGAATGCCGGATGCAACTTGCGGAAATCGTCGAAGTTCTCGAACACCGCCTTGACCACCTGATAGATCACCTCGTCCGGCACACTGGTAGAGGATACGAAGGTGGCGCCGACGCCGAAGGTATTAACATCCTGATCATTGCCACGATACATGCCACCTGGAATGGTGGCGGTCCGGTAGTAGGGGCGCTCCTTGATCAACCGGCTCACGGCTTCACCGCTCACGTCAACCAATACGCTGTCGCAGGTGGTTGTTGCCTCCTTGATCGCGCCGCTGGGATGACCGACCACATAGACCATCGCATCGATCTTGTTGTCGCACAGCGCGCTGGCCTGCTCAGAGGCTTTCAGTTCGGAGGCCAGCGTAAAATCGTCCATACTCCAGCCCTTGGCCTGCATCAGCACCTCGATGGTACCGCGCTGACCGGAACCGGGATTGCCGACATTGACCCGCTTGCCTTGCAGATCGTCAAAGCTGCGGATACCGGCGTCGCTGCGAGCCACCACGGTAAAGGGCTCGGGGTGGATCGAGAACACCGCCCGCAGCTCCTTGTTGGGCCCCATCTCCTCGAACTGGCTGGTGCCGTGGTAGGCGTGGTACTGCCAGTCGGACTGGGCCACCCCCATGTCCAGCTCACCGGCGCGGATGGTATTCAGGTTGTAGATCGAGCCGCCGGTGGATTCCACCGAGCAACGGATACCGTGATCCTTGCGGCCCTTGTTGACCAGCCGGCAGATCGCCCCGCCGGTCGGGTAGTAGACACCGGTGACCCCTCCGGTACCGATGGTGATGAACTGCTGCGCCGCCGCGAGCCGCGGCGCAGCCAGTGTAGCCATAGCCAGTCCTGCGGCCAACAACACGGCGGTAATGACATGTTTCATGGTCATTCCCCCTGTCAATGCCAACAACAGACCCACTGAATCGATCTAGATCGATCATGAGCACTTGCTACAAAATTAGTCTAAGTATTGGCCTGTTCCGCGGATGCCGCAACGCAGCGCCACCGTTCCGGGCGCCTGGCTAAAAAAATGGCCGGTCCCCCGACCGGCCAAAGCACCCACTCTTGCGAGGTTGTTCACGTCAAGCGTGAACCAGGGGAGATGCGCTGGATCTCAGCGCGAAAAACGGCGTACCTTGCGGTACGGAAAGACGTCGACGATATCGCCGCGACGAACCTGCTCCTGCATCTGATGCCAGAACCCGACATCCAGCAGGTCGCCGTGCAGTTCGTTGAAAATCTTGCGCACAGTCGGGTTGCAGGCAGTCAGGATGCTGAACTCCTCGGGGAACACATCATTGGGGCCCACCGAGTACCAGGGCTCGCCGGACAGCTCCTGCTCCGGGTAGATCGGCTCAGGAATACGGCGAAAATTACACTCAGTGATATACATGATCTCGTCGTAATCGTAAAACACCACCCGGCCGTGGCGGGTCACGCCGAAGTTCTTGAACAGCATATCGCCGGCGAAGATATTGGCCGCCGCCAACTGTTTGATCGCCTTGCCGAACTCGTTGATAGCGTGAAACAACGCATACTCGTCATGGCCGGCCAGCGCCTTGTCGACATAGATATTCAGCGGCTCCATGCGGCGCTCGGTCCACAGGTGGCGAATGGTAACACTGTGCTGATCAACAACGATCGACGAACCGGCAACCTCTTGTAGCTCGCCCAGCAACGCCTGATTGAACCGTTCTCGCGGAAACACGAAATTGGTGAACTCCTGGGTATCCGCCATACGGCCGACCCGATCATGGCGTTTCACCAGCTGGTACTTTTCCTTCACCGTCTTGCGGGTGACATGCTTCGACGACGAGAAGCGGTCCTTGATCACCTTGAACACGATCGGATAGGAGGGCAGCGTGAACACCGTCATCACCATCCCCTTGATCCCCGGCGCAACAACGAACTGATCGGCGGACAGCTCCAGGTGGTCCATGAAAGCGCGGTAGAACTCCGCCTTACCCTGCTTGTAGAAACCGATCGAGCTGTACAGCTCGGCGAGCGATTTACCCGGAATCAATGAATGCAGAAAGCGGATAAATTCCGACGGTACGTTGACGTCGACCATGAAGTAGGAGCGGGTGAAACTGAACACGATCGAGACTTCATTTTCGTCGGTGATCGCGGTATCCACGTAGACCGCCCCCTGCTCATTGTGCAGGACCGGCAGTACGAACGGCCACTGCCGTTCACCGAAGTGCACCCGGCCGACGATATAGGCCCCCTTGTTGCGGAAAAACCGGCTGCGCACCACCTCGACCGTCCCCACCTGGCGGGCGTCCAGCTCCTCCGGCAGGTTCTTGCGGACATAGCTGGCCAGATTGCGTAGATCGCGGCGCTTGTTCTCCCAGGGGATAGCGAAGGCGTAATCGTCCAGCAGCTGGCTGAGCATCGCCACCAGCCCTCGCTCCAGCGTATAGACCCGGTAGATCTGGTCGCCGGAGTGGATCTCCTTGCCTTCCATGGTGGAGCGGATGAACATATGCTCGTTGTCGATCTGGCGGTGCTTGAACACCTTGCAATACAACGAGTTGTAGAAGGTTTCCGCCAGCTCGCCATCAGTACGCCGCCAGATCAGCCGGATATAGGCCTGTTTGGCGTCGTGCCAGAGGCCGGCGTCATACACCTGCTCGCCAATTTCGGCGATGATCGCATCGGCCGCCTGCTGGGAGTTGATCTCGTACAGGTCGATCCGCTCGCCGACCGCCTGCTGGATACCGTGCCAATCGGCCTGCTCGAACAGTCGCTGCGCCCGTGCAGTGATCGTCTGAAAGCGGTCCCGGTAATCGATGAAGCGTACCAGCACGGCTTCAGCGATACGCTGCGGGTACTGCGACATCATATCCGGTGGCCCTCCTCATTTGCGCCGGCACGGACGCCTGTTCGCATGGCCTTCGATTATCGGCAAATCACGCAGTTGCACCATCCCCCAAAAGCCGTATGTAACGTCATCGAAAACCAACCTGAGCACACTATTGTCTAAGGTCACAATCACCGTATAGTGCTCAGGATCATCTTTCAGGAGTCGGTTATGTATAGCCTACCCAAGCTAACCAGGGATGTTTCTCTCAACGCCATCGCGGTACTGACCAGCGGCGGCGACGCCCCCGGCATGAACCCGGCGATCCGCAGCGTGGCGCGCGCCGCGCTCAATGCCGGCATCGAGGTATACGGCGTCCAGCGCGGCTACAGCGGGCTGATCATCGGCGATATGGCGCTGCTGGATTCCGCCTCGGTCAGCAATATCGTACAGCGCGGCGGCACCATGCTGAAAAGTGACCGCTGCGACGCCTTCCGCGACCCGGCGGTGCGCAAACAGGCTGCCGCCATCCTGCGCGAGCGGGGCGTCGACGGCCTGGTGGTGATCGGTGGCGACGGCTCACTGACCGGCGCCCACCTGCTGGCGGAGGAATCAGGCCTGGCGGTGGTCGGCCTGCCCGGCACCATCGACAACGACATCTTCGGCACTGACGACACCATCGGCTTCGACACCGCGGTGACCACCGCACTGGAGGCGATCGACAAGATCCGCGACACCGCGCTGTCGCACGAACAGCTGTTCCTGGTCGAGGTGATGGGCCGTAACTCCGGTTTCATCGCCACCCAGGTGGGGTTGGCCGGCGGGGCCGAGATGATCCTGGTGCCCGGCTATGAGATCCAGGTCGAATCGATCTGTTTCCAGCTGGCCGCCGACCGCGCCGCCGGTAAAGGCTCCAGCGGCATCATTGTGGTCGCCGAAGGCCCCACCCCCGGATTGACCTACCGGCTGGCCGAGCGGCTGCGCAGCCACGACCAGACGGCCAAGGTGTGCATTCTCGGCCATATCCAGCGCGGTGGCAGCCCGACCGGCCACGACCGGGTGCTGGCCTCCTGCCTCGGCTTCTCGGCGGTGGAATACCTGCGCGCCGGTTACAGCGACATCATGATTGGCGTGCAGAATGGCCAAATCTGCCAGGTGCCGCTGGAAGACGTGGTCAATCGCAGCAAACCGCTCGACCCGGCGCTGGTCGATCTGGTCCACCTGCTGCACAGGTGATGCCGGCCATGCTCAACAGCGAGGGACCGCTGCAGCGCTACCGACAGCGGCTGACCGAACCCGACTTTCAAGACGATCCCGCCCAGCTCCGGGCGGTCGAGCAACTGGATGCGCTCTGGCGACAGCTGCAGCAGAAACCGCGTTGGTGGCGGCGCCGGCCCCCTGTGCACGGACTCTACCTGTGGGGCCCGGTCGGCCGTGGCAAGACCATGCTGATGGACCTGTTCACCGGCTGCCTGCCAGCCGATCAGGGCTTGCGACTGCATTTCCACCACTTCATGAAGGAGGTACACGGCGCCTTGCTGGCCGCGTCCGGCCGGGCCGACCCGCTGGCCTGGGTGGCTGATCGGTTCGCCGAACGAGCCCGGGTGCTCTGCTTCGACGAGTTCTACGTCGACAATATTGGCGACGCCATGCTGCTCGGGCGGCTGCTGCGTCACCTGTTCGCGCGCAAGGTCGTGCTGGTCGCCACCTCCAATCAACCACCGGCGGGCCTCTATCCCGACGGCCTGCACCGCGACCGCTTTCTGCCGGCGATCGAGTTGCTCGAACAACAGCTGACGCAGGTCGATCTGGCCGGGCCACAGGACCACCGCCGCCGCCAGCTGACCGCCAGGCCCAACATCTTCGTCGACCAGCCCGAGGCATTGGCCGGTTGCTTCCACCAGCTCAGCGACCAACGGCCGGCCCGGGCCGGCTATATCGAACTGAACAGTCGTACCCTCCCCTGCCTGGCGGCCGAAGAGCACTGCATCTGGTTTCATTTCGAAGCGTTGTGCAGCGGACCGCGCAGCGCGCTGGACTATATCGCCCTGGCCGAGCGTTACGAATCTGTACTGGTCAGCGGCGTGCCGTTGCTCTACGGCGAGCGGCGGGAGTGGATCAAGGCACGCGGTACCGAGGATGGTGCCCGCGCCAACAGCACCGGCGAGCGTCAGGTATGTTGGGCGGCCCAGGATGATCCGGCACGGCGCTTTATCTCACTGGTCGACGAGCTGTACGACCGGCAGGTGAAACTGTATATCGAGGCGGCTGCGCCGGCGGCACAGCTCTATCCAGCCGACGGTGCGCTGGCGTTCCAGTACCAGCGTACCCTGAGCCGGCTAATCGAGATGGGCTCGCTGGAGTACCAGCAACAGCCCGCCCGGCGCAGTGAAACGCTGTTCAGCCCCGGCGGTCGGCCACGAACGGATTGGTACGACGCTCGTGGCCAAAGGTGGACATCGGCCCATGTCCCGGAATGAAGGCAACCTCGTCACCCAGCGGGAACAGCTTGTCGCGGATCGATGCGATCAACGTCGCATGGTCGCCCTGCGGGAAGTCGGTGCGGCCGATCGAACCCTGGAACAGCACGTCGCCCACCAGCGCCAGCTGTGACGGGGCATGGTAGAACACCAGGTGGCCCGGCGTGTGGCCCGGGCAATGCAAGACTTGCAAAGTCTGATTACCGACGCTGACGCTGTCGCCGTCCTCCAACCAACGGTCCGGGGTAAAGGTCTCGACCGGCGGGAAACCGAACATCTGGCTCTGCTGGCTCAGGCCGTCGATCCAGAATTGGTCGCCCCGCTGCGGTCCTTCAATCGGCAGGCTGGCGCTGGCCGCCAGTTCGGCGGTGCCGCCGGCATGGTCGATATGAGCATGGGTCAGCAGGATCTTCTCCAGCTGAACGCCCTCCTCCTCGACCGCCGCCCGGATCCGTGCCAGATCGCCACCGGGATCGACCACCGCGGCCTTGCCGGTCTGCTCACACCAGATCAGGGTACAGTTCTGCTCGAACGGGGTTACCGGAATAATTCGATATTTCATGACCTCACCACTTTGGGAACCTGCAAAGTGGCGCCAGTATAGCGGCAGCATCATCCACGGCGCCAGAGCGCCATCATACGCCGACTGAAGGCCTTCACCGGACGCCGATACAGCTTGCGGGCCAGCGGCCAGGCATCGGCCAGCAGCGCAGCCTCACGCTGACGGATCAAGGCGTTCACTGTCGGCAGGTCATCCTGCCAAACCAGAATCCGCTGCTGCTGGAGCAGGTCACGCAGCATATGCAGGTCATGCAGCTGACCGAGCAACAGGCCTAGCCGTTTCAGGTCGCCACGGTCGCGGCGACACGGCTCGGGAAGCAACAGCTCCATTTGGTAGAGCAAGCGCTTAACCGACTTGCGCCAGTTATGCAGCCGGGTATCGTCCAATTCCAGCTGCAACAGCTTCCACTGTCGCCGGCCGCGGCCGTAACTGCGTTCTAACGCCAGCTGCACAGTCTCGGCGTCGAAGCGCTTTAACGGCAGTTTTTGGTATTGCCGCTGCAGATTATCCAGCAGCGATTCGGTTGCTATCGGCTTTCGCCGCTGCTGCCGATAGTAATGCACCAACGGCGTCTCAAGCCGTTGTCGCAGTTCTCGATGACCATAGTCGCCAAACAGCCGCGCAAGCGTATCCAGCATCACCTTGGCGTCGCGACTGCCGGCCAGGCTGTCCGCCAACTGCTTGGCGGCCTCGTTGCCGGCCTCATAGTCGCTCTCCGTCAACACCGGCCGCATCAGCTGCAGCAACGCGCGCAGCTTTTTCATCTGTACCCGGACCTTGTGGACCGCCCGGTCGCGATGGGCACTGTCCCGCAGCTGCTGCTCAAGCTTAGTCAGCTGTCGCTGCAGACGCCGCTTTACCTGCTTGGCCAAGGGTTTGCCCCTAGGCTGCAAATGCCAGACCATCAGTCTACCTCCCTGGAGTTGTCGCCCAGCCATCGGTCGATGCTGCGCGCCTCAATGCTCAGCGGCGCGGATTGCCCCGGCAGCAGTACCGCACAGCCCGCCAGATAACGCGGCCGCTGCACCGGCGAAAGCCAGCCGAGGGTTTCCAGCACCGAGGCGCCATATTTGAAGTCATGCGCCCGGTCGGATTTCAGCATCAGTCGCTTGATTAGCAGATCATGCAGCTGCCGGCCATCGCTACCATAGGGGAACGCCAGCAGCTCTGCCCTTACAGCCGCCTCATCCTGCCCCAGCAGCCGGTCGATCCGCGCCAGCCGGTCGGCCAGCGGGCGTTGTCTGCCATCCTCGGTCAGTTCAGCAAGCCGCAGTGGCCGCAGTTGGCCCGAAAAACGCTGTTGCCGCATCCGCACCAGATAGGCCACCGCCTGCAGCAGCAGTAGCCGGCGATTGTCCGGTTCCGCCAGTTGACGCCACAGCCAGCCCATCGCGTGGCTGACCGTTACACAGTGCAGCATCGGGATACTCGGCTGCTGCATCACCCGCTCCGCCGCGGCCAGGAATATCGCGTCCCAGACCGCCTGCACCACGCCCCGCTGCAGATACTCGACCACCGCATGGCAACACTGATCGGCATCCGCCTCGGCCAGCAGCCCGATCAGCCGTTCGGTGGCTTGAGGATCGCTGCCGGCCCGGAACGCTACCAGCGGAATCTCAGCGGCCCGCATCCGATTGGCCGGGTAGTCCCGCCGGGTCCAGTGTTCGGCACCCGCGCCGCCGGCATCCTCCGCAATCGATGCGTAGCCGAGCGCCCGTAGCACCCAGTCCAACTGCTGGCCGCCCGCCAGTTGCAGCATACGCCAGGCATGGCAGAGGTAGATCGCCTTGTGGCCGATGGCATGAAAATCACGCACCGCGGCCAACGCCAGGATCTCGAACGCCCGGTGCGCGCCCTGGCTTTGCGCCATTGCCACCGCCGCCCGGTCGACCGCCGCTTCATCGCGTGCCGACAGCGCCTCGGCAAGCGCCACCGGCGCCCGCTCTGGCGGCGGCAGCCCATCCCAGTCATCGAACGGTGCCAGTTGCCAGCCGCCCTGGTTCAGATTGCGCTGCTGACTGAATTTGAAATAGTCCAGATTCCAGAGGATCGGCACCCAGCCGTTGCGGCCGCCGTCGCCGGCGCTGATCCGCCGCGCGGCGTCGACCATCATCACGGCGTGGAACTTGAAGCCGACCGGTCGCGGCTGGATCTGGCGCATGCCCGCGAGCTGGATCGCCCATAGCAGTTCGCCACGGCCGAGCCCCGAACGGATCAACGGCAGCACCTTCGGCGTCAGTTGATCCCGCGGCGTCTGTTCGATCAGAGCCACCAACGAAGGCAGCGCCGAGTCCGACCGATCAGCCGGTTGTGCCAGCAGCGGCCAACCGCACAGCCAACCCGGTGCGCCGGCGCCGTACAGTAGCAGTTGCCGTCGTCGCATACCTTTAACCCCTGTCTAGCCAGCTGCCCCTCAGGGCTATCCCCATAGTGTAGCGGCTGGGCTACGCTTATCAGGCAGGGAGCTGAAATTGGCCGGAGGCCTACGAGGAGAATATGATCATGTCTCTTGCACCACGTATTGAACGCTATCTGCAGGATCAGCATGTGAACTATCGCCGCATCAACCACCCCTATGCGGAGACTGCCATGGGCTGCGCCATCGCCGCCCAGGTACCGCCGGAACGGGTAGCCAAGGCGGTATTGCTGTCCGATGATGAAGGGTTCTATATGGCGCTGATTCCGTCCAACAAGCAGCTGGATATCAATGCCGTCAATATGGCGACCAACCGCCTGCTGGACCTGGCGCCGGAACGCGACGTCAAACTGATGTTCGACGACTGCCGGCCAGGCGCCGTGCCGACCCTCGGCATGGCCTACCGTATACCGGTGATCTTCGATGACGCGCTGACCGAGCAGCCGGAGTGCTATATGGAAGCCGGTGACCATGAAAGTCTGGTCAAGGTGGAAAAAAACGACTTTATGCAGATGATGGGGCAAGCCCGTCACGCCCACTTGACCCACTAAGCCCGTTGGGCAAAACCGACCTTACCGGTCGGAGCTGACACAGCCGACGGCAGTACCGCCGGCTGTGGTCAGATCAAGGTTCCAGTGGCCGGTACTCCAGCAACAACACCTCCACGTCCGCCAGCGCCCGTTGCGGTATTCTCAGCGTAAAGTAGGATGCCCGCTTGGTCTTGCGGTGAACGAACTGCGGCTTGTAGCGCGCCCGGTATTGTTCCGACCCCAGTGCCACAACAATCGCGCCATGGGGTACCCGAACGTCCTTGTCCACCCGGGTCACCCGGCCGCGTACCACCCAGTCCTCCCCCTCGGCATAGGCCCGGACATTGTATAGACGCACCAGTTCATGGGGCTGTACCTTGAGTTCCGGCTGTGCCAACACCACCAGCGAAACCAGCAGCAACAACGCTGCCGGCAGCATCTTCCAGCCACGACGGATAACCATATGCCTCCCCCTGCAGCGCACCGATCACTTTCAGCAGGTTAGGCAGGCATCGAGCAGCGAAGTTCGCACCCGCCCGTAACGCGGTAGCCGAGAAGACTACGAACCCATCAGGTTAAGGCGGTAACCCATCTCGAAGATATTCTCGATCGCATCCTGCGCCCCCAGTTTGCGGCGCAACCGATGCACAAGTATCCGCAATGACTGGAAATTACCGGCCTCGCAATCCCAGACTTCGACAAAGATCTGCTCGAACGCCACCACAGCGCCCTGATGACGGCACAGCAAGTCGAGAAATTTCTGCTCTTTCGGGGTCAGCCGTATCGTTCGACCGGCACGCAACAGGGTACCGCTGTAGAGGTGGTAGCTGGCATCCTGCGAGAGCTGGATACTGGGCTGTTGTCGGCCATTACCGCTGCTGCGCAACGCCAGATTTTCCGCCTGCAGTTGCTGCTCGCGGCGGTGCAGCCGGGCGGCCAGCCGCAGGCTGCGAACCAGATCCTGTTCCCGCACCGGCCGGCTGACGAAACCGGCGGCCAGCGCCTCCATTGCAGCTGAGCCTCGCGCTTCGGTATCGCTCAGGAACACCACCGGCAGATTGAACTGGCGTAGCAACTGGCCGGCCAGTTCGACCACGACGAGCGGCTCAGCCAACGCATCGGACAGCAAGATCAGCGTTGGCGACAGCTGTTCGCAGATCTGCAGCGCTTCTTCACCATCGGCGCAGCTGCCGATCACATAGAAGCCGTTGTCCAGCAGAATTTTCTGCAGTCGCGCCACCTGTCGGCTGTCCGGCTCGACGATCAGCAGTCGCTCGTCAAGGGCCCGCATCATCCCTCTATCTGCTCCAGGTACTGCAACCAGCTGTTGGCTAACGAACGAGTATCGGCGAACTGTTGTGCTTCATGGAAGCTGTGACGCGCCCCGTCCAGCTGTTCCATCCGTAGCCGGGCGATCCCCTGCAACAGCAGCAGCCGCTCCGGCTGCTTCGGTTTCAGTTGCAGTGCCTGTTGCAGGGAGCGGTCCGCCTCACGCCACTGCTGGCGGTCGATCTGCAGCCGGGCGATCCGGGTCAACAAGTCGGCGTCCGGCGTCTGACGGGCCAGCACCTGTAGCTGCTCCAGCGCCTGCTGGTGCTCGCGGGCCAGCCCCCAGGCATTGGCCAGCAGCTTGCGGTTGCGCGCGCTGTCTTTCAGCCGCTTGCCGGCCAGCGCCTTCTCCAATACCTGGGCGGCCTGGAACGGCATCTGCTGCTGCAACATCAGCTGGGCCAGCAGCCGCTGGTTGCCGCCTCCGGCCAGGTAGCCCTGTTCATAGGCGATACGCAGGGTCGCCAGCGCCTCGCGGTTACGCTTGAGCTGCAACTGCAGCGAGGCGATCTGGCTCCAGTAGGTTTCCTTTTCCGGTACCATCCGCACCAGCCGGCGCAACACCACCAGCGCCCCCGGCCAATCCTTCAGTTGCAACAGGCCGGCCAGCTCCAACTGGTGCCAGCTCTCCGGCGCATCCGGCGTGCGCCGCAATGCGCTACGAATATGACGCACCGTGTGGCGCCACTGCTCCAGCTGGCTGTAGGCTTGCGCCAGCCAGAGGTAGTCGTCGGCGCGAATCGTCTGCGGCGCCTGCTCGCCCGCCTGCTTGAGCCACAGCTCCAGCAGCTCGATCCCGTTGCGCCAGTGCTGCTGTTGCAACTGCAGTTGAGCACGCAGGTGCAGCAACCTCAGCTGCTGTTCAGCCGGCAGCGCCTGCAACTGGTAGGCGGCGCGCAGTGCCTTCAACGCCTGCGGATAATTTTCCAGCTGCAGCTCCACCTGACCCAGTGACTGCAGTCGCAGGGCATTGGCGTAGGGCCGGCGCAGGCTGCCTGCCAGCGCCTGCAGCTGCTGGCGCGCAGCCTGCCAGTCGGCCTGTTCCATCAACGCGTGCACCGCTTGCAGCTGCTTGTATTCCGCCTCGTTCAGGCTCGGCCCCTGGGCGGCCTGCAACCAACCCGCCCAACAGCAGAGCAGTACCATCAGCCAGCGAGTCATCTTATCTCTCCAGTTTGAATTCCAGCGTCTGCTGCGCCTGGAAGGCCACCGGCTGGCCGCCCTGGGTGCGCGCCTTGAAGCGCCAGCGCAGGATCGACCGCTTGACCGCGCTGTCGAACACCCCCGGCGGGTTGGAGGCGACCACCTTGATCGAGCCCGGCTTGACGCTGCCATCGGGGTTGACGGTGAACTCGACCGTGACCTCGCCCTCGATCCCCCGGCTGATCGCCCGGCGCGGATAGCGCGGCGGCACCCGCACCAGCGGCATCGCGCTACGATCGACGGCGGTCGGCATCACCGGCGCCGGCAGGCCGTCCAGGCTGGCATCCAGCTGCAGCGACAGGCCGAGCTCGATCTGCGGCATATCGATCTGCAATTGCGGGCTGTCGATGGCTACTTGCGGCTGGCTGAACTGCGGCATCGCCGGTTCCGGCTCCGGCTGGCGCTGTTCCGGCAGCGGCGGACGCTGCCGTTCCAGCAACCGGGCTTCGCTATCCTGACGCACCTGCAGGAAGTCGAACTGCACCGGGGCACTGCGCTCACGGTTCTGCGACTTGCCCAGTCCGGCCATCTGCTGCATCGCCCAGAACAGCAACAGCGACAGCAGCAGCGCCAGCGGCGCCATCAGCAGTGCACGGACCATCAGGGCACCCCCGGCGTGGTGGCCACCGCATACTGCACATTGGCCAGCCGCAGCTGATCCAGTACTTTGACCAACTGACCGGTGGTGGCCTGTTCATCGGCCTGTACCACCACGCTGAGGTCGGCCTGCTCGGATTTCAGCCGCTCCAGCGCCGGTCGCACCATGCGGATATCGACCATCTGGCGGTCGAGCCAGATCTCGTTATCCGCGCTGATAGCGATCATCACCGCGCTCTTGGCCTTGGACTCGCTGGTCTGGGCGTTGGGCCGGGTCACGTCGATACCCGCCTCGCGCACGAAGGAGGTGGAGACGATAAAGAAGATCAGCATGATGAACACGATGTCGAGCATCGGCGTCATGTTGATATCGGCATCCTCTTCGGCCCGGTTCCACAGTTTTCCGGATCTCATACGGCTCCCTCCTGAAGGCCGGCCTGCAGGCGCTGTTTCTCCAGATCACTCCAGCGCTGCAGGCGGTTAAAGATCAGCAGCCCGCTGACCGCCACCACCATACCGGCCAGCGTCGGCAGCGTGGCGCGGGCCACGCCGGCGGCCATCAGTCGCGGATTGCCGGTGCCGTTCAACGCCAGCGCATCGAATACCTGAATCATGCCGGTCACGGTGCCGAGCAGACCGACCAGCGGGCAGAGCGCGATCAGCGTCTTGATCAGCGGCAGTTGCTCGCTCAGTGCCAGCTCCAGGTCGCAGCGCAGACTCTGCCGCTGCCAGCCCTGACGTGCCTGGGCCAGCGCCCGGCTCAGCGCGCCGCGCAACTGCGGATAGACCCGGAACTTGAACCAGAGCCGCTCCAGCAACAGCGACCAGAGCAGCACGCAGAGCCCCAGGATCAGGTACAGCACCCAGCCGCCGGCATGCAGAAACTGCTCCAGCGCCAGCCTGAAGTCGATCCACTCAAGCGGCATGACGCTGCTCCGTGCCGGTCTGTTGTTCACGGTGTTCGGCCAACCGGCCGAGACTCTTCTGCTGCAGGATCTGCAGGATCCGGCGGCTACGGCTGCTCAGCAGGCTGTGGCTGAACAACAGCGGGATCGCCACCACCAGGCCGAACACCGTGGTGATCAGCGCCTGGGAGATGCCGCCGGCCATCAGTTTCGGGTCGCTGGTGCCAAACAGGGTGATGCTCTGGAAGGTGCCGATCATGCCGGTCACGGTACCGAGCAGGCCCAGCAGCGGCGCCACCGCCGCCAACAGTTTAATCAGCGTCTGGCCGCGCTCCAGCCCCGGCAGTTCACGCACGATCGCCTCGTCGATACGCAGCTCCAGCTCCGCCAGCGGCAGCCCGGTGCGGTCGGCCGCCTGCAGTACCCGGCCCAGCGGGTTGCGCTCGCTCGGCTCGGCCCGCTTCAATTGAGCACGCACGCCGGTATCGATCCGCGCCAGTTGCAGCAGCCGCCAGGCCGCCACCAGCAGGCCGATCAGCCCCAACGCCAGGATGATGTAGCCGACCGCACCACCCTGCTGCAGCCGTTCCGACAGGCTGGGCATCTTGTCCAGCAGCGCCAGCAATGCACCGCGGGTCGGGTCGATCAGCAACACCTCGCCCTGCCCCTTGGCATAAGCGGCCGCTTCGGCAACCACCCCGCCCGCCGGCTGGCGCGGCAGCTCGACCAGTTGCTGGCCACCGGGCAGATAGTTCAGGTAGCTGCCGTCAACGGCGACGGCGGTAAAGCTGCCCACCCGCACCACCTCACGCCGCTGACGGCTGCCGTCGGCGGCGATCAGCTCGGTCTCGAAGCGCTGGATGCGGCCGGACTCGGTCATCTCCTGCTGCAGGCTGTACCAGAGGGTTTCCAGCTCCTGCAGCGTGGGAATCCGCTTGCTGTCGGCAAATGCCAGCGTCTGGTCGCGTTGCGGGTACTGGGCGCTGACCAAAGAATCCTGCAACTGGCCCTGCAGTTCGCGGGCGTGCTGTTTGACCACCCCGAACACTTCACCGAGCTGGCCGGAGCGCTGGCGCAATCTTTCCTCCAGCGTTTGCAATTCGGCTTCGTTGCCGTCGAACTGCGCTTTCAACTGTTCCTGCCGCTGGCGAGCCCGTTCCAGCCGGGCGCGGCTGTCGCTCAGTAGCTGTTGCTGTTCGGCCAGAGTCTTGCTGAAGGCTTGTTCACGGCTACGGTTCTCGGCGCCATCCTGACGTTGGAACTGGCGCACTTCGTTCAGCAGGTTATCCAGGCTGTCCGCCGCGTGGGCTTGCGGCACCACCAGCAGGCACGCCAGCAACAGGCCGCCGACCAGGGTGGAAAACAGAGTATTGCGGGCCATCAGTTCACCTCCGGGGTCGGCAGCGGCAGGTCGAGCAGCTCCGGCACCGCCTGTTGCCAGGCGATCCGGATCGCTTTATCCAGAGTCGGGTTATGGCTGTCGGCCAGCGGCTGCCAGCGCTTCTCAGCCGGTTGCCAGAGCGCGCTCTGACGGCCGTCCAGTGTCTGGTAATAGAGCGCCGCGCGGCCGAGGCGCAGGAAGTTAACCTGTCGGTTAGTACCGTTATCGACCAGTTCGCCACGGTAGGCTTCCAGGGTACGACCGTAATCCACCTCGATCAGGTAGGCCTCCAGGATCTGGCGATACTTCTCCGCCAGGCTGATATCGGCGCGGGCCAACAGATTGTTCAGCCGCGCGATGCGCTGGCGACGCTCATCAGGCAGAAACGGGGTATCGGCGGCGACGAAACGGTCCAGCATCTCGACCATCCGGGCCAGCATCGGCAGCACTGCCTGTTCGGTCTGCTCCAGCGAGATAATCTGTTGACTCAGGTCGTCAATCTCCGCCTGCTGGGCCGACACCAGCTTCTGCAGCTGGCGGTTATAGGCTTCGACCAACTCGGCCTGGCGTTCGACCGCCCGGTACTCGGCGTAGGCAGCCCGCGCCTGGTCATCCAGCTGATCGATCTTCTGCTGTGAACGCTTATCCTGTTGGTGGCCCTTTACGACTGCCGCGGTGGCCTGCTGCAGCGGATCAGCCGCCAGCGACGGCGTACTGAACAGCAGTGCCGCCAGCATTGCCCCCGGTAGGCTCGCCCAGCGCATTAACCCCTTTGTATTCATATCCATCCTGATCTAGAAATCGCTAAAATCGCCTGTTCGGAGCCGCCCGGCCCTTTCCGAGCTCGAAAGCAGGCGGCAACAATACTAATGCATTTGCGAATTATTTGCATTTGTAGTCAAAAATCAATTCTTCAAAAACAATTTGCCGGTCGTTACCCACTTTATGCCGGCCAGGGGCCGATCCAGCCTCCACAGATCGCCCGTTTCCAGCACGGTCCCGGCCGGTTTTCCGTTGCACCGGTTCCGCATATCAAACAGTTAGTGACAAGCATCGCCCCGGTCTCCAATGCCGCCGCCCCCAAACCGGGAAAACTGAACTACGCTAGCTACAGAGAGATCTTTTTAGCAACGGCTTAAACCCATTCCTTTCCCCGTGAGGGGATAACCAGCACACCGACAAGCGAGTGTGCGAACGTTCTGATACTGCAGAATCCCCTTCCTGCAGCACTCAGAATTGGGGCGGCTGGTCTTCCACAACCGGGCCGACCGCCCCAGCCTTTACCCACCTGCTTGGTCAAGCCCCTTCCAATTCCGCCGATCTGTTGAAAACAGAGTTATCAGGCACCGCGAGCGACACCCCTGTCGTTCTCACTACTCATATGCCCCATTGCCCCGTACGGCTCACGCCGAGCCACCGTATGCCGGTCGCAGCAATGAGTTGGCCCCCTTATTGCTTTGCTCTTGCGCTATATCGCTTTAACGGATACGAGCTTTGACCGCTCCGAACAACAAGAACAACAGGACAACGATCATGAAACAGACCCGAATCCAGCCGCTTCTGGCGACCGGCTTGCTACTGGCCTCGACACCCGCCCTGGCCCATCAGGCACAAGATCTGTCCGGAGGACTCTGGGCTGGCCTCAGCCACCCCTATAACGGCCTGGACCATCTATTGGCGATGCTGGCGGTGGGCGGCTGGGCTGCCCTGCAATCAGGCCACCAGCGGCTGACAATTCCGCTGACCTTCATGCTGATGCTGGCGGTCGGTTTTGTTGCCGCGTTGATGGGCATACATCTGCCACTGCTAGAGAGTGGTATCGCCAGCTCGGTGCTGGTACTCGGCCTGCTGATCCTGACGGCGGCCCGCCTGCCTGCGATCATCAGCCTGTCGCTGATCGCGCTGTTTGCGCTGCTACACGGCTTCGCGCACGGCAGCGAGCTGGGGTCGGCTGTCGCCCTGTATTTTGCTGGCGGCTTTATCGTCGCCAGCCTGAGTCTGCATCTGGTCGGTGGCGGCGTGATGAACCGCCTGCAGACCCGGATGCCGATACTGGCCCGAACCGGCGGTGCCGCCCTGGTACTGACCGGCGCGAACCTTGTTACGTCGCTGTAAAGGCAACGCTGCGGTCGGATGACAGCCGCGGCAATATCCATGCTTAATCACCCAAATCCTTGACCGGGCCCCGTGCCCGGTTTTTTTATTTCTATTGGCTTACCCTGGCACGCCAAGCGAAACCAATAGAGATCCGAACCGACCACGCAGGCCAAAAGACCCCTTCCCGAAGCATTCCGCCTTCTAGCAACCACCTTGACGGATTTCCCTCTACAGAGATCATCTGGCCCCCTCTGCCAGCAGCATTTGCGACGCGTTACCGGTCCAGTCACGACAGGCCACCCGGCAGGCCTCGCCGCCGCCGAAATTCGTGGTAGGCTGCTCGAAAGTACTGCCTGTCGACTCCCCGGAGGAGAGCAACAACGGTTATGCAAGCGGAACAGATCGAGATCCTGGGGTTTCTGGGTCAATACGTCCCCTTCAAAGGCCTGCCCGAGAAGACCCTGGAGCGGGTGGCCTGCCACGTGGAGGTCGGCTATTACCGTGCCGGTAAGCAGATCTTCGCCTTCGGCGACGAGATTCACGATCTCTGCATGATCCGTAGCGGCGCGGTGGAGATCTATCGTCGTAACGGCGAACTCTACAATCGCCTCGACGAGGGCGACCTGTTCGGGCAGATGGGTTTGTTGATGAACAACCGGGTGCGTTTGCCGGCCAAGGCTCTGGAAGACTCGCTGATCTATTTTATTCCCGAGGCGATATTCAACGAGTTGTACGAGCAGTTCGACGAGTTTGCCTATTTCGTCGAGCTGGATGACAGTACCCGCCTGCGCCATGCGGTCTCCCGTAGCGAGGACAGCAACGAGTTGATGCTGGCCAAGGCCACCGCCCTGGTGACCCGCGAACCGGTCACCCTGGAGATGACCAAAACCATTCAACAGGCGGCACAGAAGATGACCGAGGAGGGCGTCTCCTCGCTGTTGATCATTGATCCCCAGGTCGCGCAAAAGCAGCAGGATCCGGACGAGCCCGCCAACATGGTGGTCGGCATCATCACCGACCGCGACCTGCGAACCCGGGTGGTAAGTACCGGCCTGCCGCTACAGACGCCGGTCGCCGAGGTGATGTCGTCGGAACTGATCACCCTGGACGCCGATGCCTACGTGTTCGAGGCGATGCTGACCATGCTGCGTTTTAACCTGCACCATCTGCCGATTCTCGATCGCAAGCAGCCGGTGGGGGTGATCGCCATCTCCGATATCGTGCGCTACGAGTCCCAGAGCAGCCTCTATATGGTGCGCAGCATCTTCCGTTCTCAGAACGTCGAGGAGCTCAAGGCGCTTACCGACGAGGTCAAGGCCTGCTTCGTGCGCATGGTCAACGAGGATGCCAACTCCCATATGATCGGCAGCGCCATGTCGGTGATCGGCCGCAGCTTCAAGCAGCGCCTGCTGGAGCTCGCCGAGGAGCAGCTGGGACCGCCACCGGTGCCTTACTGCTTTCTGGCGCTGGGCTCCATGGCCCGGGATGAGCAACTGATCATCACCGACCAGGACAATGCGCTGATTCTCGACGACCGCTACGACCCCGCTCTTCACGGCGACTACTTTGAACGGCTGGCCAAGTTTGTCTGCGACGGCCTCGATGCCTGTGGTTATACCCATTGCAAAGGCGGCATCATGGCCAGCAACCCCACCTGGCGCAAGACCCGTTCCGAGTGGCAACAATGCTTCGCCGACTGGATCGAAACCCCCAATCCGGAGGCGTTGCTGCACAGCTCCATCTTCTTCGATCTCGACGGCGTCTGGGGCAAGACCGCCTGGGCAGAACGGCTTAACCGCTTCGTGGTGCGCCGTGCCCGCAACAACCGCCGCTTTCTCGCCTGCCTGGCCCGCAACGCCCTCAACCGAACACCGCCACTGGGTTTCTTCAAGAATTTCGTGATGGAGCAGGACGGCCGCCACAAGAACTCGATCAACCTCAAGCGGCGCGGCACCGCCCCGCTGGCCGACGTCATCCGGGTTCACGCCCTGGCCGTGGGCTCGCTGGCGCGGAACTCCTTCGAGCGGCTCGACGATATCGCCAAACACGGCATCATGCCCAAGGGGCGCGATTCCGATCTACGCGATGCGCTGGAGTTCATCGCCATGGTAAGGATTCGTCATCAGGCGCTGGACCTGCAGGCCGGTCGCGAGCCCGACAACAATATCGAGCCGGAAAACCTCACCGACTTCGAACGCCGCAACCTGAAGGACGCGTTCCAGATTCTCAGCAACGCCCAGAAGTTCATCAAGTATCGCTACCACCCCAACCGCTGACGAGAGAACCATCATGGTGCTACCGCTGAGACCCCGGCCCGAACACCACCCACAGCAGCAAACGCCCCTCTGGCCGGAGCGTTTCCGGCAGCTGGCCGGCGCGGTCGAAGACAGCCGCCTGCGGGCCTTTTATCAGGGCGGCGTAGTGAGTGCCGATACCCCGCTCGGCGAGGTGCCCTTCGTGGCCCTGGACCTGGAAACCACCGGCCTCAATCCCCGCAAACACGATATCGTCAGCGTCGGCCTGGTGCCCTTCGACCTGCAGCGCATCCGCTGTCGCGATGCCCGCCACTGGATCCTAAAACCGCGTCGGCCGCTGGCCAAGGAGTCGGTGGTGATCCACGGCATCACCCACTCCGAGGTTCGCCAGGCCCCTGACCTGCTGGGCGTCCTCGAGCCGCTGCTGGAATCGCTGGCCGGTCGCATCGTCGTCGTCCACTACCGTCATATCGAGCGCGGCTTTCTCGACGCCGTGCTGAAGCGGCGCATGGGCGAGGGGATAGAATTTCCAGTGGTCGATACCATGGAGCTGGAGGCGCGGCTACACCGGGTGCGCCCGCTCGGTATCTGGGCACGGCTGATGGGAAAGAAACCGGTTTCCATCCGCCTCGCCGACAGCCGTACCCGCTACGGACTGCCCTACTACCAAGCGCACCACGCCTTGACCGACGCACTCGCCACCGCCGAGCTGCTGCAGGCGCAGATCGCCCACCGTTTCTCCCCCGACACCCCGATTGAGGCATTGTGGCTGTAGATCAGGCATAGAGCGGCATTACGATGGGGGCGAGGGCGAAGCGTCGCTCGCCTGATATCCGGAGATCGGTTGTTCGAACCGCATAGGTTACCCAGTTTTTATCCAATAAGTTATCCACAGAAGCTGATATATCAACGCCAGACACCCGGCAAGCGCCTCTCCGACGCTGTGGACAAGCAAAAACCGCATCAAAAACAGCCTGTCAACGGCTTGACAGCAGCTGCTTATCCAACCCATCCCAGCCACTGAACAGAATACAACCAGCGGAGCACAAGCCGCTAATGGCGGGCGCTTCAGCCGGTTACCCGGAGTCTATGCCGACCTTATACAGCGGGTTATTCACAGAAGCTGTGGATTGTGACCAACAGGATGCCGAAAGACCTTGAAACCGCTGATTTTTGTCCACATGGGCAGGTTTTAGGCGCTTACACACAGTCGCCGGGCTGATACAGCAGCTTCGGCAGCAAATTTAACTCACAGGCGTGCACAGCGATGCGGGGGCATTGACAGCAGCGTTGCGCCTGCGGCTCTGCCGATCGCGGAGGAGCGGCTACGACCGAGGTAAGACTGCTTACCGGTTTTCCGGCACGCAACCAAACGTCAGTTGTCTGATGGGGGGATTACGAAGGACCGCGGCACTATCACCAGGCCGAACAGATTTGGGACCCAACACCACTGTTAACTCAAAACTGTTAACTCATGCAGGATATAAAAAACCCGCCACCGAGTGATTCAGTGGCGGGCGATTGCTGATAGCCGCGGGCTACTTATCAGACACCGGCTTTCCAACCGGAGGTAATTGGATAGCGGCGGTCACGACCGAAGCCACGCTGGGTGATCCGCACGCCGACCGGCGCCTGACGGCGCTTGTATTCGTTGATATCCACCAGCCAGATCACCCGCTTGACGTCGGTCTCGTCGAAGCCTTCGGCGATGATCGCATCGGCGCTGTAATCACACTCGACATAGAGCTCCAGAATCCGATCCAGCACATCGTAGTCCGGCAGGCTGTCCTGGTCGGTCTGGTCCGGCGCCAGTTCGGCCGACGGCGGACGGTCGATCACCCGCTGCGGTATCACCGGGCTGATGCTGTTGCGATAGTTGGACAGCCGGTAGACCAGCGTCTTGGGGACATCCTTCAGCACATCGAAACCACCGGCCATATCGCCGTACAGCGTGGAATAGCCGACCGCCATCTCGCTCTTGTTGCCGGTGGTCAACACCAGGTAACCCTTCTTGTTGGAGATCGCCATCAACAGCACACCGCGACAGCGCGCCTGCAGGTTCTCCTCGGTGGTATCGCGGGCGGTGCCTTCGAACTGGTCGGCCAACTGGCCCATGAAGGTATCGAACATCGGTTCGATGGAGATCACATCGTATTGCACGCCCAGCGTGTTGGCCTCGGCCTCGGCGTCCTCCAAACTCATCGACGAGGTGTAGCGGAACGGCATCATCACCGCTTCGACCCGCTCGGCACCCAGTGCGTCGACCGCCACCGCCAGGGTCAGCGCCGAATCGATGCCGCCGGACAGGCCCAGCACCACGCCCTTGAAGCCGTTCTTGTTGACGTAGTCACGCACCCCCAGCACCAGCGCGTTATAGACGCTCTGCTCCAGCGTCGGGTGCGGTTCGCTGGGATGGGCGCAGCTCAGCCGGCCGCTGGCCGAATCGAACTCGACCAGATAATCCGCTTCCTGGAAGTGATCGCCGCTGAACAGCAGCTCTCCGGCGACATCGACCACCTTGGAGCCGCCGTCAAACACCAGTTCATCCTGGCCGCCGACCATGTTGACGTAGAGGATCGGGCAGCCGGCCTGCCGGGCGCGCTCGCGCAGCAGCTCGGTGCGGTGACGCGGCTTGTCGATATGGAACGGCGAGGCGTTGATGTTCAGCATCAGTTGCGCGCCGGCTTCACGGGCCTGCAGCGCCGGCCCCGGATGCCAGATGTCTTCGCAGACAGTCAACGCCACCGGTACCCCGTTGATCGGCACCACCAGCGGCTGATCGCCTTCGCTGAAGTAGCGCTTCTCGTCGAACACCTGATAGTTGGGCAGGCACTGCTTGGCATATTCACCCAGCAGCTGGCCGTTATGGATCACCCCGGCCATGTTGTACAGCTTGCCGTCGCGCATACGCGGGTAACCGACCACCAGGTAGATATCGCGTACCTCGTCGCAGAGCCGCTGCAGCGCCTGACCGACGCGGGTCTCCAAGCTGGGCCGCAACAGCAGATCCTCCGGCGGATAGCCGGTCAGCGCCAGTTCCGGAAACATCACCACGTCGGCCTGCTGCATGCGAGCCTGATTGGCGCCATCGATCACCTTCTGGGTGTTGCCGGGGATATCCCCGACCAGGAAATTCTGTTGGGCCATCAGGACCCGAAGTGCGTTACTCATCAGTCGTTCTTCAATTCAGCTCAACACGTCCGGCCAAGGCATAAGGGGCCGGGTCGATAATCGGATCTCGTTTCAGCAGCAGGTCGGCCAGCAGGCGGGTCGACGCCGGCGCCAATACCAGGCCGTTGCGGAACTGGCCGGCATTGACCCAAAGCCCTTGGTAGCCCGGCACGGCGCCGATATAGGGCACGCCCTCGGGCGAACCGGGCCGCAGGCCGGACCAATGATGCTCGATCGGGAACTCAGCCAGTGCCGGCAGAATCGACAGCGCGGTCTGGTGCAACGAGTGGCGCGTCTCTTCGTCAGTGCGCTTGTTGAAGCCAATCCGCTCCAGGGTACTGCCCACCAGCACCCGACCATCGCTACGCGGAATCAGGTAGCGCCCGTCGGCCAGCACCACCCGGTCGATCAAGCCGACCGGCGCCCGGTACAGCATCATCTGACCATGCACCGGCTCGACCGGCAGGCCGATGCCAAGCTCGGCCAGCAGCTCGCCGCTCCAGGCACCCGCAGCGATCACCGTCTGTTCCGCGCGGAACTCTCCGGCGCTGGTGCTTACTCCGCTGATCCGCTCACCGTCGATAAGCAGGCCGGACACAGCGGCCTGCTCGATCAGCCGGATCTTCGGATTTAACCGTAATGATTCGCGCAGTGCACGGCCCAAGCGCGGGTTCCGCACGCTGGCCACTTCCGGCATCCAGATAGCACTTTCAACCCCTTCGGCCAGGCGCGGTTCCTTACGGTAGACGAACTCGCCATCCACCCGGCGCAGCGGGCGATGGAACCGTGCCGCCCAGGCCAATGCCTCGGCTTCGTCGTCCACCGACAACATCAGCATCCCCTTCTGGCGCAGCTCGGGATCGTAACCGGTTTCGTCGATCAACTCGTCGGCCAGATGGATGTAGCTGCTCTGCGACCAAGTCGCCAGCCGGGTTACCGGCTCGCTATAGCGCCAGGGGTACAGCGGCGACACGATACCGCCACCGGCCCAACTGGACTCCTGAGCGCACTGGCGCCGCTCGACCAGGGTTACCTCGGCACCGGATTGTGCCAGTTCCCGGGCGGTCATCATACCGATGACGCCCCCGCCAATCACTAGAAAATCAGACATCACTGCTCGCCTTGGAAATTCGATTGCATCTGCGACAAGGCCGGTCGGTTGATCTGCCGCCGGCACCTTTCTATGCAATCTATCAGTGCCGGTCCCATCAGCGCAAAGGGAGCAACCGGAAACGGCCCAATGGCCCCAAATGGAAAAACCGGCTGGCCCCATTGTCGGGGCCCAGCCGGTTGGATGAACGCATCGGATCAGCCGGTTTAACGCACCTCGATCACCGCTCCGGACACATTGCCGCTGACCGGGCTGCCGGAGAAATCCGGGTGGCTGACGATGCGGGTTCGCGACGGCAAACTATCCAGAGTGATGGAACCGTTGAAGCCGGCCGGCACCGTACAGGTGAAGGCCACCTCGTTGCTGCCACTACGTGCATCGTCGATTACCCCCAGCGAGGCGGCACAGCTACCCTCGCCCGAGCTCACCACCGCACTGGCGGACAGATCGACCGAGTTGTTGTTGTCCAGGTTACGCACCACCCCGGTCACGTTGTACTCGGTATCGCCCGGCACACAACTGCTGGCCAGCGAGTATTCATAGCCACTGACATCCGCCGTCAGATCACCAAAGGCATAGGTCGCCACCGAACAGATATTCAAGTTACTGCTGCTCAGGGTGATGGTACCGGTCCAGCCACCACCCGCATCGTAAACGGTGCAGTTCCAGCTCAGGTCGGCCTCATCGATGGTGCAACTCTCCGCTTGCGAGGTCACCAGGCTAAGCTGATCGCTGCTGGCACTCTCGCCCTCGGCCACGCTGATGGTACCGCTGATCTGCCGCGGCGTGGTGGTTACCTGGAAACCGAGATCTTCCGGCAACTCGTCCGGGCAGGTCTTGTTGCCGTTCTCGTCGTACAGGCAGACAAAACTGCCGCTGTTGTTCTGGAACTCGTCGCTGGAGGAGACCACCAGCTCCGCCAGGCAGTCGGCATCCACCGGGCTACCGCTGATCACGGTGATCAGGAAGTCGTGGGTCTGCGGCTGATCCACCGAGCTGCGGCTGGTGTCGCCATAGGCATCGCCCTCGGCCATACCATCGGACAGGTAGATCCGGTTGCCGCTGCCATCGATCGCCGGCTCGGTCAGGTCGCCATCGTTATCGATATCGGTAATATCGAACTGCGGCGTGTAACCGCGGTAGCCGCGTGCACCGAGCAGCTGCGGATGGCGGCTGTCGGCATTGCCGCTGTCGCTCAGATCCGGATCGCCGCCACAGATGCGATCGTTGCTGTTGGTACTGTCGGTACGCAGGATACCGATATTGCCGTACCAGCCGGAACCGAAGAAGCAGTCGTAGGTGTAGTAGCTGTACAGCAGCGTGCCATCGGTGGTGTCGCCTTCGAGCACGTCGACGTTATCGCCGTCCACCAGCCGTACCTCACGCACCTCGGTGACCACCGCCCCCTCGCCGTCACGAACCGGGTCGCCACTGCCATCCAGCTGGATCCGTTTCGGGCAGACGCCGACGTCGGACGGCTTGACGATCACCACCGACTGGTCCACCGCACCGGACTTGATATAGACCCGGCCGGTGATGGTCGAGAACTGCGTCTGACTGATCAGCAGCTTCTCGTTGTCGGCATCGGTCAGGATGTAGTTCGGGGTATCCAGATAGATCTTGCTGCCGGGCACACCGTAGTCATCACTGAGTTCCTGGGTGTCACCATCCGGGGTGAAGGTGCCGTCGGCATACTGGGCGCCCCCCACCGGGGTGTCGACGAAGCCGCCACCGTCCAGTCCATCGCCGACCAGGCCGGCCATCGCTTCGGTATCCGAGGCTGAAATGAAACTACGCAGGGAGACGCTCTGATTGCCGTCCGCATCGGTCCAGTTGACCGCTACCTGGACATTGGCATGCCTTGGGGCGGTGGAGTTGGGTACGAAGCTGATCGTCGCCACCCGGGTATAGACGGCGTTGACCCCGGTCAGGTTGTTCTCGGTGCCACCGCTCACGGTGGCCAGACCGTTACGGGCGGCAAGCTCACGAACCAGCTCCAGCTTCTGTTGCGCCAGCTGCATCGCCTCGGTTTCTGCTTTCACCTGGGCCGACTCGGAAAACAGCCCGCCGGAAAACATCGACAATGACAGCAGGCCGAAGCCCAACACGAACAGCGATACCAGCACCTCGATAAAGCCGACACCGCGCTGGCCCGAATGGGTCCTGATCATGGTTCTCTCTCCATTTACCAGTCGCGCCAGGTTCCGGGCACGGCCACCGGTTTACCCACAAAGGCAACGTTATCCAATACGCTGCTGTCAAAGATCACATCCAGGCTGCCGGTGCCATCCACATTGCCGCGCATGATCGCGGCACCGTTGACGGTCAGGTTACCCTGGGCATCCCAGTCGCCGGAGACAAACAGGATGCCGTACACGGTCACCGTACCGGCACCGAACATGTTGCCATCGACCACCAGTACCACCGGCTGGTCGGCCGTTCCGATCTGGGTGTTGCTGGTAAAGCTGGCGTCACCGTCGACCCAGATCACTTCGCCTTTCTTACCGTCCAGCGTGGTCACCGCGGTGGTGTCCGGGTCGATATCGGTGCGTACGATACGGCTACGGTAGTCCGACGGGCTCAGGCCGAAGAAGTTACGGAAATAGTCGTCATCGGTCAGGGTGGACAGGTTGGCATCGTTGTCGATCACGTCCAGCCCCTTGTTGTTCTTGTTGGTCGATTCGATACCGCCGGCGGCGGTCGGGTGCTTGATAATGGTTTTCGGCGAGTTGCCGGTCACATCGACGCTGTCGCCGGACCAGATGGTCAGGCTACTTTCGAGATTGGTGATCGTACCGCTGCCCTTCAGGTCGACGAAACCACGCGAGGTCAGCGGATTATCCGGTGCGTTGGCCACCGCCGGTGTGCTGCTGATCTGTTCACGGATGGTACGTACCGCGCCCTGGTCGTCACTACGCCCCTGCGCTTCGATGGTAACCACCGCCAGGTTGCCGACCAGCACATCGTCGACAAAACGCACCCGGTAGGAGGGGCCGCTGGTCCCGGAGACGTAGGTCCAGTTCGGATAACCCAGCAGGGTGTCCAGACTGTCGTTGGCGTCAAGGTCGCCGCCAAAGGTCTGGAAATAGCCGGTAGCGTAGCCATGGCCGGCGAAGGCGGCCTCGAACGCCTGCTGGGCGCGCCGCTCGTTGCTGATCACCCGCTGCTGGGTCACCACCCCCTGGGAGCTGGTGAACACCACCAGCGTCACCGCGATCAGCAGCAGCGTCGACAGCGTCAGGGTGATCACGCCGCGCTGGCATCTGGCTTGCGTAGCACCGGCACTGGTTAGATTGCTGTTCATTCGCGCACCACGTTGTTAGCCAGTTTAACGGTGGTATTCAGGGTCTTGGTGATACTGTTATCGCTGACCAGCTGACCGGTCAGTTGAATGGTCAACTGCCAGCTTTCGATGTTCATCGCGGTATTCACGCCGGCATCGCTGGTTACCGTCAGCGCGGTTAAATTCTGGGTAGTCCAGGCAAAACTCAATGCGCTGATGGTGACCATCGACGGGTCTGACAGCTGGGTCCAACTGCCGGAGTTGCAGCTGAAGGTGGCCTCGGCGGCACTGGCCAGGCCGGTGCGCACCTCCACGGCACCACTGTTCAACCGGTAGCCGAACATCTCCAGCCCATCGGTATCATACAGGGTCGCATCGTTGAAGGGCGCGGCGGTCGGCACACAGCCGCTGCATACGCCGATACGGGCATCGTCGGCGGCACTGTCGGTCAGGTCGCTGTCTTCATCCAGGTTATAGCTGTACAACACACAGCTATTGGCCGCTTCACCAGCCAATTCATCGACCGATGGCAATTGAATACCGTCGATGAACGGGTTGCGGTCACCATTGCCCCAATCAACCTGCAACGCCTCCGGCCCCCAGTAACCGGCGCGGCGGATGTCATCGCTCATCCATAGCAGGATCGCATTCAGCTCCTGCTCCAGCCTCGCCTGCTCCAGAAGATCCTTGCTGCCACCAACCGTGGCGGCGAATACATTGATCACGCCGGCCAGCACAATCGCCCCCAGCGTGACGGAGATCAGCAGTTCTATCAGCGACAGGCCGGCTTGTTTGTTAACTGGTTGTCGACCGTTCATAACGACTCCAGCCCCGCTAACAGGCGGGGAAACGTGACTCGGTATCGGAACAGATCTTTACCCGGCCCAGCAGATTCAACTGTACCTGGACACTGAAGCCGGATACCGGCGAGCTCAGGGTAACGGTGCCACCCTCCAGCGCCGTACCGCGCGGCACTTCGATGGCGCTGTCATTGCCGGTGAAATCGGTACTCAGCGAGATATTGCTGAAGTCGCTGCCAGCCAGTTGGGCTGCCGGCATATTGGTCAGCGTACAGTTGCTGCCATCGGTACAGTCGCAGTTGTTGTCCTCGCTGAGCGCCATGCACCAGTCGGCTGAGCCGGTATTACCGAACTTGATGAAGATATCCTGATTGCGCGCCAGCGCGGCGCTGCGCGCCAACTGGGTATGGCTGTAGACCGCTTCGGCTGCCGAGATCAGCCGGTTGCGCTCCCAGAAGCTGCTCATGTCCGGCACCACCACTGCCAGCAGGATGGCCAGCACGGCGATCGAGATCAGCAGTTCCAGCAGCGTCAGCCCCCGTTGCAACCGCCTCCCGAGTCTCCCGGCCCGCCAAGCATTCATCGGCTAGCGCTCCCAGCAATCGGCAGCGGCATAGCTGCCGGTATAGTTGGGGCCGGTGTTATCGACCGCGAAGGTACCGCAGGCGTCGCCCGCCTGGCTACCGGTCGGCGCCGCCGTACCGACAAAACTGTTGGCGGCGCTACTGGCGACCGCCACCGTGTAGTAACCCTCGGGCGAGGTGGCCGCCACGCCAATGGCCGCCACACTGGCGCCATAGCTGGTGTTGTTGGCGCGGTATTTTTCCTGAGCGATCTGCAGTGAGAACAGTGCGGCCATGGCGTCCGCACGACGCGATTGCTGGATGTAACTGTTGTAGCTGGGCAGTGCAACCGCGCCGATGATGGCAACAATGGCCACCACCACCATCAGCTCAATCATGCTAAACCCGGCCTGACCCTGTCTGTTCATTCCATCACCCATTCGCTGGTTTCGGCAGCCCGACTGTCAACTCCGCCTTGCAGGCCACCGGACGGATCACTAACAGCATAGTCAGTGCTGCCGGATTTTGGGCTAGTGGTTTCGGCTATCAACAGCAGAATACAACAGCCTACCAAACAATCAAAATAACCGTTCAAGAATGCTTTTAACAGTGATAATTTCGCGCTAAGCCGACCGTTGGCAGCCACATTGCCGAACGGAACACGCAGCTTAGCCAAGATAATTCGGCAGTGACAAAACAGTCGCTGAGCCACTGTTACCCTTGCATGGTCTCTTTCACGCCCGGCAGTGCCGGCCGATAAAAGGCGTAAGCATATGAAGCCTGAGGGCGAAGCCGATCGGATAGCAGGCAAGCTGCGCAGACAGCTAAGCCGATGGTGTCGATCAAAGCTTGGTGACACTGCTTGGGAAAACTTGGACAGAAAGGCCACAGTACTAACATTCCCGCCGGCTGACCGGCACAAAACGAACGTTTGAATTGATCAGTGCTGCGCCAGTATAGGCAATTATTACCTATAAAAAAACCGCGATTTCGAAGATTACGGACAGGCCCTTGATCGCTTTGACGGCCACTCAGGGAATATCAAAAAACGCCGCCAGCATTGGGGGGATTGCACTCGCCAGAACGACGAAGCGACTGATCGATGGTGATAGGAACGCGACTGACAGCACCGAGGGCTGCTGGGAGGTTCGGCGTAGCAACGATTGCCGCAGCGACGGCCGGTCGCTGCGGTTTTTTTAGCGCCCCATTATCGAGCGCAGTTGTTTTACAGCAACTTGTTCAGGCAGCTTCGACGCTGACGATCTTCACTTCGAACTGCAGCGACTTACCGGCCAGCGGGTGGTTGAAGTCGACCGCCACATGCTGCTCGTCGATACGGCTGACCACCCCGGGCAGTTCACCGCCGGTCGGGTCCTGGAAGGAGATCACCAGCCCCTCCTCCAACGCCATATCCTCGAACTGGGTGCGCGGCAGACGCTGGATGTTACTCGGATTATGCATGCCGAAGCCCTGCTCCGGCTCGATCTGAAGGGTTTCGTGACTGCCGACCTGGAGGCCGAACAGCGCCTGCTCGAAACCTTCCAGCAGGCTGCCGTCACCTACCGTGAAGGTGGCCGGCTGGCTGTCGAAGTTGGAATCGACCAGTTGGCCATCTTCCAGCTTGATCGCAAAATTCAGGGTGACTTTGGTATTCGGGCCAATCGAAGTGCTCATGACGTGCCAGATCCTCTTAATCGGTCGCCTTATCGAGACCGGACAGAAACAACATATCGACAATCAGCACCACCGCCCCCAGCGTAATCGCCGTGTCCGCCAGGTTGAAGGCCGGGAAGTACCAGCCTTTGTAGTGCAGCGAGATGAAATCGATCACATACCCCTGCACGATGCGGTCGTACAGGTTGCCGATCGCACCGCCCAGCACCAGCGCCAGGCCGATGCCCAACCACCACTGCCGTGCCGGTGTGCGGTGCATCCAGTGGATCAGCATGCCCGACACCAGCAGTGCTATCAGGGCAAACACCCAGCGCTGCCAGCCACCGGCATCGGCCAGGAAGCTGAACGCCGCGCCGGTGTTATACAGCAGGGTCAGGTCGAACACCGGCAACACCGGACGGGGAACGCCGTAACTCAATACCTGGTCGGCGACGTACTTGGTGCCCAGATCGAGCACCACCACCAGCAGCGCCAGCCAAATCCAGCGCAGGCAACTGCCGGTGGTGCGAGTCGTGCTATCAGTCATCGGAGATCCTGAGGCCTACTGGCGTCAGGCGAACTGACGCGTTTCGCCCTGGCCGGCCACGTTATCGACGCAGCGGCCACAGAGCTCGTCATGCTCGGCTTTGCTGCCCACATCCTCGCGGTGGTGCCAGCAGCGTACGCACTTCTGCGCGCCACTCTTGGCGATCCGTACCCGCAGGCCAGCAACCTCGGTGTCGGCGGCATCGGTCGCTTCAGCCAGCGGTCGCACGTCGGCGCGGGAGGTGATCAGCACGAAGCGCAACTCGTCGCCCAGCTGGGCCAGCGCGCCCTGCAATGCCTCATCGCAGTACAGGGTCACTTCCGCCTCCAGGCTGCTACCGATATTGCCGGCGTTACGCTGCCCTTCCAGCTCCTTGTTGACCGCGGTCTTGGTCGCCATCACCCGGTTCCAGAAAGCACGATCCAAGGCTTCGCCCTCGGCCAGTTCAGCCAGCCCCTGGTACCAGGTTTCCAGCAGTACGCACTCGCTACGCTCGCCCGGCAGTTCCTGCCAGATCTCGTCAGCGGTGAAGCTGAGGATCGGTGCGATCCAGCGGGTCAGTGCCTCGGCGATATGGTACAGGGCGCTCTGGCAGGAGCGGCGGGCATGCCCCTCGGTCGCTGCGGTGTACTGGCGATCCTTGATGATATCCAGGTAGAAACCGCCCAGGTCCAGTGAGCAGAAGTGGGAGATCTTCTGATATACCTGCAGAAACTCGTAGTTGTCGTAGTGCCCCTGCAGCTCTTGCTGCAGCTGCGCCGCGCGGTCCACCGCCCAGCGGTCCAGCGCCACCATCTGATCGAACGCCACCATGTGTTCGGCCGGCTCGAAACCGTTCAGGTTGGCCAGCAGGAAACGGGCGGTGTTGCGGATCCGGCGATAGGCGTCGGCCGAACGCTTGAGAATCTCGTCGGAGCAGGTCATCTCGCCGCGGTAGTCGGTGGACGCCACCCACAGGCGCAGAATATCGGCGCCGTACTTGTTCATGACTTCCTGCGGCGCTACCACGTTGCCCAACGACTTGGACATCTTACGGCCCTGCCCGTCGACGGTGAAACCGTGCGTCAGCACCTGTTTGTAGGGCGCACAGCCCTTGATGGCGATACCGGTCTTCAGCGACGACTGGAACCAGCCGCGATGCTGGTCGGAGCCCTCCAGGTACAGGTCGGCCGGGAAACGCAACTCGGCACGCTGATCCAGCACCGAGTAGTGGGTCACACCGGAGTCGAACCAGACATCCAGGGTATCGGTCACTTTGCTGTACTGTTCGGCTTCATCACCCAGCAGCTCGGCGGCATCCATATCGAACCAGGCATCGATGCCCTCTTTCTCGACCCGCTGGGCAACCGTCTCGATCAGCTCGGCGGTTTTCGGGTGCAGCTGCTGGGTTTCCTTGTGGATAAACAGGGTGATCGGCACCCCCCAGGTGCGCTGGCGGGAAACACACCAGTCCGGGCTCTGATCGACCATCGCCTCGATCCGGTTCTGGCCCCAGGCCGGGAACCACTGCACGCCCTTGATCGCCTGCAGCGCATCGGCCTTCAGCCCTTTCTCGCTCATGCTGATGAACCACTGCGGCGTGGCGCGGTAGATCAGCGGCGTCTTGGTGCGCCAGCAGTGCGGATAGCTGTGCTGGAACTTATGTTCCAGCACCAGCGCGCCCTTCTCTTTCAGCAGCGCAACGATCTGGTCGTCCACCTTGTAGACATGCTCACCGGCAACTACGCCGGCCGCCTCGACGAACACCCCGCGGTCGTCGACCAGGTTCAGGGTGCCGATACCGTATTTGCGGCCCACCTCGAAGTCTTCCACACCATGGTCCGGCGCCGTGTGTACCGCACCGGTACCGGCATCCAGGGTGACGTGGTCGCCGAGAATCACCGGCACCTGCTTGTCGACGAACGGGTGCTGCAGCAGCTTGTGTTCCAGCGCCTGTCCCTTGCAACGGCCAACGATGCTGTACTGCTCGACGCCGTAACGGCCCATGGCATCCTCGATCAGCCCTTCGGCCAGCAGGATCCGCTCGACACCCTGGCCGAAATCGGCCTGCACCAGCGCGTAATCCAGTTCGGCGTTCAGCGATACCGCCTGGTTGGACGGCAGGGTCCAGGGGGTGGTGGTCCAGATCACCACGGATACCGGCCCTTCGCCGCCGCCGTTTTCCGGCGCGAAGGCAGCCAGGAAGTCCGCTTCCTCGACCGGCGCGAAGCGAACGTCGATCGCAGTGGAGGTCTTGTCCTGGTATTCCACTTCCGCTTCCGCCAGCGCGGAGGCGCCGACTACGCTCCAGTAAACCGGCTTGTAGCCTTTCACCAGGTGGCCGTTCTCGGCGATCTTGCCCAGCGCCCGGATGATGTTGGCCTCGGTATCGAAGTTCATGGTCAGGTAGGGGTTGTCCCAATCGCCCAGCACGCCCAGGCGGATGAAGTCGGCCTTCTGCCCTTCAACCTGTTCGCGCGCGTAGTCGCGGCACTTCTGGCGAAACGCCTTGAAGGAGACCTTGTCGCCCGCCTTGCCGACCATGGTTTCAACCTTGTGCTCGATCGGCAGGCCGTGGCAATCCCAACCCGGAATGTAGGGCGCGTCAAAGCCGCTGAGGCTCTTCGACTTGACGATAATGTCCTTCAGAATCTTGTTGACCGCGTGACCGATATGGATGTTGCCGTTGGCGTACGGCGGGCCGTCATGCAGGATGAAGGGATCACGGCCGGCACTGACTTCGCGAATCTTCTGGTACAGCCCCATCTTCTGCCAGCGCTTCAGCATGTCAGGTTCGCGCTTGGCCAGGTTGCCGCGCATCGGGAACGCCGTTTCCGGCAGGTTCAGTGTCGCTTTGTAATCGGTCATTATGTCGCTTCCGGGTTCTAGTTCAGGCGTCCCTCGAAGAACGCCCGGGCCTCATCGATATCGGCATGGATCTGCTGCTTCAACGCGTCGAGGCCGTCGAAGCGGCGCTCGTGGCGCAGCAAGCGCTGAAATTCCACTTTCAGCAGGCTGCCGTATAAATTTTCGTTCAGATCAAACAGGTGTGCTTCCAGCACCGGCCGGGAGCCGTTGACGGTAGGTCGCATGCCGATATTGGCAACCCCCTGCACGGTACGCCCGTCAGCCAGCGTGGCCAGCACCGCGTAGACACCGCTGAGCGGGCTGGGGTAACGGTGCATCCGCACATTGGCGGTCGGCACGCCCAGCTGGCGACCCAGCTGCTGGCCGACCACGACCCGCCCGCAGATCGCATAGGGCCGCCCCAGCAACGCCGCCGCACCGGCCAGGTCACTGGCCGCCAGCAGGTTGCGGATGCGGGTACTGCTGACCCGATCGCCATCCACCTGGAACGTCGCGGTATGCGCCACGGTAAAGCCATGCTTGCTGCCGGCCGTCGCCAACATGTTGTAGTCACCACTGCGATCGCAGCCGAAGCGGAAATCGTCGCCGACCACGAAGTGCTTGACCGCCAGGCCGTGCAGCAGCAACCGCTCGATGAACTGGTCGGCGGTCATGTTGCGCAGCCGCTCGTTGAAGCTCAGGCAGAGCACCCGGTCGATCCCCTCCTTGGTCAGCAGACGAACCTTCTCGTCGAAGCGGGTCAACCGGCGCGGCGCGGCGTTGCCGGAAAAAAATTCCTGCGGTTGCGGCTCGAAGGTGATTGCCACCGTCGGCAGGCCGAGTTCCTGTCCCTTCTGCTTGACTTGATCCAGCACACGGCGGTGGCCCAGGTGGACCCCGTCAAAGTTGCCAATGGTGGCTACACAACCCCGGTGCTTATCGCGCAGATTGTGAAGTCCCCGAATCAGTTCCATCAGATCAGCTCACAGAGTAGAAACAAGAGTAGAAACAAACGCCGGATTATAACCGGTTTGTGCTCCGCGGAATACCGCGCCGCCAGCCTCAAGCGCGCGCTTTCAGATGGCGCAGGCGCAACCCGCACAGCACCAGCACCAGGCCGTAGACAGAGACACCCGCCGCAACCAGCAACGTCATCTGCGCCGCCCGCGACCAGAGCCCCCAGGCCAGCCACTGGTCGGACTCCGCCGACAGCCACAGCAGCACGCCGACCATCGCACCATTGGCCAACAATAACCGCAACAGCATCAGCCCCCAGCCCGACTGCCAGCTGAACACTTTCAGTTTCAGCAGTCCGTACAGCAGCAGGCCGGCATTCAGGTAGGCCGACATCGAGGTCGCCGCCGCCAGACCGACATGTTTGAACGGGCCTATCAACGCCAAATTGAAAACCATATTGGCCAGCGCCGCCTGAATGCCGATCTTGACCGGTGTCCTGGTGTCCTGGCGCGAGAAATAACCGGTCGCCAACACCTTGATCAACATGAACGCCAGCAGGCCACAGGCATAGGCACGCAGACTCATCGCCGCCATCATCACATCGCGGTCGGTCAGCGCCCCGTAGTGGAACAGGGTGATGATCATCGGTTCGGCCAGCAGCAGTAGCGCCAGCGCCGCCGGCAGGCCGATCAGTAGCACCATCCGCACCGCCCAATCGAGAGTATGGGCAAACTGGTCGGCCGACTGCTCGGCATGACGGCGAGACAGGCTGGGCAGGATCACCGTTGCAATCGCAATACCGAACACGCCAAGCGGCAGCTCGGACAACCGGTCCGAGTAGTACAGCCAGGAGACACTGCCAGTCTGCAGTGTCGATGCCAGGATAGTATCCAGCAGCAGATTGAGCTGCACCACCGACACCCCGAACAGCGCCGGCACCATCAATTTCAAAATTCGCCGCACACCGGGGTCACGCCTATCAAGCACCGGCTTCGGTAGCAGCCGCAACCGCAGCAGGAAGGGCATCTGGAACAGCAACTGCAGGCCACCGGCAATCAATACCCCCCAGGCCAGCGCCAGCACCGGCGGATCGAACAGCGGACTGAGCAGAATTGCCGAACCGATCAGCGACAGGTTCAGCAGCACCGGCGTGAACGCCGGTACCGCGAAGCGCTCGTAGCTGTTCAGGATCGCACCGGCAAAAGCAGTCAACGAGATCAGCAACAGGTAGGGGAAGGTGATCCGCAGCATCTCGACCACCAGGTCGTAACGCTCGCTCTGCTCGAGATAGAAGCCCGGCGCGAACAGCGCCGCCAACACCGGTGCCGCCAGCACCGCCAACAAGCTCAGCAAGATCAGGCTGGAGCCGAGGGTGCCAGCCACCCGGTTGACCAGCTGCTGCACCGCTGCCAGATCGCGCTGCGAGCGGTACTCGGACAACACCGGTACAAATGCCTGAGAGAACGCGCCTTCAGCAAACAACCGACGCAAAAAGTTGGGGATTTTGAACGCTACAAAGAATGCGTCGGCACTGCCGGAGGCGCCAAAATAGCTGGCGGTGACCACATCCCGGGCCAAGCCGAGTATTCTTGAAAGCATCGTCATGATGCCGACAGTCGCACTGGAACGTAGCAGGCTGCGCCCCTGTTGCCCTGTAACCTGCCCTTCTGCCAAGGCGCCCCCCTCTATTGCCAATACACGGCCGTGGTTAAAAATCGGCCTCCATGATAGCGCCGCCACAAGAAATTTACCCGCGCTTTTATTGACAGCCGCCTTAGAACTAGGAATAATCTCGCGTCTTAATTTTTCGGCTTATCCATTCAAGCCGATCCTGTACATAACCAAACTTTGAGGAGCCGGACTGTGGCAAATTCCGCAGGATCTCGTAAACGCGCTCGCCAGGCTGAGAAGCGCCGCCAGCACAATGCTAGCCTGCGCTCCATGGTGCGCACCTACATCAAAAAAGTAATCAAAGCGATCGACGCTGGTGACAAGGCTGCTGCAGCCGAAGCACTGGTTGTTGCTCAGCCGTTCATGGACAGCTCCGTGAACAAGGGCATCTTCAACAAGAACAAGATCGCCCGCACCAAGAGCCGCCTGAACGCCAAGATCAAAGCCCTGGCGTAAGCAGCTCTCGCTTTGAAAAAAAACCGGCCACTGGCCTAATGCCAGTCAGTTAAGCCAACTGACTGGCATTTTTCTTTCTCACGGGGTAGCGGCATGGGCAGCTCTTTAATGCCCGGGGATAACGCCGCTCTCGCCTTGTCGGCAACACGAAAGTGGCT
>NZ_JAILYN010000042.1 GCF_019795155.1 Marinobacterium arenosum | reverse complement strand
CCACTTTCGTGTTGCCGACAAGGCGAGAGCGGCGTTATCCCCGGGCATTAAAGAGCTGCCCATGCCGCTACCCCGTGAGAAAGAAAAATGCCAGTCAGTTGGCTTAACTGACTGGCATTACGCGAGTGCGGGGCTTTTATGGTTTGCTGGCCAGTTACCGGGCGGTTCAGGCCGGGTAGTCGCGCTTGCTCGGGCCGGAGTACAGCTGACGCGGGCGGCCGATCTTGTTCGGGCTGCTGTGGAACTCGCTCCAGTGGGAGATCCAGCCGATGGTGCGGGACAGCGCGAAGATCACGGTGAACATGTTGGTCGGGATGCCGATCGCTTTCAGGATGATACCGGAGTAGAAGTCGACGTTCGGGTACAGCTTACGCTCTACGAAGTACTCGTCCTCCAGTGCGATCTGCTCCAGGCGCTTGGCGATCTTCAGCAGCGGGTCGTCGTCGATGCCCAGTTCGTGCAGCACTTCGTCGCAGGTCTGCTTCATTACCTTGGCACGCGGATCGAAGTTGCGGTAGACGCGGTGACCGAAGCCCATCAGGCGGAACGGATCGTTCGGGTCCTTGGCCTTGGCGATGAATTCCGGGATGTTGTCTTCGTGACCGATCTCTTCCAGCATGGTCAGTACCGCCTCGTTGGCGCCACCATGTGCCGGGCCCCACAGGGCGGCGATGCCGGAAGCGATACAGGCGAACGGGTTGGCGCCGGAGGAGCCTGCCAGACGCACTGTGGAAGTAGAGGCATTCTGCTCGTGGTCGGCGTGCAGCAGGAAGATGCGGTCCATGGCGCGGGCCAGAACCGGGTTCGGCTGGTACTCTTCGCACGGGGTGCCGAACATCATCTGCAGGAAGTTATCAGCGTACTCGAGGTTGTTACGCGGGTACTGGAACGGCTGGCCGATGGAGTACTTGTAACACATCGCGGCGATGGTCGGCATCTTGGCGATCAGTCGGTAAGCACAGACTTCGCGGTGATAGGCGTCGTTGATGTCCAGCGAGTCGTGGTAGAAGGCGGACAGGGCGCCGACCACGGCAACCATGATCGCCATCGGGTGGGCGTCACGACGGAAGCCGTTAAAGAAGTGGCTCATCTGCTCGTGAACCATGGTGTGGTTCTTAACGGTGTGGACGAACTTCTCTTTTTCCTCTGCGGTCGGCAGTTCGCCGTTCAGCAGCAGGTAGCAGACTTCCAGGTAATCGGATTTTTCCGCCAGCTGTTCGATCGGGTAGCCGCGATGCAGCAGTACGCCGTTAGCGCCGTCAATATAGGTGATCTTGGATTCGCAGGCGGCGGTGGATACGAAGCCCGGATCATAGGTGAACAGCCCCTGGCCAGTCAGCGGACGAACATCGATAACATCTGGGCCCTCTGTGCCTGAGTAGACCGGCAGTTCAATAGTTTCATCCAGACCGTCGACTGTTAAACGTGCTTTCTTGTCAGCCATTAGAGGCTCCTATCATATTGTTATGTTTTGTGCGGACTTTGTGGATCGCTGGCCCGCCACAACCTAATCGGTGGGACCCGAATTTTTGGACCCACCCAATATAGAGTTTGAAATACGTTTGTCAATTCGCCACAAGGCGGCTTTTACTGCGTTGCAACATGACCTTAAAAGCACTAACAAGATTGTCCATGTGGCTGAATACGCATTTAGTTGTAAGGGGTTTTACAGTGCCGTCAGGGCGCTAGACCAAAGGCTTAGAGCCCCGTGGTCGCGTTGTATTTCGGTCCTGAAATGCTTATACTCCCGCTCCGAAGTTTAGACCCCGGAATGAGGGTTAAAGCTTCGATACCGAGGTACTTATCTTCTTGCACTTCCTAGCAACCTTGCTCTGCAACAGAGCAGCCGAGTGTGAACAAGAGCCGTGAACAAGAAAAGACCTGTAAACCTAGATCTAAGAACTATCAAGCAGCCTCTCCCGGCTATCTCATCTATTTTGCATCGTGTGACGGGCGTAGTGATGTATTTCGGCGCCGTGTTCATGCTGTACGCGCTGGGGCTGTCTCTGGAATCTCAGCAGGGCTTCAATGAAGCTGTTGAGATGCTAGAGACTAGCTTTTTCGCGAAGCTGATCGCCTGGGGACTGGTTTCTGCGTTGCTGTATCACTTCTTTGCCGGCATCAAACATCTGGTAATGGATTTTGGCTACTGCGAAGAACTCGAAAGCGGCCAACTGGCAGCCAAGGTAACAATGGGCGTCAGCGTCGTGGCAATCCTTCTGGCGGGGGTATGGATATGGTAACCAGTATCACTAGCTTTGGCCGTAGTGGCCTGTACGACTGGATGATTCAGCGCGTCAGCGCTGTGGTCCTGCTCGTTTACACCGTTTTCATGATCGGCTACCTGCTGATGAATCCGGGGCTGGATTACGAACAGTGGAGCGCGCTGTTCGAAAACACCGCAATGCGAATCTTCTCTCTGTTGACGCTGCTGTCTTTCGCAGCGCACATCTGGATTGGTATGTGGTCCGTATCGACTGACTACATCAAACCGACCGGTGCGCGTTTCGTCTTCCAGTCAGCAACAGGCCTCCTGACGTTCATCTATGTCGTCTGGGGTATTCAGATTCTGTGGGGTGTTTAAACGATGGCTAATCTGCGTACGCTTACATTCGACGCAATTGTCGTAGGTGGTGGCGGTGCCGGCATGCGTGCCGCGCTGCAGCTGGCTCAGTCCGGCCTGAATACTGCCTGCGTCACTAAAGTATTCCCGACGCGTTCACACACTGTGTCGGCACAGGGCGGTATCACCTGCGCTATCGCCAGTTCCGACCCGAACGACGATTGGCGCTGGCACATGTACGATACCGTCAAGGGCTCCGACTACATCGGTGACCAGGACGCGATCGAATACATGTGTTCCGTAGGTCCCCAGGCGGTCTTCGAACTGGACCACATGGGCCTGCCGTTCTCCCGTACCGAAACCGGCCGTATCTACCAGCGTCCGTTCGGCGGTCAGTCCAAGAACTTCGGTGAAGGCGGCCAGGCGGCCCGTACCTGTGCCGCGGCTGACCGTACCGGTCACGCGCTGCTGCACACCCTGTACCAGGGCAATATGAAAGCCGGTACCACCTTCCTGAACGAGTGGTATGCCGTCGACCTGGTGAAAAATGCCAACGACGATGTCGTCGGCTGTATCGCCATCTGCATCGAAACCGGCGAGACCGTCTACATCAAGTCTAAGGCGACCGTGCTGGCGACCGGCGGTGCCGGCCGTATCTACGCCTCCACCACCAACGCCCTGATCAACACCGGCGACGGTATGGGCATGTCCCTGCGTGCCGGCATCCCGGCGCAGGACATGGAGATGTGGCAGTTCCACCCGACCGGTATCGCCGGTGCCGGCGTGCTGGTGACCGAAGGTTGCCGTGGCGAGGGTGGCTACCTGATCAACAAGGACGGCGAGCGCTTCATGGAGCGTTACGCACCGAACGCCAAAGACCTGGCCAGCCGCGACGTGGTGGCTCGCTCCATGATCCTGGAGATCCTGGAAGGCCGTGGCTGCGGCGAGAACGGCGACCACGTTTACCTGAAGCTGGACCACCTGGGTGAGGAAGTACTGCACTCCCGTCTGCCGGGTATCTGTGAGCTGTCCAAGACCTTCGCGGCAAGCGATCCGGTCAAGGAACCGATCCCGGTTGTACCGACCTGCCACTACCAGATGGGTGGTATCGCCACCAACATCGGTGGTCAGGCGATCGCACCGGGTGCCGATGGCAACGACAAGATGGTCAACGGCCTGTTCGCCTGTGGCGAGGTGGCTTGCGTATCCGTACACGGTGCCAACCGTCTGGGCGGTAACTCTCTGCTTGATCTGGTGGTCTTCGGCCGTGCTGCCGGCCTCGAGATCGAGAAGCAGATGAAAGAAGGCTATGAAGTACTGGATGCGACCGATGCCGACATCGACCGCGCCATGGCTCGCCTGAACCGTCTGAACAACTCCACCGGTGGCGAGAACGTGGCTGAAGTCCGTAAGGAACTGCAGGACACCATGCAGCTGTACTTCGGTGTATTCCGTGACGGCGACAGCATGCAGAAAGGCCTGGAACTGCTGAAAGGCATCCGTAAGAAGGTCAGCAACCTGCACCTGGAAGACAAGAGCAAGGCGTTCAACACCGCGCGTATCGAAGCGCTGGAGCTGGAGAACCTGATGGAGGTTGCCGAGGCGACCGCTATCGCAGCCGAAGTGCGCAAAGAGTCCCGCGGTGCTCATGCCCGTAACGACTTTACCGAGCGTGATGACGAGAACTGGCTGTGCCACTCCGTCTACTATCCGACCGAAAAACGGGTCGGCAAGCGTGCCGTAAACTTCGCACCGAAGACGGTAGACGCGTTCCCGCCGAAAGTTCGAACTTACTAAGGGGCTGGTACGATGCTGGTAAGTGTATATCGCTACAATCCTGAAACCGATGACGCGCCGTCCATGCAGGATATCCATATTGATATCCCGGGTGGCAAGGACATCATGGTCCTCGACCTGCTGCAGCTGCTGAAGGATAAGGACCCGACACTGGCATACCGCCGCTCCTGCCGCGAAGGTGTTTGCGGCTCCGACGGTATGAACATGAATGGTACCAACGGCCTGGCGTGCATCACGCCGCTGTCGGCGGTGGTTGAAAACGACAAGCTGGTACTGCGTCCGCTGCCGGGCCTGCCGGTCATCCGTGACCTGGTGGTCGACATGACCCAGTTCTACAAGGCGTACGAGAAGATCAAGCCGTACCTGATCAACGACACGCCGCCGCCGGCGATCGAGCGTCTGCAGTCGCCGGAAGAACGTGCCGAGCTGGACGGCCTGTACGAGTGTATACTCTGCGCATGCTGCTCCACCGCCTGCCCGTCGTTCTGGTGGAACCCGGACAAGTTCATCGGCCCGTCCGGCCTGTTGCAGGCTTACCGCTTCCTGGCGGACAGCCGCGACACCGCCACCCGGGAACGGTTGACCGAACTGGACGACCCGTTCAGCGTGTTCCGGTGCCACGGTATCATGAACTGCGTGAGTGTCTGTCCGAAAGGTTTGAATCCAACCAAGGCGATCGGCAAAATCCGCAACATGTTGCTGCAGCAAGCGACCTGATGCGACATCAAGCGGTGCCCGGTGGGCACCGCTTTTTTGCGAGAAGCAGTATTACTGAAGATTCCAACAACCATTCGAATCTCCATTCGAAACAACGATTAACGCTTTCTTAAGAAAGTTCTCGCCGCAGCTGGTTTTCAGCGGGCGGGTAAACATACGGTAACGAAAGAGGGGTCGTCCCCCAAGTGGTGGGAGTTGTGCAGCCCGCCCGGACCAAACCCCCAGAGCCAGGGTGATCAATAATGCAAGAAGGCATAATGGAGCTGATGTGGAAGAATGCCCACCTGTACGGTGGCAACCTTTCCTACATCGAACAGCTTTACGAAGCATACCTGCTGGACCCGAACGCTGTACCTCAGGAATGGCGTGAAGAGTTCGATCGTCTGCCGAAGGTTGGTGACAACCTGACGCAGGATGTTCCCCACTCGCCGATTCAGGACCACTTCCTGTATCTGGCCAAGAACCAGAAGCGCGCCGCACCGGTGGCGGTCAGCTCTGTCAGCTCCGAACATGAGAAGAAACAGGTACGTGTACTGCGGATGATCAACGCATACCGCGTGCGTGGCCACCAGGTGGCGGAGATCGATCCGCTGGGCCTGATGGAGCGCGAACAGGTACCTGATCTGGATCTGCGATACCACGAACTGTCCGAGGCGGATAACGACACCACCTTCCAGCTCGGCTCGCTGTTCTTCGGTCCGGAAGAGGCGCCGCTGAAAGATATTATCGCGGACCTCAAGAAAACCTACTGCACCACCGTCGGTGCAGAGTACATGCACATCGTTGATACCCAGGAAAAGCGCTGGATCCAGTCCCGTCTGGAGCCGGTTCGCTGCCACCCGCAGCTGGAGCCGCAGGAGCGTAAGCACATCCTGGAACGGCTGACCGCTGCGGAAGGCCTGGAAAAATACCTCGGCTCGCGCTATGCCGGTGCCAAGCGCTTCGGTGTGGAAGGCGGCGAGTCGCTGATTCCGCTGATGGACGAACTGATCCAACGTGCCGGTCGTGACGGCGCCAAGGAGATCGTGATCGGCATGGCCCACCGTGGCCGTCTGAACATGCTGGTCAACACCTTCGGCAAGAACCCGGCCGAGCTGTTCGGCGAGTTCGAAGGCAAGAAGCTGGTCGAAACCTCCGGTGACGTGAAATACCACCAGGGCTTCTCCTCCAACATCATGACCGCGGGCGGCGAAGTCCACCTGGCGATGGCGTTCAACCCGTCCCACCTGGAGATTGCCGCGCCGGTGGTCGAGGGCTCGGTACGTGCCCGTCAGGACCGCCGTGAAGATCCGGTCGGCTCTACCGTGGTACCGGTCAACATCCACGGTGACCAGGCCTTTGCCGGCCAGGGCGTGGTGATGGAGACATTCCAGATGTCCCAGACCCGGGCCTACAAGACCGGCGGTACCGTCCATATCGTGATCAACAACCAGGTTGGTTTCACCACCAACAAGCAGGAAGACTCCCGCTCCACCGAGTACGCCACCGACGTGGCCAAGATGGTGCAGGCGCCGATCTTTCACGTGAACGGCGATGACCCGGAAGCGGTTCGCTTCGTCACCCAGGTGGCGCTGGACTACCGTAACGAATTCAACAAAGACGTGGTCATCGACCTGGTCTGCTATCGTCGTCGCGGCCACAATGAGGCGGACGAGCCGTCTGGCACTCAGCCGCTGATGTACGCCAAGATCAAGAAGCAGAAGACCACCCGCGAGCTGTACGCTCAGCGTCTGATCGACGAGGGTGTGATCACTGCCGAAGAAAGCAAGGCGATGGAAAAAGACTATCGCCAGGCGCTGGAAAACGGCGAGCACGTAGCCAATGCGCTGGTGCTGGAGCCGAACACCGAGCTGTTCGTCGACTGGAAGCCCTACCTGGGCCATGAATGGTCGTTCGACTGCGATACCGGTGTCGACCTGAAACTGCTGCAGGAACTGGGCAACAAGATCTGCGAGGTGCCGGAAGGTTTCTCCGTGCAGCGCCAGGTTCAGAAGATTATCGAAGACCGCAAGCGTATGGCCGCCGGTGCCATGGAGCTGAACTGGGGGATGGCCGAATCGCTGGCCTATGCTTCCATTCTGGCCCAGGGGCACCCGGTACGCCTGACCGGTCAGGACGTTGGTCGAGGCACGTTCTCCCACCGTCACGCGGTTCTGCATAACCAGAAGGACGGCAGCACCTACCTGCCGCTGCAGAACCTGTCCGCAGACCAGCCGTGTCTGACGCTGCACGACTCCTTCCTGTCCGAGGAAGCGGTGCTGGCGTTCGAGTACGGTTATGCGACCACGATGCCCAATGCACTAGTAATCTGGGAAGCTCAGTTTGGTGATTTCGCCAACGGTGCTCAGGTTGTTATTGACCAATTTATCACCAGCGGTGAGCAGAAATGGCAGCGCCTCTGCGGCCTGACCATGCTGCTGCCCCACGGCTTCGAAGGCCAGGGGCCGGAGCACAGCTCCGCTCGACTGGAACGTTATCTGCAGCTCTGCGCTGAACACAACATTCAGGTGTGTGTACCGACCACCCCGGCCCAGATCTTCCATCTGTTGCGCCGTCAGGTGGTGCGTCCGCTCCGTAAGCCGTTGGTTGTGATGTCGCCGAAGAGCTTGCTGCGCCACAAACAGGCGATCTCCACGCTGGAAGATCTGACCGTGGGCGGCTTCAAACCGGTTATCGGTGAAGTCGACCAGCTGGATCCGAAGCAGGTGAAACGTCTGGTACTGTGTAGCGGCAAGGTCTACTACGACCTCTATAACCGCCGTGCCGAACTGGAGAAGCAGGATGTCGCGATCGTCCGTATCGAACAGCTCTATCCGTTCCCGGAGCAGGCGCTGGCCGAGGCGATCGCCGAATACACCAACCTGGAATCTGTGGTTTGGTGCCAGGAAGAGCCGATGAACCAGGGTGCCTGGTACTGCTCGCAGCATCACATGCGCGCCGTACTGCACAAGCACGATGCCAAGCTGCATCTGGAAGGCGTAGGCCGACCGCATGCCGCTGCACCGGCGGTAGGTTACATCTCGGTTCACCTGGAACAGCAGGAAAAACTGGTCAACGAAGCAATCAACGGTTAATTGGAGGGCCGGCGCCTATCGGCGCCGGCCGTCTGACGGAGCACGAAAGGAAAAAACATGTCCATCGAAATCAAAGCGCCGACTTTCCCTGAATCCGTAGCGGACGGTACTGTTGCAACCTGGCACAAGCAGCCGGGTGAAGCCTGTGCAGCTGACGAGCTGATCGTAGATATCGAGACCGATAAGGTCGTACTGGAAGTCGTGGCACCGGCTGACGGTGTCATCAAGGACGTGGTAAAAGGCGAGGGCGACACCGTCCTCAGCGATGAAGTGATCGCCCTGTTCGAAGCGGGTGCGGCGGCTGCAGCGGCTCCGGCGGCTGAAGCTGAAGCAGCTGCCGAAGCGGCAACCGGCGAAGGCGACAAGGTTGGCCCGGCGGCACGCAAGCTGATCGAAGAGAACAACCTGGACGCTTCCAAGATCCCGGGTACCGGCAAGAATGGCGGTATCACCAAGGAAGACGTGCAGAACTACCTGAAGAAGGGCGGAGCCCAGGCGCCGGCGCCGGCAGCGACTGCGCCGGTTGCTGAAGCCAAGGCACCGACTGCGCCGGTCAACGTACCGGTTGGCGAACGCGTCGAGAAGCGCGTGCCGATGACCCGCCTGCGTGCGACCATCGCCAAGCGTCTGGTTGAAGCGCAGCAGAGCGCCGCCATGCTGACTACCTACAACGAAGTCAACATGAAGCCGGTGATGGAACTGCGCAAGCAGTACAAGGATCTGTTCGAGAAGACCCACAACGGCACCCGCCTGGGCTTCATGTCCTTCTTCGTCAAGGCGGCCACCGAAGCGCTGAAGCGCTTCCCGGCGGTCAACGCCTCCATCGACGGCAACGACATGGTTTACCATGGCTACCAGGATATCGGCGTAGCGGTCTCCACCGACCGCGGCCTGATGGTGCCGGTGCTGCGTGATACCGACAGCATGAGCCTGGCCGATATCGAAGCGACTATTCGCGATTTCGGTACCCGTGGCCGTGACGGCAAGCTGGGTATGGAAGATATGCAGGGCGGTACCTTCACCATCACCAACGGTGGTGTATTCGGCTCGCTGATGTCCACCCCGATCCTGAACCCGCCGCAGACTGCGATCCTGGGCATGCACAAGATCCAGGAGCGTCCGATGGCGGTCAACGGTCAGGTCGAGATCCTGCCGATGATGTACCTGGCGCTGTCATACGACCACCGTATGATTGACGGCAAGGAGGCTGTACAATTCCTCGTGACTATCAAAGACCTTCTGGAAGACCCTGCACGTATGCTTCTGGATGTTTGATACAGCCCCCCAGTAAGAACGAGTGAATTGACAGAATAGGAAAGGTACATGTCTGACAAATTTGACGTGATCGTAATCGGCGCAGGCCCGGGTGGTTATGTAGCAGCAATCCGTGCCGCACAGTTGGGTCTGAAGACCGCCTGTGTCGAGAAATGGGTAGACGACAAAGGTGCGGCCGTACTGGGCGGCACCTGCCTGAACGTTGGCTGTATTCCGTCCAAGGCGCTGCTGGAATCCACCCACAAGTTCCACGACGCTAAAGCGCACGCCAATGTACACGGCATCCAGGTGGGTGACGTCACCATGGACGTCCCGCAGATGGTGGCGCGCAAGAACCAGATCGTGAAGAACCTGACCAGCGGCATCACCGGCCTGTTCAAGGCCAACGGCGTTACCCTGCTGCAGGGCATGGGTAAGCTGCTGCCGGGTAAGCAGGTGGAAGTGACCGCGGCCGATGGCAGCGTGTCTGTCCACGAAGCTGAAAACGTGATCCTGGCGTCCGGTTCCGTACCGGTTGAGATCCCGCCGGCACCGCTGACCGAAGGTCTGATCCTGGACAACGCCGGTGCGCTGGATATCGAAGAGACGCCGAAGCGCCTGGGCGTGATCGGTGCCGGTGTCATCGGCCTGGAGATGGGTTCCGTGTGGGCGCGCCTGGGTACCGAAGTTACTGTACTGGAAGCGATGGACGATTTCCTGGCGGCAGCGGACAAAGACGTTGCCAAGGAAGCGGCCAAGCTGTTTAAGAAGCAGAACCTGGATATCCGCCTGGGCGCCCGGGTGACCGGCACCGAGATCCTCGACGGTAAGGAAGTGCTGGTGCGCTACACCGACTCCGAAGGTGACAAGGAGATCGTGGTCGACAAGCTGATCGTGGCCGTTGGTCGCCGTCCGCAGACCCAGGGCCTGCTGTCCGCAGACAGCGGCGTCAAGCTGGACGAGCGTGGTTTCATCTTCGTTGACGAGCACTGCCGCACCGACGCACCGGGCGTGTACGCCATCGGTGACAGCGTGCGCGGTCCGATGCTGGCGCACAAGGCGTCCGAAGAGGGCATCATGGTGGCTGACATCATCGCCGGTCAGCACGGTCACATGAACTACGATGTGATCCCGAACATCATCTACACCCATCCGGAACTGGCCTGGGTCGGTAAGACCGAACAGCAGCTGAAAGCCGACGGCGTCAAGTACAAAGCCGGTAAGTTCCCGTTCGCCGCCACTGGTCGTGCCATGGCTGCCAACGATACCGACGGTTTCGTCAAGGTGCTGGCCTGCGAAGAAACCGATCGCATCCTGGGCATCCACATGGTCGGCGGCGTCGCCTCCGAACTGATCGGCCAGGCGGTCATTGCGATGGAGTTCTGCTCCAGCACCGAAGACCTGCAGATGACCATCTTCGCTCACCCGACCGTGAGTGAAGCGCTGCACGAAGCCGCTCTGGCGGCGGATGGTCGCGCCATCCACATGGCAAACCGCAAGAAGCGCTAAGCGCAAACCTATTAGAAAGATTTCGGCCGTCCCCCGTGAGGGGGTTCGGCCGATTTAGCAAGAAGCTTGTCGTTGAAACCCTCAGGGGCTGCGGTCGGGTAACCTCTCCATACCCACAGCCGCAGAATAATCACTAGTGACAACACAACGGATTAGAGCATGAACCTTCACGAGTACCAGGGTAAACAACTGTTTGCCGAATATGGTCTGCCGGTCTCCAAAGGGATCGCGGTAGATACTCCGGAAGCAGCTGCAGCAGCAGCTAATGAGATTGGCGGTGACAAATGGGTTGTTAAGGCCCAGGTGCACGCCGGTGGCCGCGGTAAAGCGGGCGGCGTTAAGCTGGTCGACAGCCCGGAAGAAGCCCAGGCATTCGCAGCCAACTGGCTGGGTAAGAACCTGGTCACCTACCAGACTGACGCAAACGGCCAGCCGGTTTCCAAGATCCTGGTGGAAACCTGCACCGATATCGCTGCTGAACTGTACCTGGGGGCTGTAGTAGACCGCTCTACCCGCCGCATCGTCTTCATGGCTTCTACTGAAGGTGGCGTGGAGATCGAGAAAGTAGCGGAAGAAACTCCGGAGAAGATCCTCAAGGCCACTATCGACCCGCTGACCGGCGCACAGCCGTACCAGGGCCGTGAACTGGCGTTCAAACTGGGCCTGCAGGGCGACCAGATCAAGCAGTTCGTCAAGATCTTCCTGGGTCTGGCGAAGATGTTCGAAGAGAAAGATCTGGCGCTGCTGGAGATCAACCCGCTGGTTATCACCGATCAGGGCAACCTGCACTGCCTGGATGCCAAGGTCGTAATCGATGGTAACGCGGTTTACCGCCACAAAGATCTGCAGGCGATGCACGATCCGTCCCAGGACGATGAGCGTGAAGCACGTGCGGCCGAGTGGGACCTGAACTACGTGGCACTGGATGGCAACATCGGCTGCATGGTGAACGGTGCCGGCCTGGCAATGGGTACCATGGACATCGTTTCCCTGCACGGCGGTTTCCCGGCCAACTTCCTGGACGTAGGCGGCGGCGCGACCAAAGAGCGCGTAACCGAAGCGTTCAAGATCATCCTGGAAGACACCAAGGTGAAAGCCGTACTGGTTAACATCTTCGGTGGCATCGTACGCTGCGACCTGATCGCTGACGGCATCATCGGTGCGGTCAAAGAGGTCGGCGTAAACGTACCGGTCGTGGTACGCCTGGAAGGTAACAACGCGGAACTGGGCTCTCAGCGTCTGGCTGAATCGGGTCTGGACATCATTGCGGCAACCAGCCTGACTGACGCTGCTCAGCAGGCCGTTAAAGCAGCGGAGGGTAAATAATCATGTCCATCCTGATCAACAAAGATACCAAAGTGATCTGCCAGGGCTTCACTGGCGGTCAGGGTACTTTCCACTCTGAACAGGCTATCGCTTACGGCACCCAGATGGTGGGCGGCGTAACGCCGGGCAAGGGTGGCACTGAACACCTGGGCCTGCCGGTATTCAACACCGTTGCCGAAGCCGTCGAAGCGACTGGTGCTGAAGCGTCCGTAATCTACGTACCGGCACCGTTCTGCAAGGACTCCATCCTGGAAGCCGCAAACGCCGGCATCAAGCTGATCGTCTGCATCACCGAGCACATCCCGGTGATGGACATGCTGCACTGTAAAGTGAAGTGTGACGAGCTGGGCGTACGCCTGATCGGCCCGAACTGCCCGGGCGTTATCACTCCGGGCGAGTGCAAGATCGGCATCATGCCGGGTCACATCCACCTGCCGGGCAAAGTGGGTATCGTGTCCCGTTCCGGCACCCTGACCTACGAAGCGGTCAAGCAGACCACTGACGCCGGTTTCGGCCAGTCTACCTGTGTAGGTATCGGTGGCGACCCGATCCCGGGCTCCAACTTCATCGACATCCTGGAGATGTTCGAGAAGGATCCGCAGACCGAAGCGATCGTAATGATCGGCGAGATCGGCGGTACTGCCGAGGAAGAAGCGGCGGCTTACATCAAGGCCAACGTCACCAAGCCGGTAGTTTCCTACATCGCGGGCGTAACCGCTCCGGCTGGTAAGCGCATGGGCCACGCCGGTGCGATCATCTCCGGTGGTAAGGGCACTGCTGACGAGAAATTCGCGGCTCTGGAAGATGCAGGCGTTAAGACTGTACGCTCCCTGGCGCAGATCGGCGAAGCACTGAAAGAAGTTACCGGCTGGTAAGTTCGATCGGTTGCGATCCGATAATAAAAAGGGCAGCTTCGGCTGCCTTTTTTCATTTCAGTTATAAGTTAACAGTTGTGAGTTAACAGAATTCCGTAGACCGGCTCTATGTGGGAGGCGCGCCCCGCGGCGATTGGGAGCAGGCCTCGCTGGTCGCTGCTGAGCCAGCCCGGCTGGCACCCATCTGTCGGCAAGTTTCACCTCGCTTTAAGAAAAACAATTGACAAAAATTAACCAATCCGCTCCAATGGCTGAGTCTTACTGACAAATTTAATCAATATTCGTTAACCCAGACCGCACAGATAGCACAGACCGTCATGATTTACGCCTATACCGCGAAACAGAATCATCCGTCTCTGCCGGCATCCGTCAATCGATGGACGTCCGCTATCTGCCGTCCGCGTGCCTGAGTTTTAACACTGAACGCCGCGGAATCTGCCGCGGTTAATGTGTTTCCTTTCCAGGTTTCCTCTTTTCCCCGTCAGCTTCCGCTCTGAAACAGAAGGGGAATACCATGACTCTGATCTCACTGCTGGCTGCTGCCTACAATCGTTTCATTGAACACCGTCGTCAGAAACGCGCTTATGCCGAACTGCGTGCACTGCGCCCGGAAACCCTGCGCGATATCGGTCTGCGCCTGGAAAACGGTAACATCTACAACCTTCACGAAGAGGCGCTGACCGATGAGCGCACTGAACAGGCGGCGGCGAAGCCCGTGCCGGGAGAGGGTGGCTAGCGTCGCGCCAATGGTGCACTTGCTCAGTTAAGCGTGCATCATTGGCAATTCCGTATCAGCAGAGGGCAGCGATCGCTGCCCTCTGTTTTGTATCTGTTATGCTCTTCGCCGTATAACCCGCAACTCCGTTGGTATCAATTGGTTGCTAATCTACCAGCAACTTTTTAGGTACACTGACAGGCTCGTGCCTATTGAGAGTTGTACATGCAAACCCTGCCACTGTTCCCGTTGCCGACCGTGCTCTATCCCGGAGGTTACCTGCCGCTGCAGATTTTCGAACCGCGATACCTGAGGATGGTCAAGCAGTGCCTGGCCAATAGCAGTGGCTTCGTGGTGGTGCAGAGTATCGATGGCCTGTCTGCCTCTGAAGAGGGGCGGGCGCCGTTCTACCCGGTCGGTTGCTACGGGGAAATTGACGACTGGCACCCGCTGCCGAACGACCTGCTCGGTATCGACCTGCACGGGCAGTACAAGGTCCGCATCCACGACTATCGGGCTGAACAAGACGGCCTGCTGGTCGGTCAGTGCGAAATATTGCCGGCTGAGGCGCCAACGCCGGTCTCCGATCGTTATCCCCAGCTGATCCGGTTGCTGCAGGATATCCAGAAGCATCCGATGATCCAGATGCTGGGATTGGATATCGATTATCAGGATGCCAGCGAGGTTGGCTATCGGCTGGCGGAACTGCTGCCGTTCAGCGGCGACGAGAAACAACTGCTGCTGGAGTCGGACGACCCGCTGGCGCGGCTGGATGCGATCAAGTCGCTGATCCGGCAACTGGGCGGCTGAGTATTGGTTCTTCCCTGTTTTCGGGCCAAGCCGCGAACCCGCTGCTAAAAACACATTGACGGTTCGGCCGACGGCACGTTGGAGGCGCGTCCTGCGGCGATCGCCTGCTGTGCGTTCCGGTGGCGGCCGCTGACTGCAATCCATACTTGCCCTGATAGGGAGGCTGACCTAGTCTCTTTTTACGCCCGATGGAGGTGGGCGGACGGACGCAATGTCCGAATTTCGATCAGGGAGGAAAGGATGAAACTGCTACTGATACCCCTTCTGTTGATGCTGCTGCTGATGCTGCCGATCTCATTGCGTGCCGCCAGCCAGGCGGCGCCCGAGCTGATGCTGGCGCAGACCTATCAGCCGGGCATTACGGTCGGTCACTACTGGGTCAGCGAGAAGTACGACGGGGTGCGCGCCTATTGGGATGGTGAGCACTTGCTGACCCGCAGCGGCCAGCGGATCAATGCGCCCGCCTGGTTTACCCGGGGCTTTCCCAGCCGTCCGCTGGATGGCGAGCTATGGCTCGGGCGGGATCGTTTCGAAGAGATCTCCGGCTTGGTGCGGCGTCGGCAGCCGGATCAGACATTGTGGAAGCAGGTGGGCTATATGGTGTTCGACCTGCCGCCGGCATCGCCGGACGAGCCACTGACCACCTTTGCCGAACGTCATGCCGAGCTGGAACAGCGCTTGGCGGAGATCGATCTACCCTGGCTGAAGGCGGTACCGCAACGGCTGCTGGCCGATGACGCCAGTCTGCAGCAGGCGTTGCGGGAGATTGTCGAGCTGGGCGGCGAGGGGTTGATATTGCGCCGGGCCGACAGCCTCTATCAGCCGGCGCGCAGCCTGGCGCTGCTGAAGCTCAAGCCGTTCTCCGATGCCGAGGCGACCGTGGTCGGTTATACCCAGGGCAAAGGCAAATATCGAGGCATGGCCGGCGCCCTGCTGGTGGAGCGGGCGGACGGGCTGCGTTTCCGTATCGGCAGTGGGCTGACCGACCAGCTGAGGCGGGAACCGCCGCCGATCGGTAGCAAGATCACCTACCGCTATAACGGCGAGACCAATAACGGCATACCCCGTTTTGCCCGTTACCTGCGGCCTTGGCAGGCATTTTAGGCAGGCGTTCAGTCGGCTTCGCCGGACCAGCGATACACCCGCAGGTTGATCCTTTCACCGTTGAATTCGACACCGTCGGCTTCCAGCCGCTCGCGTTGGCATCGGTAGGCGTCGCTGTCCAGCGGGAAAGAGATCCGACCCTGGGCGTTGATCACCCGGAACCAGGGGAGCTGGCTGTCCTTGGGCAGCTGGCTCAATATCCGGCCAACCATCCGGGCCATGCGCGGCAGGCCGGCCAGCTCGGCCACCTGACCGTAGCTGGCGACCTTGCCGGGCGGGATCGCCGCCACCACCTGCCAGACCTTCTGGCACATCAATTCATCCATAACCGGTCAGCTCATCACTCAGTCGTGAAGCTCCGGAATCAGCGTCAGCAGGTCGGTGATGCCGATCTCGATCTCCTGCTGCGACAGCAGGGTGGTCAGCTGGCCGCGGTGGTGGGTCTGGTGGTTGAACAGGTGCAGTGCCAGGCTGCCGAAACGGCGGACCGACTCGATCCCTTTCATATTGGCGTAGTGCAGCGGTACGTCCAGATCCTCGTCGCGCAGTTCATTGGTCCATTCGATCAGCACCTCGTCCAGCAGCTCACGCTCGGCGCGCAGCTCTTCGATATCCTCGAACAGGACCTGCTTCAAGGTAACCGGCTGGCGCATGTGCTGCACCGGTTGCAGGCTCTGGAAGTTGGCCGGGTGGTTGGTGAAGCGCTGTAACCAGATGATATCGCCGACCATCAGGTGGTTCAGCGTGCCCATGATCGAGCCGAAATAGGCGCCCTGGTCCGCTTTCAAGGTCACTGCGGGCAGGGTTTCGGCGGCATCATAGAGGGTTTCGTTCATCCACTGGTTGTAGCGGGCCATTAGCCGAAGGTTGTGCAGTTCGCTCATGTTACAGCTCCTTTGTTCTGTCGCGCCCTGCCGTGTTCTGTCGCGCCCTGCCGTGTTCAGTCGCGGGTGCGGCTGCGTTCGGCCGGCACGAACAGCTGCTCTAGCAGGTACTTTTTAAAATCCGTAGCAAACGGCTGGCTTTCAAGGGCTTTTTCCATACATAGCAGCCAGGCATCGCGCTCGGCCGGGCCGATCTCGAGGTGGGAGTGGGCCGCCGGAATGCGAATCGGGCCATACTTCTCTCGATAACGTTTAGGGCCGCCAAGCCAGCCGCACAGGAAGCTGGCCAGCTTGTCGCGCGATTCGTCCAGGTTGTCGGGGTGCATAGCGCGGATACGCCGGGCTTCCGGCAACTGTTCCATGGCGTCATAGAAGGCATCGACCAGCTTCCGGATGCCGGCCTCGCCGCCGGCGGCTTGAAAGGAGATGTCGCCGTCGCCGTAGCGGGGTTGGTTGGGGTCGGAAATCTGCATCGTACGTCTCACTCAATCAGATTCGGTGGGGCTCCAGGTGGATCCCGGTAATGGCGCGGCCAAGCAGCACAATACGGCCCGTGTAGCGGTCATCGCCGGTACTGCTGAAATTAAACGTGTAGGAGCGCCAGATATGAACCTTGCCGTCCTCGCCGCGCTTGAACCAGAACGCCCGCAGCGCCACGCTCTCATCCAGCAGCTGAAGATCCAGCTCCTTGCACTGCTTGCGCGCCTCGCGCAACGCCAGTTCCTTGATCCGCTGAGCCTGCCACCAGTACAGCATGGCACCGCAGATCAGTGTCAGCCAGAGCAGATCGGACAGCTCGATATACATCTATAGCCTCGATGGATTAAAGGGCAAGGGAATCTGCGGCCATCCTACCATAGCCTGCGCTGGGTCAGTATTTGCTCCGATCAGGCAACGGGGCTGTAATTGAAAGCCCGCTTTTGTTAGGTGTATGCTCGGTAGCGACCGCTGCCACGGAGTTTGGGCGGCGGATTCTGTTCAGGGAGCGACATCGATGACCGCCTGTTATTTCCGCTATTGGGGCAAAGCCAGTCCCGATCCTCACACCGAAGGCCCTGCCTTCCATCTGTTGCCCTATCACAGCCTCGATGTCGCCGCTGTTGGTTGGCGGATGCTCGACCCGTTGCAGCCGCGCTGCCGGCAGTTGGCCACCGGGTTGCAAGTCGAGCCGGCCTGGCTGCAGCGCTGGTTCAGTTTCTGTCTGGCACTGCACGATCTGGGCAAGTTCGCTTCGGCGTTTCAGGGGTTGGCCACAGGCCTGTCGGATCGACTGATCGTGGCAGATGGCCGTTACCCTTACGACCAACGGCATGACTCGCTGGGCTTCCTGCTCTGGCGTGAACAGCTGTCGCAGCGGCTCTGGCAAGGGGCCTGGCAACCGTACAATTATTGGAAAAAACCGGCGCACGCCAACCGCGAATTGGTGTCCTGGCTAGGCATCGTTACCGGCCACCACGGCGAGCCGCCGCGGGAAGATCTGCGCGGCCTGGAGCGTTGGTTCAGCGATGAAGACCGGCAGGCCGCCGAAGCATTCGTTACTGCGCTGACCGAACTCTACCAACCCGATTTCCGGCCGCTGACCAATGCCAAGCTCTATCAGCGATTGAAGCCCGTCTCCTGGCAGTTGGCCGGGCTGGCTGTGCTGGCCGACTGGACCGGCTCTGACCGTTCGCTGTTCGGCTACCATGCCGAGCCGCAGCCACTTACTCAGTATTGGGATACGGTCGCGCTGCCGAAAGCACAGCAGGCGCTGCAAAAGATTCAACCGAATCAGGTCAGCAGCCGCCAGATCAGCAAGGTTAAAGAGCTGTTCCCCTTTATCGATCAGCCCACTCCGTTGCAGCAGAAGGCGGAGTCGGTCGAACTGCCCGAGGGGCCGCAGTTGTGGATTCTGGAGGATGTTACCGGTGCCGGCAAAACCGAGGCGGCGCTGACCCTGGCTGGCCGACTGATGGCGGCCGGCCGGGCGGAAGGGGTCTATATCGGCCTGCCGACAATGGCCACGGCCAACGGCATATACCATCGGATGCGCAGCAGTTATCGCGCACTGTTTACCGAGCAGAGCCGGCCCTCATTGATTCTGGCGCATGGCGCCCGTGAGCTTTCGCAGGAGTTCGTCGAGTCGGTACGGCTGTCCGAACAGCTGGCCGACCGCAGCTACCGGCAGGATGAGCCAAGTGCCACCGCCTACTGCAACAGCTGGCTGGCGGATAACCGCAAGAAGGCGCTATTTGCCGATGTTGGCGTCGGCACCTTGGATCAGGCGTTGCTGACGGTGCTGCCCGCCCGTCACCAGTCGCTGCGGCTGCTGGGCCTGCAGAACAAGATCCTGCTGGTCGACGAGATTCACGCTTATTCCCCGTACATGCAGGCGCTGCTGGCCAGCCTGCTGCGGATGCATGCCGCGCAAGGGGGCAGTGCGGTACTGCTGTCCGCCACCCTGCCGCAGCAGATGCGGGCCGCCTTCAGCACCGCGTTTCGTAACGGCCTGCAACAACCGCCGGCCGAGCTTGTCAGCCGTGACTACCCGTTGGTCACCTGCTGCGCCAGTGGGGCCGCAGAGTATCCGGTGGCAAGCCGCCGCTCGGTCTGCCGTACGCTGGCGGTACGCCAGTTGACCTCGCTCGATCAGGTTTCCGAACAGATACGGGCCGCGCTGGACGCCGGCCAATCGGTCTGCTGGATTCGCAATACCGTGGCCGATGCCCGCGCCGCCTGGCAACTGGCCTGCGAGCAGAACTGGACCGCGCCGCAGCAGATTGGGTTGTTCCACAGCCGCTTTGCGATGTGCGACCGCCAGGCGATGGAGTCTGACGTGCTGGCGCGCTTCGGCAAAGCCTCCAAGGCTGAACAGCGCCGGGGCCAGCTGCTGATCGCCACCCAGGTGGTAGAGCAGTCGCTGGACCTGGATTTCGATCTGATGGTCAGCGATCTGGCACCGATCGACCTGCTGATCCAGCGCGCCGGCCGGCTGCACCGCCATTGCCGCGATGCCGACGGCAATCCGTTAGCGCACGCGGCCGGCGCGGCAGGAACAGACCAGCGCCCGGCGCCGCTGTTCTGTATCTATGCGCCACCCGCTACCGGCGAGGCTGATGAGGATTGGCTCAAGCCCCACTGGCAGGGCAGCCAGTGGGTCTACCGCCATGTCGGCCAGCTGTGGCTGACGCTGACCGTGCTGGCCGAGCGCGACTGGCGGTTGCGGATGCCGGAGGATGCCCGCGAACTGATCGAAGGGGTGTATGGCGAGCCGGCGCAAGAGCGGATTCCCGAGGCGCTGCAGGGGCTGAGCTGGGACGCGGAAGGTGAAAGCCTGGGCCAGAAACAGCAGGGCCGGTTGAACAGCCTGAAGTTCGAGCAGGGCTACTGCCGGAAAAGTGCCGACGGCGACCGCTGGGACAGCGATATCCGCGTGCCGACCCGGCTCAGCAACGACAGCGTCACCGTCGCCCTGGCGCGGCTGGTGGGCGCTGAACTTCAGCCCTGGGCCGACGGCGAACGGCACCGCTGGCCGCTGAGCCAGATCAGCCTGCCGGAACAAGAGTGGCGGCGGGCGCAGGCCATGATTCCGCCCGAACTGCACGAATTGATCGAACAGACCCGACAACAGACAGCCGCGTTGCGCTGGTGCGAACTGCTGCCGCTGACCGACGAGCTGGCCGACTGCTACAGCGCCAGCGGCGGCTGGAATCTTTCAAAGGAGGAAAGATGAACCTGATCGAGGATCGCTGGATACCGGTTATCCGGCAGGATGGCGGGGCGGACTATATCGCCCCCTGGCAGATCGCCGAGCCGGACAATCCCCCTATCGAGCTGAATGCCCCCCGGCCCGACTTTCAGGGGGCGCTTTATCAACTGCTGATCGGCCTGCTGCAGACGGTCTATGCCCCGCAGGAGGCGCGCGACTGGGAGGCATTGTATGAAGCCCCCGAGCCGGCCGAACTGCAACGGGCGCTGGCCCGGCTGACACCGGCGATGCAACTGCTGCAAGCTGACGGGCCCGCCTTCCTGCAGGATTTCGACCTGCCCGATGGTGAAACCAAGCCGATTGCCGGGTTGCTGATCGACGCGCCGGGCGGCAAGACCCTGAAGGACAACCTGGACCATTTCATCAAGGGCGGTCGGCTACCGCAGCTCTGCCACAGCTGTGCCGCCAGCGCGCTGTTCACCCTGCAGACCAATGCCCCTTCCGGCGGGGTCGGTCACCGGGTCGGTCTGCGTGGCGGCGGGCCGCTGACCACCCTGATCCGGCCCGCCGGCCCGGCGACGCTGTGGCAGAAGCTCTGGCTGAACGTGCTGACCTGCGAAGAGCTGCCGGCTGCGCCGGAGCCGCTCAGCGCCAAGGTACTGCCCTGGATGGGGCCGACCCGGTTATCCGATCAGGAGGGGCTGTTGACCACGCCCGACGACGGCCATCCGCTGCAGATGTATTGGGGGATGCCGCGTCGTATCCGCCTGCATCCGAGTGACCGGCACGGCTGCTGCGCACTTTGCGGAGGTGACGATCAGCCACTGATTACCGAGTACCGTACCCGCAACTACGGCATCAACTACAGCGATCACTGGTTGCATCCGCTGACCCCGTACCGCTTCGACCCGAAGCAAAAGAATCCGCCGCGCAGCCTGAAAGGGCAACCGGGCGGGCTCTGCTACCGGCACTGGGTTGGTCTGGCATTGGGTCGGGCCGGCAATGGCGACACCCCGGCTAAGGTGGTGGCGGCCTTTAACGGCGAGCGCGAGGAGCTGCTGGCCGAGGCGTCCACTGGCCGGCTGACGCCCCGCCTCTGGTGCTTCGGTTACGACATGGACAACATGAAGGCGCGTTGCTGGTATGACCACGACTTCCCGTTATTCAGTTGCGATGCCGACCGGCAGGAGAAACTGCTTGCTCAGGCCGAAGAGTTGCTGGATTTAGCGCAACTGGCAGTACGCGAACTGCGTGGCCGGGTACGGGACGCCTGGTTCAAACGGGCCCTGGATGCCAAAGGCGACACCAGCCATATCGAAGCGGATTTCTGGCAGCAGACCGAAGCGCGTTTCTTCGCCCTGGTTCAGCAGCTCGGCAAACTGCCACCGTCCGAAGTGCGGCCGGCCACGTTGATGCTGCCCTGGAGCCGGATGCTGGTTGCCACCGCGCTCGACAGCTTCGACCGCTGGACGCTGGAGAGTAACCCGGAAGACCTCAACCTCAAACGGATCATGGCGGCCCGTGCCGAGCTGCTGCGCAAGCTGCGCACCAGCAAGCCATTCAAGGCGTTTGCCGCCCGCTATCCCGAACCTGAAAAGGAAACTGCCTGATGGAACAGCCCAACCTTAGCTACCGTTTCATTAAGGATCAGGCTGGCCTGAAGGCCCTGCATAGCTGGTTCGCCTGGCTGCAGGAGCTGGAAGACCAGCACAAGGGCGGCCGTGCCGACCGCGCCCGCCTGCGCCGCGCCCAGGCGCCCGACGAACTGATCCTCAGCGATGCGTTCTTCCGCTTTATCAACTACCAGGGGATGCCGGACCTGAAAGCCAAACAGGAACACTGGATTCCGATGGCGATGGTGGCCGGCGCCCTGGCGCATGCCCGCAGCCATAGCCCGAGCAAGAGCTTTGCCGGCCAGTTGGCGACGCCGCTGGAAACCGGCGGTAAGGCGCCGATGAGTGAACTGCGCTTCTCTCAACTGCAGAAAAGCCGTGATTACGACGAGTTCTACCGCCGGCTTCTCCGCGCCGTGAAACTGCTCAAGGGCAATCTCAATATTGTCTCGCTGGCCGACAGCATCCTGCACTGGAGTCAGGAGCACCAATACGGTATCGCCCGCCGGCCGGTCGATCGGCTGGCGGTCGGCTGGGCCAAAGAATACTTCGCCGCACTTCCGCGCTCAGAAAATCAGTAAGTTAAGGAAAACATCGCCATGAACAACCGTTTTATCCAGCTGCATATCCTGACCTCTTACCCGCCGGCCAACCTGAACCGGGACGACCTGGGCCGGCCGAAAACCGCCAAGATGGGTGGCGTCGACCGCTTGCGGGTCTCTTCGCAGAGCCTGAAACGCCACTGGCGCACCTCCGAGCTGTTTCAGCAGGCGCTGGAAGGGCATGTCGGCACCCGCACCAAGGTGTTGGGGCTGCAAGCCTACGACCGGCTGGTTGACGCCGGTATCGGCGAAAAGAATGCCTTCGACTGGGCCAAGTCGATCGCCGGGGTGTTTGGCGCTTTGAAAAAAGCCAATAAGGACAAGCCGCTGCAGGAGCTGGAGATCGAACAACTGGTGCATATCAGCCCCAGCGAACAGCAGGCGATCGACCAGCTGGTCGATACCCTGATCAGCGAGCAGCGCGGCCCGGAAAAAGCGGAGCTGGAGCTGCTGCGCCACGACAACCGGGCAGCCGATATCGCCCTGTTCGGCCGTATGCTGGCCTCCAAGACCGCCTACAATACCGAAGCCGCCTGCCAGGTGGCGCACGCGATCTCGGTGCATCCGGTAGTGATCGAAGACGACTACTTCACCGCCGTCGACGACCTGAACATTCACCGTGATGATGCCGGCGCGGCCCATATCGGCGAAACCGGCTTCGCCGCCGGGCTGTTCTACTCCTACATCTGCATCAACCGCGAACTGCTGATGGACAACCTCGGCGGCGACGAAGCGCTGGCCCGCAAGGCGATCGCCGCGTTGACCGAAGCCGCGCTGAAGGTGGCGCCCAGCGGCAAGCAGAACAGCTTCGGCAGCCGCGCCTACGCCTCCTATGCGCTGGCGGAAAAGGGCGATCAGCAGCCGCGCTCGTTGTCGGCCGCCTTTCTGATGCCGATCGACCAGAACCGGGGCCAGAGCGAAAAACTGGATTTTGCGAAGGCCGCTATCGAGGCGCTGGAGCAACAGCGAGACCACTTCGATAGGGTCTATGGCGATTGCTGCGACAGCAAAGCGGAGATCAACGTGGTGGCGGGCACCGGCTCGCTGGCGGAACTGCTGGCTTTCGTCAGTGAATAAGGAGCCGGATATGGATTATCTGGTCTTTCGACTCTACGGACCAATGGCTAGCTGGGGCGAGATCGCCGTCGGCGAGGCGCGCCACAGCGCCGCCTGTCCCAGCAAGTCGGCGCTGATCGGCCTGCTGGCCGCGGCGCTGGGCATCCGCCGCGACGAGGAGCAGCGCCAGCAGCAGCTGACGCAGGGCTACCGTATCGCCGTCAAGCAGCAGGCGGCGGGCAGTCTGCTGCGTGACTACCATACCAGCCAGGTGCCCGACTCGGCCGGCAAGCGGGTCTACCGTACCCGCCGTGATGAGCTGCTGTTCGGCCGCGACCGGCTCGGTACCCAGCTGTCCAGCCGCGAATACCGTTGCGACAGCAAGCAGCTGGTGGCGCTCAGTGCGCTGGACGGTGCGCCTTACACGCTGGCCGAACTGCAGGCGGCGCTGCTGAGGCCCCGATTCCAGCTATCGTTGGGTCGCAAGGCCTGCGTGCTGGCCGCCCCCCTGGCGCCGGAGCTGGTCGATGCGCCGGACCTGAAGCGGGCCTTCCAACAGTATCCCCAGCGGCCGATTCTGCATGACGCAGGCGTGGAATCGCGTTGGCTGGCTGATCAGCAGCACGGCTACTACTGGGAGGGGGCCCGTGAAGCGTTGTCGACCGACGACGACCTGAGCGGCGCTCAGTTGCTGAACCGGCACGACCAGCCGGTATCGCGCAGTCGCTGGCAGTTTCAGCCGCGCCAGCAGTGGTTCTGGCAGGAGGGCGAATCATGAGTGAGCTGAGCTACCTGTCACGCATCACCCTGAAACCGCAGATCGCCGACAGCTCGCATTTGGCACTGTTGATCGCCGGCAACGGCTACGGCATGCACCGGCTGCTCTGGGATCTGTTTCCCGGTCGCGATGGCCAGCGGCGCGACTTCCTGTTCCGGGAAGAGCGTGAAGACCGCCAAGGCGGCGATCGCCGCCGGCCGATGTTCTACCTGCTGTCGCCTGAGCCGCCGTCGCAGGATTCACCGTTGTTCCGGGTTGAGTCCACGCAATACCAACCACAGCTTCGGGCCGGCGACAGGCTGACGTTCAAGCTGCGTGCCAACCCGGTGGTCAGCCGCCGCCAGCCGGGCCGCAAGAACTCCGTCAACCACGACGTGGTGATGGACAGCCAGCACCAGTTGCTCTGTCAGCTCTGCCGTGCCGCCGGCCTGCCGGACAGTGGTGACAAAGGGGATAAGCTGGCCCGGCTTGGCCAACTGGACGGTGACCGTCTCCGGCATCTGCTGCCAACGGAGCTGGCCGACCAGGCCGAACTTTCCGGCGGTGGGATGTTGCCATTGCAGCAACTGTTGCGTCGGCAGGTCGATCAGGCGCTGTTCGACTGGCTCGAGCTGCGTGCCGAGCGCAACGGCTTCCAGCTGGCAGGCAATGCCCTGGAAGCCACCGGCTACGAGTGGCGACCGCTGCCGGAGAAGGGCCGCAACGCCGGCTTCAGTAGCGTCGACTACCAGGGCGCGCTGACCGTCACCGACCCGGAGCGGTTTACCCGGATGCTGCACCAGGGGCTCGGCAAAGCCCGCGCCTTCGGCTGCGGCCTGATGCTGGTCCGCCGGCTCTAACCGTTCGGTTAAAGCGCAACCGGCGGCAGAAACGGGAGGCCACACCTCCCGTTTTTTAACGCTTTTTATAGCGCTATCCGAACGGTTAAAAAACAGTGTTTAATTCGGTGGATTTTTACCGGGTTAATTTGCTCTTTAAAAACAATGGGTTATGTTTAGAGTGTTCCCCGCATCCGCGGGGCTGAACCGCGGCCTAAATCATGGCTAGACTATCTGACTGCCGTGTTCCCCGCATCCGCGGGGCTGAACCGGTAGCCATCCAGCGAGAATGCTTTGACGTGGTGTGTTCCCCGCATCCGCGGGGCTGAACCGAAATCACTCGCGTCGGAGACGGTGTTGGATGGGTGTTCCCCGCATCCGCGGGGCTGAACCGCCGACCGACGAGATGTGCGATGCACTCGACAGGTGTTCCCCGCATCCGCGGGGCTGAACCGGATCAACCATGTTCACCATCCACAACCAAGAAGTGTTCCCCGCATCCGCGGGGCTGAACCGCAGGTGTTGCTGAAGGTCACTGCCGCCAGGGCGTGTTCCCCGCATCCGCGGGGCTGAACCGCGCTAATGGTCGGGCGCCAGATAGGTGACCAGGTGTTCCCCGCATCCGCGGGGCTGAACCGTTAGACCATCATAACGCTCAACAAAAGTGGTGGTGTTCCCCGCATCCGCGGGGCTGAACCGGTTATACTTGGAACTCGCCAGAACGTTGAATGGTGTTCCCCGCATCCGCGGGGCTGAACCGGCCGCAGACGCTGCCCACGAGACTATTAGCAAGTGTTCCCCGCATCCGCGGGGCTGAACCGCCGCCCAGGTACGATTTGTTATCCCAGCGGTTGTGTTCCCCGCATCCGCGGGGCTGAACCGACTGGCTGACTGGCCGTTTTGTTGAGTTTGATGTGTTCCCCGCATCCGCGGGGCTGAACCGTTTTTGGTGAATATGGTATTGCTTTCCAAGTCGTGTTCCCCGCATCCGCGGGGCTGAACCGTAGTAGACGGCCTCGTAATACTTCAGCGCCCGGTGTTCCCCGCATCCGCGGGGCTGAACCGATGAACCAGCGTTGTGTCCATATGGTACGCTGCGTGTTCCCCGCATCCGCGGGGCTGAACCGTGATACAGGTACTCAACCCTGTAGCGATCACAGTGTTCCCCGCATCCGCGGGGCTGAACCGGTTTCGGCGGCGGCTATCTCAGATGTTTTGCGGTGTTCCCCGCATCCGCGGGGCTGAACCGATGCCAAAAATATTTACCAATATCGTGCATCGGTGTTCCCCGCATCCGCGGGGCTGAACCGCGCGTCACTGCGTATACCGTGCCATCAGACAGGTGTTCCCCGCATCCGCGGGGCTGAACCGTAGCTTGATGTCGAGCGCTATGGCCTGCTGCTGTGTTCCCCGCATCCGCGGGGCTGAACCGAGACGCTGGACCTCGATCTGGGGGTTCCGCAGGTGTTCCCCGCATCCGCGGGGCTGAACCGATGGTGCTCGGGCCGGATCGCTACGGCGCGTTCGTGTTCCCCGCATCCGCGGGGCTGAACCGTAGTTACCAGGGCAACCAGCGGGAAGCGTGCTAGTGTTCCCCGCATCCGCGGGGCTGAACCGTAGTCATCGACGCAGCCGGAGCCGACCGCGCGGTGTTCCCCGCATCCGCGGGGCTGAACCGCTGACGAGGAGGTTGGATGGATGATGTATGTTGTGTTCCCCGCATCCGCGGGGCTGAACCGCCGACAGCAAAACCCGAGCCGGACGCATTTGTGTGTTCCCCGCATCCGCGGGGCTGAACCGCAATGGTCAGCGCCAGACGTTGCGGGTCCTGTGTGTTCCCCGCATCCGCGGGGCTGAACCGCGCCCGGTAACGCGCCGTCTCACTCTTTTTCTGTGTTCCCCGCATCCGCGGGGCTGAACCGAAGACGAGGAGGTCGATTTTTCCAGCCCGGATGTGTTCCCCGCATCCGCGGGGCTGAACCGTCGAGCGGGTTAACGTCACGCCGGCCGATTTCGTGTTCCCCGCATCCGCAGGGCTGAACCGCGTATACGAACCGTATCGTTCCAGTTTCACGGGTGTTCCCCGCATCCGCGGGGCTGAACCGATCCGATTCTCGACACCTCCGTGCACACCATGGTGTTCCCCGCATCCGCGGGGCTGAACCGTTGACCTTACGCGCCACCGACCAGGGACTGGCGTGTTCCCCGCATCCGCGGGGCTGAACCGCGACAGTACGGTTTGCTATGGCTGAATCCTCCGTGTTCCCCGCACCCGCGGGGCTGAACCGCTGGCTGACCACATACTGCCACTTTTTCCCGAGTGTTCCCCGCATCCGCGGGGCTGAACCGGGATCATGCAGGCGATACCGGACGAGCCTGATGTGTTCCCCGCATCCGGGGGCTGAACCGGAGAATCCGCGCACCGTGCAGGCGTGGTATTTGTGTTCCCCGCATCCGCGGGGCTGAATCATCTGGGTTGTTTAGTGGCCTGGCAGATGACGAGTGTTCCCCGCATCCGCGGGGCTGAACCGGCGACACCGGCCATGCCGCCGCTCGGCGTATCGTGTTCCCCGCATCCACAGGGATGAACTGGGAGATAACGGTATATTTTTGCACGCCGGCTCGTGTTAGCCCCACCCATATGGCTAAACCCGCCGGCCGGTTTCGGTCGCCGCAGGCAGCGGTGTTACACTGCCGCCAACCAGTCGTGACCTGCACGACCGAACGGCTAACCCGAGAGACCAACGGAATCAATGGATATACAACAAGCGCGCGAAGAGTTGACTGCCTATCTGGCGGCGGAAGAACGGCCGGCGGGGTGTTTCAGCCTGGCACAGTACGAAGGAGCCCTGGCTGCGGTCTACTCCTGCCCGGATGGCGGTTCCATGTACCGAGTGCTGGACCTTGCGCTACAGCATGATCCGGAAAGTGTGGCGCACTGTCTTTCTTCAGTGAACGACGCTTGTGTCAAAGTCTCGAATACCTTGGGCGAAGCGCTGTATAACCAGGATTTTGATCTGTCCGAGAGCTATCCGCTGGAACAACGGGGCGACAGCTATCGGCCTTCGCAAGCACTGGTCGACTGGGCCGAGGGTTATCTGCGGGGGTGTCATCTGTGCGAGCAGGAGTGGCAGCAGGCTTTCGAAGATCTGGCGGAGGCCGGCTATCGGCCCGATAAGGTCGACGAGATACGTGAGGGTTATCAGGAGTTCCTCAATCTGCTGGTGGCGATCAGCCAGCCTGAACTGGCATTTGAGTCCGACGCGCAGATCGAGCGCTTTTATGCCGAGCTGCCGGCTGCGCTGGATGCCGTTAATGACGGCGTCCTTGAGCATCACCGGCTGGGAAAGGCTGTCTTGGATATTCCCTATCTGGATTATGGAAATGAACCGCTGGTGCGGGACGCGCCGAAGGTGGGCCGGAATGACCCTTGCCCCTGCGGCAGTGGCAAGAAATACAAGAAGTGCTGTCTGAACGGATAGCCGAGAAAGCGAGGACAAGGAATGTCATTTGTACCATTGAAGCCGATCCCACTGAAGGATCGCACCTCGATGATCTTCCTGCAGTACGGCCAGGTCGATGTGATCGACGGCGCTTTCGTACTGCTCGACAAGACCGGCGTACGCACCCATGTGCCGGTCGGCGCGATCGCTTGCATCATGCTGGAGCCGGGTACCCGCGTTTCCCATGCCGCGATCAAGCTGGCCGCGACGGTCGGCACCCTGCTGGTCTGGGTTGGTGAGGCCGGGGTGCGGATGTACGCCTCCGGCCAGCCCGGTGGTGCCCGCTCCGACAAGCTGCTCTACCAGGCCCAGCTGGCGCTGGATGAAAGCCTGCGCCTGAAGGTGGTGCGCAAGATGTTCGAGCTGCGTTTCGGCGAGGAGCCTCCGGCGCGGCGCAGTGTCGAGCAGCTGCGCGGCATCGAAGGAGCGCGGGTGCGTAAGACCTATGAACTGCTGGCCAAGCAGTATGGCGTCAAATGGCATGGCCGGCGCTACGACCCGAAAGACTGGGCCGCCGGCGACAAGGTGAACCAGTGCATCAGCGCCGCCACCTCCTGTCTGTACGGCATTACCGAAGCGGCCATCCTGGCGGCTGGCTATGCCCCGGCGATCGGCTTCCTGCACACCGGCAAGCCGCTGTCGTTCGTCTACGATATCGCCGATATCCTCAAGTTCGATACCGTGGTGCCGGTCGCCTTCAAGGTGGCGGCCGGCAACCCGCGCGAGCCCGATCGCCAGGTGCGACTGGCCTGCCGCGACCAGTTCCGCTCGCAGAAGGTGCTGAAAAAACTGATCCCGCTGATCGAGCAGGTACTGGCCGCCGGCGAGATCGAACCGCCGCCACCACCCGAGGATGCCCAGCCGCCGGCGATCCCGGAACCCGAGTCGATCGGCGACGCCGGTCACAGGAGCGCCTGATGAGTATGCTGACCGTGGTGACCGAAAATGTGCCGCCTCGCCTGCGCGGTCGGCTGGCGATCTGGCTGCTGGAGGTGCGTGCCGGTGTTTATGTCGGCGACGTATCGCGGCGGATTCGCGAGATGATCTGGCAGCAGATCACCGAACTGGCCGAGGAGGGCAATGTGGTGATGGCCTGGGCGACCAATACCGAATCCGGTTTCGATTTCCAGACCTACGGCCAGAACCGGCGGATACCGGTGGAGTACGAAGGGCTGCGACTGGTCAGCTTTCTGCCACAGGAACAGCCGTAAATGTGTCTCTCGTGATAGAAATAAAAAACAGCGTTTAATTCGGTGCGTTTTTAACAGTCGATTTTGCTCTTTAAAAACAATGGGTTATTTTTAGAGTGTTCCCCGTACCCACGGGGATGAACCGGAAGCTTTCGAACGGGACAGCGATGAAGTTGAGTGTTCCCCGTACCCACGGGGATGAACCGGTGCGTGTAGTTGTGAACAACCCTTCTCTCTTGTGTTCCCCGTACCCACGGGGATGAACCGTACGCCCGCATCAAATGCCTTCATCCCAGCGTGTGTTCCCCGTACCCACGGGGATGAACCAGATGATTCTGAACAACATCGCCGACAAGGCGGTGTGTTCCCCGTACCCACGGGGATGAACCGAACGCAAAAAAGTATGTCTATTGCTAGGCAGTGTGTTCCCCGTACCCACGGGGATGAACCGCTGGCCGACTTCGCCGGGGTCGATGGCTGGTTGTGTTCCCCGTACCCACGGGGATGAACCGATGATATGGCTTCCTGTTATGGCATTAATCGGGTGTTCCCCGTACCCACGGGGATGAACCGTGCTGCACGCTGGCATCACCAATCGCCACCTCGTGTTCCCCGTACCCACGGGGATGAACCGCCGCGTAGTTCGGGTGATACAGGCAATTCCAGCGTGTTCCCCGTACCCACGGGGATGAACCGCTGGCACATGATGAGTATCAGCGATTGCTTGGGTGTTCCCCGTACCCACGGGGATGAACCGGTTCAGACATGCTCAGACGGCGCGGTGATCAAGTGTTCCCCGTACCCACGGGGATGAACCGACGGAAAAGCTAAGCACTCGTCAGAAGCTCGCGTGTTCCCCGTACCCACGGGGATGAACCGCTGATCGATAAGCACTGCACCGGCAGCCACCAGTGTTCCCCGTACCCACGGGGATGAACCGCGTAAGACTGAGCCGGTTTTCAAGCTGACCGAGTGTTCCCCGTACCCACGGGGATGAACCGTAATCGGGAGGCCGCGACCATGACCACTAAAAGTGTTCCCCGTACCCACGGGGATGAACCGTTGCCGGCGATAATCTGGTCCGGCGTGTTCAGGTGTTCCCCGTACCCACGGGGATGAACCGATCCAGCGCGCCATCCAGGAGCGCATCAGCTTGTGTTCCCCGTACCCACGGGGATGAACCGATCGTTGAAGACGGTCTGGTCCAGGCGAAGATGTGTTCCCCGTATCCACGGGGATGAACCGATTGTCGAGAAAACCGGCGATCTGGACCTGGCGTGTTCCCCGTATCCACGGGGATGAACCGTTGGTGATAAACAGCGTGGTTTGACTCGGCTGGTGTTCCCCGTATCTCGGGGAAAAACCCGTTGATGAAGCTTTAAGTGCCAGGCCAGATGCAGCTTGATCCGTCTGCGCAAGCCCTGTCGCGGTCAGAGCCCGCTGCTACGGGGGTTACTGTTTGGTTAAGGCAATGCCGTTTTCGAAGGGAAAAAGCTTGCTATCGGAGTGGTATTACCCTGTAGATGCTATGAATGGCCTCCACCGTAGGTGTTGTGGAGCCCTGCGGGCTCCTGGTCGACTGAAGTCAACCCTACAGTCACCGCCGCAGTTACTTAAGTGAACAGTATTATGCTGCTATCGGAGCCGTGCTTTGTAGCAGCACGCTCCGCGGGCGACATCCGCGGACTACGCCGCTCGGTCGCGGATAAACCTACCCGGCCGGACCCCCTTATATGGCCCCACCGGTATCGGCTGCAATTGCAGGGTTCTGGGCGATCGGGCTGTTCTACAGGCCAGATGTAGGGGGTATAGTAACCAAGGTAAAGCTTGCCATAGTCCTGGCCAATACAAGCTGCTGTTCAGCTTGCAGCTCCTAAAGCTCCGAACTCAGGCTGTAGGCGGTGTCGGTGCGGGCGGCGTTCAGGCTGTCGTGCAGGCCGGCATGGTCCTGGCGCAGGTCATGTACTACCAGGGTGTAGCCGGGGTGGTCGCTGGACTGGCGGGCGACGTTCAGGGTCAGTGGGAACTTCTGGCCGTCGCTGCGTCGGCCGATGCATTCGATGCCGCTCAGGTCGTCCAGCCGCAACGGCAGGCTGTCTTCAAAGGCTGGGATCAGCTCGCCCAGCAGGGTCTGTTCATCCTCGTCAATCACCAGGCCGAACAGGTTGCGCGCCGGCCGGTTGATGTTCTGCACCGTGCCGTCGTCGTCGATCACCAGCACCGCATCGGGTACCGCATTGAGCAGCGAGTCGAGCTGGTGGTGATAGCGTTCCGCCTGCCGGCTCTGGTTGACGGCCCGTTCACGGGCTTCCGTCAGGCGGTCGTTCAGGTGCGCGAGGCTTTGATTGAGCTGCCGGACCTCCTCGCAGCCCCGCCGGATCGCCGGATGAACGGGGCTGTCGTCATGGTGGGGCCGGCGGGCAGCCAGGTGAAGCTGCCAGAGAGGCCAGGCCAGCCGGCTGTGCAGCCAGTACCAGATCGTTGCCAGCAGGGCGCTGTAAAGGGTTAGATAAACACCAATCTGTACCGGATGTTCTCGCTCCGCCTGCTGCAACTGCTGCTGCTGTTCCTGTGTCTTGAAACGTAGAAAATGCTCCAGCTCCGCCAGGTAGTTGCCCAGCTGCAAGCGCTTCGCCTGGTACTGATGCAGTTGCCGCTGGTTATCGTCGGTTGCGGCGGACGGACGGCTGTTTTGCCGGATAACGGCCTCGATATTTTGTAGATGTTGGTTGAGAATCGGGGCGGCCTGGGGCGCATGTTCGCCCAGTTCGCTGATGCTTTGACGCAGCATCGCGCTTTGCTGCTTGATGACCGCCGCCAGGTAGAGTGGCTGGTCATTGATAAACAGGTCGATGGTGATCAGCCACTGGCTGAACAGCGAACGGCTGTGCATCAGGCTGTGCACAGCCTGTTCCGAAGTGGCGGCATCCGCCCGCAGCTGCTGCAGTTGAACATCCTTCTGCCAGAGCCCGGCACCGGTGGCGATACCACCCAGCAGGCAGACTATAAAGCTGATCATCAGTTGCCAGGACGCGCGCATCTGCCTCTCCTTTGGCTGGTTGCGGTGATAAAGCGGGCTGGAGAGGTCGGGCCTGCTCCGGGCCGGCGCCTTTAGCTGTTTGATTTTTATATATAACGGCACTGCGCTTTACCAGTTTAGCTCTGCTTCCGGTAAACGAGCGTTTGAATTTACTAACTTTGCGTAACCCGCTGAACTGCTATGCCGATGCGACAGTTGCAACGGTCGCTGTTTGTGAGAAGATTGCCCGCCTCAGGAGGGGTTGATGAAAAGTTACCTGTTTACCACTGATAACGATCGCGGCGGCGTGATCCTGTGCGATATCGACGAGTTTGAAGCGGCGGTCGAATACCTGCGCCAGCGCTTTGACGGGGTGGTGCGGGTGGAGCAGGGCCATACCCTGTGGACCCTGGAGGAGGGCTTTGGGGAAATCCCACCCAGCACAGTGCACATACCCGACGGCAGCCTGCCGCCTGAATAGCCGGCTAACGCTCTCCCGCCCGGCAGTCCCAATCGGGTAAACTGGTCCGACCAAGTCCAGGGACGCCCACATGTTTCAGATTTATCACTCCAATGCGCTGGATCTGTTGAAAGATCTGCTGGTGCAGGTGATTGCACGCCAGCCGCTCACCGATCCGTTCGTCAGAGAAACCATCCTGGTGCAGAGTCCCGGCATGGCCCAGTGGCTGAAGCTTGAGCTGGCCGAATCGCTGGGCATCGCCGCCTCGATAGACTTTCCGCTGCCGGCCTCGTTCCTGTGGCAGCAGTTCGCCGCGGTACTCGATGGTGTGCCGGAGCGCTCGGCGTTCGACAAGGAGGCGATGAGCTGGAAGTTGATGGAGCTGCTGCCGCAGCAGTTGGACGATCCGGCCTTCGCACCGTTGCGCCAATATCTGGAGGATGACGACCAGGGCGTCAAGCGCTACCAGCTGGCCGCCAAGGTGGCTGATATCTTCGACCAGTACCTGATGTACCGGCCGGACTGGATCGAGGACTGGCAACAGGGTGGCGATCTGGGTGCCGCCGAACAGCCCTGGCAGCCGATCCTGTGGCGGGCGTTGCAGGCCCGAACCGAGGCGCTCGGCCAGCCGCACTGGCACCGCGCCAATATGCTGCAGGCGTTTACCGATGCGTTGATGGGGGCTGGCCGCAGCGGCCAGTTGCCTGAGCGGCTATTTATTTTCGGTATCTCGGCGCTGCCGCAACATACCCTGGAGGCATTGCGCGCGCTGGGTCAACGTACCGACGTCCACCTGATGATCGCCAACCCCTGCCGTTACTACTGGGGCGAGATTCTCGACAGCAAGCAGATCGCCCGCATCAACCGGCGCTGGTTCGACAAGCCGGGCGTCAACCCGGCCAGCTATTTCGAGCAGGGCAACCCGCTGCTGGCGTCGATGGGCAAGCTGGGCCGCGACTACCTCTACCTGCTACAGAGTATGGGGGTGGAGGAGATCGACCTGTTCGTGCCGCCGGAGGGCGACAATCTGCTGGCCGCGCTGCAGCGCGATATCCTCAACCTGGAGGATCGTAGCCGGCTGCCGTCGCCGCCGCCCGAGCGCAGCGACTACAAGACCACTTGGCGGCCGGAGGACGACTCGCTGGTACTGCACAGCTGTCACAGCCCGTTGCGCGAGGTCGAGGTGCTGCACGATCAGCTGCTGGCGATGTTCGCCGACGACGGCAGCCTCAGCCCGCGCGATGTGATCGTGATGATGCCGGATGTGGCCGCCTATGCGCCCTACATCGAGGCGGTGTTCGGCAATGCGCCCAAGGAGCGGCGCATTCCTTACTCGATCTCCGACCGCTCGCTACAACAGGAAAGTCCGTTGCTGCAGAACTTCCTGCGCCTGTTGGCGCTGCCGGATAGCCGCCTGCCGGTGTCCGAGGTGCTGGAATTGCTGGAACTGCCGGCGGTGATGCGCCGCTTCGAGTTGGACCAGGAGGCGTTCGACCTGCTGCGCCACTGGATCGAGCAGGTGCAGATCCGCTGGGGGCTGGACGCTGACGACCGCGCCGCGCTGGAACTGCCGGCGTTTGCCCAGAACAGCTGGCGTTTCGGCCTGGACCGGATGCTGGCCGGTTACGCACTCGGCGAGCAGGAGGGCCCCTGGCAGCAGATCGCCCCCTATGGTGATGTCGAGGGGCTGGACGCGGCGATCCTTGGCCGGCTGGCCGACTTTATCGATCTGTTGCGCGACTGCTGCACGCTGTTCCAGGGCCGCCAGCCGCTGGCGGAGTGGGGCGCACGGATCAACCAGCTGTTGGCCCGTGCCTATCTGCCGGATGACAGTGACGAGGCGGCGCTCAGCGAGATCCGCAAGGTGTTGGAACGGCTGCAACAGCAGCATAGCGACGCCGCCTTCGACGAATCGCTCGATGCGGTCATTCTGCGCGACTACCTGAACGACGCATTGAGCCAGCAGCGGGCCAGCCAGCGCTTCATGATCGGCGCGGTCAACTTCTGTACCCTGATGCCGATGCGCTCGATCCCGTTCCGGGTGGTCTGTCTGCTCGGCATGAACGACGGCGTCTATCCGCGCTCGATGCCGCCGCTGGGCTTCGACCTGATGAACAGCCAGCCGCGCCGCGGCGACCGTTCGCGCCGCGACGACGATCGCTACCTGTTCCTGGAGGCGCTGCTCGCCGCCCGCCAGCGGTTCTATATCAGCTACATCGGCCGGGCGATCCAGGATAACCGCGAAAAGGTGCCCTCGGTGCTGGTTAACGAGCTGCTCGACTACTGCGCCGACAGCTTCGTGCGTGACGGCGACCAGCCGCTGGCGCCGGATGACAGCGGCGCGGCACTGCGCCAGGCGCTGGTCTGTGAGCACCCGCTGACCCCGTTCAGCCCAAGTTACTTCGATACCGACAGCCGGCTGTTCAGCTACGCCGCCGAGTGGCTGCCGGTGGCCGGCGCCGAACAGCAGCCGCAACCGCCGTTCCAGCCCCATCCGCTGCCGCTGGTCATGCCGGAGGAGCTGGAACTGGCCGAACTGCTGCGTTTCTTCCGTAATCCGGCGGCCTACTTCTTCCGTGAACGGCTCAAGGTGGTGTTCGATCCGCCGGCCCAGCAATCGGAGGACGAGGAGCCGTTTAGCGTCGCCGGGCTGGACGATTACCTGATCAAGCAGCGCTACCTGCAGGCTGCGCTGGCCGGTCAGCCGCTGGAGCCGATCGACCAGCTGTTGCAGGCCGAGGGGCTGTTGCCGCTGGGCAGCGCCGGTCAGCAGCGGCTGGCCAAACTGCGTCGCGACAGCAGCGAACTGGCCGAGAAACTGGCGCCCTGGTGCGAAGGGCCGCGTCAACGGCTGGAGATCCGGCTGACGCTGAAACTGAATTCCGAACTCGAGCAAACGTCTATCAGCCTAACCGGCTGGCTGGACGATCTGTACGGCGGCCGGCTGGTGCGCTACCGACCGTCGCAGCTGCAGGGCCGCGACCGGTTGCTGTGCTGGCTCGAACACTTGGTCTACTGCGCCCAGTACCCGGTGGCCGAGGCCAGCGTCTATCGCGGCTTGTCCGGCCATGCGCTGTTCCAGCCGCTGGCGCCGAGCGAGGCGCAGGCCGAGCTGCAGCGATTGCTGGCGTTCTGGCAGCAAGGGCTGACCCGGCCGCTGCCGTTCGACCCGCAGACCGGCTGGGCCTATATCGCCAATCTGCCGAAGGGGGAGGAGCGCGCCAAAGCGGAAGCGGACAAGCGCTTCAGCGGCGGCTTCAACAGCCATGGCGTGGTGGAAGACCCCTATATCAGCCGGGTGTATCCGGTCTTCCGGCAGTACTGGCCCGGCCTGCAGCGCTGCAGTGATGAACTGTTACCGCCGATGGTGGCTCGGCTGGAGGAGAGCCAGGATGACTGATGCACTGAAACTGGAACCGCTCAGCTTTCCGCTGACCGGCCTGCAGCTGATCGAGGCCAGCGCCGGCACCGGCAAGACCTACACCATTACCGCGCTCTACCTGCGGCTGCTGCTGGGGCTGTCCGAGGCGTCCGATGGCAAGCCGCTGGGGCCGGAGCAGATTCTGGTGGTGACCTTTACCGAGGCGGCCACCGAGGAGCTGCGCGACCGTATCCGCAGCCGAATCAGCGAGGCGAGGCGCGCCTTCCAGCGCGGCCAGGCGGCCGATCCGCTGATCCAGACGCTGGTCGACAGCTACCCGGAGCGGGAGAGGGCGGTCGCGCTGCTGGAGATGGCCAGCCGGCAGATGGACGAGGCGGCGATCTTCACCATCCACGGTTTCTGTCAGCGGATGCTGCGCCAGCATGCGTTCGAGAGCGGCGGCCTGTTCGAGACCGAGCTGATCACCGACGAAACCCCCTGGCTGCGCCAGGCGCTGCTCGATTTCTGGCGCCGCACGCTGTACCGCTTGCCGGACGGCATCGGTGTCCAGTTGTTGAGCCACTGGCCGACCCCCGACGAACTGCTGTCCGAACTGCGCGCCTATCTGCACACCCCGCAGCTGCAGTTGCGGCCGAACCTGGCCGATAACGACCTGGTGGCCGCCTATCGGCGCCGTGCCGAGCAGCTGCAGGCGTTCCGATCCGTCTGGCGGCAGAACCAGGACGACCTGGCGGCACTGATTGCCGGCTCCGGCGTCAACAAGCGCAGTTATACCAAGAAGCGGATACCGGAGTGGCTGGCCAAGGTCGACGAGTTCGTCGCCGGCGAGGGCGAACCAAGCAAGGATCAGCGCAAGGCGTTGGAGCGCTTCAGCCAGCCGCAGTTGGACGAGGCGTCGGCCAGTAATCCGCCGCAACATACCCTGTTCGAGCAGGTGGAGGCGCTGTTGGCCGGCGAGGTGCCGTTGCGCGAGATGATCCTGCAACGGGCCTTTGGCCAGGTGCAGCGCTCATTGGCGCAGGCCAAGGCGGAGCAGCGGCTTCTGGCGTTCGACGACCTGCTCAGTGGTCTCGACCGGGCCTTGCAGTCCGACGGTCAGGGGCTGCTGGCACAGGCGATCCGCAGCCAGTTCCCGGTGGCGCTGATCGACGAGTTCCAGGATACCGACCCGCTGCAGTACCGAATCTTCAGCAGCCTGTACACCGACCGGCCCGGTTGCGGGCTGATCATGATCGGTGACCCCAAGCAGGCGATCTACGCCTTCCGCGGCGCCGATATCTTCACCTATATCCAGGCCCGCCGCAGCGTCGCCCAGCCCTATACGCTGGATACCAACTGGCGCTCCACCCAGGCGATGATCAGCGCCGTCAACCGGCTGTTTCAACAGTGCCCGGCGCCGTTCATCTACGATGCGGATATCCCATTCCAGCCGGTACGGGCCGCCGGCAAGGCGGACAAAACGCCGATGACCCAGGCCGGCCGGCCGTTGCCGGCGCTGCAGTTCTGGCACTGCGACCAGCTGCTGTCGCGCGGCGACTACCGCAGCCGCTACGCCGCCGCCACCGCCTGCGAGATCGAGCGGTTGCTGGCCGGCGACGTGCAGATCGGCCAAGCACCGCTGCAGGCCGGCGAGATCGCGGTGCTGGTGCGCGACCGCTACGAGGCTGACGCCATCCGCGATGCGCTGGCCGAGCGGCAGATCCCCTGTGTCTACCTCAGTAACCGCGACAGTGTGTTCGCCAGTGCCGAAGCGGTCGATCTGTACCGCATCCTGCTGGCAGTACAGGAACCCAACGACGAACGGGCACTGCGTGCCGCGCTGGCCTGTCCGCTGCTGCAGCTGGATGTGCCGGCGCTGGAGACACTGAACAGCGACGAGCAGGCCTGGGAGGCGGCGGTCAACGAGTTCGGCGAATACCGCGACTGCTGGCTGCGGCTTGGCGTGCTGCCGATGCTGCACCGGCTGATCCACCGCCGCCAACTGGCGGTGCAGCTGTTGCAGCAGCCCGGCGGTGAGCGCCGGTTGACCGACCTGTTGCACCTGGGCGAACTGCTGCAGCAGGCCAGTACCCGTATCGAAGGGCTGGCCGGCCTGCTGCGCTGGCTGGTCGATCAACTGCACCAGGCCGGCGGCGCGGCCGATGACCAGCTGTTGCGGCTGGAGAGCGACCGTAACCTGGTCACCGTGGTAACCATTCATAAATCCAAGGGGCTGGAGTATCCGGTGGTGTTCCTGCCGTTCGCCAGCGATTTCCGCGCCGCCCGCAGCGCCTTCTTCCATGACGAGGGGCTGCCGGTCTGGTCGCTGGACAACAACGAAGAAGACCTGGCAAAGGCCGACGGCGAGCGGTTGGCCGAAGAGCTGCGGCTACTCTACGTGGCGCTGACCCGGGCGGTCTACCGCTGCTATGTCGGCGTCACCGACCTGAAGGTCGGCAATGCCCGCAGCAGCCAGCTGCACCGTTCGGCATTGGGCCATCTGCTGCAGCGCGCCGAGCGCGAACTGCCGGACGCACTGGCGGCGCTCGACGGTGAAGCCCATGGCATCGCGGTGGACGAGCCGCCGCAGTCGGTGCAGCAGGCCGAGCTGTTCGCCAGTGCCGAACAGAGCCCGGCCGCTGAGCTGCAGGCGCGCCGTTTCGACGGCCAGATCAACCGCGACTGGCGGCTGTCCAGCTACTCGGCGCTGAGCCAGGGCGGCGCTCATAGTGGCGGTCATGGCGCGGCGGCGGTGGCGCCGGAGGTGGTGATGCCGGGGCTGGACCTGGAGGTGGCCGCCGAGCGACTCGAACAGCCGGTGTCCGACGATGAGCAGGACAGCATCTACAGCTTCCCGCGTGGCGCCCGTGCCGGTACCTTCCTGCACAGCCTGTTCGAGGAGCTGTCGTTCGACCGCCAGGGTGATGACGAGGCCGCAGACTGGCTGGCGCACCAGCTGGTCAACGAAGGTTATGACCCGGACCAGAACGGCCGCTGGCAATCGGTGCTGCTGCAGCTGCGTCATGATGTGCTGCAGGCCGACCTGGACGGCAACGGTCTGCGGCTGGCCGGGCTGAGCGACGATGACCGCCAGGTGGAGATGGAGTTCATGCTGCCGGTTGAGCGGCTCGATGCCGGCCGGCTCAATCGGTTATTGCGTCAGCACGACCCGCTCAGCGGGCGGGCCGGTGAACTGCAGTTCGAGCAGCTGAAGGGGATGCTGAAGGGCTTTATCGACCTGGTGTTCCGGGTCGACGGGCGCTATTACATCGCCGACTACAAATCCAACCACCTGGGGGATCGGCCGGAGGATTACAGCGGCGAGTCGCTGGCCCAGGCGATGATCGAACACCGCTACGACCTGCAGTACCAACTCTACAGCCTGGCGTTGCACCGGCTGCTGGCGCAGCGGTTGCCGGACTACCAACCGGAGCGTCACTTCGGCGGGGTGTTCTACCTGTTCCTGCGTGGTATGCAGGCCGGTAGCGGTAACGGAGTTTACTTCAGCCGACCCGATAGCGTGCTGATCGAACAGCTGGACCGGATGTTTCACGGAGGTGCCGAATGAACCCACAGCAAGCGAGCGTGTTGTCACCGCTGGATACATTGCTGAATAGAGCGCTGGAAAAACGCGAGCTGCGACCGCTGGATCTTCAGTTCGCCCGCTTTATCGGCCAGCAGGGCGGTGACGAGCGGCTGCAGCTGGCGGCGGCGCTGGTCAGCGAGGCGTTGGGGGAGGGCCACAGCTGCCTGCCGTTGGAGCGACCGCTGGAGCACTGGTCGCCGCTGCTGGCATCGCTCTGCCGGCGCGCCGGGCTGAGCGAACTGCAGCCGGATCAGTTGCTACTGGGGGATGGTAGCGTGCCGACGCCGTTGGTACGGGCCAACGGTGCGCTCTACCTGTACCGCTACTGGCAGTATGAGCAACAGGTGGCGGCCGGCCTGCGGCTGCGGGCGCGGGCTGAGCCGGTCGACGGCCAGTGGCTGCGCGCGGCGCTGGACCGGCTGTTCAGCGGCGACGAGTCGCCGGATTGGCAACGGGTGGCCGCAGCGGTGGCGCTGAGCCATCGGCTGGCGGTGATCAGTGGCGGTCCGGGTACCGGCAAGACCACTACGGTGGTCAAGATGCTGGCGCTCTGGCTGGAGCATGCTCTTGGCCAGGGGCGGCAACCGCTAATCCGGCTGGCGGCACCGACCGGCAAGGCGGCGGCGCGGCTGGCCGAGTCGATCGCCAATGCCCGCGACAAACTGCCGGTGACGGAGCAGATCCGCCAGCTGATCCCGGAGGAGGCGTCGACCCTGCACCGGTTGCTCGGCAGTCTGCCCGGTACCCGCCGTTTCCGCCACCACCGTGACAATCCGTTGCACCTCGATCTGCTGGTGGTCGACGAGGCGTCGATGGTCGACCTGCCGCTGATGGCGCGGCTGCTCGATGCGCTGCCGGCCGATGCCCAGCTGCTTTTGATTGGCGACCGCGATCAGCTGGCCTCGGTTGAGGCGGGTGGGGTGTTGGGGGATATCTGCGGCAGCGGTGTACCGCGCTACTCGCCCGCGTTGGCCCAGCTGCTGGCTGACAGCTGCGATCTGCCAGGACAAGTAGCAGGCACTGCGGATCTGCCTGAACCGGACGGCGACAGAACAATTGCCGACTGCCTGGCGCTGCTGCACAAGAGCTATCGCTTCCATGCCCAGAGTGGCATCGGCCACCTGGCGAGAGCGGTCAACGACGGCGACCTGAGCCGTCTCCAACAGGTGCTGCAGGAGGGTTACGCGGATATCGAGCTGACCCCGGCCGATGACAGCGGTTACCGCAAGTTGATCGGTCAGGCTGTGAACGGCTATCGCGACTATCTGCTGGCGATCGGCGAAGGGGCGGGGCCGGAGCAGGTTCTGCGATTGTTTGGCCAGTGCCAGCTGCTCTGCGCGTTGCGGGAGGGGCCGTTCGGTGTGGCCGGGCTGAACGAAGCGGTCGAGCAGGCGCTGAGCCGGGCCGGGCTGATCCGCAGCGATAGCCTCTGGTATGTCGGCCGGCCGGTGATGATCAGCCGCAACGAGCCGGCGCTGAACCTGTTCAACGGCGACATCGGTATCGCACTGCCGGACGCCGACGGTGCCTTGCGGGTCTGGTTCGATCAGCAGGGCGAACCACGGCCGGTGTTGCCAAGCCGCTTGCCGGAGCACCAGACGGTGTATGCGATGACTATCCACAAGAGCCAGGGCTCGGAGTTCGATCGGGTGCTGATGGTGCTGCCGAGCGATGACACGCCGGTACTGACCCGCGAGCTGGTCTACACCGGCATCACCCGGGCCAAGCAGCGTTGCGAGCTGTACAGCAATGCCGAGGTACTCGCTGCCGGTGTGCGGCGTCGTACCCAACGCAGCGGTGGTCTGCACCAGCTGTTGTGGAGTGAGCCCTCAGCTGTTGTGGAGTGAGCCCTCAGCGGTTCTGGAGTAAGCCCTCAGCGGTTGTGTAAAGAGCCACCTGAAGATGAATAAAGACCAACCTTTAAGGTAGGAAATGGCCGTAAGCTTTGCTAGGCTTGAAGTGCTGGAGTGCTGACCAGCGATGTTATCTGCTCAATAACATAACTCTCATCAATCAGCAGCCGGCGCTTGCGTCGGTTTCAAGGAGGGTCGGGCTTCCGCGGGAGCCTGGCCCTTCTCTATTTGGGGTCTTTTGATTCCTTTTCCCCCGATTTTCTTGTAGCAGCGGGCTCCGACCGCGACCGGTGGTGGTTTTTTGGAGTTCGTGGCTTGTCGCCCGCAGCACCCACCGGCATCACAAGCGGGCTGCTATGGCACGGCTCAATTGTAGGAGGGGATTTATCCGCGACCAACGGTGGGTCTTTCAGAGTCCGTGGCTTGTCGCCCGCGGAGCGGGCTGCTTGTATCTCTCGTTGATGGGTGATTAGCTACCGCCCATCGCAAGGAGCCGGTGAGCCAGGCGGGCTGCGAAGTCGAAAAGACTGCCCTGTAGATGAGGCCC
>NZ_JAILYN010000041.1 GCF_019795155.1 Marinobacterium arenosum | reverse complement strand
GGGGCCTCATCTACAGGGCAGTCTTTTCGACTTCGCAGCCCGCCTGGCTCACCGGCTCCTTGCGATGGGCGGTAGCTAATCACCCATCAACGAGAGATACAAGCAGCCCGCTCCGAGGGCGATAGACCGTGCCATATCCATCGCGGTCAGAGCCCGCTGCTACGGGGTCCGTGCTTCGCAGCCCGCTCCGAGGGCGACAGGCCGCGGACTTCAAACAGGATTTCGAAGCCGGGCTTTATCAAATTCGTCGGTTTTTTTTGAAAAATGGCTGGTTGTTAATACCAAAGTCTAACAATGTCATTTTGCTGCGTTATATTCGAAGGCTCCGGCCTAATAACGATAACCAAGCAGAGAACGACGGAACCTTGAGCACCCAGAACCATTTTCGGCTGCTGGAACACTATCGGCAGTATGAAGCGACCATCCATAGCTTGATGGAATCGATGATGACCAGCCTGAACGGTTTGGCGCTACTGCATGACAAGAACGCCCAGCAGCAGACGGTCGATTATCTGAGCGAGGCCTACCCCTTCGTTGAGCTGATCTACAGTCTGGATTGCGGCGGCGTCCAACTGATGGATTCCGCCTACAGCCCCACGGTCAGCGAGCGTAAGCGGCGCTCGCTGGGCAAGGGCAGTGACCGCAGCCAGCGCCCTTATGTATTGGCGGCCCGGGCTCGGCCCAACGCGGTGGTGGTCACCAACCCCTACCTGTCCAGCGCCACCCACCAACTGTCGATCTCGGCGGTGCAGCATTTTGTCGATCCGGACGGTACCGATCGTGGTTACCTGGTGATCAATATCAATCTGCAGCGACTGATCTCCTACCTGAACGGCGACGAGATGCGCTCGCGGTTCCATCACTACTTCCAGGGGATCTACGGCTTCATCGGCTTTATGCTGATCCTGGTGTCGGCGCTGTTGCTTTACTCGGCGTTGGAGTCGCTGGTGCGGGTGTTCAGTGACGCTAGCAGCGTGGCTACCGGGGCTTTCGGTATCGTGATCCTGATCACCCTGGGAATGTCGATATTCGACCTCGGCAAGACGATCCTCGAAGAGGAGGTACTGGTCGACAAGGATATTCACCACCACGACACCACCCGACGCACCATCTCGCGCTTCATGGCGGCGATCATCATCGCGGTGTCGATCGAGGCGCTGCTGTTGATGTTCAAGTCGTTGCTCGATGGCGGTGACGGCGGCAGTGCGGTGATCAATGCGGTATGGATGCTGATGGCGGCGGTGGCGATGCTGATCGGCCTCGGCGTCTACCTGAAACTGAGCCGCGACCGGCGCAGCCAATCGACAGGTTGAGTGGCTGCGCCGGGCAGTCTGTTTGTCGGGCGTCGGTTCAACCCCGGCTGCCGGCCTGGGCGATCAATCCGATGCCGAAGCTCATCAGCACCGCGCCGGCGCCGCGCTCGACCAGATGGATCTTGCGGCTGAGCAGCGCCCGGACCCGCGGCTGGCCGATGGTCGCGGCGACCAGCAGATCCCATCCCAATACCGCCAGGCACATCCACAGGCCGCAGAACAGCTGCTGCGGCAAGGTCACCTGGCTGCCCAGGATCACCGCCATCAGGCTCATGTAGAACAGCGCGTTTTTCGGATTGAGTAGCGCCGAATTGAGGCCCAGCAACAGTTGCTTGGCCGCCGATGGGGCGGTGGTTGTGGTGAAAGCGGCAACATCCCCCTGCGGCTTGCTGCGCAGCAGCTGGATACCGATCCACAACAGGTAACCGGCGCCGGCCAGCTCGATGGCGGCAAAGATCTGCGGATTATCGCGGATGCCGCTCCAGCCGAGGATCGCGATGGCGATATAGAGGGCATTGCCAAGCGCGACGCCGAGGCAGATAAAGCGGCTGCCGCGCAGGTTGTGACGAATCGCATGGCCGGCGATCAGGAAGAAATCCTGGCCGGGGCTGAGCAGTGCCAGCAAGTGGGCCAGGGCCAATGCCGGAAAGGCGGCGGGAATCAGGTTATCGAAAGGAATCATGGGTCACCTCCGGGTCGAGCAAGCGATGGAAACGAACGTAAAGGAACGAAGTCGCTCGACTCTAAGGCAACGGGTTCAACGATTATTGTCGGAAATTGACCTGGCCTGCTGGTATTGGCGCGGCGTCGAGGCGGTGTAGCCGACAAACGCCCGGTGGAACTGGCTCTGGTCGCTATAGCCCAGCTCCAATGCCACCTCGGCAATCTGCTGACCGGCTTTCAACAGCAGCTTGGCCTGCTCGATACGGGCGTTGTTGACGAACGCCATCGGGGTTATGCCGAACGACTTGCCGAAGGTGCGGATCAGGGTTTCCCTCGAATAGCCGAGCTGCCCGGCCTGCCGCTCCAGCGACGGCGGTTGCGCCAGGTTTTCGAGCAGCAGCCGTTTGACCTGATGGCAGAGCGCGGGCTGCTCCTCTCGATCCTGGCCGGGCGAACAGTAGCCGCTGAGGATCTTGAACGCGAACCGCTCGAACAGTGGGGCCGGGTCGGCGACCGATGCGGTGAGCTGATCGACCAGCGCCAGGTAGTCGGCGAACAGCTGCGGCTGGCGGATCAGCCGCTGCTCGCAACTCAGCCGCTCGATCGGGCGGGCGTAAAGCGCCGCTAGCTGGGCCAGGCACCAGGGGGTGTCGATATAGAGCATATGGTAGCCACGTGCCGCGTCGCCGACCGGGTTGCAGGCGTGCACCAGCCCCGGCTCGATGATCACCAGCTCGCCCTGTTGCAGCAGCAGCTCCCGGCCATCGCACTCCAGCCGGGTCTGGCCCGACTGGATCGCGCCGATCGACAATGCCCTATGGCTGTGGGCCTTGTAGGCCCGCCGGCTGGACCGGGTGCTGCGCAGCTCCAGCTGCGGCAAGTGGGCGTGGCGCCAGTACTGCTGCTCTATATCGCGAACCTGTTGGGACAAGGTCTACTCCATTGCCGAGGTGGGTTCGCACAGCATAACGAACGGTCGCTTGGCGTGGAAAGCCTATCGTGTTCAGCGTCTCCACTTACCGCCGATCAGCTGTAGGCGTTGGCCGGCAGCCAGAGCACCAGCTGCGGCCAGAACACCAGGATCAGCAGGCCGAACAGCTGTAGCAGGATGAACGGGATCACCCCCTTGTAGATATCGGTCAGCTTGACGTTCGGCGGGCAGACCCCCTTCAGGTAGAACAGCGCGAAGCCGACCGGTGGCGTCAGGAACGAGGTCTGCAACGCCATTGCCACCAGCATCACGAACCACACCAGCTCCGGGTTGTCGACCACGCCGTAGCCGTCGATATCCAGCCCCGGCGCCGAGATCACCGGTGCCAGCAGCGGCAGGATGATCAGCGTGATCTCGATCCAGTCGAGGAAGAAGCCGGGCCAATTTCTACGAAAAGCTGAAGAAGGTGGGGCTGTAACGGTGGACTGCTAGCGCCGTTGATTGATTCTCAGGCCCGCTTGCTGCTCTGGCCGGTGACCACCGCGGCGCCGATCAGGTGAGCGAGCCGCAACGCTTCCGGCACCTTGCCGGTATCGGTCAGCCGGGCCAGTGCCAGGGCGGCGCTTTCCGGCGTGCAGCCGCTCTGCTGGTAGACGAATCCCCGTTGGCTATGGACCGGGCCGGCCCGCTCCAGCAGTTGGCGGCGCTGTAGGTAGTCGACGAAGGTGCGCAACGCCCGGTCGACCGCGGCGACGTTTGGCGGCCGGCGCATCACCGCGATGCAGGGACGATTGAGCTGCTGCGCCAGGCGGGGCAGGTCGATGATATTGAATCCGGCCAGCGCGATACCGTCGGTCAACACCAGGTTGACCTGCTGGTAGAACTTGCTGGCTGTCAGTAGCCGGCAGAGTTGGTCGGTGGCATCCAGACCATCCTGCTCGACCTGACCCCACAACATCCCCTCGAAGCGGGTATCGCTGCAGACCACACCGGCCACGGCGACGGTGCTGTGCAGGCCCCGTTGGAAGGGGGCGTCGTCAAAGCCGATCGCCCGCAGCTTTTTGTCGGACGCCAGCAGAGTATCGAGAGAACGCATCGTCTGGACGCCGTGCAGATTACAGGGTGGGGCGGCTGTCGCTGGCAGCGCGGCCCCGATACCTTTAAAGGTAGCTGTGGTCAGCGCTCGGTGGCCATCGCCTCACGCAGGCAGCGAAAGAAGGTGTCGACCACCAGGTCCTGGGCGGTGTGCGGTTTGCTGATCGCATGGAAGGTGTTGGTGTAGCCGAACCGCTCAGGGAACAGCGGCCGTAGTTGCGATTCCCAACCCCAGTTCTCCACCAGGTGGCGCGGCAGAAAGCCGAGATACTGGCCGGTCAGTATCAGCGTGGCGCGGGCTTCCTGGTGGTGCGCCGAGACCTGCTTGTGCCAACCGGCCATCACCGGGTCCAGCTCGCGGCCGGGTTGCAGGCGCGGCGATTCGACGAACTTGTACTGCTGCAGGTCGGCTTCGCTGAGCTTTGCTTCGTCCCGTTCGAACAACGGATGGCCGCGACCGCAGTACAGCAGCATCTCCTCGTCATACAGCTTCATGGTGCGCAGCTGCGGCATCGGGCCGTGCAACACGGTGATCCCCATCTGTACCCGACCGTCCATCACCGCCGGAATCACGTCGTCGGAGGCCATGGTTGAGATCCGCATCTGCACATCGGGTGCCTTGACGGCGTAATGACGCAGCGCATCGACGATGAAGGCGCGCGGCAGCCCCAGCATATGCTCGGCGCAGCCCAAGTGCAGATGGCCCATCAGCCGGCCGTGGGAGAGGTTGACCCGGTTGCGGAACTGGTCGACCGCCGATAGCAGCTCCACCGTCGCCTCGTACACCACCTTGCCGTGCTCGGTCAGCCCGAAGCCGGCCCGGCCGCGTTCGCACAGCCGCATATCCAACCGCTTCTCCAGGTCGGCGATGTAGTTGCAGATGGTCGAGTTGGCGAGGTTCAACTCCACTTCGGCGGCGGTAAAGCCGCCGGCATCGGTCACCGCCTTGAATACCCGCAGCAGGCGCAGGTCGAGGTCGGCCAGCTGGCCGGCGATCGCGGTCTTACGTTTGCCCATGGGCAGCCCCTGGAAATTAGATTTGTTTATTTAATAATGATATGTGACTGGTCATTATAAATATAAAAGTAAGTAGGAGGGGAATAGAGCACTGGCAGGGAGGCTTCAGCTGCTTGAACTGCGCTTTCTGCCAAGGGTGTTTGACGCTTTGGGGGTGGGGTATGTTGCCGGGTATCGCAGTGTCTGCAATGCCCGGCATTATTAGATAAACGATCAGCTCAATATGACGAAGAACTTGCGGCAGTCTTCATAGATCGTCCATTGCAGCTGGCTGCCTTTGCGGCAGATGAAGGCGTCGCCAGCGGTGAAGATCTGCTCCTGGCCGGTCGCCAGATCGGTCAGACCCACCTTGCCTTCGGTGATGAAGCAGACCTCGTCGCAGGGGTAGTCATCGAAGCTCAGCGTGCCGGCGCTGCAGAACCAGCTGCCGACCTCGGTCGCGCCATCGCTATGGCTGTATTGGCTCGCGAGCTGTTCCATCGGGTTGCCTTCGATAGTGCCTTCGGCGGCGCTCAGCTCGCTGTTCGGTGCAATAGTCAGTCGTTGGATAGTCGACATCGATCAATTCTCCTGAATATTCTGCTGAAAACGATTCCAGCCGGCGCTGGAGCCTGGTTGGACGTTTGGGTTAAACGGCGGCAAGCCGGTCGCCAGTGAAAGGGGCGCCGGCTGTTGCCGATGAAAAAACGGCGCCACTATGCCGAATCGGCGGCCAGGCGCCCATTACCTGATTAGGGAACCTGGCCGCCGTTTCTCGGTCTCCATGCGTCAGAGCGAAAACCGGCCGATCAACTCGTCCAGCTGGCGGGCCAGGGCGTTCAGCGAGTTGCTCTGCCGGGCGGTCTCCTCGGCACCCTGGGCGGTGCGCTCGGTGACCTGATTGATTTCGCTAAGGCTCTGGCTGATCTCGCCGGCGGTGGTGCGCTGCTGGTCGGTCGCTGCGGCGACCTGGGTGTTCATCTGGCGGATCTGCTCGACCGCGCTGCTGATCCGGATCAGGCCGTCGGCACTCTGCTGTAGCTGGGTCAGGCAATCGTCGGCCTGCTCGCGGCTACGGGCCATGGTGTCGACCGACTGCCGTGCGCCGGTCTGCAGCTTGGCGACCATCTGTTCGATCTCGGCGGTCGAGCCCTGGGTGCGGCTGGCCAGCGAACGCACCTCGTCGGCCACCACCGCAAAGCCACGCCCCTGTTCGCCGGCGCGGGCCGCTTCGATGGCGGCGTTCAGCGCCAGCAGGTTGGTCTGTTCGGCGATGGCGCGGATCACGTCGATCACCTCGCCGATCGATTCGCAGAACGCTTGCAGCTGTTCGATCTGCTCGGTGGAGCCGCTGACCTGTTCGCTCAGCGAGCGCATCGCCTGGCGGTTGCGCTCCATCAGTTGATGGCCGTCGGTCACCGCGCCGTCCGCCGCGATCGCTTGCTGCAGAGTCTGTTCGGCGTGTTGGGCCACTTCGGTGGCGCTGGCTTCCAGCTCGTTCATGGTGGCGGCCACCCGGGCGCTCTGCAGGCTCTGGCTGGCGACGCCGGTCTGGGTCTGCTGGCTGAGCTGTTCGGAACGGCTGGCGGTCTGCTGCAGCTCCTGTGCCGCCTGGCGGATCTGGCTGACCAACTGGCGCAGGTTGCCCGCCAGGTGGTTGACGCTGCCGGCCAGCCGGCCGAACTCGTCCTGGCCGTCCGCCGCCAGGCTGACGTCCAACCGGCCTTCGGCGACGCTGTGCAGGCCGTCCATCACCAGGCCGAGCGAGCGTCTGATCCGCCGCACCAGCAGCCAGGCGATGGCGGCGGCGGCGAGCAGGGCGATCAGCGAGCCCAGCGCGATCAGCATGCTGGCGCGGTTGATGGTCGCCTCGGTGGTTTGCTCCGCCTGGCTGGCCTGCTGTCTGGCATTGCCGATAAAGGCCTGCAGCAGCTGTTCGCTATCGTTGACCAGTGATTCCACTTCGCTCAGGTACTGCTGTGCCCTCTGCTTGGCGTTCAGTGCCTGCAGGTGGCTCTGGATCAGCTGGTCCGGAGCGTGCAGCTGCGCCTGGTAGGGTTGCCAGTACTCATCGATCTCGGCGTGGCTCTCGGCGGACAGCTGCTCGATCTCCGCCAGCTTGTCGGCAACCGGTGCCAGCTGTTGCTCGATCTGCTGCCAGCGTTGACGGCTCTGCGCGAGATCCTGCTGTTCCAGAAGCTGCTCCAGCAGGTTGGCCACGTAGCTGAGCCGGTTATGGATAAAGCGGGCGTTGTCGATCAGCGTGAAATCCACCTGCACCGCCACGGTGTCTTCCAGGGTATACAGCAACTCCTCGACGGTCTCGTCGTAGGTTGGCCGGGCCGCCGCCATACGGTCGCTACTTTGCCAGTAACTGCGGTGCTGCTGGAACAGCTGCTCGGCGCTGCTGAACAGCTGCCGGGTCTGTTGTTCGATCTGCGTCAGTGATTGCTGCAGCGAGGGTTGCCGCTCGCTCAACTGGCGGATCTGCGTCATCAGTCGGCTGAATTGCAGGCGGCGTTGTTCCAGTTGCTGTTCCAATGCGCTGAAGTTCTGCTCGTCGCTGGCGGCCAGGTAGCTGCGCAGCAGGTACTTGGTCTGCAGCAGTTCGGTCAGCAGCTGCCCGCTCTGCTCGACCCGCGGGGTCGCCTCGCGGGTGACCAGCCTGAGTTGCCGGTCGATGGTCTGAAAGCTGTACCAGGCGATAGCGCCCACCAGTAACAGCAGCAGGCAGAGCAGGCCGAAGCCGCCGCCGATCCGTTGTGATACCGAGAGTCGCATAACATCCTCTTTGTTATTGTTTGTCGTTGTTTTGCATGTTTCGTAGGAGCAGCTTTAGCCGCGACAAGTGGCTGGGTTATCTGCACCATGGCCGGTCGCCCTCGGAGCGGGCTGCTACGAAGAGCGAAACCCTGTAGCAGCGGGCTCCGACCGCGACAAGGTTGGCAGGGCTCGCAGCTATCGCCCTCGGAGCGGACTGCGACGAAGCACGAAACCTGTAGGAGCGGCTTCAGCTGCGACAGGGTTAGCGTCCTTCCTTCCTTCCTTCCTTCATTCGGTCGCGGCTGAAGCCCCTACGACCGTGAAAATGCTGGCCCCAATGAAAAAACCGTAATCCCGAAAGTGGTCAGGATTACGGTTTTGCCGCGTCAGCTGTTTACGGGAATAGCCATCAGCCGGTCTGCTGCATCAGCTCGCGGTTCTTGCGCTCCACCCGCTGGGCGTACCACCAGGAGAGCAGCACCAGCAGGCTGACCGACAGGATGATCAGCGTCGCCAGCGCGTTGATCTTCGGGCTGATGCCGAGTCGCACGCTGGAGAACACCACCATCGGCAGGGTGGTCGAGCCCGGCCCGGCGACGAAGCTGGCGATCACCAGGTCGTCCAGTGACAGGGTGAACGCCAGCAGCCAGCCGGATATCAGTGCCGGCGCGATGATCGGCAGGGTGATGCCGAAGAACACCTTGACCGGCGGGGCGCCCAGGTCTTGCGCCGCCTCCTCGACGGAGCGGTCCATCTCGCGCAGGCGGCCGTTGACCACGATCGCCACGTAGGCCGCGCAAAAAGTGGTGTGGGCGATCCAGATGGTGGTCATGCCGCGCTCCGACGGCCAGCCCAGCATCTGGCCCATCGACACGAACAGCAGCAGCAACGACAACCCGGTGATCACCTCCGGCATCACCAGCGGCGCGGTGACCATGCCGCCGAACATGGTGTGGCCGCGGAACTTGCCGAACCGCACCATCACGAACGCCGCCAGGGTGCCGATCACCACCGCCATGCTGGCGGCGCCGAACGCCACCCGCAGGCTGGTCCAGATCGCCGACAGCATCTGGTCGTCTTCCAGCAGCGCGGCGTACCACTTGGTGGAGAAGCCGCCCCAGACCGTCACCAGTCGCGACTCGTTGAACGAGAACAGCATCATGATCGCCATCGGCAGGTAGAGGAACAGCAGGCCGAACAGCATCATCCAGGTTGAAAAACCCATTCGCAGTCTGTGCATCAGTGTCCCTCCATCTCTTTCTGCTGGTAGCGGTTGAACAGCACGATCGGCACGATCAGCAACAGCAGCATCACGATCGCCACCGCCGAGGCTACCGGCCAGTCACGGTTGTTGAAGAACTCCTGCCACAACACTTTGCCGATCATCAGGGTGCTCGGGCTGCCGAGCAGTTCCGGAATGACGAACTCGCCGACTACCGGGATGAATACCAGCATGCAGCCGGAGATGATGCCGGTCTTGGTCAGCGGAAGGGTGACCCGGAACAGGGTCTTCAGCGGGCCGGCGCCCAGGTCGGCGGAGGCCTCCAGCAGGGTGCGGTCCAGCTTGACCAGGTTGGTGTACAGCGGCAGCACCATGAACGGCAGGTAGGCGTATACCACGCCGATATAGACCGCCAGGTCGGTGTGCAGCAGCGCCAGCGGTTCGTCGATGATGCCGACGCCCATCAGCAGGTTGTTGATCAGGCCGTTGTTCTTGAGGATGCCGAGCCAGGCGTAGATGCGGATCAGGAACGAGGTCCATGACGGCAGGATCACCAGCATCAGCAGAATCGACTGCAGCTTCGGCTCGGCGCGGGCGATCGCATAGGCCATCGGGTAGCCGAGCAGCAAGCAGAGCAGGGTCGAGAAGAAGGCGATCTTCAACGAGCCGGCGTAGGCCAGCCAGTAAAGATCGTCCTCCAGCATGATCAGGTAGTTGTCCAGGTTGAAGCTGATATTGAGCAAGCCGTCTTCGAACGACACCAAATCGCTGTAGGGCGGAATCGCAACGATCGATTCCGCGAAGCTGATATTCAGCACGAAGATGAAGGGGACGAAAAAAAACAGCAGCAGCCACAGGTAGGGCAGGCCGATCACCCCCTTGATGCCCGCGTTGGCGGGCGTCAATTTTTGGATCAGGCTGTTCATTGCTCGAGCACCACGCCGCTGTCGGCGTTCCAGTGGATGAAGACCTCGTCATGGATGCGGTACTGCACGTCGCGCCGTTCGGTGTTGGAGCGGGTCGCCTGCACCACCAGGCCGGTCGGCAGTTCGACGTGGTAGATCGAGTGGCCGCCGAGGTAGGCGATCTCCATGATCCGGCCGCTGTTCCAGTTGTCCGGCTGGCTGGGCGGCTGCTTGCTCAGCAGCACCTTTTCCGGCCGCACCGCCACCTTCAGTTTCTGGCCCGCCGGGCCGCTGATGCCGTGGTCGATCAGGATCGGCTGGCGCAGCAGCTCGCAGCGGATACGGGCATGTTGCGGGCCCTCTTCGTACACCTTGCCGTCGAACACATTGACCGAGCCGATGAACTCGGCGGCGAACTGGCAGTTCGGGTATTCGTATACCTCATGCGGGGTGCCTACCTGCACCAGCCGGCCCTGGTTCATGATCGCGATGCGATCGGCCATGGTCATCGCTTCCTCCTGGTCGTGGGTCACCATCACGCAGGTGACGCCGACCTGCTTGATGATCTCGACCAGCTCCAGCTGCATCTGGCTGCGCAGCTTCTTGTCCAGCGCGCCCATCGGCTCGTCCAGCAGCAGCACCTTGGGGTGTCGCGCCAGGCTGCGCGCCAGCGCCACCCGCTGGCGTTGACCGCCGGACAATTGATTCGGCTTGCGTTTGCGGTAGGCGTCCATATGCACCAGCCGCAGCATCTCGTCGACTTTCTGGCCGATATCGGCGTTGGACAAACCCTGCTGCTGCAGGCCGTAGGCGATGTTCTTTTCGACGTTCATATGCGGGAACAGCGCATAGGACTGGAACATCATGTTGGTCGGCCGTTGATGGGGCGGCATCGCCAGGATCGATTCGTTATCGATGCGGATATCGCCGCGGGTGGGCGTTTCGAAGCCGGACAGCATCCGCAGCAGGGTGGACTTGCCGCAGCCGGAGCCGCCCAGCAGGGCGAAGATCTCGCCCTTGCGGATCTGCAGGTCGATATTGTCGACCGCCAGCACGCTGTCGAATGCCTTGCTGATGGCGCGGATCTCGATAAAGCCGCGCTCGGCCAGGAGCGCATCCTGTGCCAGATCAGACCGGCTGTAGAACAGCGCTTGTTGGTCGGTGGTTTCCGCAATGGGTGAAGCAGTGGTCATAATGATTCCTCAACTGTCCGACCGGTATTTTTATTACCGGTAGTGACGTTAAGTGCGCCGGCAAGCCAGGCTGGCCGGCGTCGTCAGAAGTGACGGGCGCAGAGCTGTGTCTGCCGCCCGTATGCCGTGGGTTGTGTCGCCTGAATCGACAGGCGGAAAGGGGGCCGATCAGCGGCCGGATTTGACCTTGGCCCACATCCGGTTCAGTTTGCGGACGAACTTCTGCGGGTAGGTCGGCTTGGTGAACAGCTTCGCCTTGACCGTTTCCGGCGGGTAGATACCGGCGTCCTGCTTGATACCATCGTCGATGAACGGCTCGGCGGCGCTGTTGCCGTTGGCGAAGTAGGTGTAGTTGGTAACGTCGGCGATCACCTTGCCTTCCAGCAGGTAGTTCATGAACAGGTGGGCCTTATCGGCGTTCGGAGCGTCGACCGGAATGGCCATCACGTCCATGAACACTTCGGCGCCCTCACGGGGGATGCTGTAGGCCAGCTTGATACCGTTGCCGGTCTCATCGGCGCGGGCCTGGGCCAGGTAGAGGTCGCCGCTGTAGCTCTGGCTGAGGCAGACGTCGCCGGCGGCCAGCGCCGGACGGTACTGTGAGCTGTGGAAGTAGGTGATGTGGGGGCGGATCTTCTGCAGGTGTTCTTCGACCGCCTTGAGGTCGTCTTTACTGGTGCTGGCCGGGTCGCGGCCAAGGTAGGCCTGTACCGCCATGTAGGCGGCGATCGGGTCGTCCAGCATGGTGACGCCGCAGTTGGTGAACTTGGCGACGGTGTTCGGATCCAGCAGCAGCTGCCAGCTGTCGGTCGGCGCTTGCGGCAGCCGTTCCTGCAGCTTGGCGATGTTATAGCCGATACCGACGGTGCCCCAGGTGTAGGGCACTGCGTATTCGTTGGCCGGATCGTTGTCCGCCAGCCACTTCAGTACGGTCGGGTCGATATTGCCCCAGTTGGTCAGCTGGCTTTTATCCAGCTTCTGATAGGCACCGGCGGCGATCTGCCGCTTCAGCATGTTGGAACCTTCCGGGTAGACCAGGTCGAATCCGCTGCCGCCGGTCAGCAGCTTGGTTTCCAGTACCTGGTGGGAGTCGAACACATCGTACTGCACCTTCAGGCCGGAGCGCTGCTCGAAGTTGCTCAGGGTGTCCTCGGCGTAGTAGTCGGCCCAGTTGTAGATGTGAACGGTATCCTTGTCGCCGGCGGTGGCGTTGGCGGCCAGGCCCAGGGTGGCGCCGGCCAGCAGCAGGCTCTTGAGGGTCGGGTTCATTGCTGTTACCTCGTTTTTATTATTTGAATCGGTCGCGGCGGTGCAGGTGCCGGTCGGCGGCACCGGTAGCCTCTGTGTTTTTAAAATGGCATGCGGCTTGGCGGGGCCATATACCCTGATTGGGTAGGTCGGTTTTGGGGGCAAAACGAGGTAGCGGTGTTGTAGGCAGCCATTGCGTGCGCCATGGTGGGCGACGGTAGCTTGAAACCTAACTACTGTTCAGAAAAGTGGCTGGAACGGTGACTGTAGGGTTGACTTTAGTCGACCAGGAGCCCACAGGGCTCCACAACCGCCTGCGGCGGTGGCGCACTGATACCCAAAGGGCACACCGAGTACGCCCTACCAGTCTATTCCATTCCCGATAGAGACTTTGCTCAAATTGCTAAGGCACATTGCCTTAAATGAACAGCATTAGCCCACCGTGCGGCCATTTTGGACAATGGAACCGCTCGGAGCCTATCGGACTTAGCACTGACCTACTCGGCTCTGGCTTCCTGCTTCGCCCTCGCTACGATCGGCCAAGCTCGACAGATTCCTAGGGCGCGAAGATCTCCACGCTGCTGCAGCAGGGGCTCGCTTGATAGTCGTCTTCGCCCCGGCTGACATTGGTCACGCTGAAGGTGACCGACGAGACGTTGGACTTGATGTTCGATTTGCTGATCGAACACTGGCCACTACTGTTGGTGGTGCAGCTGCCGCTGCCGCCGTTACTCCAACTGCCGGTGACCTGCGCGCCGGATACCGGGTTGGTCGTGCCCTGCTCTATCACGGTGGCGGTGGCGCTGGCATCCCAGCGGTTGCGCCGGCCGGTGGCCGCGCTGCCGTCCAGCCCGGACAGGGTCATGGTGATGGTCGGCTCGGGCGTCGAACTGCCGCCTTCGGTGACCATCAGGTAGTCCACCGTCAGGCCGTCGTTGCTGTTATTGCCCGGCGTCTGGTCGGAGGTCTTCACCTTGATATGCAGGGTGCCCTGTCCCAGGTCGGGCAGCGGCAGATTGATCGCGTTGCCGCTGCTGGTGGCGGTCAGGGTGTGGAACCAGCTCCAGTTGCTGCCATCCATGGAGTAGTACCAGAGCAGTGCGTCACCGTCGCTGCTTGGCGCATCGGCCCAGGCGTTGGCGTGGAAGCTCAGGCCGCTACCGTTCTGCAGGTTGAAGGTCCAGCTGTGCTCCAGCAGGTCGTAGCGGTCGCTGGGCTTGCCGCCCTGATGGGTCTCCTGCAGCTGCTGATATAGACCGTCATCCTGCCAGGTATTCTGGTAATTGCCGCTGACCGCGCCGCTGCCCGGTATTTCGCCATTGGCCTGTTGTTGCTGGGTGGCGGTCGGGTCGTTGACGGTCAGGCTCAGTGCCACGCTGACCGGGGTATTGTCGCTGTCATTGCTCTGCACGCAGAGCGCGCCGCTGTACTGGCCGGCGGCCAGGTTGTTGGCATCGAATTCGACCGTCACGGAGCTGTTGGCCGAGGGTGCGGTATTGCCGGAAGAGGGGGAAACCCAGGCCCAGCTCAGCGTACCGCTGATGCTGCTGCAGTTGCCGTCCGAGTCTTCATAAATATCCCAGATGAGCTGTTCGCTGCCGCTATTGGCGATGGTCAGCGACTGGTAGCTGGTCTCGTCCTGCATCAGCGTGGCCGACAGGCTGGTCGGGCTGACCTGGATCTGCGGTGCCGGTACCGGTGGCGGCGGGTCGATCGCGGTCAGCAGGCTGCTGCAGTCCGAATCGCCTCCGGACGCGGTCACGCAGGCCTGGTTGAACAGCAGCGCCCGGTTCAGGATCGCCAGATCGTCCAGGTACCAGCCGAGGCCATCGACGAAGCCGTCGGTAGCCATCCGGAAACGGATCCGCACCTGGCTGCCTTGGTAGCCGGCCAGATCCACCAGGGTCTGCTGGTAGCCGCCGCTGTTACCGGAGAACGCTTTTCGGTCGCTGATCGCGCTGGCCGGGTTGGTATTGATGGTGCTGTTGTAGCCGTTCTGGAACATCAGCGTCCCCAGGTCGGTCCAGCTGCCGCCATCGGCGGAGATCTCCACCACCCCGCCATCCCAGTCGGCTTCGGTATCGTAGTGGTGCCAGAATCGCAACAGCGCCTCGTCGCCGAGCAGTAGCGGGCTGGCCAGACTCAGGTACTGGTCACTGCTGGTGGCGATATCCTCGGCGAACCAGGCGTGGGAGGGGCTGTTCGGGTTGTCGTTGCCGAGTGCCCAATCCACATTGCCGCTGCCGTGGCTGACGGTCCAGAGGGCGCTGCCGTTTTCCATGTCGTCCTCCAGTAAGCGAACGCCGGCCGACGGGCTGACCATCACCTGGAAGGAGCAGTTTCTGCTGCTGCCACTGGCCATGGTGCCGAGCGGGAAGGTTAGGACGCCGCCGGATTCGCTGCCACCGCAGTCGGCCGATTCCTCAACATAGCTGGCGTAGGGCGGCAGGGTATCGCTGACGGTGACATTGCTCAGGGTGTCGGTGGTGCGGTTGTCGATCTGCAGGCTGTAGGTCAGCAGCTGGCCGGCTTCGACCGGCGACGGGCTGGCGCTGCTGATGATCGCCAGGATCTGCTGACAGACCGGCGGCAGGTCGAACGCCTCGCTGCCGTCGGTGCGGCTCGAACTGCTGCCCTGGTCGGCGCTGTAGCCGAGGCCGCGCTTGGCAAAGGCCTGCCAGATCAGGCACTGGTGAGCGCCGCCGTAGTTGTTCAGATCCGCCAGCAGGATTGCGTCGCGGGCGTCGACGAAGCCGGGCGAGCAGGGTTGCAGCTTGAGGCCGTCGACCACCAGTTGCAGGGCGATATTGTTGCCGCCGAGGCCCTGCTTCATATCGCTGTCGAAGTAATATTCGCCGATCAGCGCCCAGGTCATCTCCCACAGCATCGCGGCCCAGACCGAGCCGACCCCGTGCGGCACCGCGGCCGACTTGATGCTGTTGTAGGTGCGTGGATCGATGCTCATGCTGGTGCTGTAGGGGTAGTCGCGGATGCCGGTGCCGTCGGTCGGTTCACCGAGCACATAGGTGCCGATACCGCGCCGGTCCTGCGGCTGGTCGCTGTCGGTCATGGTCACCCACAGGCCGAAATAGTCGCTCCAGCCCTCGCCCGGTTGTTCGGTGTTGCTCAGGCAGCTGGTGGTGCCCGGGCCGCCGGTCAGCCGGTTGGAGATACCGTGACCGTACTCGTGGGCGATGACGCCGTTGTCCAGATCGCCGTCGCGCATCGGCGTGGTCTGGTCCCACAGGAACATCTGCATGCGCGGATTGCCGCCATCCGGCGGGGTGGCAAAGTTGGCGTTGTTCAGGCCGCCGCCATCCTGGGCTTCTGCCATCACCGAGTCGCTGCCGCTGCCGCCCTGGCCGCCGTTGTTCTCCTGGAAGTTGCCGCCGACCTCGTCGAAGCCGTAGTGGTAGAAAATATCGTGCAGCAGGTTGTTCCAGTAGAACAGGTTGGTGACGGCGGCGGGGCGGTACTGGTCCGGCGACAGGGACAGGTCGAGCGGGAAACTGAAATCCAGCTCCGCATCGCAGGCGCGGGCGCTGTCGCCACCGGTGGGCGAGTTGCTGGCGTTGGTGTCCAGATAGGCGTCGACGTTGTTACCGCGGCTGCAGTTGCCGGACAGCCAGCCGGAACTGGAAGCGATGCTGTCCGCCGGATCGAGCATATTGAAACGGCTGCCGTGGTTGGGGCTTTCCACCGGCTCGGGAAACACCCGGTAGTTGTCGTGGGCCACGTAGTTGGTGCGGTCCAGCAGCGTGCCGGTCAGCGCATCGATGCGCAGGGTCCACCAGTTCTGCGCATCCAGTTCGTAAATCTCGACATCCCAGGCCAGTCGCAACAGGTTCTTGGCGACCGGCTGATAGACCAGCTTGCCGCTGATCGGATTGCGGGAGATCGGGCCGATGGCCGGGTCCAATCCCAGCGCTCGGGCCGCGGCGGATATCGCCTGGCCCAGCGGCAGGGCGGGCTCGGTGGTATTGATGGCCGTTTCGAGGTTAGCGATGAAGTGGTTGCCGAGATTGATCACGCTGCCGTCGGCGGCGATGTTGATATTGAGGCTGGCATTATGCACCTCGATTCCCCGGTAGCGCTGGCGCAGGTGGATATGGCTGACGCCGTTATGGCTGGAGCTGTAGTGGTCGCTGACCATGAAGTCGGCGATATCCTGGCGGGACAGCCCGAGCGCCTGGTGGTTCTGCTGCAGGTAGCGAATGGCAATGCCCAGCGGATCGCCCTGCTGCGGGCCGCTCAGGTACTGAATCGGATTGTTTGCATTCGCCGGTGCCGCTTGAGTGCTGCTCGGAGCGAGACCGAGCAGGGCTGTCAGCAGACCGCCCGAGAGCAGCCACAGGGTCTTGTGCTTACCGGGATTGAACATTGTGCTCGCCCTCCTGCCTTTGACGATTGCCAGCGTGCCGGGGATGGCCGTTCTAGAGCCCGCAGAGAACACAAGGGACTTATTCGCAGGTTCCTAAATAACAGCAGGCAAAAATTCAGCCAATGAGGAGCGGCTTTTTATTTCAACGGGTTAGTGCGGAGACGCGGAGTGGTACGCGAAAATCTGTAAGACTGACCTTACAAAACGTCGCTTTTGGGTAAAGCTGGCTGAACAGTGGTGGGGAGCTGCATTGGCAGGGAGAGGGCATCGTGCGGTCGGAGCCCGCTGCTACGGGGTTCCGGTGTAACAGCGGGCTGTGAGGGCGACGGGTATCCGCTTCTCTAAAGCGACCCCCGGCGTCAGATGCACGATCGAGAGCCTTGATAGGGTGGGCACGTTTTTTGTGCCCACGCAGCGATTGTTACCTGATGTGGATGATTCCCGCCAATCCGCGATGAACCATAAAAAGCTTACATCCGCTCCATCACCTCGATACCGAGCAGATCCAGGCCGGTGGCCAGGGTGTCGGCGGTGGCCTGGCACAGCCGCAGCCGGCTGGCGCGGCTGGCGGCCGGCACGTCGGAGCGCAGGATCGGGCAGTGCTCGTAGAACTTCATGAACAGGCTGGCCAGTTCGTACAGGTAGTTGCACAGCAGGTGCGGGTAGGCTTCGCGGGCGACCTGGTCGATCACCTCCTCCAGCTGCAGCAGTTTCAGCCCCAGCGCCTGCTCCTGCGGTTCGGCCAGCTCGATAGGCGCATCGGCGTCTACCGGCTGGTCCACCTTGCGGAAGATGCTCTGGATGCGGGTATAGGCGTACTGCAGGTAAGGTGCGGTATTGCCCTCGAAACTGAGCATCGATTCCCAGTTGAACACGTAGTCGTTGGTGCGGGTCTTGGCCAGGTCGGCATATTTGACCGCGCCGATGCCGATCTTACGCGCCACCTGGCGGCGGGCGTCGTCGGTCAGTTCAGTGCCTTTGCTTGCCAGCAGCTGGTCGGCCCGGCTGACCGCTTCCTCCAGCAGTTCCGCCAGCTTGACGGTACCGCCGGCGCGGGTTTTGAACGGCTTGCCGTCCTCGCCCATCATGGTGCCGAACGGGTGGTGTTCCAGGCTGCACTCCGGCTTGGCGAAGCCGGCCTTGCGGCTGAGGGTGAACACCTGCTTCATATGCAGCGACTGACGGGCGTCGATGAAGTACAGGATACGGTCGGCGAACAGCTGGTGGTTACGGTAACGCACCGCCGCCAGGTCGGTGGTGGAATACAGGTAGCCGCCACCGGACTTCTGCACGATCATCGGCAGCGGGTTGCCCTCCTTGTCGGCCAGCTCCTGCAGGAACGCCACCTGGGCACCCTGGTCCTCCTGTACCAGCCCCTGCTGCTGCAGTGCCTCGATGATGCCTGGCAGGTCATCGTTGTAGGCGCTCTCGGCACGGATATCGCGGCGCGTCAGGGTGACGTTCAGCAGCTGGTAGATCTCCTCGCTGTGGGCCACCGAGATATCGATGAACTGCTGCCACAGGCTCAGGCAGCGCGCGTCGCCGGATTGCAGTTTCACCACGTAGTCGCGGGCCCGCTCGGCGAACGCAGTGTCGTCGTCGAAGCGCTGCTTGGCGGCGCGGTAGAAGGTTTCCAGGTCGGCCAGCGCCACCTCGGCCAGTTGGTTGGCGGCGGTTTGGTCCTCCAGGTGGGCGATCAGCATGCCGAACTGGGTGCCCCAGTCGCCGACATGGTTCTGGCGGATCACCTTGTGGCCCTGGAACTCCAGCAGCCGCGCCAGCGCATCGCCGATGATGGTCGAGCGCAGGTGGCCGACATGCATCTCCTTGGCCAGGTTGGGTGAGGAGTAGTCGATCACCACGGTCTGCGGGTTCTGTACGGCGTTCAGCCCCATCCGCGGCTGCCTCAGCGCGTGCTCGACCAGCTGGGCCAGCCAGGTCGGCGACAGATGGATATTGATGAAGCCGGGCCCGGCGATCTCCACCTTGCTGGCGATATCCTCAAGCTGCAGCTGGTCGACGATCCGTTGCGCCAGTTCGCGCGGATTGGTGCCCACCTGCTTGGCGGCGGCCATGCTGCCGTTGGCCTGGTAGTCGCCGAATTGCGGTCGGTTGCTGGGCGAGACCATCGGCGAGCAGCTGTCGGGCACGCCTGCGGCGATCATGGCTTCCTGGACACGGTTGGAAAGTAGTTCGCGAATCTTCATGGTCTGGCTCAGCTGATTCCTTCTATAGTTTTCTTAGCGTAGCAGCGAACGCTGCCGTGCTGCCTGGATCGGCGTCTTTTATCTAACCCGGGTGAAGCAGCTAATGATCGCGGCGATCATCGTGGCTGTTGCGTGGGGACAAAAAAACCGCCGACCGGGATTCTAAACGGCCAGGCCGGTGACGGATATACCCTGTGCGGGGGTATCTTCAGCTGACCTGAACGGGTTGTTGACAAGGTATCGGGCAGACCCTAGGTTAGCCCGCCAATTAGAGTGATATCGGGAGCTTTGCGATGAGCGCTGGCCAATCTCAGTTCGATAAGTGGAATCAAGCCGTTGGCGAACTGTTCGGTCATCTGGCCGATACCGACTTCCCGCGCTACCTGGTAGCCGCGATCAACCAGGTGGTCGAGGTGGAGGCGGTGATGCTGGTGCTGGAGCGACGCAACGAAACCCCGGTGCTGCTGTATGACCTGGGGATTCCGGAGGATCGCCGCAAGATCCATATCGACACCTACTTCTCCGGCGCCTACCTGCTGGACCCGTTCTGCCTGGCGGTGTCGGAGGGGCTGGCGCCGGGCTTCTACCACCTGTCGGAGGTGGCGCCGGACGATTTCTACCAGAGCGATTACTACCGCACCTATTACAAGGAGGCGTCGCTGTTGGATGACGCCTACTTCGTGGTGGAGCCCAAGGACGGCATCAAGTTCTCCTTCGCCGTCGGTCGCCAGGGCGATCATCCGCCGTTCTCCGCCGAGGAACTGGCGCTGCTGCGGCAGATGAATCCGGTAGTGCAGGGCGCCAGCCGGCAGTACTGGCAGCATGTCTTGGAGGCGCAAGCGCTGCCGCAGGATGCGCCGCCGGGGATGCGGGCGCAGGTGGAGGCGGCGTTCAACAACTTCGGCAGCTCGGTGTTGACCGAACGTGAGCGCGAGGTCGCCTTGCTGCTGCTGCGCGGCCACTCCTCCAAATCGGCGGCGCAGAAACTGGGTATCTCGCCGGATACCGTGCAGATGCACCGCAAGAACATGTACGCCAAGCTCGACCTGTCCTCCCAGTCCGAGCTGTTCTCGCTGTTTATCGCAGCGCTCTCCTACGCCGGCGGTCGGCTCGACGAGGACCCGCTTGCGGCCTATATGCAGCAGGGCTAAGAGCCGCTTTTTGGTCCGGCGCAAAATAAGGTTCTTTGTGTTTTAGCGGGAATCATCTATGCCAGCCCCCGCCAGCCGCGTCCATGTCTACTTTGTGCTGAGCGTCTCTTCTCTGTAGGGCGCCACCCGGGGCGCCACGCCACAGGCGGTTAAAAACGCCTGCCGGCGTTTGGCCGGCCGGGTCCAGCCCTACAATCAACTGATATCGCGCCGAACTATCCTGTCTGAAGAATTTCTTGTCGCGCGTAGCCTTGTCGGGTGGGTACGTTTTTTGTGCCCACGCGGCGCTTGTTCACCTGATCTAGACGTTTCCCGATAATCCACGCAAAGAACGCAAAGAACGCAAAGAACGCAAAGAACGCAAAGAACGCAAAGAACGCAAAGAACGCAAAGAACGCAAAGAACGCAAAGAACGCAAAGAACGCAAAGAACGCAGAAAACAAAAAACGCAAAAAACGCAAAAAACGCAAAAAAGGGCACCGGGTCAAAACCTGGTGCCCAAACCCATGCGATGAAGGCAAACGCGATGGTTGGTTTATCGGGTGGGAGGCGCCGTGGCTCAGGCCATTGCGTATCCAAGGATCAGCAGGCTGATCATTGCCAGGCTGCCGCCGATCAGTGCGTAGGGCAGCTGGGTGACGGCGTGGCCGGCGATGGTACAGCCGGAGCCCTGGGATGACAGTACGGTTGAGTCGCTGAAGAAGCAGGCGTGGCTGCCGAAGGCGGACGCCGACAGCAGGGCGCCGACGGTCAGCGGCATCGACATATCCAGGCTCTGCGCCATCGGGATCACGATTGGCAGTGACACCACGAATACGCCCCAGCTGGAGCCGGTGGCGAAGACCACCGCCGCCATCACCGTGAACACGATCGCCGGCAGCAGTTCGCGGGACAGGTAGGGCGATACGGTATCGATGATGTACGGGGTCATGCCGAGCTGGTCGTTGACCTCTTTCACCATGAAGCCGGCCGCGACCACCGCAATCGGGTGCAGCATCACCTTGAAGCCGTCCAGCATCGAGTCGACAAGTTGGCCAAAGTCCATCAGCCGTTGCCAGTAGTAGAGCACCATGGTGAACAAAGAGGCGACCAGCGCGCCTTTCAGCAGGTCGATCTCGTAGTAGACGCTGGCGCCGACCAGTACCGCCATCGGCAGCAGGAAGTTGGTCAGGCCGCGCGCCGCCGAGGTTCTCGGCAGCTTGGAGGTGTCGAAACCGTCGCCACTGACGCCGTCCGGGATCGGTTGGCCGGCCTGGGCACGTTTTTCGGCCGCTTTCATCGGCCCCAGATCGGGCAGCAGGCCGAACACCACCAACGCAACGATCAGCAGCGCCGCCCAGCCATACGCCATGTAGGGGATCGACTCGATATACAGCGACATGCCGGAACCTTCCGCCACCGCGTTGTTCTCCTCCAACAGGGCGGCAAAATAGACCGCCCAGGTGGAGATCGGCACCAGGATGCAGACCGGCGCGGCGGTGGAGTCCACCACGAAGGCCAGCTTCTCGCGGGAGATCTTGTAGCGGTCGGTCAGGTTTTTCATCGAGGCGGAGACCGCCAGCGAGTTCAGGTAGTCATCGATGAACACCAGCACGCCGAGGGCGGCGGTGCAGAGCAGGGTCTGGCGCTTGGTTTTCAGGCGATTGATCAGCATCTCGCTGAAGCAGAGCACGCTGCCGCCCCGTTCCAGCATATTGATCAGACCGCCCATCATGCCGCAGACCAGGATGATCCAGGCGATGGTCTCGTTCATCATCACGCTGGTGGAGATATCGGCCAGGCCGTTGATCAGGTTGCCGGGGTCGAGCAATAGCAGTCCGGCCAGGATGCCGGCGAAGATCGATTCCAGCGGTTTCTTGGTGACAACGGCTGCCGCCACGATCAGCAGTGACGGCAGCAGGCTCAATGCGCCGTAGCTGTCGCCGTCGATCTGCTGGGTGGACAGGTAGCCGAAGCCCAGGGCGATGGCGAGGTAAAAGAAAACCGAGCGCCACGGGGTCTGCTGTGACGCAGTAAGGACTGTAGTATTCATGTGATGTCCGCTTAACTCTTTTTATTCGAATTCTGGAGTCAGTGGGGGGCGACCGTGCGGTCAAGACGTCCCCACATAGTGCAGCAATCTCAGGGGAACTGCATTGATTTAATTTCAACGAACTCGGCCAGTCCCTCGTCACCCCACTCGCGTCCATTGCCCGACTGCTTGTAGCCGCCAAACGGGGCTGTGTAGTTCCAGCCGCCGCCGTTGACGTTGACCTGGCCGGCCCGGATCTTCCGGCCGATCTGCTGGGCCTGCTCCGCGTCTGCCGCCCAGACGGCGGCCGACAGACCGTAGGGGGTGTCGTTGGCGATGCTGATCGCCTCGTCGATATCCCGGTAGGGGATCAGGCAGAGCACCGGGCCGAATATCTCTTCACGGGCGATGGCCATCCGGTTGTCGACGTTGGCGAAGATGGTAGGGCGCACGTAGTAGCCCTGGTCCAGCCCGACCGGTGGTTCCATACCGCCGGTGACCAGCGTGGCCCCTTCCTCGACGCCGCGGCTGATGTAACTGCGCACCCGTTCCCGCTGGGCGGCTGAGCTGAGCGGCCCCATAAAACTGTTGTCGTCCATCGGGTCGCCGACTTGCAGCCCCTCGGCCACCTGCCTGGCCAGCTCGACCGCTTCCTGGTAACGGTTCTGCGGCACCAGCATCCGGGTCAGTGAGCAGCAGATCTGGCCGGAGTTGACCATCACGTCGCGCACGCCGTATTCGATCGCCGCGCTGAAATCGGCATCCTCGGTGATGATGAACGGCGATTTGCCGCCCAGCTCCTGGCAGACCCGTTTGATGCTCGGCGCGGCGGCCTGGGCGATCTTCACCCCGGCGCCGGTGGAGCCGGTGAACGACACCATATCCACCTGCGGGTGGCGGCACAGTGGTGCGCCAACTGCGGGGCCGTCGCCGCAGACCAGGTTGAAGACGCCGGCCGGCAGGCCCACTTCATCCACCACCTCGGCAAACAGGTAGGCATGCAGCGGCGTCATCTCGGACGGTTTCAAGACCATGGTGCAGCCGGCGGCCAGGGCCGGAGCGACCTTGCCGACCAGTTGGTGCAACGGCACGTTCCAGGGGGTGATGAAGGCGCAGACGCCGATCGGCTCCCGGCTGATCACCGAGTGGCTGTCACCGCTGAGCTGTTCCATCAGATAGGCGCGCTCGATATAGGCGCGCATCCCGCTGATCGGCCCGGCCACCTGCCAGCCCCGCGACAGATGCAGCGGCATCCCCATCTCCTCGGTGATGGTCCGGGCGAGCTGCTCCTGGCGCTGTTCCAACTTGTCGCAGATCGCGGCGATGTAGCGGCTGCGCTGCTCGGCGCTGGTGGCGGCCCAGCTGTCGAAGGCCCGGCGGGCGGCACTGACCGCACGGTCGACATCCGACGCGTCCGCCTCGCGTACCGAAGCGATTATGGCTTCCGTGGCCGGGTTGATCACGGCGCGATCCTGGCCGTTGGCGGGCGTCCAGCCGCCGTCGATGTACAGCTCGGTATAGGATTTCATCATTCGTACCTCTAATACCTTCTGGCTGTTGCGCTGGTCGGGGCCCGTTTTGCGGGTACCGGTCGACCGGCGGCAACGTTTCAATAGCTTTTCTCGTGTCCTGTCTCTGGCTGTTATAGCGCCGACAAGTACCACTGGGTTTCCAGCGGGCTGACATGGCGTTCGAACTGGGCCAGTTCGTCCTCCTTGCAGGCCAGGTACAGCTCGACAAATGCCGGCGTCAGGTAGTTGCTCAGCAGCTGGTCCTGACGCAACAGTGCCAGTGCTTCGGCCATGCGGGTCGGCAGGCCGGCCTGCCGGTTGGCAAAGGCATTACCTTCCGCGCGCTCGCCCGGATCGCACTGGTTGCTGATGCCGTGATGGATTGCGGCCAGGATGGCGCTCATCACCAGGTAGGGGTTGGCGTCGGCGCCGGCGACCCGGTGCTCGATGCGGGTGGCGGTTTTCGGGCCTGCCGGAATCCGTACCGCTACGGTGCGGTTATCGATCCCCCAGGTCGGCGCGGTGGGCACGTAGTGACCCGGTTGCAGGCGGCGATAGGAGTTGACGTTGGGGCACAGCAGCGGCATCGATGCCGGCATCAGTTCCAGCAAGCCACCGATGGCGTGTTGCAGGGTCCGGCTGTAGGGCTGTTCCGCATCGGCAAATACGTTGTTGCCCTGCTGGTCCAGCAGGCTGACATGAATATGCATGCCGTTACCCGCTTCCTCCTCGTAGGGCTTGGCCATAAAGGAGGCTTCCATACCGTGCCGTTCGGCGGCGGCCTTGATCACCCGCTTCAGCAAAATGGCGTTATCGCAGGCCGCCAGTGGATCGTCCTGGTGTTGCAGGTTGATCTCGAACTGCCCCGGGGCGTTCTCGGCGATGGCGGTATCGGCCGGAATGTTCTGTTCGGCGGTGAAACGGGCGATATCGCGCAGGAAGTCGGCGTAATCGTCCAGGTTGTCGATCGAATACACCTGGGTGTGGTGTTCACGCTTGCCGTTCTTCGGTGACAGCGGCGGCTGTGGCTGGCCCTGCGGGTTGCGCTCGCGGTCCACCAGATAGAACTCCAGCTCGACCGCCACCACCGGGGTGAGCTTCATCTCCTGGAAGCGGGCCAGAATGCCGGCCAGCACGTGGCGCGGATCGCCGAAGAACGGGCTGCCGTCCTCCTCGTACATGCTCATCAATAGCTGTGCCATCGGCCGCCGCTGCCAGGGCGTGGTGGTCAGGGTATTCGGCTGCGGCCGGCAGGTGCGGTCCGGTTCGCCAATCTCCAGTCCCAGTCCGCAGCTTTCGACGGTGCTGCCGGTAATGTCCAGCGAGAAGATCGAGGCCGGCATGTTGATGCCGTTGACGTAGGCCTTGCTCAGGCCGTCGCGCTCGATCCGCTTGCCGCGAATCACCCCGTTGATGTCGGGAATCAGTAGGTCGATTGCCTCAATGGTCGGATTTTCCGTAAGAAAATCAGCGGGTTCGAAGTGATGGTTGATAGAAGTCATGGATCAGTCCTGCCTGCTTGCTGATCACTGTCCAGCGCGTGGAAGAGGCCGAAATGGCATCTTGTGATCAAAATATTGTTTATTTTGGTTTTCATACTAGGTCCCTCAAATCGCATTGGTCAACCCTGTTTTGATCATAAAAATGATCTCTATTCGAATTTTTAGCCAAAAAAAGACCCTTTATTCGCCTTTTGATCGGTTGTTTTGATCAAAAAAATGATTGTAATGATTATTTTGATCGGCTAGCTTTGTTTTCGTTGAGTACGAAATGATCCTTTGGTGAGACCGATGAATCTGTGTGGTGTTGAAAAAAGAGATCGTCCGCTGGTGGGTGTCCCGGCCTGTACCGACCAGGTCGGCATCCATCGATTTCATTTGGTGGGCGAAAAGTATTTGCGGGCGGCCCGCGACGGCGCCGGCGTTGCGCCGCTGGTGATGCCGGCCCTCGGCGAGGAGATGGCGGCGCTGTTGCCGTCCTTGGACGGGCTGCTGCTGACCGGCAGCTACTCCAATGTTGAGCCGCACCGTTACGGTGCCGAACCGGAATTGGCCGACAGTAAGGCCGATCCACAGCGGGATGAGACGACGCTGGCGCTGATCCGTCGGGCGGTCGAGCTGCAGATCCCGGTGCTGGGTATCTGCCGCGGCTTTCAGGAGATCAATGTTGCACTGGGCGGCACCCTGCACCAGCAACTGGCCGAGGTGGCGGGGATGATCGAGCACCGGGAGGACAAGGACGCCACGCTGGAGCAGCAGTACGCCGTCGCCCACGAGCTGATGCTGGAGCCGGACGGCCTGCTGGCGCGGCTGATGAACGCTGAGCTGAAGCAGCAGGTTAACTCGCTGCATATGCAGGGCGTTGACCGATTGGCGGAGGCGCTACGGGTCGAGGGGCGGGCGCCGGACGGACTGATCGAAGCGTTCTCGCTGGCGGATGAGTCGAGCTTTCTGCTGGCGGCCCAGTGGCATCCGGAGTGGCAGTTGCAGCGGCATCCGTTTTACCAGGCGATCTTCAGCGCCTTTGGCGAGGCCTGCCGGCAGCGCGCCCGGCAGCGCGCATCGAACACTTGATAGCAAAAGCCGGTGGCGAGCGAGCGCCTGCCGGTATTGAGAAACAGTCAGGCGCTGCCGTGACGGGTAGCGCCACAGAACAACGGGGTTGAATGACCATGAATATGAAAACCAGCGTAGGACTGACCAAGCAGCTGCAGGGCCTGGACGGCGAGCACTTTCTGCATCCGTTCACCGATTTCGGCGCATTGCGCAAGAAGGGCAGCCGCATCATTACCCGCGCCGATGGGGTCTACATCTGGGATTCCGAAGGCAACCAGATCCTGGACGGCATGTCCGGCCTCTGGTGCTGCAACCTGGGCTATGGCCGCCAGGAGATTGTCGATGCGGTCGCCAAGCAGATGCAGGAGCTGCCGTACTACAACAGCTTCTTCCAGTGCACCCACCCGCCGGCGATCGAGCTGGCCCGCCGGCTGGCCGACATTGCGCCGGAGCACATGAACAACGTGTTCTTCACCGGTTCCGGCTCGGAAGCCAACGATACCGTGGTGCGCATGGTGCACCGCTACTGGGATCTGAAAGGTCAGCCCGACAAGAAGGTGATAATCGGCCGGCGCAACGGTTATCACGGCAGCACCATCGCCGGCGCCAGCCTCGGCGGTATGGGATTCATGCACAAACAGTTCATCCCGCTGCCCTATGTCGAACATATCCAGCAGCCGTACTGGTACGCCGAAGGCGGCGAGCTGAGCCCGGAGGAGTTCGGTCTGCAGGCGGCGCGTGAGCTGGAAACCAAGATCAACGAACTGGGCGTCGACAAGGTCGCGGCCTTCATTGCCGAGCCGATCCAGGGGGCTGGCGGCGTCATCGTACCGCCGGCCACCTACTGGCCGGAGATCAAGCGGATCTGCGACGAATACGGCATTTTGCTGGTGGTCGACGAGGTGATCTTCGGCTTTGGCCGCACCGGCAAGATGTTCGGCTCGCAGTACTACGACCTGAAACCGGACTTGATGCCGTTCGCCAAAGGGGTGACCAACGGTTACCAGCCGCTTGGCGGGGTGATGGTCGGCGACCGGGTTGCCGCGGTGCTGAAAGAGGACAGCGAAGACTTCGCCCACGGCTACACCTATTCCGGCCATCCGGTCACCTGCGCGGCGGCACTGGCGACGCTGGATATCCTGGAGCGTGAGCAGCTGGTGGCCAAGGTGGCGGACCAGACCGGCCCGTATCTGCAGCAGCGCTGGAGCGAACTGGCGGAGCATCCGCTGGTCGGCGAGACCCGTGGTGTCGGCTGTGTCGGCGCGCTGGAGCTGGTCAAGAACAAGCAGAGCCGTGCACGCTTCGACGGCAGTTCGGCCGGCGATATTTGCCGCGATATGTCGATCAAGGCCGGTCTGGTGATGCGCGCTGTGGGCAACACCATGATCATTGCGCCGCCGCTGGTACTGACCGACGACGGTGTCGATGAACTGGTCGACAAAGCCCGCAAGGCGCTGGATCTGACCGCCAAGGAGCTGGGCGTTTAAGCCCGGCAAGCGAACGTCCTCTCAGCAAATGCCGGCGGCCGGCAGTCACTGCCGGTCGCCAATTAGACGTCACTTGGTGGCGAATCAAAAGGAGCAGAGCCGCCACCAAGCGATATCGAGCAACCTCAGATGAAAATAAGTTTAATAAGTGAGGCTTTATCATGACGAAACTGCTTAACAATCGACTCGGTCAGTGGGCGATCGGGACCGCGCTGGCATCCGCGATGGCGGTCAGCCAGGCTCAGGCCGAGGAGGTGGTAAAGGTTTATAACTGGTCGGACTACATTGCCCCGGAAGTGATCGAGCAGTTCGAGCAAGAAACCGGTATCGATGTGATCTACGATGTGTTCGACAGCAACGAGGTGCTGGAGGCCAAGCTGCTGTCGGGCAACTCCGGCTTTGATGTGGTGGTGCCGACCTCGTTCTTCCTGGGGCGGCAGGTGAAGGCGGGGGTCTTCGCCGAGTTGGATAAGGGCAAGCTGGGCAATTACAGCAACCTCGATCCGATGCTGCTGGCCGAACTGAACAACGTCGATCCGGGTAACGCCCATGCGGTACCGTACCTGTGGGGCACCACCGGTATCGGCTACAACGTCGACAAGGTGAAGGCCGCGCTGGGCCAGGACGCGCCGGTCGACAGCTGGGAGCTGGTGTTCAAGGAGGAGAATATCGCCAAGCTCGCCTCCTGCGGGGTGGCGATGCTGGATACCCCGTCCGAGATCATGCCCGCCGCATTACGTTACCTGAAGAAAAATCCCAACAGCAGCCAGAAGGCCGACTACAAGAACGATGTCGCCCAGCTGCTGAAATCGATCCGCCCCCACATCACCTACTTCCACTCCTCGCAATACATCAACGACCTGGCCAACGGCGATATCTGCGTGGCGGTCGGTTTCTCCGGCGACGTGATCCAGGCCGCTGCCCGTGCCCAGGAAGCCGCTAACGGCGTGCATGTCGCCTACAGCATCCCGAAAGAGGGCGCGGCGATGTGGTTCGATATGCTGGCGATCCCGGCCGATGCGACCAACAAGGACAACGCCCATAAGTTCATCGACTTCGTATTGCGGCCGGAGGTGATCGCCAAGATCACCAACTTCGTCGCCTACGCCAACCCGAACGAAGCCTCGCTGGGTCTGGTCGATAAGGCGATCCGCGACGATGTCGGTATCTTCCCGTCCAATGAGACCAAGGCCAAGCTGTTCACCTACGAGGTGCTGCCGCAGAAGATCACCCGTGTTCAGACCCGCGTCTGGACCGACGTGAAATCCGGCCGCTAAGGCCGACCCTGCCCGGCTAACAACGTTATCCGGGCCCGGCGTCTGCCGGGGCGATAGCTCCGTATCCAGCTCCGGCAGGCGCCTTGCAAACCCGATCTAAAAATAAAATCCAGGGGTATTGTTATGGGTGTCCACGGGGTAACCACCGCGGTGCTTGATTTCGAAGCCGAGTTGAAGGCTGCGGCCGGTAAAACGTTGATCTCCATCCAGAATGTCAGCAAGGCGTTTGGCGAGGCGGTCGCGGTACGCGATTTCTGTTTGAACATTGAAAAGGGCGAGATTTTCGCGCTGCTGGGCGGATCCGGCTGCGGTAAGTCGACCCTGCTGCGGATGTTGGCCGGCTTCGAGGAGCCGACCTCCGGCGCGATCCTGCTGGAGGGCGAGGATGTGTCAGGGATCACGCCTCACCGCCGACCGTTCAATATGATGTTCCAGTCCTATGCGCTGTTTCCCCATATGACGGTCGCCGGCAATATCGCCTTCGGCCTGAAGCAGGAGAGCTTGCCGAAGCGCGAGATCGAGCAACGGGTCGATGAGCTGCTGGCGCTGGTGCATATGGAGCCTTACCGCAACCGCAAGCCGCACCAGCTGTCCGGCGGCCAGCGCCAGCGGGTGGCGCTGGCGCGCAGCCTGGCCAAGCGACCGCAGTTGCTGCTGCTCGACGAGCCGATGGGTGCGCTGGATAAGAAGTTGCGCAGCCAGATGCAGCTGGAGGTGGTCGATATCCTCAAGCAGGTGGGGGTGACCTGCGTGATGGTGACCCACGACCAGGAGGAGGCGATGACCATGGCCGACCGCATCGGCATCATGAACCAGGGTGAGCTGGTACAGGTCGGCACGCCGCACGATATCTACGAATACCCCAACAGCCGCTACACCGCCGAATTCGTCGGCTCGGTCAATTTGTTCGAGGGTCGGGTCGAGCAGGAGGAACCGGATGCGGTACTGATCCGCTCGCCGCAGCTGCAGCAGCTGATCCATGTCGATCACGGTATCACCGGGCCGGGTCATCAGCAGGTGGCGGTGGCGCTGCGACCGGAGAAAGTCCTGCTCAGCAAGGTCCGGCCGGAAAAGGCATACAACTGGGCCGCCGGCACCATCGCCGATATCGCCTACATGGGCGGTCACTCGGTTTACCACGTGCAGCTCGACAGCGGCATGCGGGTACTGGCGGTACGCTCCAATATCGAACGCCGCGAGGTGCGTTACCGGCTCCATGACCCGGTATTCATTCAGTGGAACGCGGATAGCGGGGTGGTGCTGGAATGAAAATGCTGGCGATAACCCAAAGACTGCCTCAGCCCCGCAACTGGGTGACGGCGATCCCGTTCTTCTGGTTGCTGCTGTTCTTCATGGTGCCGTTCGCCATCGTGTTGCAGATCAGCTTTGCCGAATCGGAGATCGCCATTCCGCCGTACTCCAGTATCGTCAGCATCGAGGACGAGATGCTGTCGTTCAACCTGAACCTCGGCAATTTCCTGATGCTGCTGGAGGATGACCTCTACCTGGTCGCTTACCTCAGTTCGCTGAAGATCGCTTTGGTCTCCACCCTGATCTGTCTGCTGATCGGCTATCCGATGGCCTACGCGATCGCCCGCGCCGAGCCCAGGGTACGCAACGTATTGCTGATGCTGGTGGTGTTGCCGTCCTGGACCTCGTTCCTGATCCGGGTGTACGCCTGGATCGGTATCCTGAAGAACAACGGCCTGCTCAACAATCTGCTGATCTGGTTGGGCGTCACCGATGAGCCGATCCATATGCTGCACAGCGACATCGCGGTCTATGTCGGCATCGTCTACGCCTACCTGCCGTTCATGATCCTGCCGCTGTACGCCAACCTGCTGAAGCTGGACAACTCCTTGCTGGAGGCGGCGGCCGACCTGGGCGCCGGATCGCTGCGCACCTTCTTCTCGGTGACCCTGCCGCAGACCAAGGCCGGCATCATCGCCGGCGCGATGCTGGTGTTCATTCCGGTGGTGGGCGAGTTCGTCATTCCGGAGCTGCTCGGCAGCCCGAGCACCCTGATGATCGGCAAAGTGCTCTGGCAGGAGTTTTTCAATAACCGGGACTGGCCGGTGGCGGCGGCGGTGGCGATCGTGATGCTCAGCCTGCTGTTGATACCGATTACGCTGTTCAACCGCTATCAGCTTAAAGAGATGGAGGCACGCTAATGGCTAAACGGTTCAGTTTCTCTACCGCCGTCATGGTCTTGGGCTTGGTGTTCCTCTACCTGCCGATGCTGATCATGGTGATCTACTCGTTCAACGAATCCCGGCTGGTGACGGTGTGGGGCGGTTTCTCGACCAAGTGGTACCTGGAGCTGCTGAGGGATGAGCAGTTGCTGGCCGCGATCTGGATGAGTCTGCGCATCGCCTTCATGTCGGCCACCATGGCGGTGGTGCTCGGTACCCTGGCGGCATTCGTGATGGTGCGCTTCGGCCGCTTCCGTGGCCACACCCTGTTCGGCGGCATGATCACCGCGCCGCTGGTGATGCCCGAGGTGATCACCGGCCTGTCGCTGCTGTTGCTGTTCGTGTCGATGGGACAGATGATCGGTTTCCCGACCGACCGCGGCATGACCACCGTGTGGATCGCCCATACCACCTTCTGTACCGCCTACGTGGCGGTGGTGGTCAATGCCCGGCTGCGCGAGATGGATATCTCCATCGAAGAGGCGGCGATGGACCTGGGGGCGCCGCCGGTCAAGGTGTTCTTCGTGATCATCCTGCCGATCATCCTGCCGGCACTGCTGTCCGGCTGGCTGCTGGCGTTCACGCTGTCGCTGGATGACCTGGTGATCGCCAGCTTCGTCTCCGGCCCCGGCTCGACAACCCTGCCGATGGTGGTGTTCTCCAGCGTGCGTCTCGGCGTCAGTCCGAAGATCAATGCGCTGGCGACGCTGATCATTCTGACGGTGAGCCTGTTCGTGTTCATCGCCTGGTGGTTCGCCCGCCGGGTGGAACAGCGCGCCCAGCAACAGCTGGATCCCCCGGAGCAGCCGGCGGGCGCCAGCGGTTGAGCGGCAGGGGCCGGGCTGTAATCGGAAAAGAAAAGTCACCGCCCGCCGCCAGTCGGCGACCGGCAGCGGGCCACCCGTGCAATCATCGTTGACCGCGCTGAAGTTTCAGCGTGTAATCGCTCCCGCCCAGCGGCACATGCTAAGATGCCGCGCATAAGGTCATGACGCATGATCAATATATTGCGAGAGGAATTGCAACGTGGAAGTCGGTGACAGGCTTAAAAAGATCCGCCAGATTTACGGTCTATCCCAGCGGGAGCTCGCCAAGCGCGTCGGCTTGACCAACAGTACGATCTCGATGATCGAACAGAACCGGGTCAGCCCGTCGGTCAGCTCACTGAAGAAAATACTCAGCGGTATCCCGATGTCGGTGACCGAGTTCTTTACCGTCGATATCGAAGCCAAGGAGAAGGTGGTTTATCGTCCCGACGAGCTGATCGATGTGGGCGGCGAGGGGATCGAACTGAAGCTGGTCGGCAGCGCCGAAGAGCAGCGCAACCTGGCATTCCTGATCGAAACCTATGAGCCGGGTGCCGATACAGGCACCGAGATGATGTCCCATGAGGGCGAGGAAGCCGGCACCGTGATCGAAGGATCGGTCGAGGTGACCATCGGTGGCGAGGTGTACAACCTGGTGGCAGGTGACAGCTACTGTTTCTCCACCCGGATTCCGCACCGTTTCCGTAACAAATCCAAGAAAGTGTGCCGTATCGTCAGCGCGCACACCCCGCCGACCTTCTGAACTGCGGCGGCCATGCGGCATTCCCGCCCGCATGGCCAGCCTCTGTAGCGCCAATAATTGATCAGCCTTCAAGCAGGCTGGGCAGCGTTTCCTTCAATGCCTTGCTGGGGCTCAGCAAGTGCTGGCGAATCAGCGCTGTCGCCCGGGCGGTATCCCGCTTCAGCAGGGCATCGATCAGCTCGTCGTGCTCTTTCTGGTTGGCGTCGAACATGGTGCCGTCCACCATGTTGTGTTTCAGCCACAGGTTGCGATAGCGTGACGCCTTCTCGTACAGCGAACGCCGCACATGCAGCAGCGTGGGCGAGTTGCAGCCCTGGGCGATGGCACTGTGAAACGCCTGGTGGCGAACCTCCCACTCCTGCAGCTCATCCGCTTGCTTGTCGATCAGGTCGCCGGACTTCTTCAGCCGGTGCGCGGCGGCCAGGATATTGGCTTCCCACTCGTCATCCCCTTTCTCAATCGCCTGGCTGATGCAGAGCGCTTCGATGTGGGCGCGGGTTTCATAGATATCCAGCATCTCCTCCATGGAGATCGGATGCACGGTAAAGCCACGCTGGTTCTCGACGATCACCAGCTGCTCGACCAGCAGCTGTGACAAGGCTTCGCGCAACGGGCTGACGCCGACCTGGTAGCGCTCCTTCAGGCGATTCATGCGCAGCTTTTCACCGGGGCTGAAGTAGCCGCTCAGTATGTCTTGCTTCAGAGATCCCAGTACCTGGGATGCGAAGTTGTCACCGGATTCCGTGGCCGGCTGTTGGGCGGAATCAGCCATATAAGCCTCTGATTTCGTTAGTAGCGTCGTTCATTCTACGGCAAGGCGACAAAAATATTAACAAACTACATCTTTGAATAACGTTGACGAAAAATAAAAATGTCGACATTATTTGTTTTCATCGTTGTTTGTAGTCGGTAACAATAAGTCGATAAAAATAAACAGAACCGTGGAGGACACACCATGACCGCACTTCTGCGTCAGCCCGAACAACAGCAGCCCGAACAACAATGCGAACCGCAAGGATTCAACGTGGCGCCGTTTGCCGCCAACAAACGTCTGCAGGTGGTTACCCTCAGCCGGCCGGTCATCGAAGCTTTCGCCGCCGCCACCGAGCAGTGGCCGCTGCAGGCGATCGAGTACAAGCCGTTTCTGCGCTTTGCCGTGGCCGACGCGCTGGACAAGGCCTGCGACTACACATTGGGCCGGCAGTTGCTGGCGATCATGAAAGACCGTGCGCGCGGCGCCTTTCTGCTGCAGTTCGAAGGGGAAGCGGAGGGTGATGTCGCCGAGTTCAACGTCAAGCTGTCCACCGCGGTCTCGCACCTGGTCGGTCTGCCCAATTTCGATGCGATGTACGGCAAGTACTACGCCCGTTTCACGGTGCGCAACGAGGACAGCAGCGACAGCTACCTGCGCAAGGCCCATCGCCGCATGGAGCTGCACAACGACGGCACCTACGTGAATGAGCGCACCGACTTCGTGCTGATGATGAAGATGGCGGAAGAGAACATGGAGGGTGGCGACTCGCTGCTGCTGCACCTGGATGACTGGCAGCAGCTCGACCGTTTCTACCACCACCCGCTGGCCAAGCAGAACATCCGCTGGGCGTCGCCGCCGAGCAAGAAGGTCGACTACAAAATCGAGCACCCGGTGTTCTTCGAGGAGGACGCCAACGGCAAGCCGCACATGCTCTTTATCGACCAGTTCGCCGAGCCGGCCAACATGGCGCAGGGGCTCTATCTGCATGCGATGAGCGAGTCGCTGGAGAGCGAGCCCAACTGCTTCAACGTGCGGGTACCGGTGGGCTCGATGCTGGTGGTGCAGAACCACTGCTGGCTGCACGGCCGCGACAAGTTCGTCGCCCATCAGGGGCTGAGCCGCGAGCTGCTGCGCCAGCGCGGCCACTTTACCCGCTGAGCCGCGTTATTCGTCCGGCGGAAGCCCCGGCCCGGTGCTTCCGCGTATGTTATCGTTAGAGGAATTCACCCACCCATGATTTACGACTACCTGATCATCGGCGGTGGCATCGTCGGTATGTCGACTGCCTGGCAGCTGCAACAGCGTTTTCCCGACCGCAAGATCCTGCTGCTGGAGAAGGAAGCGCAGTTCGCCAGCCACCAGACCGGCCGTAACAGCGGCGTGATCCATGCCGGGGTCTACTATGCGCCGGGCAGCCTGAAGGCACAGTTCTGCCGCGCCGGCGTCAAGGCGACCATCGACTTCTGTCGCGACAATGCGATCCCGTTCGATCAGTGCGGCAAGCTGCTGGTGGCCACCAACCCGACCGAGTACCAGCGGATGCAGGCGCTCTACGAGCGCTGCCAGCAGAACGAGATCGAGGTGGAGTGGCTCGACGAGGCGGCGCTAAAGGCGCGGGAGCCGAACATCGCCGGTGTCGGGGCGATATTCGTCAAGGCGACCGGCATCGTCGATTACCAGCTGGTCACCCTGAAGATGGCCGAGCGCTTCGAGCAGCTCGGCGGCGAGGCGCGGCTAAACAGCGAAGTGGTCGGTTTGCGGGAAACCGATGAGATGGTGGTGGCGGAGGTAAACCGCGACGGCCGGCGCGAGCAGGTCCGCAGCCGCTTCCTGATCACCTGTTCCGGCTTGATGGCCGACCGCACCACCCGGATGCTGGGGATCGAAACCGATTTCCAGATCGTGCCGTTTCGCGGTGAATACTACCGCCTGCCGGCCAAGCATAACCGGATCGTCAACCATCTGATCTATCCGATCCCCGACCCGGATCTGCCGTTTCTCGGCGTCCACCTGACCCGGATGATCGACGGCTCGGTCACCGTCGGGCCCAATGCGGTGCAGGGCTGGAAGCGGGAGGGCTATGGCCGGATCAACATCAGCCTGCGCGACTGCTGGCAGATGCTGACCTTCCGCGGCTTCTGGAAGGTATTGAAGCAACACTTCCGGACCGGCTTGATCGAGACCCGCAACTCCTGGTGGAAGCCTGGTTATCTGAAATCGGTGCAGAAATACTGCCCGCAATTGCAACTGGCCGACCTGCAGCCCTATCCGGCCGGGGTGCGCGCCCAGGCGGTGATGAAGGACGGCACCCTGGCGCATGATTTCCTGTTCGCCGAAAGCCCGCGCAGCCTGCACGTCTGCAACGCGCCTTCGCCGGCGGCCACCTCGGCGATCCCGATCGGCAACTACATCTGCGACAAGGTGGTGGAACAGGTCGGCTAACGGATTTTTAATCTTATGTAAGTATCAGCGGGAAACATCTAGCTCAGGTGAACAAACACCGCGTGGGCATAAAAACCGTGCCCACCTTGTAGGAGGGGATTTATCCGCGACCAATAGAGGTCCCGCCGGGGCTATGGATCGGTCGCCCGCAGAGCGGGCTGCTACGGCAGCGCCTTGGAGGACGCTACCGCCGCAGGTGGTTGAAAACGCCTGCCGGCGTTTGGCCGGCCAGGCCTACCCGGCCGGGTCCGGCCCTACATTGGCGTGGTGAAGAACCCGCAGGAACTCGAGCCACAACGGATGTAAAAGGCCGTAGAGGCCTGCCTCGGGAGATGCTATCTGCGGACCACGGAACCCTGTAGCAGCGGGCTCCGACCGCGACGGGGCTGGCCTCGTCGGGTGGATATCGTCCTCGGAGCGGGCTGCTACGGCAGCGCCTTGGAGGACGCTACCGCCGCAGGTGGTTGAAAACGCCTGCCGGCGTTTGGCCGGCCAGGCCTACCCGGCCAGGCCTACCCGGCCAGACCTACCCGGCCGGGTCCGGCCCTACCTTGGCGTGGTGAAGAACCCGCAGGAACTCGAGCCACACCGGATGTAAAAGGCCGTAGAGGCCGGCCTCGGGAGATGCTATCTGCGGACCACGGAACCCTGTAGCAGCGGGCTCCGACCGCGACGGGGCTGGCCTCGTCAGTCTTGTAGGATGGGCACGTTGTTTGTGCCCACGCGGCGCTTGGTCAGCTGAGGGGATGTTCCCCCGCAAATCCACTCTGAACCTTTAAATGAGTGGGTCAGCTACTGCGCCTGGCCGGTGCCAGGTAGTTTACCAGCGGGTCGGCCGGCGAATCGGCGGTGACGGTACGCAGCGAGTCGATGAACAGGTGGAACAGCTCGGACTGTGAGCTGATATCCAGCTTGGCGTAGATATTGGTGCGGTGGCGTTTGACGGTTTCCGGGCTGATCTCCAGCCGCTGCGCGACCGCTTTGATGGAGTTGCCTCGCAATATCAACTGCAGGATATCCATCTCCCGTAGTGTCAGCAGCGAGCCGCCGAAATTGCTCAGTGCCCGGTCGAGGTGAGATTCCAGCGAGTTCGCCCGGTCCTGCCCCCACCAGTTCAGCAGCAGCGCGCGGACCAGCGGAAACACCGTTGCCAACCGTGTTTTGTCCTGCGGTGCGAACCGCGGGTTGGCGTCGTGCCGGCTCAGCGAGACCTGGATATTGCCGCCATCACCGCTCTGGACGATTAGGCAGATCTCGTCGGCCAGGTTTACCTGCCGGTAATAGAGCCGGTAGAACTCGCTCTGCTCGAAGCCGCCCGGCGCCACCTCCCGAATGGCGTAAGGCCCCTCCAGCTGCTGTTCGAGTGCCATCAGGTAATAGGGATCGAGCAGGTAGGCGCCATGCACATAGCGGTCGATATGGACGGCCGGGCTCTGGCCGGCGGCCAGACGGCGGAACGGCCAGTAAGGCTGGCCGCCTTTCGGATAGACGATCAGCGTGCTGCCGCTGGCGTTGACCAGCTGTTCCAACGCATCCAGCAGCATCGGCAGTGATTGATCGCTGAGGCCGGCTTCGATCAGGCTGGCCAGGTTGCGGTGCCAATGCTGTGTCGCGGCGCCGTTGAAGTCGACCCCATTGACTACCGGGGGCGCGTTCGGAGCCTGTGCGAACAGAGTGCCGTAGCGATTGTTGGAGCCCATGGGTTCTCCCGCCGTTACCGAGTTTGCTGCCCTTGATATGCCCTGCGGTCCGTTTAGTCAGGCGTGGGTCAGGGCTCTGTCATTCTTTGAGTGATCGTTAATATGCAATAAATATCGAAATATTGGTAGTTTGATTGCTCAATTGAACAAAATAATGCTCATTGGCTTTTGGGGTGGGCGCAAAGGAGGGGTAACTGTGGGAATGTTCAACGGCCAGTTAGCGGGATACCGCAGAGGGCTGTCGGTCGGGCGGGATTGAGCTGATTCAGGAAGGGATCTGTTGAATGGAAAAGCCCCGGCAACGAGGTTGCCGGGGCTGATAGAGGAGAGGATCAGGCGCGCAGCGGATCAGCGGCCGGCTTGGCCTTGTTGGGGGACTCCTTTGCGCGGTTGTCTCCCTTCAGCTTTTCGCCGCGGTGGACCAGGTACTCGCCGATGATCAGGGTGATCAGCACCCCGCCACCCACCTGGGCCAGTACCATCAGGTCGAGCGGTTCGCCCGGTACCCAGAAGAACAGCAGGATCGCCAGCAACAGGATCGCGATGCACTGCACCGACAGCACCATGCCGACAGCGTTGCCGCCCGGAATGCGGAACGGACGCGGCTGTTGCGGATCGCTGAAGCGCAGTTTCATGAAGGCACAGTGCATGCCGATATAGGGCAGCAGGAAGACGATCGCGCTGAACGAGAACAGGGTCCAGAACAGTTCCTCGGCACTATGGGCCATCAGGCCGTACAGCACCATGATCGTCGAGCTGACCAGGCTGGTCATGATCGCCGCGCCGACCGGCGTCTGGTGCTTGCGATGGCTCCAGCCGAACACCGCCGGCATCTCGCGGGCATCGGCCGCTTCGGCGACCGCGCGGTTACCGCCGAGGGTCCAGGTCACCATGGTGGAGTACAGCGTAAACAGGGTCAGGCCGCCGATCACCAGCGCGAACAGGTTGCCCAGCTCGGTACCGCCGAACAGCTCCTTCAGGGTGGTGGCCAGGATGTCGATCATATCGATCTGTTCCGCCGGAACCGCCGCCAGTACGCCGGCGGTACCGAAGATGTACAGGGTGGCGGAGATCAGGCCGGCGGCGATCATCGCCCGCGGCACGTCACGCTTGGGGTTGCGGATCTCGTCGCTCTCGGCGCTGATCAGCTCCAGCCCCAGGCAGCCGTAGACGATCACCGGCAGGTAGGCCAGGCCGGCCTGCCAGTCGTTCAGCGCGCTGCTCAGGCTGATATCGTTGGCGAAGCCGTGCTCCAGGCCATAGCCGATACCGGCCCCGGCCAAGGTCAGGATTACCACGAACTTGATCGGCGTACCCAGGTTGGGGATCCACTTGCTGTATTCCAGCCGGATACAATTGGCCCAGGTGGTCAGCCAGCACATGGCGACACCGAGGCCGATCTGGCCCCAGAGACTCATCTCCGGCATGAACAGCGCGGCGAAGATACCGGAGAACATGATGAACACCGCCGGCATCCAGAGTGCGATATTGACCCAGTACAGCCAGGTGATCCGGGCTGCCCAGCGGGTGTTGAAGGCGTCGCGGACCCAGGCGTAGATACCGCCCTGTTCGGGGTAGGCGGTGCCCAGTTCGGCGGTAACCAGGGTATTGGGGATCAGGAACAGGCCGATCACCACCAGCCACCAGAAGATGGCGGCTTCGCCGACGGCGGCGGACATGGCGATCTGATCGACCAGCAGGATAGCGGACACGGTGTAGAGGGTGACATCGGCCGCAGTCAGGGCTTTCTTATGGCTATTTGGCGTGCTCATTAGAACCGTCTCTAGTTATTTTTATCGCATAGGCCGATAACGCCGGATGCCGGTCCCTCTGCGGCGGCGGGCCGCGGCCCGCCAATTCGATCCCTCATCTACCGGCGTTTATCTCAAGGACGGAAGCACTTGAACGTCACGGCCGGTATGGGCGCTATCGTAAGAATAGTGTCTGCGACGAGGGGCGGTGTCGGTATACCCTGTTCAGGGGTAGTGGCCTGAAATGCCCGCAGAAAGGGGTGGGGGCACGCTCCGCGTGGTCCGGCAATCCGGCGATTGCATGCAGCCGGAGGTAGCGCAAAGATTGAGTGGGAGGCGCGACCCGCGGCGATGGCAATCCGGCGACAATACCGCCAATCCGGGGACACCTTCATGATATCGCTATTTGAGCGGGTAGGTTGCGGGTGAGCTCCGCCAACCCCAACGGGATTTCGCCGGAACCCAAGATCTAACCGGGAGAGGCTCGCACTCCAACGACGGCCTCCCCACTGTTCACTCCAATCTGTTAACTGTTCTCTCCCGAAGCCAACACATAAAGGAACTCCAGTGCCAGGGTGGCGCCGGCCAGCGCGGTGATCTCGGCGTGGTCGTAGCTCGGCGCCACCTCCACCAAATCCATCCCCACCAGATCCATCCCCTTCAGGCCGCGAATCACCTTCAGGGCGCAGTCGGTGGTGATGCCGGCCGCCACCGGCGTGCCGGTGCCCGGCGCGCAGCTCGGGTCCAGCCCGTCGATGTCGAAGCTCAGGTAGGCGGTGCGATCGCCGACCCGGCTGCGGATCCGTTCCAGCACCGCCGCCGGACCATGGTCGTTAACCCAGGCCGCATCGAGCACCTCGAACGGGTGGTCGGCGCTGTTGAAGGAGGTGCGGATGCCGATCTGGATCGAGTGCTCGGTATCGACCAGCCCCTCCTTGACCGCATGGTAGAACACCGTGCCATGGTCGTACTTGGAGCCGCCGGAGTAGGTGTCGGTATGGGCGTCGAAATGGATCAGCGCCAGCGGACCGTATTTCTTGGCGTAGGCGCGCAGCAGCGGCAGGGTGACGAAGTGGTCGCCGCCAAAGCTGAGCAGCTTCTTGCCCGCTTCCAATACCCGCGCCGCATGGGCTTCGGCGTTGGTGACGAAGCTTTCCGGCTCGCCGTACTGGAAGAAGATATCGCCGCTATCCTCCACGTTCAGCCGATCTTCCAACGCGAAATCCCAGGGCCAGCGCACCCCCTCCCAGGCCAGGTTGGCTGACGCGGTGCGGATCGCCCGCGGCCCCAGCCGGGAGCCGGAGCGGCCGCTGCAGGCCAGGTCGAACGGGATACCGGCCACCACCACGTCGGCATCGCTCTGCTCGATAGCCTCGCAGCGGGGCACACCCAGGAAGGTGTCGGTGGCGCCGGCATAGATCGGCTGGTACTCCTCGTTGGCCTTGGCGTAGGCATCTTTGGCTTGGTCGGACATGATGATCTCCCGTTGTTTAGTGAAGAGCTCGGTGAAGAGTTCAGAGAAGATCTGACGATATTTCCTGACCATAAATTAAGGAAATGAATTAATATGATTAATAGATGCATGATATGAATAATTATTTCTGCAGTAGGAGAGTACCTATTTCATATGGGAGGTTGCATGTGGCAGGCGCGCCCCGCGTGGTCCGGCATTCCGGCGACTGATTGTTGCCTTCAGGCCAGTGGTGGCATTCCTGCTGTGATGCATCGAAGCAGGAGCCGGCAGTGACAGAACCAAAAGAAATCGAAGAAATTAAAAAATCCGGGCTGTTGCGCCGGTTCGACCTGAACCTGCTGCTGGTGTTCGAGGCGTTGATGACCGAGTGCCATGTCACCCGGGCGGCGGACAAGCTCTGTCTCAGCCAGCCGGCGGTCAGCCACGCCTTGAACCGGATGCGCGAAGAGCTGGGCGACCCGCTGCTGGTACGCACTGCCAAGGGGATGCAACCGACGCCGCGGGCGCAGGCGATGCTGCCGGCGGTGCAGCAGGCGTTGAAGCTGCTGGAAGCGACCCTGGCGCAGCCGGAGCCGTTCGACCCCTCCACCTCCCGGCGTAGGTTCGTGATCGCCACCACCGACTATTTCGAACTGGTTCACTACCCGGCGCTGCTGGCCAGGGTGAGGCAGACCGCGCCCAATATCAGTTTCGAGATCCAATGGATCACCGATGCGGTACTGCAAAATGGCCTGGAGAGCAGGGCGGTGGACCTGGTGGTCGGCCTGGAGTCGTTCCACAAAATCCCCAAGGGGTTGCAGCAACAGCCCTGGAAGCAGGAAAAGCTGGTCTGCCTGGTGGGAGAGCACAACGAGCAAGTCGGCGATCAGTTGAGCCTGCAGCAGTTCATCGGTCAACCCCATATCCAGTTCACCGATATGGCCGGCGGACGCCTCGGCGCGGTGGACCTCTGGCTGGCCGAGCGGCAACTGAGCCGCCAGACCATCTCCTGCAATCTCAACTACACCGCCGCCGCGCGGATCGTCTCCATGACCGATGCGATCATCACCCTGCCGCAGCAGATGGCCGAGTTGTTTATGCAGATGCTGCCGGTGCGGATGGTGCAACCGCCGGCAGGGCTGGACAGCGTCGAGATGACCCTGATCCAGCACCCGCTCTATGCGCAGGACCCGGCGGTTTGCTGGTTGAGGCGGGAGATCGGTGGGTTTTAACGCCTGTAACACTTGACCGGAAAGCGTAGCTTTTTGGGTCAAGTGCTTACAATTGTTAGAAATTAATTTCCACCCTCGCCATGAGAAACACCAATCAGCTTCCTTAGAGACACAACCAACTCTTGTTTTATCTCGGGCATTTTATCTGTTATAGCTAGCGCTCGATCTTGTTTATCAAATAACTTATCGATCTGCTCATTACTGAGAGTAACTTTTCCTAATTGGTAATCAGCACGTCGATAGTCATGAACTCCCCAAAACACGTCTTTTTGTATTTTTTTGAGCAACTCCACTACATGCTCTGGAAGGATAATTCTTTTTTCATCTAGGGACTTTGATAAGACCCGCCAGTTCTCAATAAAAGCTTCATAATACTCTTCTTTATTTTCGCCAGCATGCATGGCATTGCTCATCGTTCTTTCTACACCTAAAACAGAATTGTAGATTTCAATTATCGCTTCTGCCTGTTTCTCAAATATTCCACCATAGGATATTTGAAGCCTTATCCTTTCTTTTTCTAATTCTGATCGGTATTCACCCAATATCTTTTCGTTATCGAGTCGAATTTTTTCGTGGTAGATTGCCATATCCTTTTCAAGTCGATGGTTTACGATACTTTTGAATAGAAAAGCGAGAACGCCAACAACTAAAGCATTACCAGCTATCGAACCTAAAATTATTTCGAGCACATTATCTTCCATTGATTTCTAACGAGGCTGTCGGATTAGACCTTTCGGCATAAATTTCCCCATCCGACTTATCCTCTTCCTGTTCATTTAAGCCTGTTTGTTCACCGATGGTCGTTTTTCTTTCGACTATTCAAACAGATACTATTTGTTGTTACACCCCGGATTGGACCTAGTCTCAGCTCAAAACCGGCCTTCCGGCTTCACCTAATGCCGCACCTCGCCCTGCGTGGCGATCTTCTCGATATTGTGCACCAGGCAGTACATCAGCCACTGGGCGTTGACCTTGCCTTCACCTCTCAAGGTGAAGCGTTTCAGCCCCTTGTTGGTGTTGATATTACCGAACACCGGTTCCACCGTACCCAAACGCTCGCTGTACAGGTGACGCCCCATCGGGCTATCGATCTTCTCT